>CAYPFN010000008.1:0-71677 GCA_964410325.1 uncultured Azospirillaceae bacterium
TTTGTATATATCCGATAAACATCTTCCCTCTTTATCTTCATAAACCACCGTTTATTTTTAATACAGTATTTATAGATTACTTTTATTTTATGTCAACTAATATTTTCAAGCGCATAAACTTTTATCCATAGCGGCAAATGCTTATCTACAAAGACTTTATTATTCATAAACGGTGGTTTATGGAGAGGCTGTTCGTTTCGTTTATAAGTACATCAGGTATGCAAACTAAACGGTGGTTTATGATATAAAATACAGAATTTTCTTTTACATAAGCAAACGGCCAGAAAAATTCTGGCCGTTTGTTGCTTTAGAGCCTGTATCTGCAAAGTATTTATTCCTTGAGATGTCCGCCTTCCCTAATGATGACGCTTTCAACCGTTTCATCGGTCGATGCCAAAGCTGCTTCGTTATCTTCTATTGGCGGAGGCGGAAGCATTTCGCCGTCCGGGCGGGGCCGCATATCTTCATTTGGACGACGCGGTTCGGGTGCTGGACGATCCGCATGACCACGCATTCCCGGTCCGCGCTTATCATTTAGACGACGATTCATTTCTTCAAGACCACGTTTTTGTATTTCTTTTAATTTTTCTTTTTGTTCAGGAGTTAGGATTTTTTCAAACTCTTCCATGTTGGCTTTGCGTTCGGCATCGATTTTTTCACGCAACGCTTTCATTTCATCCATTAACGGCTTGATTTTTTCCTGTCCTTCTTTACGGATAGCTTCCGCCTGCTCTTGTTGTTCAGCCGTCAGCCCCAAATCTTTAGCCATTTTCTTGGCCATTTCCTCGTGTTTTTCACGATCAAACCGCTTTGGCGGACGTTGCTTTTCAACATTTTCCATAACTTGGGCATCATCTGCCTCAAAAGACGGCGCCTGCGCCATGACGCTACCAGTGGCTAAAATTGTTGTGGCCATTAAAATTGATAACAATGTTTTACTCATTTGCTTTCTCCTTTTAAAAAACTTAATTTCTTACTTAAGGTTTTACGGGCATTCGATAATCTTGACTTAACAGTTCCCTGTGGGATCTTTAAACGTCTGGAAATCTCATCAAGCGAATACTCTTCAAATTCAAACAACACTATAACTTCCCGATAAATACGCGGCAAATCATCCACGGCTTTTAATATAAGCTTCTGGCGTTTTTTATGATCAAGCTTTTCTTCCGGCGTTTCCGTAACAGCCACCATGTCCAACATGCTTTCATCGGATATTTCCTTCTGCTGCCTCTGATAATTTCCAGAGCGGAAATAATCTCGGCAGAGGTTAGCCGTAATTGTGCAAAGCCATTGCTTAAACTTGCCCTGCTCTTTATATTTTGCCAAATTCTGCCAGGTTTTGATATACACTTCCTGCTCTATATCCTCATTGTTGCCGCCAGTTAATTTGCGGATGACTGCACGAACATATTTTTTGTTTTCATTTATAATATCTTTCATTATCCGACCATCAGTAAGCCATATTCGTCAACCGGAAGCCCCATATCTTCAATTATAGAGCCGTTTTCCGTCATATAAATCTGCTCTGACAACAGATCATACAGCAGTTCGGTTTTTCGTGGCACAAAAACTATATTCAAAACCACAGCAAAAACTGTCGCCGCGACCACCGACGCCATTATCCGACGCCGTCTTTTTCTGGCAAAATACAGCGGGCGTGCCTCGTGCAATATTTCCGAGATATCTTTCATTTGTTCCTCCTTACATAAATTTATAACGAAAACTATTAAAATAAGGTTCACACTCTAAATATTTTTTAAGCATACATTGTTAAATGGCTTAAATCATTGGTGGAGGAGATATGAAACCAACAGGATATCTGTTTGCTTTTTTACTATTATAATGTGGAGCATGAATCTTAATATTATACAATGTCAGTATTTTTTTCGTATCTGTTCTTAAACGATAAGCTCGACATCGTCAAAATTTCAGGCATGCTCATCGTCTGTTCCGGCATCATGATGATTATTCTGCCAAACCTGACAGATCTTAGCACAAATAAAAGTAGATAACTCCATATCTTTCCTTGTTATTTTCACAATTCAGCGTAAAACTCTAGGCATTAATTAACTTAATGGAGTGTAAAATGAAAATTGGAGTTGTGGGAACGGGATATGTCGGTTTGCCGACCGGCGTCGGTTTGGCTGAACTTGGCAATGAAGTTATTTGTATTGATAAAGACGAAAGCAAAATTTCAAGTTTAAAAGCGGGGAATTTGACTATTTTTGAAAACGGTCTGGAAGAGCTGTTTATCAAAAATGTGCAAAATCACCGTATTCGTTTTACAACTTCTATGAAAGAAGGCGTGGAAAATGCTGATGTTGTCATTTTGGCCGTTGGCACACCGCCTAATCCGGTTACTAAAGAAGCCGATATGAAATATATTTATGCCGCTGCGGAAGAATTGGCGCAATATATCAGCGGTTATACGGTTGTGGCGGTTAAGTCGACCGTGCCAGTCAATACCGGAGATGAAGTTGAAAAAATTATTGCCCAACAACAACCTAAAGATAGATTTGATGTTGTATCGTTGCCAGAATTTTTGCGCGAAGGGTTTGCTGTCTACGATTTTTTTAATCCGGACCGGATTATCGTGGGCGCCAACAGCGAACGTGCCAAAGCAGTCATTGCCAAGCTTTATGAACCGTTTGCCACAAATACGAACATTTTATACGTGCATCGACGCTCTTCCGAAACCATTAAATACGCTTCCAATGCTTTTCTGGCAATGAAAATTCAATATATCAACGAAATATCCGACTTTTGCGAAAAAGCTGGCGCTGATGTATATGAAGTTGCCAAAGGCATGGGGTTGGATACTCGTATCGGCAACAAATTTTTGAATCCCGGCCCTGGTTATGGCGGATTTTGTTTTCCCAAAGATACAAATGCCATGGCATATATGGGACGCAAATACGGCGCGGAACTTTCTCTTGTGGAGGCCACAATTAAAGGCAATGATAACCGTAAAATAAAAATGGCGGAAAAGATATTAGAGACTGTTAAAGATATTTCCAAACCTAAAATCGCGGTTTTAGGAACTGCTTTTAAAGGCGGAACGGATGACTGCCGCGAATCTCCGGCCATGCAGATTATTCAGTTTTTACTTGAAAAAGGCGCCGACATTACGGTTTATGATCCTAAAGCAATGGATAATGCACATAAAATTTTAGGTGATAAAATTAAATATGCGCCAGATATGTATAGTGTTGCCCAAGGGGCTGACGTGCTAGCAGTTTTGACTGAATGGGAAGATTTTAAAACACTGGATTTAGCTAGGCTTAAAACACTCATGAACAGGCCACGGATTGTAGATTTACGCCATTTAATCAACCGTGATGCCGCACAAAAAGAAGGTTTTGAGATTTATTTCATCGGAATAAAATAAATTAATATCCTTCTAAAAACAAATTTAAAGCTTCCGGAAAATTCCGGAAGCTTTTTACATTAATTATTTCCGATCATCTGAATTTTAAGTTGTTTCATTAAGCAAACAAACTTCGTTGTTTAAAATTATGAGAAAATTATTTCTTCATAATATTAACATCTTGAACATTGTACGTAAAAAAGCCGTGCAAATGCACGGCTTTTTATATGGTTTCTTTTCAGCCTATTCAGCTGGAGTTTCGGCTACCGCCGGCACTTCCTCATTGCTGTGTTCCAATTGAGCACTGGCCACCGCCTCGCGCTGTGCCAAAATTTCTTTGTCATTTTGAGCCGCAACGCGTTTAAGTGAGCGCAGCACCGTACCGGTACCAGCCGGAATTAAACGACCGACAATGACATTTTCCTTCAGACCTGTTAAGTTGTCAACCTTGCCACAAACTGCCGCTTCTGTCAGAACTCGGGTTGTTTCTTGGAAAGATGCCGCCGAAATAAATGATTTCGTCTGCAAAGAAGCCTTGGTAATACCAAGCAGAACAGGATTAGCCTCAGCCGGCGTGCCATTTTCGGCAAGCACTTTGGCATTTTCTTCTTCAAAGACATCGCGATCCACCTGCTCGCCAACCAAGAAAGTCGTATCACCTGGCGTGGTAATTTCAACTTTTTTTAACATTTGAGAAACAATAACCTCAATGTGTTTATCGTTGATTTTCACACCTTGCAAACGATACACGTCTTGAATTTCTTTAACCAAGTATTCAGCCAGTTTTTCAACACCCAAAACCCGCAAAATATCATGCGGTGCCGGCATGCCTTCAACCAGCAAATCACCTTTTTTAACAATATCCCCATCCTGAACAACCAGGTGGCGTCCTTTCGGAATTAAATATTCAACCGGTTCGCCTTTGGTCGGGATAACGCTGATGCGTTGTTTGGCCTTATAATCTTTACCAAATTCAACCATACCGTCAATGTCGGAGATAATAGCCTGATCTTTCGGATGACGGGCTTCAAACAATTCAGCCACACGTGGCAAACCGCCAGTAATATCTTTAGTTTTGGAGCTTTCCCGCGGAATACGGGCAATAACATCACCAACCTTGACTTCTGTGCCGTTATCTACATTCAAGACCGCATCAACCGACAGATAGTAACGAACTTCTTTGCCATTATCAAAATTAACCGGTTTGCCTTTGGCATCTTTTAAGACAATGCTTGGTTTTAAAGAGGCATTTGCTAATGAACCGCTCTGCCAATCAATCACAACCTTAGAAATAATACCAGTTGTTTCATCCATATTTTCCTTAACTGAAACATTATTGATTAAATCAATCAACTGTGCTGTACCAGCTTTCTCGGAAATAACCGGAATAGTAAACGGATCCCATTCGGCAACCTTTTGGCCTTTTTTGACTTTAGCACCTTCGGCAACTAAAATCATTGTACCGTAAGGAATATGGTGGCGCGATTTTTCACGACCCTGCGCATCTTCAATAATGATTTCGCAGTTGCGGGACAAAACGATCAGCCGGCCTTCCGAATCGGTTACCGTATGTTTATTTTCCAATTTCAAAATACCGGCGAACGGGACTTCAACGCTGGATTGTTCAGCTGATTTAGAGGCCGCACCGCCGATGTGGAATGTACGCATAGTCAGCTGAGTGCCTGGTTCACCAATGGACTGAGCAGCAATAACTCCCACGGCTTCGCCCACGTTAACCGGTGTTCCGCGCGCCAAGTCGCGTCCATAGCAGGCCGCGCAGACGCCATGTTCTGATTCACAGGTTAGGACTGAACGAACTTTAACCTGTTCAACACCTGCATTTTCAACCAATTCGGCATCATTTTCATCAATCAGTTTGCCTTTTTTGACCAAAACTTCGCCAGTTTCCGGATGAATAATATCCTCCTGAATTGTGCGGCCCAAAATACGCTCGCCGATAGATACAATTACGTTGCCACCATCCACAACTGGGCGAACAATGATGCCGCGCTCGATTCCACAATCAGTTTCAGTAACTACAACATCCTGAGCAACATCAACCAAGCGGCGGGTCAAATAGCCGGAGTTGGCTGTTTTTAATGCCGTATCAGACAGACCTTTACGTGCACCGTGCGTGGAGTTAAAGTACTCGGACACAGTCAGCCCTTCCTTAAAGTTTGAGATAATCGGTTGCTCAATAATCTCACCCGAAGGTTTGGCCATAAGGCCACGCATACCAGCTAACTGGCGCATTTGCGCAGCGGAACCGCGGGCGCCGGAATGTGCCATCATGTATACGGAGTTAATATAGCCATGTTCGGTTTTGGAAATGTTTTTCATCATTTCATCGGCGATTTTATCCGTACAGGCAGCCCAAATATCAACAACTTTATTGTACTTTTCGCCTTTGGTAATCAAACCGTTTTGATATTGTTGTTCAAATTCTTTAACCTGTTCGGTTGTTTCTTTAATCAGTTCTTGCTTGGCCGCTGGAATAATCAAGTCGTCTTTACCAAAAGAAATACCAGCTTTACAAGCGTTGGTAAAGCCCAAAGTCATGATTTTATCCACCATGATACAGGTTTCTTTTTGGCCACAGTGGCGATATACCGTATCAATAATTTCAGAAATTTCTTTCTTTTTTAACAGGCGGTTAGCCAAAGAGAAAGGAATTTTGGGATTTTTCGGCAGAATATCGGAAACGATAATACGGCCCGGCGTGGTATCTATCAAACCATATTTTGTTTCGCCGTTGTCATCGACATATTCCATACGGCATTTGATTTTAGCATGCAAATCAACCACTTTAGCATTTAAGGCCAGCATGACTTCATTAGCATCGGCATAAATGCCGCCTTCTCCCATAACATCTTCGGCTTCATAAGTTAGGTAATAAATACCCAAAACCATATCCTGCGATGGTACGATAATCGGTTTGCCGGATGCCGGTGATAAAATATTGTTGGTAGACATCATCAGGACGCGGGCTTCCAATTGGGCTTCAATTGAAAGCGGTACATGTACGGCCATTTGGTCGCCGTCAAAGTCGGCATTAAAAGCCGTACAAACCAACGGGTGCAAATGAATAGCCTTACCTTCAACCAAAACCGGCTCAAAAGCTTGAATACCTAAACGGTGCAAAGTTGGCGCACGGTTTAACAATACCGGATGTTCGCGGATAACTTCTTCTAAGATATCCCAAACTTCTGGACGTTCTTTTTCAACCATGCGTTTGGCTGCCTTGATGGTAGTGGCATGACCGTATAATTCCAATTTGGAATAAACAAACGGTTTGAACAATTCAAGAGCCATCTTCTTTGGTAGGCCGCATTGCTGAAGTTTTAACTCCGGACCAACCGTAATTACCGAACGGCCGGAGTAGTCAACTCGTTTACCTAAAAGATTTTGACGGAATCGTCCCTGTTTACCTTTGAGCATATCCGACAAAGATTTCAGCGGACGCTTGCTGGTGCCAGTAATGGCGCGGGCGCGACGACCGTTGTCAAACAAAGCATCAACAGATTCCTGCAGCATTCTTTTTTCATTGCGGACAATAATATCCGGAGCGTGCAATTCCAGCAAACGTTTTAAACGATTGTTGCGGTTAATGACCCGGCGATACAAATCATTCAAATCAGAAGTGGCAAAACGGCCGCCGTCTAATGGAACCAACGGACGAAGTTCTGGCGGAATAACTGGCAGAACAGTTAAAACCATCCATTCTGGCTTTGTGTTGGAATCAATAAAAGATTCAACAATTTTTAAGCGTTTAACCAACTTTTTGCGCTTAGCCTCAGATGTCGTCTCTTTCAACTCGGCACGCATGGAAGCACGTTCGCTTTCCAGATCAATATTGGCTAAGATTTCGCGCAAAGCCTCAGCTCCGATACTGGCACGGAAAGCATCTTCACCATATTTATCCAACGCATCCTGATATTCATCTTCACTTAACAGTTGATGCAGCGTTAAGTCGGTCAAACCTGGCTCTATAACAACGTAGCTTTCAAAATAAAGAATGCGCTCCAAGGCTTTCATCGGAATATCCGTCAGCATTGAAATGCGACTCGGCAGTGATTTTAAAAACCATATATGCGCCACCGGAGCGGCCAACTCTATATGCCCCATACGCTCGCGGCGAACTTTGGAAAGCGTAACTTCTACACCGCATTTCTCGCAGACAATGCCACGATATTTCATTCTTTTATATTTTCCGCACAAACATTCATAGTCTTTCACCGGTCCGAAAATACGAGCGCAGAACAGACCGTCGCGTTCTGGTTTGAATGTGCGGTAGTTAATAGTTTCCGGTTTCTTGACCTCGCCATATGACCATGAACGAATTTGTTCAGGAGAGGCAATTGAGATCTTGATTTCATCAAAGCTCTCTTCAGCCGGCTGTTGGCCAAAAAATTTCATTACATCATTCATATTTGTAAAACTCCTTATCCTTAAACTTTTTCGTTCAACATTTCAACATTCAGGCACAAAGATTTCATCTCTTTAACCAAAACGTTAAACGATTCAGGAACGCCGGTTTCAAATGTATCTTCACCACGGACAATCGCTTCGTAAACTTTAGTACGGCCGTTGACATCATCAGATTTGACCGTCAACATTTCCTGCAGGGTATAGGCTGCGCCGTATGCCTGCAATGCCCACACTTCCATTTCGCCGAAACGCTGACCACCAAATTGCGCTTTACCGCCCAACGGCTGTTGCGTTACAAGACTGTACGGACCGACTGAACGGGCGTGCATCTTTTCATCGACAATGTGATGCAGTTTAATCATATAAATGATGCCTACCGTTACCTTACGATCAAACTTTTCACCGGTGCGACCATCATACAAATCAATCTGGCCGGAAGTCGGCAAGCCTGCCATTTCAAGCATCCGATTGATATCGTCGCTGCTGGCGCCGTCAAAAACCGGCGTAGCCATCGGAATACCTTCTTTTAAGTTGGAAATCATCTCCAGCTTTTCCGGTTCGGTTAAAGTTTCAATCTCAGTTTTATACTGCTTTTCGCCATATATTTCCTTTAAACGGCCGTTTAATTCATCAATCGTCTTTTCACCGCGTTTATACTGTTCGCACATTTCGTTTAACTGGCGGCCGAGTTCTTTAGCTGCCCACCCTAAATGGGTTTCCAAAATCTGCCCGACGTTCATACGGGAGGGAACGCCTAACGGATTCAAAACGATGTCAACCGGCGTGCCGTCTTCCATATAAGGCATATCTTCTAACGGCAACACCCGAGAAACCGTACCTTTGTTACCATGGCGACCGGCCATTTTATCGCCGGTTTGCATTTTACGTTTTGTCGCAATAAAGACCTTGACCATTTTTAAAACACCTGGTAGCAGGTCATCTCCGCGCTGAACTTTCTCAACTTTATCATCAAAATGTTTCTGAACTTTGGCAACACGAGCATCAAAAGCCGCACCGAATTCTTCAATCTGCGCCATCACGTTTTCATCTTTAACCACAATTTTGCGCCACTGTGCCGAAGGAACGCTGTCCAAAATTTCTGCCGTTAATTTGGCTTTTTTATCAATACCTTTAGGCGCATCTACTACGGTCTGGCCGATTAACATAGCTTTCAGACGGGCATCAAAACTATGACGGACAATGGCTATTTCATCATCACGGTCTTTAGCTAGCTGCGAAATTTCCTGTTGTTCAATGGAAAGCGCGCGCTCATCTTTTTCCACGCCACGGCGAGAGAATACATGAACATCAACCACCACACCTTCAATACCAGGCTGAACGCGCAGAGATGTATCACGGACATCACTCGCCTTTTCTCCGAAAATCGCGCGCAGGAGTTTTTCTTCTGGCGTTACCGGAGATTCGCCTTTCGGCGTTACCTTACCAACCAGAATATCACCAGCTTTGACTTCGGCGCCGATATAAACGATACCTGCTTCATCAAGGTTGCGCAGAGCTTCCTCGCCGACATTGGGAATATCGCGGGTAATTTCTTCCTGACCTAATTTAGTATCGCGTGCCATAACTTCAAATTCTTCAATATGCAGTGAAGTCAACACATCATCGCGAGAAATCCGTTCGGAAAGCAAAATCGCATCTTCGTAATTCAAACCGTTCCATGGCATAAAAGCAACCAGAACATTTTTACCCAGAGCCAGTTCGCCCATATCCGTGCACGGACCATCAGCAATAATATCGCCAGCTTTGATTTTATCGCCGACCTTTACAAGCGGAACTTGATTAATGCAGGTATTCTGGTTGGAGCGGTGAAATTTTTGCAATCGATAGATTTCCACGCCGACATTATTGGCATGCTGATCATCGGAACGGATAACAATACGATTTGCATCAACCGAATCGACAACGCCGTCATACTTAGCAATCAATGTTGCACCAGAATCTTTGGCCACCGTAGCTTCAATGCCAGTGCCGACCAACGGCGCTTCGCTTCTTAACAGTGGCACACCCTGACGCTGCATGTTTGAGCCCATCAAAGCCCGGTTGGCGTCATCGTTTTCCAAAAACGGAATAAGAGCTGTCGCAACGGATACCAATTGTTTTGGTGAAACATCAATCAGATTGATTTCTGCCGGTGTGGCATACACCACTTCACCGGCCTTGCGGCAGGCTATCATGTCATTGGCAAAATGTCCGTCCTCATTAACTTTGGCATTAGCTTCGGCAATAATATATTTGCTTTCCTCATCAGCCGAGAGATAGACAACTTCCTTGCTCACCACGCCGTTAGTGACTTTACGGTACGGGCATTCTATAAAGCCGTATTTGTTGATACGGGCATAGGTCGCCAAAGAGTTAATCAAACCGATATTCGGGCCTTCCGGTGTTTCAATCGGGCAAATACGGCCGTAATGCGTCGGATGCACGTCGCGAACTTCAAAACCGGCGCGGTCGCGAGACAAACCGCCGGGACCTAATGCCGACAAACGGCGTTTGTGCGTGATTTCGGAAAGTGGGTTATTTTGATCCATAAATTGCGATAATTGAGAAGAACCAAAAAATTCGCGAATAACGGAAGCAATCGGTTTAGCATTAATCAAATCCTGCGGTTTAACATTGTTTAAAACCTCTGCGCTCATCTTTTCGCGAATGGCACGCTCCATTCTGAGCAAGCCCATACGATACTGATTTTCCATCAATTCGCCAACCGAACGAACGCGACGGTTGCCTAAATGGTCAATATCATCAACTTCGCCTTTGCCGTCGCGCAGTTCAATCATATGTTTAACAATACGCAAGATATCATCTTTGCGCAACGTACGATATGTATCCGGCGCTTCTTCAAAAGGAATATCCAATGTCAGATTCATTTTAACACGGCCAACCGAAGATAAATCATAACGTTCATTATCAAAGAACAGGCCTTTGAACAGCTGATAAGAGGCATCCAATGTTGCCGGTTCGCCCGGACGCATAACGCGGTAAATATCCAGCAAAGCTTCTTCGCGGCAATGGTTTTTATCGGCTTCCAATGTGTTACGGATATACGGACCGACGTTAACCCCATCAATGTATAAAACACTTAACTCGCTGATTTTGGCATCAGTGATTTTAGCCAAAATTTCTTCATTTAATTCTGCGCCGGCATCGGCGATAATTTCGCCAGTTTTGGCGTTAATCACGGCTTTGCCCAAGAATTTACCATAGAGCTGTTCTTTGTCGACCTGATAGTATTCCAAACCTTCTTCTACCAGCTTAGCCGCCGTTCTGGGGGTTATTTTCTTACCCTGCTCCCAAACGGTTTTCCCGTTTTTGGCATTAATTAAATCAAAGTCAAACTTAACGCCTTTCATCCGCTCTGGCACAAATTTAACTTTCCAGCCCTTTTTATTGGCAACATATTCATCAGATTCATAGAAATAATTTAATATCTCTTCTTTATCCATACCTTTGATTTCTTCGGCAGGAACCTTTTCGCCAGCTTTAATGCGGTCTTCAGTTTCCTTAGAATATAAGGAATACAACACAGAAGTTACCGGCAATTTGCGGCGACGGTCTATACGAGCATAAATCAAGTCTTTGGCATCAAATTCAAAATCAAGCCAGGAACCACGATATGGAATAATGCGGGCAGCAAACAAATATTTGCCGGAAGTCATGGTCTTGCCTTTATCATGATCAAAAAACACACCCGGCGAACGATGCATTTGCGAAACAACAACACGCTCCGTACCATTAAAAATAAAAGTTCCCTTATCCGTCATCAACGGAATGTCGCCCATATAGACATCTTGTTCCTTAATATCGTGAATAGATTTAGCGCCGGTCGCTTCATCGACATCCCAAACAACCAAACGCAGAGTTGCCTTAATCGGCGCAGCATAAGTCATATCGCGCTTGATACATTCGTCAACATCATATTTCGGCTCTTCAAGCTCGTATTTTACAAACTCAAGCTCGCCATTGCCGGAAAAATCTTTTATCGGGAAAATTGATTTGAATACTTCTTCAAGTCCAAACTCACAATGCTCGCCATAAGCATCGACATTGTTAATAAAGCTGGAATAAGAACCGGTCTGAACCTCGATTAAACTAGGCATATCAATAACAGAATCGATTTTGCCAAAGTTTTTTCTTACACGTTTTTTGCTCGTATAAGATTCTTTCATTGTGCTTTTATCCTTTTCTTGGTTATAGATTCCGCAGCCATTCTATCGGCGTTTTTAAGGGGAGCTACCCGATATCCACGCCAAAACCCGCCAACGGAAGGTTAAATAAAAAACGTTTTTTTATCTGTTTTGTTTTTATGGTAAACAATAAAAACAAAATACGACCGAATCATCCGAACCCCCAGGCATTGCGCCAAACTCGGACAAATTCAACCAAATAATAAAATTTAAACTGTTGGTTTTCTATCTTATTTTCTGGCAAAATGCAAGCAGAATCTTTAGAAAATCGTAGACATTTTATAAAATTATCTTATCAGCAGATTCAAAGGCCTGTTTCTTTCTTTTTATCCGTCAAACATAACAAACCCATAAAAAAACAAAGCATTATAGCTGGTTTAACAATGATGGGCAGTTTTATAAATCTTCCGTTGGCATCATTAAAATGCGCAACGGGTGCGCGATTTAAATTCTGCAAAAAGTCAAAAAAACATTCTTATTTCCATGCCGACAACGGTCAGACAAACACGGTTCTGATATTTTCCAGCCAATCACAAACTTTAAAACAGCCACCAACCTCATGACTTGGCCATATCTGTCCATATGGAACAATATCTGGCATACTTTATCATTCAGTTTCAGACAAGTTTATTTTTTTCAGAGCATCTAATATAAACACCGCTCTTTAATCAAAGAGCGGTGTTTTCTGTGAACTTGGAATAAACTTTATTCAGTTTTTCCTGCCAGCACATCGGCAGTGGCAGCTTTGGATGTTGCCGTCAAATCGTCAGCAATACGGGCGGAACGACCGCGTAAAGCACGCAAGAAATAAAGTTTTGCTCGGCGGACTTTACCAATACGAGCAACTTCAATCTTGGCAACATTTGGAGAATACAACGGGAAAACGCGTTCCACACCTTCGCCGAACGAAATCTTCCGAACTGTAAATGAAGAATTCAATCCGTCATTTTTACGCGCAATGCAAACTCCTTCGTAAACCTGGATACGTTCACGATCGCCTTCTTTAACCTTGGTATGTACTTTCAAGGTATCGCCGGCTTTGAAATGTGGAAGGTCTTTGCCTTCGGTGAGCTTTGCTATCTGCTCTTTTTCAATATTTTCGATAATATTCATCAGTTTTACCTTTTCTTTTTCAAAAAATTTGTTTCTTTATATACCTAAACCTTTTTAGAATCAAGATATTTTTTAAAAAGGTCTGGGCGCCTGCTTTCCGTTATTTTTAAAGACTGTTCTTTACGCCAGTCTTTTATTTTTTGATGATGGCCGCTCAAAAGAATTTCCGGAACCTTATGCCCTTCCCAGTCAATCGGACGAGTATATTGCGGATATTCCAGCAAACCGTTTTCAAAACTTTCTTCAGATGATGATTCGTCGTTGCCCAAAACTCCGGGAATTAGGCGAATAACGGCATCAAGCATAATCATGGCTGCTTGTTCGCCACCAGTTAAAACATAGTCGCCGAGACTTATTTCCTCAACACCGTATGCTTCCAAAACCCGTTCGTCAATTCCTTCAAACCGACCGCAAATAATTGACAACTCTTTAACTTGCGCCAGTTCATGAGCTTTTTTTTGCGTTAACGGCGCACCTTTCGGGCTCATATAAACCAGTCGGCCACCAGTATAATTGGCCTGTAAGGCCGCTCCCAAAACATCAGGACGCATAATCATTCCAGCACCGCCACCGCACGGCGTGTCATCAACCGAACCATATTTGTCAAAGGCATAATCGCGGATGTTAACTGTTTCATAAACCCATGTACCTTCGCTTAATGCCTTTCCGGTTAGGGAATAACCCAAAAAACCAGGAAAAAGCTCGGGATAAAGTGTGAAAATTTTAACTTTCATGCTCTTTATCCTCATCATCTGCCGCAAAATTCATTAAAAGTGTTGAAACAACAATCCTGCCCTCGGCAATGCGAACTTGCGGAACATATCGGCGCGTAAACGGAATAAGCTCGGTTTTGCCAGTGGCGGCAAGCTTTATTTCCAAAATATCGCCGGCACCGAAATTATAAAGTCCGGAAACCTTTCCGGCAATTTGATTTGATGCCTGTTCAACAACGTCAAGCCCGATTAAATCCGCCTGATAATATTCCTCTTCTTCAAGATCGGGTAACACATCGCGGTTAACATACAATGCCGTGCCGATTAAAGCCTCGGCGGCATTACGGTTATTCACACCTTTAATTTTGCAACGCAAAAGTTCTTTGCTGCGACCGATAACCTCCAACTCAAACAAACGTGACTCGTCTTCGTTTTCCAACAAGCCGTAGCTACCGATATCCTGATCCGAAGCGGTCCAGCTTTTGACTTTGACCTCCCCTTTGATACCATGAACACCGACAATGGCTCCCAAACAAATACGTTTTTGTTTTTTTGTTGTGGTCATCAGACTGCTTTCTTTAAAAATAACTTAAACAAAAATTATTCGGCAGAAGATTCAGCTTCTGGCGCAGTTTCTTCTGATGCGGAAACTGCTTCAGCTTCAGCTGCAGCAGCGGCTGCCGCTTCGGCGGCGGCTTTCATCTTCTCTTCTTTTTCTTTCATTCTTTCAACTGTTTTGGCGCGCGGTGCGGACTTTTTCGGTTGCTCATGAATAACCGGCGTAGCGTACAGGCCGAGACCGGCAAATAATTTCTGCAAACGCTCGGTTGGTTGCGCGCCTTTTTTGAGCCATGCTGAAACCTTTTCAGCATCCACGACTAAACGCTGCTCATGATCTTTGGGCAGCAATGGATTATATGTGCCCAATTTTTCGATGAATCTGCCATCGCGTGGCGCCCGCTGATCAGCGGCAACAATGCGATAGAACGGGCGTTTTTTGGAACCCCCTCTTGAAAGTCTGATACGAACTGCCATTTTTCTTTTTCCTTTCTGCTAATTGTTATATTCTGATTTTAAGCTTATGGCTGAAGGCTTAAAACCGTTTACCAAATCCGCCGAACATTCCGCTGGCTGGATTTCTTTTCATTATTTGGGAAAAGGCGGAAATGCCACCCATTTTTCCCATTCTTTTCATCATTGTCGACATCTGCTCATATGATTTAAGCAGTTTGTTGACTTCATGAACTTCTACCCCGGCGCCCGCTGCAATCCTTTTTTTGCGCGAAGCCTTGATAATTTCCGGATTTTTCCTTTCCATCCGGGTCATGGAAAGAATCATTGCCTCTTGTTTTTTAAGCAGATTATCGCCGATGCCGGCTTGCTCAATCTGACTTTTAAACTTGGAAAGCCCCGGAATCATCCCCATAATACTGCCCATACTGCCAAGCTTTTGAATCTGACGGAGCTGGCTTAACATATCCTCCAGATCAAACCGACCCTGCATCATTTTAGTGGCAACTTTCTCGGACTCTTCGCGATTAATCTTTTCCATCGCTTTTTCAACCAACGAAACCACATCGCCCTGCCCTAAAATGCGCCCGGCTATCCGATCAGCATGGAATTCTTCAATCTCATCTAATTTCTCACCTGTGCCCAGATATTTAATCGGAACACCTGCCACCATTCTCATCGACAATGCTGCTCCGGCACGCGACGAGCCGTCAATACGGGTTAAAACAATACCTGTAATACCGACTTTTTCATTAAATTCTTTGGCAACGTTGCAAGCATCCTGCCCGATAAGGGCATCGGCAACCAACAAAGTTTCTGACGGATTCGCCAATTGTTTGACATCAGCGGCTTCCTGCATCAACGTTTCATCAATATGCAAACGGCCGGCCGTATCTAAAATCAGCACATCATAAACGCCTTCTTTGGCGGCCTTTAGTGCGCGCGCGGTAATTTCCCGCGGTTTTTCGCCTTTAACAACCGGCAAAACATCAACACCAAGCTGTGCGCCAAGCTGTGCCAGCTGTTCCTGCGCTGCCGGACGGTAAATATCCAGCGAGGCCAACAAAATCCGTTTATGCTTTTGCAAACGGCCGGCAATTTTAGCCGTTGTTGTGGTTTTGCCGGAACCTTGCAGACCGACCATTAAAATCACAACCGGTGCTGCGGCGTTTAAGTTTAAAGCAGTGTCTTCGTTGCCTAACAGAGAAACCAGCTCATCATGGACAATTTTCACTACCATCTGCCCTGGCTGAATTGATCTGACAACTTTTTCGCCTAATGCCTGTTCTTTAACTTTGGTGATAAATTCTTTAACAACCGGCAAAGAAACATCGGCTTCCAAAAGCGCCACGCGGATTTCGCGCATTGCCGAATCGATATCTGCCTCGCTTAAAACACCACGCGAGGTAATTTTGGCAAAAGCTGCGCTTAATTTATCAGTCAACGCTTCAAACATTTAAAATCTTATCCTTGTTTCCGGTTAAAATTTAAAACAAAACCCGCTTATATAAAAAATTGCACGCCAGTGTGCGAACCCTCGCTGACTGGCGGCACTCCTCGGAGTGTATGTTTACCAAAATTTTAACAGTAATTTTACTTAATTTTTGCATGCTTATACATGCTTTTTTAATTTAAGTCAACTTTTTTTATCAATCCTTTGCGACCGGCGGATGAAATCTGGAATGCCACTCTGGCTCTGGCCGATAGTCTATCTGCCATACAATGTTACATTTTTGTAAAATTTTAACCACACACGTTTCCTAAAATAATAAATAAAACATCAGATATTTATAATTTGAAATCAAACCATATTTGAAATATTATTTTTTTATTTTGAGATGTTTCTCCAAAGCTTTTATAATCGCTTCCCGATCTTCCGCCGTCATAGCATACAGCGGTAGCGAAAACGCTCCGTATGGCGAACGGCGGCTGATACGTTGCATTAGAGTTGGACGGTATGCGACATTCTCTTTGGGAGTCAAAACAATAATATCGCGTTTCAAACATCCGGAAACACATTTTTGTTCCACAGAATTGATATCTTCCCATTTTAAAAGTGCGTTATGATCAATCTTGATGCCTTCTGCGTTAATCAACGCCAAACGCTGCGGAAAAATCACGACATATAGCGAAGCTGAAAAAGAAATCAAGCACAATACGGCGGCAACACTTATCCAGCCCAAATATTCCGGACAGCAATTTCCTGCCCAGATGACCAGACAAAGCATAACTGCATTAAGCAAAACAAGCTTTTGCAGTTTTTGATTATCATAATAAAAATTTTCCATTTTAATCTCCCTTAAAAAAATGCTCATATTATAAATAATAAATAATATTTCCTAAAATTTCATTATTTTGTATTGAAAAATTTATGTGCTCCGATTATAACTTTGCTAAATATAATATATCAGAGGAGATTTTGCCATGCATTGCATCCGCAATATTACGGAAGATTTAATTTATATCGGCACTAGTGACAGGCGTTTGTCATTGTTTGAAAACATTTATCCGATTCCGAACGGAATGTCTTATAATTCTTATTTGCTCAAAGATGAAAAAACCGTTTTATTAGATACTGTTGACCATTCAGTCTGCCTGCAATTTATGGAAAATCTGGCTCAGGCGCTTGAGGGGCGCAAATTGGATTATCTGGTAATCAACCACATGGAACCCGATCATGCAGCCACCATCGGCGAAGTTGTTTTGCGGTATCCAGAAGTCAAGATTGTCGGCAACGCCAAAACTTTTGGCATGATTAAACAGTTTTTTGATTTTGATGTTGATTCGCGTGCAGTCGTTGTTAAAGAAGGCGATACGCTCGTTGCCGGGAAACATTCGCTGACTTTTGTTATGGCGCCAATGGTGCATTGGCCGGAAGTTATGGTTACTTATGACGTGAAAGATAAGATACTGTTTTCGGCAGATGCTTTCGGTAGTTTCGGCGCCTTAAACGGACACCTCTATGCTGATGAAATCAATGTCGAATATCAGTACCTTGACGAGGCTCGGCGCTATTATACCAACATTGTCGGCAAATATGGCCCGTCCGTACAGGCTTTGCTGAAAAAAGCCACAGCTCTGGAAATCAACATGATTTGCCCATTGCACGGGCTTGTCTGGCGCAAAGATATCGGCTGGTTTATCGAGAAATATAACTTATGGAGTAGCTACACACCGGAAACAGACGGAGTGGTGATTGCTTATGCTTCTATTTACGGCAATACGGAAAATGCCGTTAACATTCTGGCAAACATGCTTTCTGAAAAAAACATCAGAAACATTGCCGTTTATGATGTTTCTGCCACGCACAGTTCTATTATTGTTAGTGAAGCTTTTAAATATAATAAACTGGTTTTTGCCGCATCAACCTATAATGCGGATATTTTTCCGCCAATGGAATATGTCTTAAAGGAAATCAAAGCTCACAATCTGCAAAACCGTACGGTCGCTTTATTACAAAACGGAACTTGGGCGCCTGCAGCAGGAAATTTGATGAAAGCCATTGTGGAAAGCATGAAAAATATAACGTTACTTGAAAATATACCGACCATAAAATCCGCCCTTAAAGAAGAACAATTGAGCGAGTTGGCACAGCTTGCGGATGCTTTAAGCAAATAAGCTGTCGGTTATTACTGAAAGACGCCCTAATCGGCGTCTTTTTTTAAGGATGCAATTTTTTCCCAAACTTTATCCGGAAGTCTGCGGCAGAGGTGTAATATTCTTCTTTTCAATATATAACTTTTGCTATACCGCCTCCTTTCTGTTTTGCCTATTCCCTATTCTGTTATATCCTGGTGGCGTAAATAAGCCTCAGTGGTTCATGCCTCTTTATTATGCTGCAGTGACAAGCATGCCGGCAACACCGCAACAGTCTCCCAAACCCGTCATGCCGGCATTAGCGCCGACGACACCTCAATCTCAAGCGGTTCAGTCTTGAGTGGCTTAAACCTCTCGATATTGTCCAATATTGGCGACAGCATTGCCGGGAGATATATCTCCGATTGTGTCGATAGTTGTTCTGAATATACGCTTACCGAATGTATTGATAATGCAATTTGTAAAGAGAGTGTACTCAAGACGGCGTAATTAAATATAAATTCATTTCTTGTGATGAGGGATATGCGCTCTCGCCTTCTGGAGACTGTTTAATTTTTAGTCAGAGTGATCTTGTAGATGATATAAACTGAGGTTCTGATTCTGGTTCTACTTCTGATCCTTGTGATGACAGGGCAATCTGATACCATAAACATCTATGTACTGGTAGTGTTTCTGATGGTCAAGCGACGGAGTGTGAATGGATATGTGAGAAGTTGAACAACCTATAAGTGTTCGGATTAGCTTCCATAAATATATTCGTGATATAATATTACAAAATAAGCAATTGTAGATAGCTAATTGGTGTTTGACCTTTTATAAATATTAGATTATAAAAAAAGCAAACTTGCAAATAAGGAGGAACAATGCCTAAAGTTTTGGTTATCGGTGGCGCTGGCTATATCGGCAGCCATGTTGTCAAAGAACTTTTGGAAGGTGGCTATGACACCGTTGTTTTTGATGATATGTCTACCGGACACGAAGCCAATTTATTTAAAGAAGCCGGATTTATTCGTGGCAATATTCTGGATAAAAAAGCGCTGGATAACGCCATGAGCCAAAATATTGATGCCGTTGTGCACCTGGCCGGGAAAAAAGCTGTCGGCGAATCGATGGAAAATCCGCAAAAATATGCCGAAAACAACTTAAACGGTTCGGTTAATATCTTAAACTCCATGACAGACAACGGCGTCAAACACATTGTTTTTTCCTCATCTGCCGCGGTTTACGGCACGCCGCAATATTTGCCGTTGGATGAAAAACACCCACTTAATCCGATTAATTTTTACGGTTATACCAAAAAGGCCATTGAAGATTTGATGGCATGGTATAGCCAGTTAAAAGATTTTAATTATATTGCGCTGCGCTATTTTAACGCGGTCGGTTATGCTGCGGATAAAAGCATTGCTGGCCGGGAAAAAAATCCGCAAAATCTGTTACCGATTATCATGGAAGTAGCTACCGGAAGACGTGAAAGCTTTGCGATCTTCGGCAGCGATTATGACACGCCAGACGGCACTTGCCTGCGCGATTATATTCATGTCAGCGATTTAGCCAGCGCCCATGTGGCGGCCATAAACCGTCTGATGAGCGATAAAAAATCTTATATACTTAATCTGGGCACCGGCAAAGGCATCTCCGTCAAAGAAATTGTCGACGCGACTGAAAACGTTATCGGCAAAAGGCTTAATTATCATTATGCCCCGCGGCGTAGCGGTGATCCTGCCGTTGTGGTCGCCAAAGCTGAAACGGCACGTAAAATACTTAACTGGAAACCGCGTTATACAAATATCGAAGAAATTATCCGGACCGTTTGGAATTTAGAAATTTAATATATTTTGGAAAGAAGGCAAATGGGAAATTTAACAGATTTTTTCACAAATCATGCCGTTTTATCACAGAATTGGATGTGGACAATTTTCGGTGTTAGCGTTATTGCACTGCTGTTTCTGGATTTGTGCGTTTTTAACCGCAAAAATGAGGATCCTAATTTTTGGCACACTTTATGGATTTGCGTTTTTTACATTGTCATCGCACTTATTTTCGGGGTGTTCGTCATCTATGAAGAAGGCATGGAAAAAGGCATGCTCTATTTTACTGGCTATCTGTTGGAAAAAAGCTTATCCTTGGATAATATTTTTGTGATGTCTGTAGTGTTTTCAACCATCGGCGTGCCGGCAAAGTATCAGCACCGCGTGCTGTTTTGGGGAATTTTGGGCGCGCTTATTATGCGTGGCATCATGATCTTTTTGGGCGAAGCGCTGATTTCGCATTTCCATTGGGTGCTTTATATTTTTTCTGTATTCCTGATTTATACCGGTATAAAAATGTTGACGATTAAAGAAGGAGAAACAACGTCATTTAAAGAGACAAAACTTTATAAGACGCTGTCAAAATTTTTTCATGTAACACATGAACTGCATGAGCAGCATTTTATATTCAAAGAAAACGGGCATTGGCATATTACGCCTCTGTTCTTTGCACTAATTATTATTGAAACTATGGACGTGATTTTTGCTTTTGATAGTATTCCAGCTATTTTCCTGATTACTCAGGATGTTTTTATCGTTTATACCAGCAATATTTTTGCTATTTTAGGTCTGCGCGCCTTATATTTCCTAATCGCGGTAGTCATCAGCAAGTTTACTTATTTGAAACCAGCCTTATCTATTATCCTGATTTTTATTGGCTGCAAGATATTTTTGCCGCATTTCGGAATCGAAATCGCCGCATGGCAATCTTTAAGTGTCACCTTCAGTGTTTTGCTGGGGGGAATACTGCTTTCAATCTATAAAGATTATTCCAATAAAATGATGAAGAGCAAAAAATAAGCAACGATAAAAGCTTAAAATAATAAACCATCGGTTAATGTCGATGGCTTATTATTTTGATAAAATGTTTTTTTTGCTTTCATATTAATACAATGTTTATAACCTGAGCCGCTTCTTTGCGGATTATATTATTGCGGCAACAGCGGTGACCAGGCCGGATCAGAGGCTTCGGCCGGCGTCATGACCATTCGTTCGTTATATCCGCTGACATCTATGGTATAAAGCCGAACCGGCGCATTTTTCCGCGCCGTGCCTTTATCCTGGCGGAAATACATTAACACACGACCGTTTGGCGACCAAGTCGGACCCTCAACCAAATAGCCGCTTGCCAGTAAGCGTTCTCCGCTACCGTCTGGATACATAACGCCAATATAAAATTGTCCACCCGCCATTTTGGTAAAAGCAATATAATCGCCGCGTGGCGACCAAGTCGGTGTGCCGTAACGGCCGTTGCCAAAACTTATGCGGTGCACATTAGAGCCATCAGCATCCATAATATAAAGCTGCTGATTTCCGCCACGATCCGAATTAAACACTATTTTGGAACCATCCGGCGAATAACTCGGCGACGTATCAATAGCCGGATGTTTGGTCAATTGCCTGCTGGTATTATTAACCAGATTCATTTCATAAATTTCCGTGTTGCCATTTGCCGCAAATGAAAGCAAAACTTTGGAGCTGTCCGGGGAAAAAACCGGTGCAAAAGTCATGCCCGGGAAACGACCCAGTAGTTCTTGCTTGCCTGTCTCGACATCCATGATATAAACTTTTGGCGCCGAACCAGAAAATGACAGATAAGTTACTTTCTGCATATTCGGTGAAAAACGTGGCGTTAACGCCATGGCGGCACCCGAAGTTAAAAACTTATGGTTTTCGCCGTCCTGATCCATAATTGCCAGACGTTTAACCCGGCGTGTGGCAGGTCCGCTTTCCGAAACATAAACAATGCGGGTATCAAAATAGCCCTTTTCGCCAGTTAAGCGTTCATATATCGCATCTGCTATAATATGCGAAATCCGCCGCCAATTATCTTTGGTGGTGGTATAAGAACGACCGAACAGTTGTTCGCCGGACATAACATCCCATAAGCGAAACTCAACTTTCAATTTTTTATCCGGCGTTTCTTCAATAGCGCTTTGGATTAATGCGTCAGCTTTAATGGCTTGCCAATCAACAAAAGTTGGTTTTTGATTAATCGATGAAAAATCCTCAATATAACTGTTTTCATTAACTAAACGAAATAAACCGCTGCGGTCAAGGTCTGCTAAAACAACTCCACGAATTTTACGAGCATAATCACCAACACCGAACAACTGACCAATGGCGTTAGAATCGTGAATCATTTTGGGAAAAGCAATCGGCATCGGTTCACGCATAGCGCCGGTAACATCAATTTCTATTTCGGCATGAACCGGAAAAGCCAGCAAACACATAAAACTGATAATTAAATTCTTTATTTTCATCCTGAGCACCTTGTTGTGATATGTTGATTTTAAAGTATA
Source organism: uncultured Azospirillaceae bacterium (assembly GCA_964410325.1). GTDB lineage: Bacteria > Pseudomonadota > Alphaproteobacteria > RF32 > CAG-239 > CAAFZY01. The sequence continues at coordinate 22,765 of CAYPFN010000008.1, forward strand.
ATATTTGAATATCGTTAAAAATCAATTAGCAAAAAGTTTGTTTTTTTGATTGCAATAAATGACATTTTTGCTATATATTATTATCTGAAAGTGTAAAAACAGGTATATCCTATGGAAAAACAACTTCCTATAAATGTTATGAAAAAAGCTGCCAAAGGCATTGCTTATATTTCTCATCCGCTGAGACTGCGTATTCTGGAATATCTTGACGTAAACGGCGCGGCATCAGTTTCTGCTATAACCAAAGGCATTGACGGCGAGCAAGTTTTTGTTTCGCAAAGTTTGCGTAAATTGCGCGATGCTGGCCTTGTCAAAACCGAACGGCGGGGAATCTTTATTTATTACAACATTCAGGAAGAATATCCAGCTAGTATTTTTTTCTGCATTCGCAAACTGTTCGGATATATGAGTAACGATTTCCGCTATTTGGCTGATAATTATAAAGCTATGCTGCCCAAAGATTATACAGGCATGGTGGCCAATCAAATAAAATTGTTTGCCAATTACGATAAAATGCGGATTTTGGAATTTCTTATCTTAAACGGCGAAAGCAACGTATCTGAAATTATCAAGGGCATAAATTGCGAACAGTTGAAAGTTTCACAGTATTTGAAACGTCTGCGTGACGATGGTTTTGTAACTTGTCGACGGGACGGACGTTTTATATTTTATGACATCACAAAAGGAGTGCATAAAACTGCCATTGAATGTATTCATAAGCGTTATAACAGTCTGACGGATAAATCCGAATTTTAAGTGCTTTGCCGTTAGCTTAGTCTGTTTGGGAAAAATTTCCGGCTGGATAACTGCCCAAAATATGGATATTTTCACACATACCTTGCAAACTAATCACTGCCTGTCGAAAAGCCTCCTGATTTTGATGCGCCTCTATCTCAGTATAAAATTGCGCACTAACAAAACCGCCGTCGACCAGATAACTCTCAATTTTTGTCAGATTAAGACCTTCGCGGGCAAAACATCCCAATGCCCAAAACAAAGCCGAAGGAATATTTTTTACTCTAAAAACCATGGCGGTCTTAAATTTTTCACCGCTTTGTGGCGTGCGCAGTAGTGGTTCGCGGCTCATCACCAAAAACCGTGTTGTATTATGGCGCGAATCTTCAATATCTGCCGCCAATTTTTTCAAACCGTAAATCCGCCCTGCCACTTCCGAGGCAATGGCCGCTGCCGTAAGATCTTTTATTTCGGCAATATGTTTGCAGGATAGCGCCGTATCGGGCGTTGAAAACGGCTTAATGCCATGATTGCTTAAAAATCCTGCACACTGTGCCAAAGCTTGCGGATGCGAATAAGCTTCCGTAATATTTTCCAATTTGGACGCCGGTAAACCCCACAGCTGATGCCGGACTCTTAAATAATATTCGCCAATGATATATAAGCCAGTTCCTGGTAGCAAAAAATGGATATCCGCTACCCGTCCAGCTTTTGAATTTTCAATTGGGACCACGGCACGATCTACCGCTTGGTTGGCTGCCAATTCCAAAACCTTGGCAAATGTTTCACAACCGATACATTCCGCCTGCGGATAAATATTTTGTGCCGCCATATGCGAATAGGCACCCAACACACCCTGAAAAGCTACTTTCATTTTTAAAAATCCTTCTTAATGGGCTTCGGTCCAATCATCTCCTATACCGACCTCGGCAATAAACGGAATATCAAAATTAACAACGCTTTCCATTGCTTCTTTAATCAACGCCTTAACTTGCTCAACTTCATCAATCGGCGCCTCAAACACCAATTCATCATGTACCTGTAGCAACATTTTAGTTTTAAAACCGCCGTCCTGTAGCAGATAGTAAACTTTTTGCATGGCCAGTTTAATGATATCCGCCGCACCGCCTTGTATCGGCGCATTAATTGCTGCCCGTTCAGCAAAAGAAACTATGCGTTTGTTCTTGTCGTTAATGCCCAAAACCGAACACTTTCGTCCGTAAGGCGTCAAAACATAACCGTTTTTATGGGCAAAAGCAATGGTTTTTTCCATATATTCCTTAATCTCCGGCATTGTGGAAAAATAAGAATCAATATAACGCTTAGCCACATCCGGCGTTGTATCAATTTGGCGCGCTAAACCATATTGCGAAATTCCATACACAATCCCGAAGTTAATCGCTTTGGCGTGGCGGCGTAAATCAGCATTCACGGCTTCCAAAGGCACGCCAAACACGCGCGATGCGGTTAAAGCATGAACATCAATCCCGTGCCGAAAAGCTTCTTTTAACGCTTTAACGTCAGCCACCGCCGCCAACAAACGCAGTTCCACCTGGCTGTAATCCGCTGAAATCAGTTTATATCCCGGCTTGGCTATAAAACAGCGGCGAATAAGCCGACCTTCATCGGTACGCACTGGTATATTCTGTAAATTTGGATTGGAAGATGCCAACCGGCCGGTATTGACCACTGTTTGGCTAAAAGTGGTGTGCACTCGGTTATTTTTATCCATTAAAGTCAGTAACGCGTTAGTATAAGTGGATTTTAGTTTTGCAAAACCACGCCACTCCAAAATTTTAGCCGGCAATTCGTGCTCTTCAGCCAATTGTTCTAAAACATCGGCATCTGTTCGAAAACTGCCCGAGGAATTTTTTTTGCCTTTCAATCCTTTCTTTACATACAAAATTTCGCCAATTTGTTTAGGAGATCCTAAATTAAACTCTTCACCGGCCAACATATAAATTTCTTGCTCCAAAGCTTTTAAACGTCGCTCAAACTCCGCATCAAGCCGCATTAAAGCCTGCGTATCCAACATAATGCCACCATCTTCCATGGTTTTCAAAATGGCTATCAACGGCCGATCAAAATCTTCATAAACGGTAGCTTTTTTCTCGGCTACCAATCGCGGCTTCAGAACATCATAAAGCCTTAAAGTAATATCTGCGTCTTCAGCGGCATAATCTAAAGCCTTATCCAGCGGAACCTGATCAAAAGTAACTTTATTGCGCCCGCTGCCGCAAACTTCTTCATATTTAATTGTCTGATAATCCAAAAACAAATCTGCCAGCTCATCCAAACTGTGACCATGTTCCGAGCTGTCCAACACATAAGAAAGCACCGCTGTATCCTCAATCGGAAAAATTTCCGTTTTCATGCCGACAAGCTGTGCTAAAAAATGCATATCAAACTTAATATTATGCCCTATTTTCAAAACAGATTTCATTTTTAAAATTTCGGTTAAATATTTGCACACCACATCTTGAGAAATTTGTTTAACCTCCGAAACCACTGTTTCGGCAAACAGATCCTGCCCCAAAGAAGCTGATTTATGAGCCAAAGGCACATAACAGGCTACTCCTGGCGCTACTGCCAATGAAAAACCAACAATTTTATCATGGAAAGGATCAAAACCGGTTGTTTCCGTATCCAAGGCAACCCGTCCGGTGGCTTTGGCCATATCGCACCAACGATGCAGGCTTTCCTCATCCTGAACCAGTTCATATTTTTTAACGATTTCTTTAGGTTTAGAAACGATTGAACCACCGCAGCGCTCAGTTTGCTCCGCCACCCATTTCTCAATCCGTACCCGCACGCTTTTAAGCTCATATTTTTCCACAAATGCCAACACCGCATCCAAATCCGGCGCTTTACAGGCATAGTCACTTATTGGATGTAAAACTTCAACATCGTCTTTTAATTTAACGAGTTCGCGCGATATTTTTGCATTTTCAATGTTTGCAAGCACCGTTTCGCGCCGTTTGTTTTGTTTAATTTCCGTCGCCTGCGCCAATACCGCATCCAGCGATCCAAATTGATTGATAAGTTCTGCCGCCGTTTTCAGGCCGATTCCCGGCACTCCCGGCACATTATCGGTTGCATCGCCGGCCAAAGCCTGCACATCAACCACTTTGTTCGGGTAAACTCCAAATTTCTCTTTAACATCTTCAGGACTGAAAAATTTATCTTTCATACTGTCATAAAATTCCACCCCTGGACGAATAAGCTGCATCAAATCCTTATCGGCGGAAACTACCACCACTTCATCGCCTTCTTCCAAAGCTTTACGGGCATAAGTCGCAATCAGGTCATCAGCTTCAAAACCTTCCATTTCCAAGTAATTAAGATTTAAAACCTCAACTGCCTGACGAATAATCGGAAACTGCGGAATCAGCTCTTCGGGAATTTCTTTGCGCGTTCCCTTATAATCAGCAAAAATTTCATTGCGGTAATTTTGCCGTTTGGCATCAAACAATACCAGACAATAATCGCATCTGATTTTTGCGGTTAAACGCATGAACATATTTAAAAAACCTAAAACCGCGTTCACCGGTGTGCCATCCTGCGTATTCATAGGTGGCAACGCATAATATGCCCTGAAAATATATCCAGAACCGTCAATCAGACAAACTTTTTTTGCCATGAGCTTTCCTTTTTTTTCGAAAATTGCTATTTTCCTCATATATAGACTATATTTTCCGTGGCGCCAAGCAAATAAAAAATTTTATGCCGTATAAAATTTTTTAACGTATTTTTTTATAAATTAAATAATAAAAAACTTCGGGCAAAAGGATATTACGATGGCTAAAAAAACCGCACAAACAAAAAAACGTACAAAAAAAATACGGCGCTCTTCCCGCAAAAGGAACCCAAACCGCCGTTTTCCGTTAAAATTTTTATTTATCTGCGCTGTTGGCGTTATCACTGTCGTGGCCATCTATGTCGGCTACTGCTATGCAACGCTTCCGGATGTTGAAACTGCCGTATCCCATACCCGCCGGCCATCTACGACTATCATTGCCGAAAACGGCAATGAAATTACCACTTATGGTAATAGCTTCGCCGAAGTCATTTATTTGGAAGATTTGCCTTATTATGTTCCGGCTGCTGTTGTCGATGTCGAAGACCGGCGTTTTTATTCTCATTTTGGTTTTGATGTTATCGGTTTTTCCCGAGCCATGCTTGTTAACTTAATCAAACAGCGCTATGCCCAAGGCGCCAGCACCATAACCCAGCAAGTAGCCAAAAACCTCTTTTTAACCTCGGAAAAGAATATCAAACGCAAAATTCAGGAACTGCTTTTGGCTTTTTGGCTTGAGCATAAATTCAGCAAAGAACAGATTTTAACGCTGTATCTGAATCGCGTTTATTTAGGTGCTGGCACTTACGGCATAGAAGCTGCCGCCAACAAATATTTCGGCAAAAGCTCACGTGATTTAACCCTAAAAGAAGCCGCCGTCATTGCCGGTATGCTCAAGGCTCCCTCTCGTTATAATCCGGCAACCAGTCCAGATAAAGCGCAAACACGTTCTGAAGTTGTTTTGAGCCTGATGTTTGAACACGGTACAATTACCAAAACAGAAATGGAAAAAGCCGTTGCCGAACCGTTGGCAAATGCCACAAAATATAAGGTAGAGGGCGCACGCCATTTTGCCGATATGGTTTATAATGAAGTCAACGCTTATATCGGCGAACGTAATCATGACATATATGTCAGCACCACCCTTGATCAGGATCTGCAACAAAAAACCGAACAAATCCTGCAAAAAATGCTTTCCCAATATCAAGACCGCCATGTAACCGAAGGCGCTGTCGTTGTTTTGGATCGCCACGGCGCTATCAGAGCCCTGGTTGGCGGAAAAAATTATGAAGAAAGCCAGTTTAACCGCGCCACTCAGGCTTTGCGCCAACCAGGTTCGGCATTCAAACCTTTTGTGTATATCACTGCGCTTCAACAAGGTTGGAGACCGGATGATCTGATTGATGACATTCCGGTTAAAATCGGCAAATGGCAACCGGAAAATGCTGACAAACAAACTCATGGACGGGTTACCTTGAGTGAAGCATTGGCGCATTCATATAATTTGGCAACCATTAATTTAGCGGAACACTTAAATCGGCTGGATATTATCCGCAATGCCTATAAAATGGGCATTACGACCAATATTCCCGACACACCATCTTTAACGTTGGGTACGGCGGCTGTTAAAGTTTTAGATATCGCAGCTGCTTATTCAACCATAGCCAACGGCGGTTATGCTATCTGGCCGTACTCTATTTCCGAAATTTATTCTAAAGATGGATTTCAGTTGTATCAACGGGATATGAGTGAACCGACACGAATTTTAGATAAAGATGTTGTTCGTCAAATAACCTCAATGTTAGAAGAAGTTATCGCTAACGGTACTGGCCGACGGGCGGCGCTGCCATTTTTTACCGCCGGAAAAACCGGCACTTCGCAAAATTTTCGTGACGCCTGGTTTGTCGGTTGGACCGATCAATATGTTGCGGCAGTTTGGGTCGGCAATGACGATAATTCACCAATGGAAAAAATCGGCGGCGGTACACTTCCGGCATTAATCTGGAAAGAAATCATGCTCGCTGCCCATGAGCTTTAATAAAGGATTATCGCTCAGGCTTATTTACATAAGAAATTTTTGCGATAATTTCTGACATTGAAAAAGAGTTTATCAATTGCTTAAACTGTATTTCATGAGGCATGATTTTGCTCTGATTTAATCTATCTTTTAATTTATTTTGCACAAATTTTTCTCTTTAATTTATTAAATAGCAATCTTATTAAATTTTTAACTATAAAATTTTTGTGGTCTTTTTTCCAATTTTTTTCATTGCCAACTACTGAAACTTGAGCTTTTGCGCCACCTATCCACCAAGCAACTTCAGCAAATGTACTACCATAAGAATAAATTCCATTTTGACAGCGAGATAACAAAAAGATATCAGCTACAGCATCTATCATCAACGAATAATTTTTATTTGGGAGTTCAATGATTCTATCGGGAAATTGTGATTTAAAATAATCACTTACCTTAGAAGACATTGCACTCAGAAAGAACATTGTATTTTGAGGAAATTTTTGCATTTGTTTTACAAAATCTTCTAAATTTTCATTTCTTCCAGCTTTTTCCCAATCAAGATTATTTCTAACCTGAAGAGCAACCGTTCCTCGAGGAAGATCAATATCCTTTATTCTTTTTTTGACTTGTGCAGATGGTTTTAACTTATTAAAAAAATCCAGATATAATTTGCGATTTTCTTCCGAAATATCATTGTATTTCAAATCAATATCTTCTTTAGCATACAATTTCCAATGATATCCTTGTTTGTACAAACATTCCGATTTGAAAAGTTTTTTATATTTTTTTACATCTTTCTCAGAGCAAAGCTCAATCATTTCTGCTTTGCTTTCAAATTGAAAGAGTTCAGAAAATGATGCTGTAACCCACCCTTTCTTTTTCCAAACAAGAGTAAATTTTTGCGGTTTATAATACTCATACAAAGACGCAAAATATTTAAGTCGGTTACCAATTCCTCCTTGGCATAGATAAAAGATATTATTTTTGTACATTTTTATTTAACCTATTGATTTTATTGTTATATTGATATGCATAAAAAATAAATGATGCACATAATTGAATAAAATAGCCTATAGAAGAGATACACTCTCTCATTGTAAACTTCGTAAAGAACTTTGATAGATGTTTTTTAAATCGTCTATATTTAGGATTGAATAATTGCAAATCGGACCATGTTTTGGGAATAACAAAGCTTTTGTCACAATATTTTTGATAATTGATATGCCAGTTAAGAGGATGCGCTGTTTCGCTATTACCAAATTGTTTATTATATTTTTGACAAACGATATCAAATTGTTTTTTATATTCTAAAAGCCATGTATTATTAACCAAAGATAACTCTGATAATTCAGCCAATTCGGATGAATATGACATATAATTCTCAAATTGAAAATTAATGCCGTTTTTTTTCAAAAAAGACATCCAAATGTATTGCTCGGTATGCCATCTAGTATAACAACCTTCAATATGAGGCAAATCAGGATTATTTTTAAAATATTCGCTGGTTTGCGGTTCCGGAGCCAAAGGGATATCCCAAATATTAAGCAAATCTTCTTTCAAGCCAAACATCATCCAATCACCAGGATGAAACAAATGAGGTTTGTTTTTTAACAGTGGTTCTCGAGTATACAAACTATTAATCAACACCCGTTCTTGCAAAATTTTGCATTGACTGTTTCTTTTTTGATATTTTGCAAAATAAGATAAAAATTTTGTTCCCTTAATCAACATATCTGAACGCAATTTCAATACATATTTTTTTGATGCTTTTTTTATTCCATTCTGCGTTGAAACAATTTGACGATTTTGATTTTGAAATTTTCCATCAAAAGTAAAAATAAAAGCTCCAGGATCTTTATTTAAGATCAGTACATCATAATCCAAATTTAGGATAGATTTATTTTTCCATGTAGAAAGGATGATTTCCGCCTCCGGCAAATGCTTTCGGATACTTTTAAGGCATTTGCTGGTATATTTAGGCTCTATTTTTCCTTGCACAATAACAGATATGTCTTTTGCTGAGATCATGTTATCCTAATATGATAATTTTAATAGATCTTAACACATGGACAAGCAATTTTACTAAATAGAAAAGTATTGAAAATGGTTCTAAAAGCCAATTTACAAATTTTTTGACAGGTGTCCAAAAACGTTGGGCATGTTTTTCCAATTTTTGTACTGCTTTTGAAGAAAACACCATAATTTTCAATCTGTTTTTTAATGTATTATTAATGCCAAAACAATGGTTTTGAGAGGCTGCTAAAATACAAGGTTGAACAATATTTAAAAACTTTTTTTGAAATTTATAGTTTTTTATATCTGTTTTATCACACCTTATTATGTTAATTTCTTCTTCCTTAAATAAACGAGCAAAATTTTTCCATCTTTTTTTATTTAATAATAACATGGCATGTTCTAACATGCCACTCTTTCCTTTAAAATTATCATAAAAATCTTGTATGTATACATCTTTTTCTTGTTTTGACAAATATTTTGACAATAAATCTTCCAGTGATTTAATTTGATATTTATACTTATCATTATTTTTAAAAATATAACTTAGATATAGGACAATTTCAAAAATTCCATATCTGATATCTTTGGGAAGAGTAATGCTTTTTGATGTTTTTTGAGAATTTAGATTCCATATTTTTTTAGCCATCTCTATAAAACTTCCATGCTTTTTCACCATATCTTTAAGTATTGCTGTTTTATAAAACCAAACAAAATGCTCTAGAGGCCATTTATCTACATGGGAGTCAATTAAGTTATCAATATTTTCACAAAAGGTCATAAAATCCTTAGATCTTTTAGTATTATCAATTGAAGATACAATTAAATATGGTTTTTTGAAAAAACTTTGTTTTAATTGTTCCATATTTGTCTTTTTAACAAATAAACTTTCGCTGTCTAAAACAAGGTAATCTTCTCTATCAAGAAACAACATGGCATACATTTTCTTCAATGTTTGAAAAGTAAAACGACCATATCGTTCTAACAATTGCTCCGGAGTTTCTAGTATTTTATTGCTTTTTAATATATCGTCAAAAAATATAGTTTTTATCCGTAATTTTGTTTTATATTTTTTTGTAATTTTGGAAAAATATTTATCTTCATCTTTATTAATAACAAAAACTATTTCTGTTGAATCTTTATCCAATAAAAATTTATCTGTACTTTGTAAAAATTTTTTTACAAACTTAAAATGATTTTTATAAGTAGGCATTATGATTGTATTTTTTATAATATTTGGTTTTGCTTGTCTTTTATTCTTTGCTAATAAAGACCTAATTTTCTTAATTTCTAAGCATAATTTTATATACAAAATATCTTTATCAAAAAAACTGTTAAAAGTATTTGTAGCACAATATTTATTGTATAGTGCTTTCCATTTATATGGAGTATAACAAGACAAAAATCTTTTAGGATTTTGATAGATTGAAAATTTATCTGTTTGAAAATCAACACCAAATGTTCGGTAATTAACCAAAATAAAGTTAGATGCAAACAAATGCTCTGTAAGTGAAATATTTTCTTGAGAATTATCATCATAGGTAGACAAATTAATTTTTATGCCTTTTTTTTCTAAAAATTTTATAAAAATATACTGTTCTGGAATGTATTTTCCATATATACCTTTAAAACTCACCTTTACATCTTGCTCTTTCAACAGAGGAATATCCCAATAATCCATCATATCTGAGGTCAAGCCAAACAAAACCATATCGGAAGGATGAAAAGGATAATTTATTTTCATATATTTATTAGCATATATTCCCTTTTTATAAACATTTGGATCTCTGGTAAAGTATGATGGAATAAGCAATCTATGCTGAAGCAAATGATATCCTTCTTCATATTTTGTACATTGATTCAAAAGATTTAAAAAGCTATTATCTTTAAGAACAGCATTACTTCTTATTTTCAAGCAATATTTTCTGGTAGCTTGTTTTATTCCATTTAGTGTAGATACAATTTGGCGATTTACATTATTATTTATACCATCGAGTGTCAGAGGAAAATTTCCTGGATCTTTATTTAAAACCAATTTATCATAATTTAAATTTTTTACATCACTTCCTTCCCATGTAGAAAGTATAATCTCCGAAAATGGAAGTTGTTTCCGTATACTTTTGATGCATTTATCAATAATCCCCTTTTCTGCCAACCCTTGAACCACAACAGATACATCTCTACTTTTAATTTTTGTTTTTGATTCTTTAATTTTATACTTTTTCTCTATATCTTTCTGATATTTTTTTAGGTAATTTTCTAAATTTTCTGAATAACCAATATATTGGGTGTACCAATTATAATAATCCTCAAAAGTATATGCCCAGCGTTGGTAAAATCCTTTTAACCAATCAAAGGGAGAAGTTATATCGGCAACTCTATAATCTATGCAATATAGATTATTTATAAAAATTTTATGACTATCTTCAATAATTTCCTCGTCTATATCATTATATAAACTGTTTTTTTTGTATTTAATTTTACTTTTTTCTATATTTCTAAGCCAGATTTGTTGCTCACACGCATATTTATAAGCTCTTGGATATTCCGTTTGTTTTATTCCATGAATTACACAATACTGACTATCTTCTTTAGTTATCAAGGGAATTTTCCACAACTCTACTAAATCTTCCGTATATCCTATTTGCACATAGTCAACGATATGATATGCTAAATTTGTTTTTTGGGCAGACGCAGGACAAAACATAAAAATTCTGTGATTAAACATCTTATAGTTTAAATCGACATCTAAATTAAGATCTTCAAATTCACAATAAATCTTCCAAATTTTATCTGATTTCAATATAAAATCTGGTCTAAATTTTACGGCATACTTTGTTCTGACATGAAGCAATCCATTGTATGAAGATACTATTTGACGATTTAGGTTGTTTTTGTGCGATAAACCTTTCGTATTTGGATAGAATACATCCCCTAAATCTCCTGGATCAATATTGAATACAACCTCATCGCAATCTATATCTGAAACATCTGTACCAGCCCAAGTCGAAAAAATTATATGAGAACCAGAAAAATATTTTCGTATACTGGAGATACATTCATGTATTTCTGGTTTTTTATTTCCTTGAATTACAAAAGTTAAGTCTTTATTATCTATCATAATTTAACTCCTTTTATATAAGACTTAATTTGTTTTCTATATTCTTTATATTTTTTATATTTTTCTTTATAATGTTTGCGCATTTTTCCAAAATAAATTTTTCTCAATATTTTATAACGAAAATATTTTCTGTTTATCTCATCTTTGCACAAAAGAAGCCTCAGAACTTGGTTATTAGTTTCTGTATTTGTTGGTAAAATATTTTGCACTTCTCTATTTGCTAGCAAATCATATGTTGAAACAGAAGTATTTTTTGGAAAAGTCAAAGCTTCTTTAATCCATCTTAGAGCTTTCTCTTTCTGCTTTGATAAAATGGAAGAAAACTTATTTTTATCAAATTTTTCTAACAAATCCATATGTGATAAAATTCCTGTTACATCAAAAAACATACGTTTTTCTTCTTTGAATATTGATAAAAGAGATGTAAACCGAGACGTACCTCTTACCTGATTTACAATAGAAACAAATGGTTTGTTGAAAATCATGGCAAAACATGTCCCATGGAAGGAATCAGTTATAACGGCTTCGGCATTTTTAAAATAATAAAGCCAATCTTCAACCTCCACACCCTTCTGAGCCTTTTCTTTTTTCATTAAAACATTTCCGTCGCAAATATTAACCAATTTAAGTCCTAATTCTTCAGCAGTTGATTTTATTATATTTTCTTTTTCTTCCGTTGTATCCAAAATATAGCTCAAAAGATATGGCTCATCTGATTTCACTTTTGCTTTTTCAATTACTTTCTCATATTCAGCAAAATCACATAAAAAAACAGGATCCAAAATATGCTCAGCTTTTACACCAAATATATTTTTACAAATATCCACACCATCAGCCTCTCTAACAGAAACACGATCCAACCTATGCATATGAAATTTTGCTTCACCCCACTCAGACTTAGGATCAACATATCCATCACCAAAAGACGTTGCGATAGATATTTTTCTTTTATCGTCATGAGCAAAATCCAAGAAGAAGGTTTTTCCAAATGGTTTAGGATAATGCCATAACTGATCAGATGCCAAGACAAAATTATCAATCAAACTATTTAAAACGGAAAGTTCTTTTTTACTTCTTTTGATAGAGGTAATCGGAGCTTTGAATCTACGCATAAATCGACGAGAAAGAATATGCGGATCATTCAAATGTTCCTCATTAACTAGACCAGAGGAATCAACTAAAATAGATGTATACCCCATTGATTCCAGGAGCTTGTATAAAGCATAAGCCGTCAAAATAGCCCCATAATTTTCAAAAAACCAAATACCAACAATACCAACATCATATTTATCATTTAAGGCGAAATCGACAGATTTTGAAAAATTTTGTGTTTTTCTTAAATCAAAAAATCTTTTTCTTTTGGCTTCATTTATCTGTGTCGGAGCATAAAAACATCTATTATACTTTGTACTTTCTTCAATATTTTTTTTCTTAACCAATTGTGCATTTCGGCTAATTTCCTTAAATATTATTTCTCCTTTCTTGGAATTAATCATGACACAAGAAGTTCCCTTAGGATGTCTTAATGGCTTGTCATAAAACTCTATACCCCAAAAATCGGCAAGCGTTATATCTCCTTGTCTGGGCATGTGATTAAATGGGCAAGTGCCACAACTTTTTCTATAAAAAAGCGCTCTTTCAAAGCCTGCAAAATATGCATTATTTCTTTCTAATTTTACCTCTGATCCATCATTTAGATAAAAAGTTAATTTAAATACACCCCAACCATCTTTTTTAGGCCTAAAATTAACGGATTTTATCTTATTTTTATAAGGTAACTCCTTTAAAAAATCTTGCCAAATTTTTTGGGAAGGAACACCATGACAGACGATATCTGCCGTCAACAAATTCTCATATTTTTTACCTAAATATTTATTAAAACCGGCAACCTGACATGGTGTTCCAGTGAACAATACATATTTTCCCGAATCCAAATATTTTTTTAATTCTGTAAATGTTTTTTTAGTGTTACTTTGAACATATTTTGAATAGCGAAGTTTATCTAAATCCTCTTTATTATGAACAATGACATGTTCAACATTAAAATTTTTATCCCAAGCGGCACCACAAACATAGCCTCCTTTATCCAAAACATAATTGGCCAGAAGCGTGAAAGCACCACCTGAGGAACTTTTCATTCTGATTTCGTCATTGGCCCAAACAGCATAACATTCCGGTTCTTTGCTATTTTTGTATTGAGGATTATAAGCGGCACAGCTTTTAAGACACAGACCACAATCGACACATTCGTCATTATTAATAACTGGATACAAAAAGCCCTCATCATTGGGTTGCATACTAATTGCTTTTTTAGGACAAATATTATAACAAGCACCACAACCTGTACAAATTTTTTCATCAACTAATTTAATATTGTTCATATTTACTCCTTATCTTGTTATAAAGTGATGACAATTTTTCATATGATTTTTTTTCACACATATAATATAATATAATACCGAAAGCACACGGAAATAAAATAGATATAATCAAACAAGTGGAAATAGGATATTCCGTTTTCAAATGAAGATAAAGCTTTGAATTTGATAAAAGATTTCCTTTTGCAAACAAAATCTGCGGAATATATTGCAGAATATAAATAGAATATGAATATATTCCCAATTTTCCTAAAAATGGTTGATTTAATAATCTCGAAAAAGCACCTTTTTGAATAAAGAATAAAATTACTAAAATTGAAAAAACGACTATTCCGTATGCATATTCTGATAATTTTAGCGTATTGAAGAAAAGCAAATCTATAAAAATACCAAAAAAAAGAAGCTCTAATATTGTAAAAAATATTATTGTACCTTTTTTGATTAATCGTGTTTCCTGAAAATAATTTATGTAACTTATAAAAATTCGGATTAAAATTCCCAAACCTATTCCAAACAGCCCTCGCCAAACCCCAAGCAATCCCGGTAGCACTCTTACCTTATGTATGTAAATCATCACGCCTATATAGGACATTATTGCAACGATAAAAGTAGATATTTTATGAGGGAATATTTTAAATAAAGATAAATAAAATAAAGACACCCAAAACAATGGCCCTAAGTACCACAAATGAGAATTATTATATATAAATCTAATCTGTGTTGCGTCATTAAAAAGCGCAATATTTCTTATAAAAAAGAAAGTCATAAAATTGTCTTTAAAATGCGTTTCTTGTGTAATTAATCCGACATAATTCAAGCAAAAAACAAATAAAAAAGATAATATGACTATAGGCATTAGTCTGATATATCTTTTCACAACAAAATCTTGATAAGAAATATCTTTTTTTATTTGAGTAAACAAAAAAAATCCCGATAAAATAAAGAAAAAACTCACCCCAATATCCGTTCTTTCTTTTATTAAGTCAAACCCAATCAAAGGAGCGTGAACTATCAATATCGACAGACAGGATAAAAATTTTACAAAATCTAAATTGTAATATCTAGTATTGTTCATCTTTCAAATATTCCTTTAACTGTTCTGGTGTTCCTACGCACTTCCAATCTTGTTTTTGAATATCAAAGACACCAATTTGGGCGCCATTTTTCACGGCATAGTTATAAACATTGCTCATGTAATATTCATTTTTGGCTCTATCACCATAAATCATCATTTCTATGGTGTTTTTTACAAAGTCTGCGCCTCTTGCAAACATATACACACCACAAATAGCGTGGTTGGATATGACTTCTTTTTCTCTTGTTTTGGTGACAAAACCTTTGTTATCAGTAGCAGCAAAGGAAAAACATTCCTTATCCGTATTAAACGTGAGTAAGCTGCCGTCTAATTTTCTGGTCAGACAATCGTTCACAAAGTTTTGAAAAACCCAATTATCAAAAATGTTATCGGAATCGGCAAAAATAACCGGCAAATTATTATTAATTATCTCATGAGAGGCCAAGGCCGTGCAACTTGCGCCTTGGGTCAATTTTTCTACACTGATAAACGCCACATGATATTTTGAAGACAGTTTTTCCAACTGTTCTTTGTTTTCTTCTTCAAACTGTTTTTGAATTATCAGCGTATAATGGGCGTTGGGATAGTAAACACCATCTAAAACCCGCTCTATCATCATTTTTCCGTTCACATCAATAAACGGTTTGGGTAAGGTATAGCCTTGAGCTTTGAAACGACTTCCCGCTCCGGCCATGGGAATAACAATATTTAACATGCTCGCTCTCACTTTGCTTTGGCTGCTTTACTTAAGTTTTCTTCAGTCATATCTTGCCAATTATCATTAAAACGAACAACACGATCATCTATTGTGATATCTGCATTAGGTTTGCCAAAGAAAATTTCATCATATTCAATGCCGTTTTTTGCCAACCATTCAAATGTCATTTGCCCAACATTTTTTAATACTTTGCCTACATTATGACCTGTAGAGCCCATGTTACGAGCCGTGTTGATGATGATTGTATGACCAGCGGCACGCAAAGCGTGTATCATCTCTTTTGCGCCATCTTTAACTTTAACATCAGCGTAAGTTTGCGGATCTTTTCTTATCTCACAAATAGTTCCGTCTAAATCTATGCAAATACGCATTTTTTTATCACTAGTCATCATATAATACCTCGTTAAATTTCTTTATTGATGTTAGGTAAAATGCTTTTTGACGCTGAATATCATCACTATGTAATGGGATCATAGTTAAGAACAACAAAGCCTCAATAAGCTTGATTTCTTTTCTGTCATAACCATAATTTACAACCAATTCATCGAAGAACGGCTCTAATTTTTCAGTTAAAACAGGAGTTGAAATTTGAAAATCGTAAAAATCTTTGCCGGATGCCTTAAGCTTATATAGTCCGGCAACGATAAAGTCATATAACCCTACAATGCTATGGCGCAATTTGGCAATATCATAACGCGGATCTCCATATATACTTTGGGTTTTGAAACGGCCACGCGGATCAATCAGCTTGAAAATATAGTGCATTGAGTCAAATAAAATATTGGAAAAACAATAATCTCCATGTACGATTGTCCTCTTGTCATAATTGACCAATTTGGCGACTTCTGTATTCAAAGCTGATTTTAATAAAGGATAATTTTTATAATGAACATTATTGATTGAAATATAATCACTCTGCATCATTTTAAAAATTTCAGGATTTTTAGTGGCAATCTCGTCTATACGTCGCTGTGTTTTGTTTTGATATATTTCAACTAATTCTTCTTTGTCTTGTGGTTCTGTATAATTTTCAAAGACCTTATGAACCTTAAGTAATGCTTCTATAATATTATACCAATCTTCCAAATTATTAGAGCCATAAATAAATGTTTCTGCCAAATTTGCATATCCATATAGCTCCATTTCAACCGATGTAGTTTCCGCATTTTCACTCACGTTAAAAACTCTAGGTGCATAACAAGCAACATCGGTAGGAAGTTCTTTATACCAATTGGCTTCATCAAGCAGTTTTTGTTTATTCCTAGATATTTTAGTTATTGTGCCTCTAACAGCATCTACTTTTAAAGAATTAAACTCTCTTGCACTGAATAATTCCAAGCGAGCTTGAACTGCACCACTGACATGCCCAAAATCAAACCAACGTTGTGTTGTTTTTATTAAAATTGGGTGAATGTTATGATACTTTTGCAATACATTTATAAAACTTGCTTCATAATTTAAAAATTCTGTAGCTAAAAGTTGCTTTAACAACTTTGTATCTGAAAATTTATAATATCCTACCAAAGCTTCTTTATCGGCTATTGAGATGTCTCTTTCTTTATTGTAAATTCTTGCCAAATAACCTTTTTTATCTTTAGAAACTAAACACCATTGTTTTGATGCTTTTATATTTGGAGAAGACAGAAAAACATCATCTTCTTCGGGGAAAGTTTCGTCTATTAAGGTATCGCCAAAAATAATTTGCGTGGAAAAGTTTTCATCACAACTGTCTAAAAGATTTATGACTGAGGAAGATATGTCTGAATCTGATTCAATAAAATATTGTTGAACGTTGGGATAACTATAACCAAGAAAACGACTCAATCTTGTATTGTTTTCTCGCAATACAATTTTGATTTTATCGGCACCATTTTTTATGGCAGAATCGATACACCAGTTAATGGCTGGTTTTGAACGTATCGGCAAAAGTCCGGGATCTGTAATCATACCTACGGATATGTTTTTGGGATTAAACTTTCCGGCCGATAAAATGATGGTGTTGACTTTTTGCTTTTCCATTTTCTTCTCCTAATTATTTAAATATCCTACCGAAATGCACAGATTGAATTGCAAAATTTGAATTTTGATGTGAAAAATACTGGGCAAAAATGTCAAAAAACGAATGTAAGAATCCTTGCCTAATTTTATCTTGAATAAATTTTTTAAAATTTTCTTTTCACGTAAAATGCACCAATCCGCATTTCCTTGATACATAAGTGGATATGTCTGAATATGATTCTTGGTCAACTCTTGCATTGCCATATTCTCAGGATTCCACAAATAATCTTTGTATTTGGAAAAATCTATGCTATGCAAAACCTTGCAAATTTCATCTGCCGTATTTGGAGATGAAACAAACAAAATATCCGTTGCGGCATCAGCTGTCAGAGCAAAATCATTTATATAACGGCCATGAGCGACAAATTTTATTTTTTCTTTATTTTGTTTTGTAAGAACAAGCTCTTTATTGAGAATATCTAATATAAACGGACGGTTTAGATAAATATCCGGCCGGATAAAAACGATATAATCATATTGAATGCCCTGCTCTTTTTGATATTGCTTGCGAAGTTTGTTGACTTCATTTTGGGAGTGATACATACAAGATAACCCCCAAACAGAAATTTTTGACTTTGGATTACATAAACACTGTATATTTCCCCAATCTTGCACATTTTGATGTTCTACTTTTATAGATTTGAGAGAATAAAGCTTCTTAAGCTTTTCTACAACTTGAGTATCAACCTTTTTGACTTTACATTTATTTTTGTGGTGACTTAGCGTAGAATGGTTGGTTTCATCCCATGTATGCATAAAAACATCACAATCATATAAGTCTATTAAGTTCTTTTTTATTGATGAGGCGCATTTTTCAAAAGTACGCAAATGGCCAAACATCTGAACTGCAACTTTTACATTGCTTTTTGGCTTGTTTTTAAGAAGCCTTTTATATTGACAATATCTCCATAAACCATGCCATTTAAACGCAAGCATCCCTTTTTGTTGCAAGTCTGCAAGTTCATCACTAAAAACTTTCCACATTTCAGCAGAAACCTCTGCAGAAGCATGACTACATTTATTATATTGATGTTTTAATAAACGAGGCAAAGCGTCTTTTTTAAAAAAATCTAATTCCTTTTTTAATCCTTTTTGACTATACAAAGATACAACTGAAAGTATTCCCGTCCAATAACCTGATATTTGTTTGGGGGATGACTTTTGATTAGAAATTGAATTTATGTTTTTAGTATAAAGATGTAATTTCAACGGAAGTAATGCTGTTTTGGGATGATTACTTAGTACTGCATATGTAAAAGGATAATCTTCAAATTGAATTCCTTTAATAAAATTCATATCGTCAATTAAGCTCTTTTTATAAAATTTAGTCCAAACATTAAATGATATTCTGTTTTTTCCGGAACAACCTTTATACAAAGGCTTGTCATATATTTTAGCTTGAATTTTGCTTATATCAAAAATCTCTTCAGGAAGCTCTTTTCCATCTGATTTTTTATAACCAAAGCATACTAAATCGGTATTATATTTGGCTGATATTTGATAACAAATCTCTATTGTCTGAGGCTCTATAGCGTCATCAGAATCAAGAAAATAAATATATTCACCTGTTGCTTGCTTTAAACCATTATTTCGAGCCTCGGAAAGGCCTTGATTTTTTTGTGTTATTAATTTTATTCGATTATCTTTTTTTGAATAATCATCTAAAATTTGCGCACTATTATCCGTACTTCCATCATTAACACAAATAACTTCAATATCTTTAAATGTTTGCGTTAAGACACTATCAAGACAACGAGCCAAAAACTGTTCGACATTGTATACAGGAATAATTACAGAAACTTTGGACATCTATTTATTTCCTCCACTAAAGGAAATTCCGCGTCTTCTAGCAAAGGTATAGATTGATACTCGATTGATACCTAATTGTCTGGCAATTTCTGATTTTGAAATACCAGCATCAAGCATTCGTAAAATTTCTGCCGAATTGTTTTCTAATTTGGATTTTACTTTTGCCCCAAATGGACGACCAAGTTTTTTGCCTTCTTTTTTACGTTGATTTAAAACTTTTCTGGTTGATTGTGAAATTAAATGACTGCGAATATCAATAGCAGCATCCATTCCTTTGAAAAAATCATCAGTTAAGCCAGAATTATCAAAGCTATAACCCTCATCTATAGAAAATAGTTTCAGATTCCTTTCCTGACAAAACTGAAGATTATCTTTGATATTTTGTAGATAAGAACCGATATGGCTTATTTTGTTAATAAGAATACCTTCACAATCTGCTTGAATAATACTTTTTACATTTTCAAAATTCTCACCAGAGTGAACACACCCCATTACTAAGCCTTTCTCTTTTGCAAAAGAGACAAGACTTTGATATTGATCAGCATAGTCTGCCTGATCTTGATTATTTGGTATGTATCCAACAAACATTCAGCACATTCTTCAAAAATCAGCGTTTGTGCATAAATTTATTAAGATATAACTACTTATATCAAGGAGAGCCTTTATTTTCTTGGTGTTGATAAAAAAAACATCTTGCAATTTAAAATAATTTGTGTAGGTATAAGATATATAAAATAAACGCTGATTTTTGATGACTGCAGCAAAGTGTTTCATCGCCTTTGGTAGGTAGTTAAATCATATCTGCGAGATGCTAAAATATCTCAAGAATATCAAAATGTTATATGTAGCTGGACATCTAATGACATTAGCGAAAAAATATATGGTCTTTTAAACGCACATAATTTTTCTTGCATTGTATAAAAATAGATAATATTATCAGCTTAGTTGTTGGGGGTGTAGTTCAGTTGGTTAGAACGCTGCCCTGTCACGGCAGAGGTCGCGAGTTCGAGCCTCGTCGCTCCCGCCATAAAATAAGCCACTGTTAGCGGTTTATTTTATAAAAAAACATCGATTATGAAGAATGTATACTATATCTGAAAAAAGCCAGTAGTTGGCGAAGACGTTACCCAAAATTTCAAAGAAGAAAAATCTAAAACAAAACGCTTTTTAACAATTCTGCTAAAAAATATCCCTTAGCAATTATCATAAATAGCAATCGCCCAAATTACAACTAAAAATTTATTTATAATAAAACATTCCCCTACAAAACAAAATATGTAGAAGTTTTTCATGGGCTGATTTATTTCGCTTGCAAAAAATATTCAAAATCTTATTTTATATAGCAAAGGAGAAAAACAATGGCTGAATATAAAACAAAAGTTCTTATCATCGGATCTGGCCCTGCCGGTTATACAGCGGGCATTTATGCTTCCCGTGCCGGCTTAAATCCGGTTTTGGTTTCTGGTTCCCAAATCGGCGGACAGCTGACTATGACCACGGATATCGAAAATTTTCCAGGTTTTGCCGAACCAATTTCCGGACCGCAGTTAATGGATAATATGCTCAAACAAGCCCAAAATGTCGGCACGTGCATTGTTAACGACAAAATCACGGAAGTGGATTTCAATCATCGCCCGTTTATTTGCAGTTCTGAAAACGGCAACGTTTTTCAGGCGGAAACCGTTATTATCTGCACCGGTTCTTCCGCCCGCTGGCTGGAGCTTGAATCTGAGAAAAAATATATCGGTTTTGGTGTGTCGGCATGCGCAACCTGTGACGGATTCTTTTATCGTGGCAAAAATGTGGCTGTCGTCGGCGGCGGTAACACCGCAGCGGAAGAAGCGCTTTATTTGACCAATTTTGCCGCCAAAGTCTACTTAATCCACCGTCGCGATGCGTTACGCGCCGATGCCGTTATGCAAAAGCGGCTGCAAGACAATCATAAAATTGAAATTGTCTGGAACAGCGTTATCGATGAGGTCTTAGGTTCTGATCAGCCCTTGGGCGTAACTGGTATTAAACTCCGCAACGTAAAGACAGATACAGTTTCGCAAATGCCTTTAGATGGTTTGTTTGTCGCCATCGGCCACCATCCCAATACAGATATTTTCAAAGAATATATTAAACTAGACCGTGAGGGCTATATCATCACCGCACCAGGTGGCACTGCCACCAACGTTCCTGGAGTGTTTGCTGCTGGCGATGTGCAAGATCCAAAATTCCGCCAAGCCATCACTTCTGCCGCAACTGGTGCCATGGCCGCTATGGAGGCCGAAAAATATCTGGTTGCCCAGGACTGAAGTCTTTATTAGAAAAGTAAAACACTGCCTTTAATTCTGGCAGTGTTTTTTTTGACTTGACATTTTACCAAAAACTGTTAATTTATAATTGTTCTTGGTGCTTGCAGGGCTTATAGGCAGAGAACATTATAACAACCCGAGCCAGGTTATGTTCAGGAAATTTGTATTTCCTTTAATAACGTGGCTCCTTAGTAAGGAGTTTTTTAATGTCTGAATTTAAATATCAACATGGTTTAACCATTATGCGCGCCCAACCGTTTCATATCGGGCACGTTAAATTGATTGACTGTATGTTAAACGAATGCGAACGTGCCACCGTTATTCTCGGTTCCATTCAGGAACAAGGCACTGCCCGCAATCCTTTAAATTACACTACCCGTAAAAAAATGATTCAAAATATTTATCGACATCGGCCGGAATATGAACGCTTAAAAATCATCGGCTTGTTTGATATTAATAATCCGGCCGAATGGGGCGAATATGTCTTAGATTTTATTGCCGAAACTTTTCCGGATTTGCCACAACCTGATGTTTATTATGCGGGAAGTACATATGATGCTCATTGGTTTAAAGAATGTTTCAAGCATATTGAATTAGTTGATCGTACGGATCCAGCATTTCCATTTGTCAGCGGTTCCATGATCCGCGACATGATAAAATTCGGCGACGAACGCTGGAAAAATTTTATTCATCCTGAAAACCACCATATTGTTGAGGAATATTTCAATCGCAAAAAAGCAATTATTTAATCTCAGCCGCGCATAATGCGCCAAACGCCTGCGTCTTCTGCAGGGCTTATAGAAGACAGGTGTTCTAAACTTTAACCCATGATAAGCCTGAAAGGGGAAATACCATGACTAAAACCGTTTTAATGCGAATAGATTTTCAAAACGATTTTGTGCATCCGCAAGGGCGCCTGACTGTTAATGCGCCAGACTTAATCCACAGACAGCAAAAATTTGCCGCAAATTTGCAAAACAATATGTTTGATATTATTATTGATTCATACGATACCCATTTTTTGGAAACATATGATGATACTATTGAGGCTGAAACTTATCCGCCACATTGCATATTCGGCAGCAAAGGCTGGCAGTCGGCTGCACCGTTTAAGAATAATATCCCGCTTATCAAAATTTTTAAGTCCACCACTAATATCTGGCATGAAAAACACGCCTATGCTGTCTTAAACAGCAGTTGGAAAGACAAAGAAGTTTATTTATGCGGCGTTCTAAGCGATGTCTGTGTCAAACAAGCGATGGATGGTTTATTAAAACGCGGCGCCAAGGTAAGCATCTTGGAAGACTTGTGCCTAGGATTACACCGCCAAATTCCGGAAATTTTAAGCGACAGCCAATATCGGCAGTTTATTAACAGTGGCAGGCTACGCAGCCTCAGCAGTTCCCAATTTTTCCGCAGCTGTTTGCTGGAACAAAAAAAACTTCACAATCACGTTCATCTTAATCGAGGAGATAAATAATGACAACTGCAATTTTATCATCAGGCACGCCACTTTTCTGCGATCTATACCATTTAACCATGGCTCAGGCCTGGTTTATGGATAACAAGCACATGATACCTAAAACCTCTGAAGCGTTTTTCCGCAAATGTCCGTTCGGCGGCAGTTATCTTTTAAGTGCCGGCTTGCAGGAATTTTTGCAATGGGCGCAAAATTGGCACATCGGTCCTCATGATATTGAATATCTTGCTGGGCTTAAAAACAGTGAAAATCGGCCATTGTTTAAAACTGAATTTTTAGAATTTTTAAAAGGACAATCTCTGCAGTTGGACATTCAGGCCGTCCCCGAAGGTGAAATCGTTTTTCCGGGAGAACCGATTATAAGTGTTAGTGGTCCGAGTTGGCAAGTTGATATGATTGAATCCGCATTTTTAAATATCTTTAACGCTCAAAGCCTGATAGCCACTAAGGCCTCGCGCATGGTTACGGCGGCCACGGCTGACGGAACGCCACGTCCGGTAATGGAATTTGGTCTGCGTCGCGCACAAGATTTAGGCTGTTTTTTACCGACCCGCGCCGCATTTATCGGCGGCTGTTCTGGCACTTCAAATGTTAAAGCGGCAAAACATTACGGCATTCCGCCGCAAGGAACCATGGCGCATTCTTTTATTATGAGTTATGCCGACGAACTGGACGCATTCAAAACCTATATGCGCGCCTCAGATGGAAACACCACTCTGCTGGTGGACACTTATGATACCCGCCAAGGCATCAAAAACGCCATTCGCGCCGCGCAGGAAACTGGCATCAAGCTACAAGGCATTCGTATTGATTCCGGCGATCTGGCTTATTGGGGAAAAGAGGCCAAAGCCATGTTTGCAGCCGCTGGTATGTCGCATGTCCGCCTGTTGGCTTCCAATGATCTGGATGAATATTTAATTGAAAATCTGATTATGGTGCAAAACGCCCCATATGATGCTTTTGCCGCCGGCACCAAATTGGTAACCGCGTATGATACGCCGGCTTTGGGAGGCGTATACAAAACCAAGCAATATAACGGCGAGCCAAAAATCAAAATTGCTGAGGGCAAAACCACTATTCCCGGGGCAACTAACGTCTTACGGATTGTTAAAAACGGCAAATTTGAAGGAGATATCATTACCCGCCGGCAGGATTTAGACTCTTTGCTTAACAACGGGCATTTAGCCAAAAGCCTGACTTCATGGCGCCTCAATTCCACCACCGGCGAACGCTTAACTTTTGCTACCGGGGAGCAAGCTTACAGCCTGCTTAAGCCAGTTATGATAAACGGCCACGTGATTGCGGAAGATATCAATTACCCGCTATCGCAAATTCAACGCAAAGCCACTCAAAATCTTAACTGTTTGGATAAAGCTTATAAACGCCTTGCTAACCCGCATTTTTACGGCGTAGGATTAGAACAGGATTTATATAAACTGCAGCAAAACTTAATCAAACAACATCAGGAGCGTTAAATATGAATGAGACAATTTGGAAGAAACTTAAACAAGGGCTTGAAAATTATTGTCGAAGCAACGGTTTCCAAACTGTTGTTCTGGGATTGTCCGGCGGTATTGATTCTGCACTGACGGCGGTTTTGGCGACTGATGCTTTGGGTGGCGAAAATGTTAGTGCAATCATGATGCAGAGCAAATTTACCTCGCCTTTAAGCATGGAAATTGCCCGTGAAACTGCTAAATTAAACAATTTTCAATATCATGAATTGAATATTGAATCGCTGGTTGCCACTGAGCAAGATTTCTTAACCGCGGCATTTGGCGAAACACCTAAAGGCATTGTCATGGAAAATCTGCAAGCCCGTATCCGTGGCAAAATTCTGATGTCCTGGTCCAATCAATACGGCGGTCTGGTTTTGGCCTGTGGCAACAAATCTGAGGCAGCTACCGGATATTGTACCTTATATGGTGATACCTGTGGCGGATTAATGCCCATCGGCAATTTATACAAAACTGAAGTTTTTGCATTGGCTAAATGGCGCAACGCCCAAAGCCGGGTTTTGCCCAGCGAAGTTTTGATACGCGCGCCAAGTGCCGAACTTTCCTTAAACCAGAAAGATGAAAACACTTTACCGCCCTATCCGATTCTAGATAAAATTCTCAGGCTTTATATTGACGAACATAAAACCAAAGAACAAATTATTGCCGCCGGGTTAGATGCCCAAACCATCGATTGGGTAATTAAACGTTATCATGCTATGGATTTTAAACGGCGGCAGATGCCTCCGGCTTTGGCTTTATAAAATCAAACAGAAAAAATTCTCCGTTTCTCGGGGAATTTTTTTTATTTTCAGGCGTTGATTTTCCAACATCATAACCAATCAATGCCTTTAACAACTTTTAAAATTTTTTATCCGATAATTTTTATATTGTTTACTTTTCAACCCCAAACCTCAACAAAGCCTTTTTATTCCTTCACGACAGGTTTGAAAAACTCCACTATGTAGCTGACGGCATCGAAAATATGACCTAAATAAAGCTTATCGTCATCATCTTTAATCTGTATGGGCGTTGGTGCAGCAATTCGGATATCGTCATTAATATTTTTAGCGCTTCAATATTTTACCACTTTGGCGACATTCGCGCCTTTGGGCTTGTTTAGGTAATCACATTCATAATTCTTCCGGCTTATTTTTCTCAACTGGTGTAGCACAACTCAAAAACTTTTCGGGCAATATCCAAATGTTCCAATTCCGGATAATTGACTTCCGCAAAATAAGTCTTTTTCGGCGTTAAAAACCGTTCATAAAAAACCCCGCATTTGGCGCGGGGCTTTTTTTCTGCTTAGCGACGTATATTCAGACATTTCCAAATGGATTAACATTCTGCATTTTAGCTTCCTGCGTTTTTCTTAAATCAAAAACATTTAAAAACACAGCCGAAACATAAATTGAAGAATAGGTTCCGACAATTACGCCCCACAAAATGGTAAATGAAAAGCTACGCAACGTATCACCGCCGAAAACAAATAATGACGCGGCGGCAAACATTGTGGTAAACCCGGTTAAAATGGTTCTGGACAAGATATCATTTAGACTTTTATTTATCAGATCATACTGCGACATTTTTTTGTATTTCCGCAAATTTTCACGAATACGATCATAAGTTACCACCGTATCGTTGACTGAATAACCAGCTAAAGTCAAAATCGCCGCCACGGTCGTCAGGCTGAAATCAAAGTCAAATATTGAAAGCAACCCTACCGTAATCAACAAATCATGGAACAAGCCTAACAAGGCGCCTATGGCAAACTGCCATTCAAACCGAAACCAAATATAGGCGCAAATACCTAAAACGGCAATCAAAGAGGCAATCACACCGGCTCGTTTTAATTCATCACCGACTTGCGGGCCAACCGATTCTACCCGGCGATATTCGTAGCCCTGCCCTAAAGCTTCTTTAATTTTGACAACTGCTTTCCGCTGGCTGTCTTCATCGGCGCTTTCAGCCTGCGCGCGAATTATCATTTCATCGCCGTTGTCACCGATTGTCTGCAAGGTTAAGTCATCAAGCTTAATTGAGGAAAGTTCACGGCGGATATCCTCAGCATTAATTTTATTTTCGCTTTTAATCTCCATTAAGATACCGCCAGAGAAATCAATCCCATAATTAAACCCTCTAAAAACAACCCAGTAGCAGGACAAAAGCACCATGATGATGGAAAGAAGATAAGTATATTTTCTTCCCCGCATAAAATTAATATTCGTCTCTTTTGTTACCCAACTAAAAATTCTCATTTTCTTATTCCTTATTTTATCATTAAATCGGCAATTTGGTCGGTTTAGTACGTTTCATCCAGCCTGCAATAATCAACCGAGTAACCGTTACGGATGTAAACATAGATGTTGCAATACCGATAGCTAATGTCACGGCAAACCCCCTGACCGGACCAGTACCAAACCAGAACAGTACAATAGCAGCCACCAATGTCGTTAAATTGGAATCCACAATTGTTGCCCAGGCTTCGGTAAAGCCGGCTTCGGCAGCATCTTTCGGTGAACGTCCATTTTTGACCTCTTCCCGCATGCGTTCAAAAATCAACACATTAGAATCCACGGCCATACCGATAGTCAGGATAATACCGGCAATACCGGGTAAGGTTAAAGTTGTACCGATAATGCTCATTGCACCTAAAAGCAAAAACAGATTTGTGAAGACCGAAATTGTCGTAAAGAAACCAAACAAACCATAGGCAGCAACCATAAAGACAACTACCGCGATTAAACCGATGATGGAAGCAACAATACCGGCTTCAATTGAATCTGCCCCCAAACCAGCGCCGACTGTTCTTTCTTCCAAAACTTCCAACGGCGCCGGCAATGCACCTGAACGCAGAAGCAAAGCCAGATTACCGGCATCTTCAGAAGTAAAATTACCGGTAATCACACCACTACCACCCATAATCGCTGTTTGGATAACTGGCGCGGAAATAACCTCATCATCTAAGACTATTGCCAATTGGCGGCCGATATTTTCTTTTGTAACTTCACCAAATTTGCGACCACCGACCGTATTAAATTTAAATGTTACAACCGGAGCCCCGTCCTGGAAACTGACGCCGGCATCGGTTAAATTCTCGCCACCAACTACTGACTTGCGAGAAATAACATATTGTCCCCCTTCCATGCCGTTAACCACGCGTGAAGTGCTACTCAACTTGCCACGTTTGGCATCAGCGGCGGTAGTACGATCATCAACCAGATGGAAAGACATTTTAGCAGTTTTACCCAAAAGATTTTTCACCTCTTCCGGGTTTTGAATGCCTGGAAGTTGGACGACAATACGATCGGAACCCTGGCTTTGAATGACTGGTTCTTTGGTGCCAAGCTCATCAATACGGCGACGGACAATTTCAATAGACTGTTCCACTACTTTTGCTTTTAACCGAGCTATAGCCTGATCCGAATACTTAATCTCAACCACGCCTCCTTCGCCCGAGGTTACAACCAAACCATCATCTAATTTTCTGAAATAACCCATAGCCTGATTGCGAGAACCAGAATTTTCAATTTCAACCTTAACACTGTCCGCTCCGGTAGCTAGTTTCTGATAACGGATGCGGTGTTCACGTAACGTCTGACGGACAGAATCCTCAATTGTGGACATTCTTTCCCTCATAACACTATCAAAATCAACCTGTAGCAACAAATTTGAACCACCCTGCAGATCAAGCCCCAGGTTGACAGGTTGCCACCATGACGGCAATTTCATGCCTTGTGGCAGAAAATTCGGCACGGCAAAGAAAATTCCGACCAGACAAATAGCCAGAATAATCAAAACTCTTTCTTTGGATAATTTATACATTCTTCAAACCCTGATTTATTTCTTCTTAACAGCTTTATTTTCATTGGCCGTTTCCGGCTTTAAAACTTCGCGAATCATATAGCGATACATTTTAACTTCAACCCCTTTGGCAATTTCGGCCGTAATATTATCGTCTTCAATCTTCTTGACTTTGGCGTATATGCCACCTCCGGTTATAATCTCATCGCCAACCTTAATAGCTTTTAACGCCGCCTCATGTTGCTTCATCTTTTTTTGTTGCGGACGAATCAACAGCAGATAAAATACCAGCAAAATCAACACCAGCTGAATAATTGTCCCGGCAACGGAACTTCCTGTGCTAACCGATGTCGTGGCTTGAGCCCATGCCTCGTTGATTAACATTATTTTCTCCTCAAATACATTTTAACTGCAAAGAATATACAACAAAATTTCTTTGATACAACATTAAAATACCAAGTCTTTCACAATTATTTTATATTTAAGGACAAGACTTTGAAAAATGATATTGTTTAAGGAAGATATTTGCGCGGATCAACCGCTTTTTTACCAGCGCGGACTTCAAAATGAAGTTGCGGACTGTCAACGCTACCAGTACTTCCGACTGTTGCAATCTTTTCGCCTTTGGCAACGGTTTGCCCCTTTTTGACCACAAGCTTATCATTATGTGCATATGCGGTTATCCAACCGTCTGTATGCTTGATTAAAATAAGGTTTCCGAAACCTTTTAACTCATTGCCGGCATAAGCTACCGTTCCCTTATCCGCGGCTTTAACATCGCTCCCTCTGGCCGCTTTGATGTTGATGCCATCGTTTTTACGTCCTTTCCCCATAACACCGAAATTGGAAATCACTGTTCCTTTAACCGGCCATAAAAATTTTGCCGTGCGGTTTTTGGGTGGCGTATAAGCCGTCTGCCGAACAGATGTTGCATTTTTAGCCGACACGTTTTTAGACACAGGTTGATTTGTGGCTGTTTGGGCGCTTTTCTGGCTTGTCGTCTGATAGTTGCGACTATTACCAGAAATTGTGCCAGAGAGCAGAAGTTTTTGGCCGACATGCAACGTGTATGGTGGGTGCAGATTATTAACGCGGCTTAAGGAGGTGATATCCACATTATGCTGGCGCGAAATGCTATAAAGGGTGTCGCCCTTTTGGACAATATGATATTGAGCCGTCGGCAGGCGCAAGGTTTGACCAATTTTCAACGTATACGGCGGATGAAGATTGTTGACCTGAATCAAATCTTTTAACGGAATGCTGTAACGCTGCGCAATACTGTATAAGGTATCCCCTTTTTTCACCTGGATTGTCGAAGGCGGCGTGCCAAATAAAGTATTGCGGTTAATCATGCGGATACCGTCATTTGAAAAATAACATCCGCTTAAGATTAGGCAGATTGCCGTTATTTTTAAAAAAGTTTTATACATCTTCATCCTTAGAGTTATTGCCTTTGTAGTATCACATTAAAAAAGCTAAATATTCGTTAAAAGACCTTGATTTTAAACAAACAATTGCTTATGCTAAAAACCGCTTGAAATTTAGAGGATGCAGATGACGGAAAAACCGGAAATTATTGATGAAAGTGGCGAAAAATATAAATACGGCTTTGTAACAAACATTGAATCCGAAACCGTACCGAAAGGCCTAAATGAAAATATTATCCGCCTGATTTCCGCAAAAAAAGGCGAACCGGAATGGCTGCTGGAAAAACGGTTAGCGGCATATCAGTTCTGGCTTAATATGAAAGAACCTACCTGGGCAAAATTAAATTATGAAAAAATCAATTATCAGGATTTGTTTTATTATGCCGCACCCAAGCAAAAGACTCAGCCTAAAAGCCTTCACGAAGTTGATCCCAAACTATTGGATACTTATAACAAACTCGGCATTCCCTTAAAAGAACAGGAGGTTTTGGCTGGTGTCGTGGCGGTTGACGCCGTGTTTGACAGTGTATCCGTAGCAACCACATACCGTGCGAAACTTGCCGAACAGGGGGTTATTTTTTGTTCTATTTCAGAGGCTGTTAAACATCATCCGGATCTGGTACAGAAGTATTTGGGTTCAGTGGTGCCTTACACTGATAACTTTTTTGCCTGTTTAAATTCCGCTGTATTTACCGATGGCTCATTTGTATATATTCCTAAAGGCGTTAAATGCCCTATGGAGCTTTCAACCTATTTCAGAATTAACGCCCGAAACACCGGCCAGTTTGAACGCACGCTGATTATTGCCGATGAAGGAAGTTATGTTTCATATCTTGAGGGCTGTACGGCGCCACAACGCAATGAAAACCAACTTCATGCCGCTATTGTGGAAATTGTGGTTTTAAAAGACGCCGAAGTTAAGTATTCTACCGTACAAAATTGGTATCCGGGAGATAAAGACGGCAAAGGTGGCGTATATAATTTTGTTACCAAACGCGCTGCCTGCCGTGGTGATAATGCCAAAATATCATGGACACAGGTCGAAACCGGTTCTGCCGTTACTTGGAAGTATCCATCATGCATTTTGCAGGGAGATAATTCAAGCGGCGAATTTTATTCGGTTGCCATTACCAATAACCGGCAACAGGCCGACACTGGCACAAAAATGATTCATATCGGCAAAAACACACGGTCTAAAATTATTTCCAAAGGTATTTCGACCGGGTTTTCCAACCAAACGTACCGCGGATTGGTTAAGGTTGCGCCAGAAGCCAGTTATGCGCGGAATTATTCGCAGTGCGACAGCCTGCTTATCGGCTCAAAATGTGGTTCACATACTGTTCCGTATATTGAAAACCGTAGCCACGGCGCCGTATTAGAGCATGAAGCGACTACTTCAAAAATCAGCGAAGAACAATTATTTTACTGCAAACAGCGGGGCATCAGCGAAGAAGAGGCGGTTAGTTTGATTGTCAACGGCTTTTGCAAAGAAGTTATGCAGCAACTACCGATGGAGTTTGCCATTGAAGCGGCTAAATTAATTAATATTTCGCTTGAAGGGAGCGTTGGTTAAAAATGAATATTTATCAAAGAGCAATTAAACTTTGGGGCAAAGAACCGCAAATGCTGCAGGTTATTGAAGAAATGAGCGAGCTTACCAAAGAAATTATTAAAAATATTAATCGCCAAAAAGATAACGTCGAGCTGTTGATTGAAGAAACCGCCGATGT
Organism: uncultured Azospirillaceae bacterium; assembly: GCA_964410325.1. Taxonomy (GTDB): domain Bacteria; phylum Pseudomonadota; class Alphaproteobacteria; order RF32; family CAG-239; genus CAAFZY01. Next base: position 54,503 of record CAYPFN010000008.1, read on the forward strand.
AGAAATTATGCTGGAACAGCTTAAATGCTGTTATGATATTGCGACGCAAGTCGAAGAATATAAAAAAAATAAATTGGTTTTGATTGAACAACGTTTGAATGAATGGGAAAAAACACATGACTGCACCACTGCTTGAAATTGAAGATTTATGTGCTCGGGTGGATGGCAAAGACATTATTAAAGGCTTTAACCTTACTATAAATGAGGGCGAAGTTCATGCCGTTATGGGACCAAACGGCGCTGGTAAATCTACTCTTTCATATGTATTATGCGGTAAACCTGGATATGAGGTAACTTCTGGAAGCGTGCGTTTTAAAGGCAAAGATTTGCTGGCGATGAGTGTGGAAGAAAGGGCGCGCGAAGGGTTGTTTTTGATTATGCAGTATCCGGTAGAGATTCCTGGCGTGCCGACAACCACATTTTTAAAGCATGCTATTAACAATATCCATAAGCATAATCAAGAAGCGGAACTTGATACGATGGCTTTCATCAAAATGGTTCGTGAAGAAGGAAAAAAGCTCGGTATTGACGGAGAAATGCTTAAACGGCCGGTTAACGTCGGATTTTCAGGTGGCGAAAAGAAAAGAATGGAAATATTGCAAATGGCGGTGTTAAAACCGGTGATGACAATTTTAGACGAAGCGGATTCCGGACTGGATATCGATGCCTTAAAAGTCGTGGCGGCGGGGGTTAATTCTTTGAGGGACGGTAAGCGTTCAATGCTGGTGATTACACATTATCAGCGGCTATTAAACTATATTGTGCCGGATTTTGTACATGTGTTTGCCGATGGTCGGATTGTCAAATCTGGCGATAAAAATCTGGCTTTGGAATTGGAAGAAAATGGTTATGCCGAATTTATCAGGGATAAGGCTTGATATGGATATGGGTGGATTAATCCAAAACATCAAACTTAGCGGGGCGGATACGCCTAAGGTATCGGCTTTGCGTGAAAAAGGCCTTGAATGTTTTGTCAGACAAGGTTTGCCAACAGCTAAAACCGAAGCTTGGAAATATACCCGTGTGCGCGAATTAATGGGACAAGATTTTGTAATTGAAGGAAGTGAAGAACCTAACCAGCGTTGCAAGGGGGATGAAGCCAGCAAAAACAGAGATTGTTCCTGCCATATGCAGACTTTGCCGTTTGTGGCATATGAAATACATTTTTGCAACGGAAAACTTAAAGAAAATCATTTTCATCTGCCAGACGGCATCGAAATCATACCGCTTTACGAGGCTTTTTACAATCCGGAAATGTTTCGGATGCTTAATAAAAGTTTTGAAATGGAAAATTTTCCGTTTGCCGCACTCAACACCGCTTATCTTGAACAAGGCGTATTTATAAGAATAGCACGGAATATTAAGTTAGATAAGCCTTTAGCCTTAGTTTATCATGTTCTGGGCGGAATTAAGCGCTTTGCCAACATACATAATGTCATTTCTGTAGAAACCGGTGCCAAAGCCACAATTGTGGAATATTATCACTATTCGGGAGAAGCAAAATCCGCATATTTTAATAATATTGTCAATGAAATTCATGTCGGGCGACAAGCTATCGTTCGGCATTATGCTATGCAAAACGAAGCGTTTAAGGCTGTCCATATTGCCTTAAATGCCGTTAAGGTCAAAAAAGACGGAAATTATAAAAGTTTCTGCCTGCAAAAAGGCGCCAATCTGGCGCGGCGCGAAACACATGTTATGCTGCAGGAAATCGGGGCATCTTCCGAAGTTAACGCCGTTTATATCATGAATGGCTGGGCCACGCTTGACACCACAACCGATATTGAGCACTTAGTGGCAAATACGCACTCGACGCAACTGGTTAAAGGCGTGGTCGGTGGCCAGGCTAAAGGCGTTTTTCAGGGAAAAATCCATATTGCTCCCAACGCGCAGCAAACCGAAGGTCGGCAACTGCATAAAGCTTTGCTTTTGAGCAATGAGGCAGAAGTAGATGTTAAGCCGGAACTGGAAATATTTGCCGACGATGTTAAATGTTCTCACGGCGCAACATGCGGCGAACTGGATGAAGAACAGCTGTTTTATTTACGGTCGCGCGGTATAAGCGAGGAAGAAGCGCGGCGCATATTGATTGAAGCCTTTGTGAATGAAGCATATGCCCTGATCGAGGATGAAAATATCCGTTTATGGCTACAAAGTTTTTAAGCGTTTTGCCTCTTTCAAGTTGCTTTTTTGCATACAATACATAGAAAAAGGGGAAGTAACCTTCCCCTTTTTAACTTAATAAAAAAAAATACTTTCGAGCAGCATTTTCATCCCCTAAACCTATTTTAATATAATAGCTGCAGGCAACTTTCGCCAACTCGCTTAAATTATACACCCTGTCAAGGAAAGACGCTTCTTCCCTAGCCCGGCGCAGAACTTTGCAGATTTTCAGCGAAAACTTATTTTCTGGCGCTGTAAATGTTCGCTTTTCCGATAGTCCGTAATATAACCTGCAAAAAGGCAGCGCATATACCTGTCCGCATACTCTTTTCCAAATGAGCTTTTAAGGCTACGCATAACTGTTTCTCATATATTACGGAAATAAGATTATAAAAAAACCCTGCTCATCAATGCAGGGTTTCATGAATTTCAGAAAAAATTACTTCAATTCAACTTTAGCACCAGCGGCTTCAAGTTTAGCTTTGATTTCTTCAGCTTCAGCTTTAGCAACGCCTTCTTTAACCGTTTTCGGCGCACCATCAACCAAATCTTTAGCTTCTTTCAAGCCCAATTGAGTAATGGCTCTGATTTCTTTAATAACATTGATCTTATTTGCACCAGCTTCGGCCAAAATAACATCAAATTCATCTTTTTCTTCAGCGGCAGCAGCACCTGCAGCAACACCCCCAGCAGCAACAGCTACAGCAGCAGCGGCGGAAACGCCCCATTTTTCTTCTAACATCTTTGACAAGTCAGCAGCTTCCATAACGGTCAAAGCTGATAATTCATCTACTAATTTGGCTAAATCTGCCATTTTTTTTCTCCAATTAAATTAAATTTTAAAAAGTTAAATTCAAACAAATTACTTAAAACCTTACGCAGCTTCTTTTTCGCTATATGCTTTAGTAACTCTTGCCAGTTGGGCGGCAGGAGCCTGCAGCAGGCCAATGATTTTAGCGCGCAATTCATCCATGGACGGAATGCTTGCCAAGCGGTTGATTTCATTAATGGTCAAAACGCCTGTGGATAAAGCGCCACCAAGAATAACCAATTTTTCATTGTTCTTTGCGAATTCGACACAAACTTTGCAGGCAGAAACAGGATCTTTGGCAAATGCTATAGCCGTTGGGCCGGTAAACAAATCTGCCAAACCTTCAAATTTTGTGTCTTTAAGAGCCAGTTTCGTAATCCGGTTTTTTGTAACTCTGAACCCGGCGCCTGCTTTACGGATATTGTTGCGAAGTTCGGAAACTTCTGCTACCGTTAAACCTTTATAATGGGAAATAACGATGGCTTCTGAACTTTCGAACAACCCGTGCAGATCTTCCAGGAGTTGTTTCTTTTCATCGCGGTTCACTTATTGTCTCCAATTAAAATATTATCATTTCTGACAATATTGTTTTACCACAACCATATGCAGGTTTAACACTAAAACCTTCCATATGGCACCTAATCTGTCCGGGAGAAAATGGATTAAAAAATCTTGCTTACTCCGTCTGCGCAGGAAATTAAGGCCAAAGCACTCATTTTTGCTTGATAACGGCCACCTACGGTCTTGGACAGTGCGAACGGTTTATATAAAATAAGCCATTCTCGCATGGACTGCTTATATACACTTATTAAGCCGTTGTCAAGCAAAACTTTATACCTCGTTGGGAAACTTTATATCTGTTTTATATCGACGCCGGCTAAATTGATACAAAATTTCCTCCTCATATGTCGCTAAAACTTGTTCCGACTACGGATATACGGATCTTAAAAGCGGATACATTTGCGCATCAAGATACAGCTTTAAACTCGGTTATTCGACAAATTACCGTTATCAAGCCTGTCTGCAAGAGGAGCAACAATCCATTAGCGGTTATTACGGAACCTGTAGTTATTATACACTCATTAAAAACTATGCAACAGCCTGCGAATGCGCAGGAATTTATTGTTCTTCAATCTAAACTTGGCATAATTATAATGCCTTATATTCCCTTGGCAGGGTCTGTATTTTCAGCCTTTACTTATCAGGTTTTGTCAGAGTTTGGATAAACCTTCCCTGCTCTTATTTTTTTTCAAGGCGATTTTTAAGACTTCGTTGACCTCGGTTACCGGAATAATCTTTAAACCGGTCTTAACATTTTCAGGGATTTCCGCTAGATCTTTTTCATTTTCTTTGGGTATAATCACCGTCTTAATACCGCCACGCAAAGCCGAAAGCAATTTTTCTTTCAACCCGCCTATCGGCAACACACGTCCCTGTAGCGTAATCTCCCCGGTCATAGCCACATCTTTCCTGACCGGAACTTTGGTTAACACTGAAACCAAAGTTGTATACATGGCAATGCCTGCCGATGGCCCGTCTTTCGGCGTGGCTCCTTCTGGAACATGAATGTGGATATCGGTTTTTTCAAACACTTCTGGATCAATCCCCAATTCTTTGGAATGGGCGCGGACGACTGAATACGCCGTATCAATCGACTCTTTCATCACTTCGCCCAATTTTCCAGTTTGCATAACTTTACCTTTACCCGGCATATCAACTGCCTCAATAAATAAAATATCGCCACCAACTTCAGTCCAGGCCAAACCAGTTGTTACACCGATATGATCTTTCTCTTCCGCTACACCGAAAATAAATTTACGCACGCCTAAATATTTTTCCAGATTATCAGCGTTAACTTCCACTTTCAAACCAGCGTCTTTAGATAATAAAATATCTTTAACTGCTTTGCGGGCAATCGTCGATAATTCGCGTTCCAGATTGCGGACACCGGCTTCACGGGTGTAGTAGCGGACGATATCCCGCACGGCGGTATCGGTTATGCCTAATTCGGACTCTTTAACCGCATTTTCCGTAAAAATCTTAGGAATTAAATGCCTTCTGGCAATCTCAACTTTTTCATCTTCGGTGTAACCAGATAAACGGATAATTTCCATCCTGTCTAACAAAGGCTTAGGCATGTCAAGCGAATTAGCCGTGGTCACAAACATAACATCGGATAAATCGTAATCAACTTCTAGATAATGATCGTTAAAAGTCGAATTTTGCTCCGGATCCAGCACTTCCAAAAGCGCCGAACTCGGATCGCCACGCCAATCATTACCAAGCTTGTCAATTTCATCTAACAGAAATAACGGGTTAGATGTGCCGGCCTTTTTCATGCTTTGAATAATTTTGCCGGGCATTGAACCGATATATGTCCGCCGATGGCCACGAATTTCTGCCTCATCACGCATTCCACCCAGCGAGGCGCGGACAAAGTTACGCCCCGTAGCACGGGCAATAGATTGCCCCAATGAGGTTTTGCCGACCCCCGGAGGACCAACCAAACAGAGAATCGGCCCTTTAACCTTATCAGCACGGGAACGCACCGCCAGATATTCAACAATCCGCTCTTTGACTTTTTCTAGGCCGTAATGATCTTTCTCCAAGATATCTATAGCTTTAGCTAAATCTTTATTAACTTTGGATTTTTTCTTCCACGGAATATCCAAAAGCCAATCCAGATAATTGCGCACCACGGTGGCCTCCGAGCTCATCGTTCCCATGGTCTTAAGCTTACGCACCTCTGCCAGCGCCTTTTCTCTGGCCTCTTTGGAAAGACGCGTGTTTTTAATCTTTTTCATATAAACTGATATTTCATCTTCTTCCTCACCGTCATTGAGCTCTTTTTGGATAGCTTTCATTTGTTCGTTGAGGTAATATTCTTTCTGGCTTTTTTCCATTTGTTTTTTGACGCGGTTCTTTATTTTATTTTCAACCTCAATCATGGCAAGTTCAGCATCTACAAAACCCAACAGTTTTTCAAGGCGTTCCGTAAGGCTTCCGGCTTCGAGCAGAGATTGTTTTTCTTCAACCTTTAAAGTAATATGCGATGCAATTGTATCGGCAAGCCTGCTGTAATCTTCAATCTGCCGGACGGCAACCATGACATCCGGAGACAGTTTTTTAGAAACTTTAACATATTCTTCAAATTGAGAAATAACCGCTCTGGCTAACGCTTCCTGTTCTAAATCATTTTCAGGAGAATCCGGTAGCGAAACCATTTCCGCCGCGACATATTCGCCATTATCATAAAAATTTTTAATTGCAATCCGCGCCATGCCTTCAATCAAAACTTTTACCGTGCCGTCAGGGAGTTTTAACATCTGTAAAACATGTCCAAGCGTTCCGATGTGGTAGATATCAGCCTCTTTCGGATCCTCCATATCAGCTTTTTTTTGAGTGGCCAAGACAATAGTGTTATCTGCCATGCTTGCTTTTTGCAGGGCGTTTATCGACTTTTGCCGACCGACAAACAACGGAACAATCATTTTGGGAAAGACAACCGTATCGCGCAGCGGCAATACCGGAAGCAGCTGCGGGTTCTCGTTTTCAATATTCTCGGACATACTTACCTTTTTCTCCATTTTATTGCTTTAGTTGTATATAGGAAATCTATAAACATTTGGCAAGGGTGGCAACGTTAAAACTTTTTAATCCACAACCACTCTTCTGTGATAAAGTTTAAAATGATTTGCAGATTTAAAAAAAAGCATATATTGTTCTTAATGTTTGTATCGTTTTAGCGTATTGGACAACCATGGCTGTTTTCAAAAATATTGAAAAAAAAATAATAAAATCACGTGCTGTTAATGCCGTATTCGGTTTTCTAGCATATTGGTATGTCCGGCTGGTGGCAGCAACCACTAAATGGGATATCCGAAATATTGACAATTTTTACGGTAGCCTGAAAAAATACGGTAGCGTTATATTTATCGCCTGGCATGGACGCGTGCCGATGATACCTTATTTTTGGGATAAGCGCTCTACCTTAAAGGCTTTGGTATCTCCGCATCACGACGGTCGGCTTATTATCGGGCTTCTGCGCCGCTTCGGCATCGGACATATTAACGGATCCAGCAATGAATGCGCCGTCAGCGCTGCAATTACACTGTTAAAAGAACTGCAGCAAGGAACCACTATCGCCATTATCCCCGATGGGCCGCGGGGCCCTAGCATGACTATGGGTTTGAGCCCTTTATATTATGCTCAGAAAACTGGAAAGCCGATTGTTGGCGTTACATACAGCATCGCCAATTCCTCGGTGATAGAAAAAAGCTGGGACAGGATGCTGTTGCCTAAACCTTTTAACAAAGGCATATGCGTGGTAACCCAGCCTTTTTTCATTCCTGGTCATATTGCAAAAGAGGAATTGGAACATTATCGGCAGAAAATTGAAAATGAGATGAACGAGCTCACCTGGAAAATTGACAAAGAATTGGGTTTGCCTTATATTCCGAAAGGTACCGTCCCTAAAAAGAAACGCGACACATCCTCTTGACAGATAAAAGGAATAAATAATGTTAATGAAAATATACAACACTTTAATCAGATTTCTCTATCCGATAGCTATCAGCCGTTACATTGAAAAGCGCAAAAAAAATGGCAAGGAAGATATTAAACGTTTTAATGAACGAATCGGCCGGCCTACAAAACCGCGGCCAAACGGTAAGCTTGTTTGGATGCACGGTGCTTCTGTCGGCGAATCTATTTCCATGCTTCCCCTTATCAAGCGTTTATTGGAACTTTATCCGGAGCTTTATATTATGGTCACAACCGGCACCCGGACTTCGGCTGATGTTATGGCCAAGCGCTTGCCAGAACGAGCTTTTCATCAGTATCTCCCGATTGAAAACCCGGTATTTGCCACGCGTTTTTTGAAGCATTGGCGACCAGATATAGCCCTATGGTTTGAATCCGAATTTTGGCCGGCAATGCTTTCCTGCATTAAACGCAAAAATATTCCTTTGATTCTGGTCAACGGACGGATTTCTAACAAATCTTTTAAACGTTGGCAGCAGTTTGAATTTGTTATCAAAGAAATTCTTGATTGTTTTAATTTGTGTTTGGGACAGTCTGATGAAGACGCCTACCGCCTGAGGGTGTTAGGCGCTAAAAATGTCATATGCCTCGGCAACCTGAAATACGCCGGCCTGCCCTTGCCGGTTGACAACGATAAAAAGGCAGAAATAGCCAAACAAATCAATAATCGACCAGTTTGGCTGGTTAGCTCTACCCATGACAATGAAGAATTTCGCATTGCCAAACATTTAAAAACCCTGGAACAAAAAATTCCTCATCTTTTGACATTTATGGCGCCGCGTCATCCGCACCGCGGAGTGGAAATTAAAGAACTTTTGGAAAAAGAATTAGGGTTGAATGTTGCTTTACGCTCCGCCGGAGAAAAAATTACCGCTAAAACGGATGTCTATATTGCCGACACTATCGGCGAAATGGGTATCTGGTATGAACTTTTTACGTTGGTATTTATCGGCGGATCACTTATTCCGCACGGCGGTCAAAATTTTATGGAGCCCTCACGCTATCGTGATGCCGTTATTGTCGGACCGCATATGCATAATTTTACCGATGCTATGAATCGTGCCAAAAAAGCAGATGCCATCATACAAGTCAACGATGTGTTAGATTTAATTGAAATGGTTGAAACGCTTCTGACCAATCCGGAACTACTGGAAGCCAAACGCAGTCTGGCTTATAACTGGGCAACCAGCGAAGCCAAAGTTTTAGACAGTATTGTTGAAAAAATTCGCGCTTATCTGGAGTAAACATTCTGATGAAAACGCCTGAATTTTGGAAAAAAGACAATCTGTTATCTAAAATCTTGGCGCCTTTGGGTGGCTTATATGCGGTAGCGACCTATTTGCGTCTTAAAACAGCCGCACCTTATAAAGCAGCCAAACCGGTTATATGTATCGGCAATTTAACGGCAGGCGGTAGCGGAAAAACCCCGGTTGCTTTAAGTATTGCAAAGCTTTTGCAGGATATGGGAAGAAATCCATTTTTCTTATCCCGCGGATATGGGGGAACAGTTCATAATGTCGTCGTCAATAAAATGGTGCATACACCTTTGCAGGTCGGCGATGAACCGCTTTTACTCTCGGAGACGGCACCAGTTGTTGTCAATCCTGATCGGGCAAGTGGCGCAAAACTTGCTATCGCACACGGGGCAGACTGTTTGGTCATGGATGACGGGTTTCAAAATCCGGGATTATATAAAGACCTTGCTTTTTTGGTTTTTGACGGAACTTACGGCATCGGCAACGGCCGCGCCATTCCGGCCGGACCGCTACGGGAAAATTTTGCCGCGGGGCTGAAACGAGCACAGGCCGTCATCATTTTAGGCGAAGATAAAACTGGCATTGCCACTCAAACAAAATTACCGATATTTTATGGAAAAATTGTTGAAGAACAGCCGAATATCGCCAACCGTCAGGTTTTGGCTTTTGCCGGCATCGGCCATCCGGAAAAATTTTATGCCTCATTGGAAAAATGCGGACTGAACCCAGTTATAAAACAAAATTTTCCGGATCATCATGGCTATACGCATGCCGAATTACAAAAACTGATTAATTTGGCCGAAGAAAAAAAGCTCGATATCTACACAACCTCTAAAGATTATGTCAAAATTCCATTTGCGCTGCAAAAAAAGTTTAAGGTTTTAAATATTTCCGTTGTATGGGAAAATTTGCCGGAGCTACAACGTTTTATTAATCGGGCTTTGTCTGTTGATTGAAATTTATTTAAACAAAGCAAAATTAAATAAAAAAGGAAAATCATGGTAAATAAGATTTACATTACATTTACGGAAATTACGCACAGATGCAAACAGCTGGCTGAAGAAATCATGAAGTCTGACGGCAGGCCTGATATGATTTTGGCTGTGGCCAGAGGTGGCTTAGTGCCGGCCGGCATGCTAGCGCAGCTTCTAGATGTCCGTGATATCCGGACAATTTGCCTGGCATCATACAGTGATGACGGCCAGCAAGAAGAAATTAAGCCGATATTTTGTTCTGACATTCCTGTTGATAAAAATGTACTGGTTGTTGATGATTTAATCGACAGCGGTGGTACGCTTGCTTATCTTAAAGAAAAATTTAAAGCCTATAATACGGTTAAATTTGCCACATTTTACAGCAAAACGGCAAACCTTAATAAGCTAAGCCTTCTTGATTACGCCACCGAGCTTAAAAATCCTGACGAATGGATTGTCTTTCCTTGGGAGCCTGAAGCCTTATGATAAGTACAAAGTTAAAATATATTTTACTGGTCGTGGTTTTTATTTTGGGCTATACCAGCCTTTCTTTCGAGTTAATTGTTTTGCGCCAGCTGATTAACTTTGTCGGTTCAAATATGCTGATTACTTCCATTGTTATTACGTTTATTCTTTTGTTTTTATCAATCGGCTATTATGCTGGTTCGGTTGTTCGCTTTGGTATGCGTCCAATACGGCGCACGATGCTAAACTTAATCGCCGCTATGACGGCGTGGTATATTATTGCCTGTTCTCATTATTTAATTGAGATTTATTTTGCAATGTCGTATAAGCTCGGTTTACGTTCAATATTGGGATTTGTAACATTGTTTTCCGCCTTGTTTCTGGCTTTTCCATCAGCCTGCCTGGGATTTGCGACCTCTGTTATCGGACGGATTATCCACCGCCATAACCGCAATTATACCGGACGTTTTATGGCTGTTGATACCATTGGCAGTGTTTTAGGCTCGCTGGCGACCACTTTGGTATTTATGCCACTTATCGGTGTGGCGGCGACAGTTATTATATTGCTGGTATTAACGGCTATAGCCGCTTTGCTTTTGGGTAATCGGCGACGGAATTTTTATTATGCCGTTTTGCTGATATATTTACTGGTTATCGGCGCTTTTCTAAATAACGAAAAATTTATGCATCCGAACAGCGGTCTGGTCAAAGACGATGCTATTTCCCGAATTGAAATCATTCCAGAAGATATAAAAAACGGCAAAGCGCAATCCTTGTTGATGAAAATAAACGGATCCTCCTCTTCTAAAATTTCTGAAGATGAGGCTTTAATGTTCGGTTATATCAAATTTATTAATGACACGTTTGTATATACCTTGCCACGGGATTATCTGCGGGATATTCTTGTTTTAGGCGCTGGCGGGTTTACCATTGGGTTGAAAGATTCCTTTCATCATTATACTTTTCTTGATATCGATCACGATTTAAAAGAAATTTCCGAACAACAATTTTTGTATGAAAAACTTCCGCCCAATAAAAAGTTTATCGCACAAGATGCCTACCTTTATATGCTTCATGAAAACAAAAAATATGATTTGATTGTGGTTGACGTTTTTTCTGCTCAGAATAGTATTCCGATGAACTTTATAACAACGGACTTTTTTAATATGGTCAAGCAATCTTTAAAAGAAAACGGGATTATGGTTGCCAACATTATTGCCTCGCCTTCATTTAGCAATTCCTTTTCCCGACGGGTGGATAATACCCTACGTGCAGTTTTTCCGCACCACTTGGATCGTCATGTGATACAGCCTTACAATCCGTACGAAACGGACGACAATCTGGTTAATGTGGAATATATTTATTATAATTATCCGCCTGACGGAACGATTTACACCATAAATAAAAACACCGCTTTGTACGGACAATAACCAATAGCGATGATAACTGTTTTTTTTAGGATAGATTGATGAATAATATCAGAAAAGCTAAAATTGCTGATACTTTGCTTATCACGGAGATCAGTATTGACGTATGGAAGAAAACTTATGAAGGGTTTATTGATTATGCGTCTGGTGGTTCAACAAATCGTCCAAAATTACAGGAGATGCCCAAATAGGTTTGTTCATAGCCTTAGTCTTTTGGACACGCAATGCCTGGCACCTGAACAAGGCGTGATTTTCCGAAAGTATATTTAAACAAAATGCGCAAACAAATATTTTAACCGTCAAAAAAATCCCTGCCCTTATTCTGGCGGGGATTTTTTTGGGGTTTGCAGCCTACTTTTTATTTTCTTTTTTTTGCATATATTCTCTATACTCATATTCTATTTGATTATAGTTAAGTTCTTCGGCAAATCTTTTTTTGCGTTTCTCCGAGTGAATTGCAAAACGCGCCGAATTTTCATCAATCATGGTTACTTCTTGCCAACTTTTCCATCCGGTTATTTGGGCTGAAAGTTTCAAGGCTTCGTGGTGCGGGATATTAAGCATGGCTTTAAGTTTTTTGGCCTTTTGTTTCAAAATTTCCATATAAATTTCTCTGGCGCTTTTTTGAATTGTAAGCAAACGTTTATATATCTCGGAAATATAATAGGCCGGCACACGTTCCACGCGTATGTCCAATGCCGGAAAAATTTTTCTCATTTCTACTAACAGGTCTGCTTCCTGCGATTCCGATTTCCCCTTATCAAGCAATAATCTCCCATCGGCGAAAAGCGCATAGTTTAAATTGTCTGGCGAATAATACAACCTTTCCGACGGACAAACCACACTCAAACATTTGTTATTATCCGACAAAAGTTTATGAATGAAAATATTCATCTGCAACTTTTCCTCGTTACTTAACGAAATTTCTGTCTCTTCCGCATAATCTTCGGCCGGCATAAACCATTCAAATTCTTGTGCTTTGCGATAGACGGCGTCTATATAATTTTGTGGCACATATTCTTTTTGCAAATAAACATATTCTTTATGGTGGTGGCAAAAAGCATCAACCTTACGATAATCTTTTACACCAGAAAAATCATATTCTTTCGATACAAGAAAACGTCCGTCAGTCATCAGAGCCAGATATTCGCGACATTCGGGATTTATATTTTCACTCCTGGCTGCCGTCAGACAAATGTTGCCGTCGGCAAACAATTTCTGAATGAATTTTTTTTGCGAATCTAACTTTTCAAAATAAAAACTTTTATCATCAGTATAGATGTCATTCAAATTTTCGACAACTTGGTTAATATCCATCATATTATAGCCTTTACGGAAATTATAGCTGCCATAAACTTTCTTTATGAGCAAGCCTTTCCGGTATGCCAGCTGCAATACGCGTTCTATTGCTTCTTTCGGTGTATCGTAACGATAAATCAATGTGCCGTCGGCAAACAGAACAAAACGATTATCAGCAAAAGGCAAAATTACATTCTTAGACACGACGCGTCCCGAACATCCGGCGTCCCGAGCTGCTTGTTTAACAGTAAAGCAGACATTGTTTGCTTTCATTGAATGAAAGGGATTGTAACCGACAGCTTTGGTATGCGCCGTCAGGTCGATTATTTCGTCAAACGGCAAAATTTGTTCTGATTGTAACAGTCTTTTATCATAGAAAGGGGAAATATTATCAGTCATGACTTTAACTCCTTTTCTGCGGGAAAAAAAACTTTTGATGCCTGCCTGTCAAAAACCCCTTAAAAAAGAATTAAAGTACAAAAAAAAGAAATGATTGTCCCATCCGGGTTTGCCTATGAGCAGGCAGCAGACGCCAATCTCGCCTTTAGGTAATAATATAACAATTCAGCTCTTGTGTCAATCATTTTAACGGCCCTCCTAAATCTTGTTTTATTTTTTAGCTATTTGTAGCATATTATATCGGAACAAAGGATAAAATTAAGTCAGTCTTCGACAAAATTGTTTAATAGAGCCTAAAAAAAATAATTTGGTATGTTTATTGACTTTTAAGTTAATTAATGTTACTTGTGTCGTTTTAGTAACATTGAAAACAAAGGGACGCCAGATTTCAATATACCTACAGCTGTTAAAAGTTAACTAAATTTATTCTTTATCAACCTTTTCTCTTGAAAACCTTGGATTGCAACAGATTAAACCAATAAAGCAATATAAATAATAAAAATATTGGATTCTGGCGTCCCTTTATTTTCAATGTTATTTTGCAAGTTTTTTTATGGTGGCTTGGCAAAAATATGAGTGGTTTATAAGGAGTTGTTATTGATGAGGTATTATCAGAATTGGCTTTTTGCACTATTGGCAGGAACATTTTTTTCATCTCCGGCGATGGCGGTGACACTTACTCCCACTTTGGATACTTTGGAAGATGCCCCCAACAGTGTATTTGAATATGCAGAGGGATCTGCAACCGACTATGATTTCACGGTTCAGGAAACTGACGAGAACGGTAATCTGACTACCAAATATTATAAGATCGTTCTGAAAACGGATGAATTTTCCACCTCCGAGAATGTCGTCTGGAGTGATGAGGAGCCAGCAAATTATACGGGATCTGTTGAAATCACATTGCCTAACAGCCAAACGGAAATTTTTTATTACACCTATAATCAACCAGATGGTTACGAATCAGGTACCCGAATTAACGACACTTTGAACAGAACATCCGTGGAAAAAGTGGTGTTTGAGGGCTTCAACGATACTCAATATATTTCCTCCGCCTCTGGTGGAGCGATTTATAACACGGCAAACAATAGTGAGGTGGATATCATTGCTGATTTTATCAACAACCATGCCAGTTCTGGCAGCTCACTTACCAATGGCTCTACCGCCTATGGTGGGGCGATTTACAGTGAAGGCGATATTGGGAGCATCACCGGAAACTTTATCAGCAATTACGTCAAGGCCCACGCTTCCGCTGCTCACGGCGGAGCCATTTACAACAAAAATGCCACCATTGGGGATATTGTCGGGGACTTTATTGGCAATTACGCTACCACCTCAGGCTACGCCACCGGTGGGGCGATTTTTAACTACACAGACACTAGCGTCAGTAACTACACTGTAGCCACCATCAAGAACATTACCGGCAACTTCATCGCTAACAGGGTCGAATCCTCCGCCTCTGCTGGTGCTGGCGGGGCCATTCACAACGAAAACAGCACCATCGAGAATATCACTGGAGCTTTCATTGGCAACTCAGCCTCCTCTGCCGTTGCCTCCCTGGGCGGGGCGATTGCCAACAGCGGTGGAATCAAAGAACAATCTGGTTTCAGCATATCTTCTGGAGGCACTATCGAGAACATTATCGGCGATTTCGTGGGCAACTCCGCTTCCTCTGCTGTTGCCTCCCTGGGCGGGGCGATCGTCAATTTGGGTGATGATTCTGGTGATGAAGGTATCATTGAAAAAATCACCGGGGACTTCGTGGGCAATTCTGCTTCCGGTGGCTATGCCGTGGGTGGGGCGATCGCCAATTTGGGTAGTATTTATTATTACGATGGCGTTTATTCCTATTTCGACATATATAACGGAGGCACCATCGAAGACATTATCGGGGACTTTGTAAGCAATTCTGCTTCCGGTGACTATGCCATGGGTGGGGCTATTGCCAACCTGGGCACTATTAATAAAATTGAAGGCGACTTCAGTGGAAATTCTGCTACTTCTACCAATGGAGTATCTTACGGTGGAGCGATTGCCAACTATGGAGGCACCATCGAAGACATTATCGGGGACTTTGTAAGCAATTCTGCTTCCGGTGACTATGCCATGGGTGGGGCTATTGCCAACCTGGGCACTATTAATAAAATTGAAGGCGACTTCAGTGGAAATTCTGCTACTTCTACCAATGGAGTATCTTACGGTGGAGCGATTGCCAACTATGGAGGCACCATCGAAGACATTATCGGGGACTTTATCGGCAATTCTGCTTCCGTAGGTGGGGCGATTTTCAGCTATGGCCTCATTGGGGACATCACCGGAAATTTTTATAATAACAGTTCGGTGCTCTACAGCATCAATGTCGACAATGTTTCAGACGACATCTCGGCATTGGTTTCAAATGTAGGAACAGGTGGCGGTGCTGTCCTTAGCGTCGGTGCTGTTGAAAACATTACTGGCGACTTTACCGGCAACTATGTAAAAACAGACAAGTCTGGCGGTGGCGGTGCTGTCTTGAGCATCGGTGCTGTTGGAAACATTACTGGCGACTTTACTGGCAACTATGTGGAAGCAGAAGACTATGCCGCTGGTGGGGCGATTGCGGATTTAGGATTATTCGGTAGCTTTTTACTAGAGGTAGGCGGTATTTATAACATTACTGGCAGTTTTACCAATAACTATGTCAGTGCCAAAAATGGAATTGCTGCCGGCGGGGCGATTGCGACGATGATGTCATGGACCATTGACATAGATGAATATAGCGAAAACTATTCGCTAGAGCTCAACCCGCTGCGCATCTCAAGCGCGGGAAACGATCTTTTGTTTTCCGGAAACTATACTTTGGACAGCCGTGGCAAAACCTATAATGCCATATCTGTCATCAAGCTGGGTGGAGAGTATGGTAGACAATTGGAAGAAGAGTTAAACGAATATGGATACGCAGACGTTTCGGTGGTATTTGATACCACTGGTGGCGGCAGCATCACCATAAACGACAATATCGATACGGTCGAAATGAATATAGATAAGTTTCTTATTAATAATTCTGTGGAAGGCTTATACGACCTTTCGTTAAGCATAAATAAGGAGAGCACTTACAACATTGCGTTTATGGGGAATGCGACATTTGACGAATCTGATGAATATGGTCAATATGGCCTGAGTGAACAATATGTGGAAGTCAACAACGATATCATCAACGCTGGTACGGTTACGGTGGAGGGAACAACATTGCGTTTCAACCGTTATGATCATGAAGATGACGAGGCTACAAACAGTAACGGCCAGGGTGCCTTTACATCGCTAAGCGATGAAGCCGTAACTTATCTGTATTTAACCGACGCAGCCTTTGATATTGCAAACGGTTATACCGAAGCTGTCAACCTTGCTGGATGGAGCTCGTATGGCACCAGCTATTTTCACATTGATGTTAACGTTGACACTCTGACCGCCGACCTTCTGACCATCAACGGAGACGTTAGCGGTACTACCAAGGTTGTTGTTTATGCTACTTCAGAATCGGGCAATTGGGAAAAGGCAATAGGCGAATCAATCCTCTTTGCGCAATCGACAGGCGTTGCGGAGGAGGATGACGGTGAAAATTCGTTTGAAATTTTCCGAGTATTCGGCAGTCCGTACATGTTTGAGATTGAGTACAGCGACACAGGAGAGTACGACAACGAATGGTACCTGGTTATGAATGATACGGCGAATGCGGATAAAGACGTGCTTTTCACCAAACCGGGACAAGATGCTTCATCCGTTGCAAAAGTTTATGCCGAAGTGACAGCCTATGGGGCTTTGCCGGCAGCGGCTCTGGAACAGACCAGGAGTATGGTTGA
>CAYPFN010000009.1:0-70410 GCA_964410325.1 uncultured Azospirillaceae bacterium
ATAGAACAACCTCCGTAAAAGGCTCATACGACTCATTATAAACCGTTTTTTTTTTGCAACTTTAAAGTAACTTCGCGGCATTTCAGTGGCTAGTTAAAATAACGCGCCCAAGGCGACCTTCTTCACGGCTGTGAGCAAAAGTCAGTTTCCTGTTTTGAGGCTCTGTAAAGATTTATAAAAAAAGTTGCTGCAGCACTTGCTTAAATCAAAATCGTTACCTATATAACCTGTTAGAAAGTAGTTTTAATTAAAAAAATAAGGATTTTAGATATGAGCAATAAAGTTATAGGTATTGACTTAGGTACGACCAACTCCTGCTTTGCTGTTATGGAAGGTGGCGAAGCGAAGGTTTTGGAAAATTCTGAAGGTGCGCGTACCACGCCTTCCATGGTAGCTTTTACAGATGCGGAACGCTTGGTCGGCGCTGCTGCCAAACGCCAGGCTGTAACCAACCCGGAAAACACGCTGTTTGCTATTAAGCGTTTAATCGGTCGTCGCTATGATTCTGCGGAAGTCCAAAAAGACAAAGCTACGGCGCCGTTCAAAATTATTGAAGGCGACAACGGCGATGCCTGGGTTGAAGTAAAAGGTCAAAAATATGCTCCGTCGCAGATTTCTGCAATTGTTCTGCAGAAAATTAAGGAATATGCCGAAAGTTATCTTGGCGAGAAAATTGAAAAAGCCGTCATTACCGTTCCGGCGTATTTTAATGATTCTCAACGTCAGGCCACCAAAGACGCTGGTAAGATTGCCGGACTTGACGTTTTGCGTATTATCAATGAGCCAACAGCGGCGGCTTTAGCTTATGGCTTGGATAAAAAGGCCGCTGGTACAATAGCGGTTTATGACCTTGGTGGTGGCACATTTGATATTTCCATTTTGGAAATCGGTGACGGCGTGTTCGAAGTAAAATCCACTAACGGCGATACGTTCTTGGGCGGTGAAGACTTTGACCAGCGTATCGTAAACTATCTGGCGGATGAATTTAAAAAAGAGTCTGGCATTGATTTGAAGAATGATCGTCTGGCCTTGCAACGCTTGAAAGAAGCCGCGGAAAAAGCCAAAATCGAGCTTTCTTCAGCCACGCAGACAGATGTCAATCTGCCGTTTATTACAGCGGATCAAACCGGTCCGAAACATTTAAACATCAAACTAACCCGCGCCAAGCTTGAAGCTTTGGTTGAAGATTTGATTGATAAGACAGTTGCCCCGTGTGAAAAAGCTTTAGCTGATGCTGGTTTAAAAGCCGGAGACATTAGCGAGGTTATTTTAGTCGGCGGTATGACCCGTATGCCGAAAGTTCAGGAAAAAGTAAAAGAAATTTTCGGCAAGGAAGCGCATAAGGGCGTTAACCCGGATGAAGTTGTTGCCGTCGGCGCAGCCATTCAGGGCGGTGTTTTGATGGGCGATGTTAAAGACGTGTTGTTGTTAGATGTAACGCCGTTGTCTTTAGGTATTGAGACTTTAGGTGGCGTATTTACCCGCCTGATTGATCGTAACACTACGATTCCAACCCGCAAATCGCAAGTATTTTCCACGGCTGAAGACGGACAAACTGCGGTAACAATCCGCGTCTTCCAGGGCGAGCGTGAAATTGCCGCCAATAATAAACTGTTAGGTCAGTTTGATTTGGTTGGAATTCCGCCGGCACCACGTGGCATGCCGCAAATTGAAGTAACATTTGATATTGATGCTAACGGCATTGTCAATGTTTCGGCAAAAGATAAGGCAACCGGAAAAGAACAGGCGATTCGCATTCAGGCCTCCGGTGGTTTGTCTGACGCTGATATCGAAAAAATGGTTAAAGACGCTGAGGCTAACGCCGAAGCCGATAAGAAGAAAAAAGAGGAAGTTGAGGCGCGCAATCAGGCGGAAGCCTTAATCCACTCCACCGAAAAAACCTTAAAAGAAAATGCTGATAAGATCAGCGCGGCCGATAAGACGGCAATTGAAGATGCTGTTGCAACGTTGAAAACAGCACTTGAGGGTACCGATACGGCAGCTATTAAGGAAAAGAGCGATGCTTTGATGCAGGCTTCTTTAAAATTAGGCGAGGCTATGTATAAAGCCCAAGGCGCGGCAGCCGGAGCTGACGCTTCTTCCGCCGGTGCGGCCGGCGCCGACATGGGTGCTCAAAATACTTCTAGCAGCGCTGGCGATGATAAAGTTGTTGATGCCGACTATGAAGAAGTTAAATAATATGCAGTCTTTGTGATAAAAAGAAGACCTACCGGCCAAACCAGTGGGTCTTCTTTTTTGCTTTTTTTCTGATTAACCAAGGTTTATCCGCTAAATTTAACGCCGATAGATGCTAATCTGGAACTTTTTGCCCGCTACCGCCAATCTCGCAGACGATTGTGGATGAGGAGTTAATTGATGTTGTTTTGATGTTACCGGCTGTAAGACTGGAAGTTGTATTTAAATTTGTACAAACACTTACTTGAGTATTGTTGACAACAGCAAACGCGCCGCAAACTTTTTATGCCGCTGAAGCCGTAGTCGTGTCATAGGATTCGCGGCAAGATACCCTCGGTGTACTGCTACTGCAATTTCCGCTATTTGAACTTAAAACATAATATATTTTTCGCGAACTATGATCGACATTTGTGGAGCATTTATATATAATTACCTTCAGAGCCTGAACGAGTAATGGTTATGCCACCCTCGGTTTTATAAGCATGATAACGGCCACATCTGCCACTAAAATGAGAAAATAACATGAATTATTTTTCTTTTGCGTGAGCATTTTGCTCGGTTTTGTTAAAAAGTATTTACTTTTGCCGTTTTATCTATCATAAAAGACCCAAAAGGAAAAATCATGAAAGTTTATATTTTCGCCATCGGTAAATGTCGCCGTAGTTCTCCGGAATATGCATTAATAGAAGAATATGCCAAACGTTCGGGCTGGCATATTGTCATTAAAGAAAAAGATAATGCCGTCCAAACGGAAGAGGCGGAATTTTTATTGAATAATATTCCACAGGGAGCCAAGGTTGTTGTTTTAGATGAACGTGGCGAAAATATGGAAAGCGTAAAACTGGCCGATAAAATTGAAAATTGGATGTTAAACGGTTGTTCGGAAATTTGTTTTTTAATCGGCGGTGCTGATGGGCATCTGGAAACGACTCGCAAGCGGGCGGACATGATTTTATCTTTCGGAAAGCTTACTTTGCCACACATGCTGGCGCGGGTAGTCTTGGTCGAACAAATTTATCGCGTTCAAACAATTATCAACGGCCATCCTTATCATCGGCAGTAATAATCAGCAATAACGATGGAAAGGAGTTTTGCCACCAGAGAAAAAAGCCACCACGGAATTGATATAAACAGATAAAAAAAGCCGCCTTAACGGCGGTTCTTATTATTATGAAATATTTTTTAGGGTAGAAAATTTTAACGGGTCGCTTGTTTTTTTTGCACAGAAACTGTGTTAGATTTGGATTCTGCAACATTCTGTACAAATTTTTCCAAAGCTTTCGGTGTCGGAATTTCACGGTTTTCACCGCTTCCGAGTTTCTTTCCGCCAAACTTGGCTTGCATAATTGCTTTACTCATCTTTTTTCCTTTCTTAAGGCTGTTTTGTCTATCTTAAGCATATTTCCAGAGTTTTGTCAAGTATTTTTGCACAAGCTTTTCAACAAATTGATATTTTGATGAAATAATTAATGCAAATATAACCTTTTTCGGCTAATTTAACAACAATTATTCAAATGACTGTGGAAATATTAAAATGTCTTTATTTAAATCAATAGCCACCTTTGGCAGTTTTACATTTGTCAGCCGAATTACCGGTTTTCTGCGGGATATGGTTTTGGCTAACATGCTTGGAGCCGGCGTGGTTTCCGATGCTTTTTTTGTTTCGTTCAAGCTACCGAATTTATTCCGCAGTCTTTTTGCCGAAGGTGCTTTTACGAGTGCTTTTGTGCCGATTTTTTCCCAAAAGCTTGTCAGTGAAGGCAAAAAGAAGTCAATGCATTTTGCCTCTGAGGCGATTTCGATTCTGGTATTCTTTTTATTGTTATTTGTTATCTTGTTTGAAATTTTGATGCCTTATGTGGTAAATGTTTTGGCGCCGGGCTTTGTTCATGATGCCGGAAAAATAGAACTGGCAACGTCGTTATGCCGGATAACTTTTCCTTTTTTATTATTTATTTCGGTTGTTTCTTTTCAAGCTGGCGTTTTAAATTCATTTGAAAAATTTGCCGCGCCCGCTGCCGCTCCGGTAATCCTTAATTTGGTTATGATTGCCTCTGTTTTCGTTTTTGTGCCGTTTAGTACTACGCCAGCACATGGTTTTGCCGTCGGCATAACGGTTGCGGGCTTTTTGGAAATTTTATGGCTGGAATATTTTTTAAAACGTCAAAACGCCAAAATTCACCCGTATTTTCAAATAAATAAAATCTTGCATAATCCGGAAATCAAAACCTTGTTTAAACGGATTGCGCCAGGTGTGGTCGGTGCTGGTATTTATCAAATTAATATGGTAGTGGATACAATTCTTGTTTCCCTAGTTGGAACCGGCGCTATTTCCTGGTTATATTATGCAAACCGTCTGCAGCAATTGCCTTTGGGAGTGGTCGGTGCTGCCATAAGCGTGGCGCTTTTGCCGATTCTCTCTAAACAATTGAAGGCCAAAGCGCTTGAAGAAAGCCGCCAAACCCAAGATAAAGCGGTTGAATATGGGGCGCTACTTTCTTTTCCGGCAGCAGTGTTGATGATTGTGCTGGCGCGTCCAATTATTAACATTTTATTTGAACACGGGCGTTTCACAGCCGCTGATACACAGATGACGGCTTATGCTGTAATTGCTTATTCGGTCGGACTGCCCTGTTACGTCATTGTCAAAGCTTTAATGCCGAACTTTTTTGCCCGTGGCGATACGGTAACGCCGGTAAAATACAGCGCTGTCGTATTCCTGACCAATTTTATCTTTAATCTGATATTAATGCGTCCATTCGGCCATGTTGGTATAGCCACGGCCACAACAATTGCTGCTTTTGTTTCGCTGTTCCAATATTTTTATGGTTTGAAGAAACGCGGTTTTTGGCGCATATCCGCTGCCTTAAGTTACAAAATATTAAAAATTGTGATTTGTTCGCTGTTAATGGGCGCGGCGGTTTTAGGCGGCGAGTACATTCTGAATTTAGGCATTGGCGACTGGTTTAAACTAAAAATTATCCTCAAATTATGCATATTAAGCGGATTAGGCATTTTCGGGCTTGCAACTTTTCTGTTTCTGGCTAAAATAACAAATACCTTGGATGTTTCGGAAATATACAAGCTTATGAAAAAGAAAAGAGGTGCTGATGCCAAACAAATTTCAGAAAGAAACGGTTAAACGCCACGTAAAAGAAATTTTAAAAGTTATCCGGCGTATAAGTCTGCAAGCCAAAGAACGAATTGTTCCAAGCTTACGTTTTATTCGCAAATCATGGAAATCAATTGCGATTATTCTGCCAGCTTTCTTACTTTTGTATTATATTATCGGCAGTTGGGCTACTCATCATATTGATAAAACACTAATAGATAATATGTCCAGACCAGACAAGGGGCTGGTGGTTGTTGATTCGATGGCGCGGCTGATTACCCGCGAGGTAGACGACCATATGTGGACACCAAATCTGCCGTTTGTTTTTCCTGGTTATGTCCTCGATAATATGCCACAATATCAGCTGGGCATTGTTCAGTCTTTAAAATCTGTAGCGCAGGTTTTGGCACGTAGCTATGATTCGCCAGATTTGAATAAAGCGGCGGAACTTTTAAAGTATCCCGGCAACATATGGCTTCTTTCCAAGACTGAAAACTTATCTTTAGCGCCGTCTTCCGGAGCCCAGTATCGCAAAGCGCGCAGAGCTTTGCTACAGTTTAATGATAAACCGCTGATGCCCAAGGCTGCGCCGGATAGAATTTTAACGGATGTATTGCGGAACATAGCAAAAAGTCTTGGTAAAATAACGCTGGATATTGAAAAACAGGTGAGAGAGTATAGCTCTAACTGGATAGATAATCAGGCGGATAATGTGTTTTATTATAATCAGGGAAAGCTATATAGTTTTTATGTTATTTTAAAAGCGCTTGCCGAAGATTTTAAGCCACAGATTTTGGCAATGGAACAATATGAAAACTGGACTTTTTTAAACAAAACTTTGGAAGACGGTTTTCTTTTAGAGCCGTTGGTGGTGCGTAATGGCCGGCCAGATAGCGCCATTACGCCGAATCACTTGCTGGTGTTGGGTTATTATGCGGCAAAAGCTGATTTGCAGCTTAATAAAATCATTGGGGCTTTGATAAAGCGGGAAGGGATTGATGCTCATTAACATACAAATGACAAATGATAAGAACATTCGAAATTTTTATCCCGAAGAGCGGATTTTTAAAACTGGAATTTCTGAATATGCCGATGCCAAATCATTGCGTAAATCGCCTTTAGCTGAGGCTATTTTTGATTTAGGCGGCGTTAAAAGCGTTCTGATTGCACCAGATATGGTTTCCGTCACCAAAGAATCTTCTGCCTCTTGGGCGGATTTAAGCCCGCAGATTATGGCTGAAATTTTGGATTTTGCCGCTACCGGTGCCACCGCTGTTGTTGAAAAGCAAACTGCGACGGAAACTGATTTTGAACTCATGAAAAAAATATCCGGTCTTGTTGCCGCACGGATTCGTCCAGCGCTCAACCGCGACGGCGGCGATATAGAACTTAAAAGTTTTGAAAACGGTATCCTTTGGGTAGAATTGACCGGAAAATGCGCCGGATGTCCTTACGCCATGCGGACTTTAAAAGACGGTGTGGAAAAGATACTTAAAAGCTATATTCCCGAAATTAATGAAGTCAAACCGGTTGGTGAAGAATGAAAAAATTTTTTTTAATGTTATTAATCTTGTGTTTTACGTCGGGAATTTGCTTTTCGGAAGATAATGTTGCCGCAGAAAAAAACTCAATCTCTGCCGCCTTGCCGGAAAAGCAAAAACAAGAAAAATCTTCGGCAAAAATAGCTATTAACAACAGCGGCGCATATTTAAGCGATTTTTCCGTAGCGGAACTGATAGATATGTTCCAATATCTGGAATATGATGAATATATTAAACTTCCGGGCAATGAATATCCGCGTATTTTTGTAAAAAATATTCCGTATGATTTTGCTTCTTTTTCAAATCAGACGGAGCGCAACCGCCTGTTCGTCCAAATTTTAATGCCTTTGGCTTTAAAAGTAAATAATGAAATTTTAAAGGAGCGGGCATATTTGGACGCCGTTGCTTACAGTTTTGAACAAGAGCATGATTTTGGCGAAGCCGAAACCTATTATTTAGAGCTTTTGGCTGAAAAATATGATGTAACGACGCCATTTAAGGGTACGCGCCGGCATATGAAGCTTTTAAAAGAACTAACCCGCCGAGTGGATATTGTGCCTCCCTCAATTTTAATTGCTGCCGCTGCCGTTTATACTAATTGGGGCACATCTAGGATTGCCGTGCAAGGCAATAACTTATATAAAGCGCGGGATTGGTACACGACTGAAGGCCTAGAGCCGATAGGCGAAGATGATGATTCATACCGTTATCATATATATCCCTCATTGGAAGAATCTATTCGCACTTATATTTTACATGTGAATTCTCATATTAAGTATCAACAGTTTTGGAATTCGCGCAAAGAATCCCGCCGCCGCGGCTCGGTCATTTACGGAAAACGTATGGATTGGACTTTTGTTTTGGATAATAATTTAAAAAATTATGCCGGTCTGTTGGATTATACGCTGACGTATTATAAATTTTTCTACCTAGATGAAGCAACGCTGGAGAAGGAGTATGAGTTTAAAAATTAATCCTGTTTTGTGCCGTGCCGGTGTAATGGATAATTATGCCTATATTGTCACGGATGAAGAAACGGGAATAAGTGCGGTTATAGATGCGTCTGAAGCCGCACCGATTGTCCGCAGATGTCGGGAGCTGGATATAACGCCGCAATATATTTTGACCACGCATCATCATTTCGACCATGTCGGCGGCAATGAAGAATTGAAGACCCTTTATAATCTAAAAATTTTTGGTCCGGAAGCTGAAAGCGGATTAATCCCGGGAATTGATCGCGGGGTACGCGATGGTGAGCGTTTTTATTTGTGGAAAAGGGCGGTTGAAGTTATCGGCGCGCCGGGTCATACGCTTGGCCATGTATTGTGGTATTTCCCGGATGACAAAGTTTTGTTTACCGGCGACGTGTTGTTTAATTTATGCATTGGTGGAATTTTTGAAGGCACGCCGAAGCAAATGTGGAACAGCCTGCAAAAGATAAAGCGTTTGCCAGATAATACTGATTTTTATCCTGGACATGAATATACGGTGCATTGTTTGGCAGATGCTTTAAAGCATGGCAACAGCGAATCTCTCCGAATTTACAGTGCGCATGCAAAAGGAAGGCTGGCAAACGGTTTGCCGGTTGCGCCGGTCAATTTAAATCTGGAAAAGCGGTGCAATCCGTATCTGCAAATTGAAGATGAAAAGATTTTTGAACGTTTTTTTGATTTGCGGGAGAGATAAATGTATTTTAGCCTGAATAAAAAAATTTTTTATACGATTTTTGTTTTACTGATTTTTATGGCCGCATTATTTTTAAGCATTTTCTTGAACATTTACGGTAAAAAGTATCAGGAAGACCAAACATCTATTCTTTTACGCAATCAATATGTTATGGAGCTTCTGTATGAAAACATTGCTTTGCGTCGGGAAATTGCAAATTCAAAAGTGGAACTTTCCAAAGAAAGTCGTGCTATTTTAAACGGCGATTTGGGGCAAAAGCAGGAAGAATTGTCGCGCGAACAAAAATTAAATAAAGAGCTACAGAAAAATTACAACGAACGATCGGCGGCCTTTATTGCTGGTGTTAAAATTATCGGCATCAGTTCTTTATTGTCTTTGGTTCTGATAATTATCTTAGGCTGGCTTTTACACAAATGGGTGGTTGTGCCGATACGGCGTTTGACTAATGCTAGTAAATTCATAGCCAAAGGTGATTTTTCGCATCGGGTGTCGCTAAGCAGAAAACAAATCTTTTTTGATGAGTTTGATATGCTGGTCAAAACCTTTAATGTTATGATTGACAATATTGAAAACAATATTACCGAAATTAAAAATACGGAAATTTTCTTACAGTCTTTAATCGATGCCATTCCAGACGGCATTCGCGTCATAGACCATGATTACAATATAATTTTAGCCAATAAAGTATATACCAAACAATTAAAAATGTTGAAAATGGAAAGATACAGAAAATGCTATCAAGCCTATAATTTTGACAAACCCTGTCCGGAAGGCGTGTATACCTGTCCTTTGCGGGAAATCAAAAACAGTACGGCAAAAGGGATCAGCATTATTCAGAATATGGCAGGCAAGCCTTTGTCAATTAACGCCGCGCCGTTGAAAATCCAGAATGCGACTGATGGACACGACTTTTACATTGTTGAATCTATTCGAGATTTAAGTGATGAAATACGGTTTTCACATGAGCAGAAAATCAGTTCTCTCGGTTTTTTGGCGACATCCGTTGCTCATGAAATAAAAAACAATTTAGGATCAATCCGTATGATTTTGGAAGGTTTGTTAAACAACTATTATAAGGATTATCCGGATGATAGGGAAGAGAAAAAATATTTGCTGATGATATATAATCAGGTTGTCAATAGTGTTGAGATGCCAGAGCGCCTGTTAAAACTAGCCATAAACAGTAGCCGCGAATACAGTAGTTTTGATGCAGAAACAAATATAAATGAAATTATATCCTTGCTTGATTATGAAGCCAAACGGAACGGTGTTATTGTCCGTCAGCAAAATACCGGCGGTAAAAATACCATTGTCGGCAATGAAATAGATTTTAAGATGATTATTTTAAATTTGGTACAGAATGCGTTTAACGCCATGCCTTCAGGAGGAGAGCTTTCAATCCAGACTTCTAAGAATCAGAATTATGTTTTGATTGAAATTTCTGATACCGGTATCGGAATATCTCCAGAAAAGCTTTGTCATATTTTTGAACCATTTTATTCGGATGGGCGAAGCCGCCGCCATCAGGGAACGGGTTTAGGGTTGGCGATTGTAAAATCTCTGGTAGAAAAGTTTCAAGGGATAATTAACGTTGACAGCACGCCTAATAAAGGAACGACATTCACGATAAAATTTCCTAAAAACAGAAGAAATAATTTGCAAAATTAAAAAATTAAGTTTATACAGGTAACAAAAATAAAATATGCAAGCGAAAAGAGGTTTTATCTATGAGTAAAGAAGAACTGTTGGAATTAACCGGAGAAGTTATAGAAAAGTTACCTAATGCTATGTTTCGCGTCCGCTTGGAAAATGGGGTGGAAATTTTGGCTCATACTGCCGGAAAAATGCGCAAATTCAGAATACGGGTTATGGTGGGTGATAAGGTTGATATAGAGATGACGCCGTATGACTTAACCAAAGGCCGGATAACTTTTCGCCATAAAGACTAAATCAAAGGAATTTTGGCTATTAAAATAACAACAGGATATCTTTTATTTCTGTTTCTTAAAAGCTCCCCGCGCCAAATGCGGGGTTTTTCATAAACGGCTTATAGCGCCAAATCTCTTAAATGAGATATATCCAAAGTCACAGGTTGTAATATTAAACCGCAGTCTATAACAAGGCCAACATGGTTTAGCCAGCAGTTTATTTTGGGGGTTATTCAGAATTTCAGTATATCTTATCAGAATTACACGCATCAGAATTACATGCAGATGTAACACTGTCCTCGAACGTCTCCGAACAAGACTTTCATCTGACAAGTTGCCTCGAGGAAGCAGATGGCAGGAAGAAAAAGGATATGGAGTTAACAAACAAGCCATAAAACAATCTCCGTAGGCTTATACGATTCATTATAAACCGTTTTTTGCAACTTTAAAGTAAGCATGCGGAGAAAAATATATCCCCTACCGAAGGTCGGTTTCTTACTTGCGATGAAATAAGATAAAAAGCTTAGAATTTATAAATATAACGTACGAAGAATAACAGTTTATTTGATGCCCTATAAAAGAATTATTGTAAAAAATAAGTTGTTCTTTGTAAATTTGTTGCTTATATTATAGCTTATATTATAACAAAAAATATACTAAGGGATATGACGTAATGAAAAGGTTTTTGACAGGCTTGTTCCTTTTTGGTGTCGGCACAGCTCATGCTCAAACCGCCACAGACTTAGCCAAAATTGAAAATTATTTAAACAACATGAGAACGCTTGAGGCTTCTTTTGTGCAGATAGCCAGCAACGGGATGACCTCGGAAGGGAAAATATATATCAAAAAGCCAAGCAAAATCCGTATGGAATATGCGCCGCCGGCGTCTATCCTGATTGTTGGCAATGGCGATTATGTTGTTTTTAATGATAAAGAGCTCGATCAGATAACCAATATTGATTATGAAGATATTCCGGCCACTATGATTTTGGCTAATGACATTAAAATCGGCGATAAAAATCTTAAGGTAACTGATTTTTATAAAGATGCCGGCTTAATGTCCGTAACTTTGGAATATGCCAAAGATAAAAGCGTCGGGCCGATTACATTGATTTTCGGCAATAATCCTTTTGAATTGAAGCAATGGAAAATTATTGATCCACAGAGTGTGGAAGTAACGCTGTCTTTATATGATATCATTCAAGATAGCCCTCTTGAGGAAGGGTTGTTTAAATTTACTCAGGAAAACGCCCGTTCCCGTCGACACCGATAAAAAATGCCTCTTTCCGATTTTTGTAATGTTGAAAAGAAAGTATTCGAACCCGCGTTTGAATAAAGATGAAGGTAAAACAAGGTAGGGGCTCAAAAACTCTGCCAATGGCGCAGTTGTGTTTTTCGGCATTCTTAATTGTAGCCATCGTGAATGGTTAGCGGTCAGCAAATATTGTCAATCTGTTTGAAAATATTTTTTAATAAATTATGTGTACAGTATAAAAAAAGCTTGATTTAAAAGATTTTTATGATAAATGTATTGACATCTTTCATAAATAATTTTGGAAGTGGGGTAAAACCCCGCTTCTTTTTTTAGAAAGCAAGGAAAATGCAAAGACATCCGTTACAAGATATGCTTGAGCCAGTCATTTCGAATTTGGGATATGAAACAATCCGGATTTTGACGGTAGGACAGGTCAATCCGACGTTGCAGATTATGATAGACGTTGCTGACGGCAGTCGGGAAATTAATGTTGAAGACTGTGCTCAGGTCAGTCGGGCTTTATCGGCCGTTCTTGATGAAAAAGACCCGATAAAAGATGCGTATTCACTGGAAGTCAGTTCGCCAGGAATTGATAGGCCACTAACCAAACCGGAACATTTTAAACGTTTTGCTAGCTATTTAGCAAAAGTTGAAACAATTAATGAGGTCGAAAAGCGCAAGCGGATTAAAGGAAAAATTATCAGCATTGATAATCAAAACAACGTTCATATAGATATGGACGGTAAAGAATATATTATAGCCTTTGATAATATTGCCAAAGCTAAAATCATCTTAACTGATGAGCTTTTGGCAAAGTATGAGGCAGAACAGAAAAATCTGGAAAATATTAATCTTTAACTTTAAGATTTAAGAGGAATATAATGGAAAATATTGAAAATATGCCCAGGCCGGAAATTGTCTTAGTTGCAGATACGGTCGCCCGTGAAAAAAACATTGATAAAGAAGATGTTTTTACCGCTATGGAAGTTGCTATTCAGAAAGCCGGACGTTCGCGTTACGGTTTTGAGCATGATATTCGGGCTAAAATTGACCGCAAAACCGGCGCAATTTCTCTGGCGCGCTATCGTGAAGTCGTAGCCGATGACGCTGAAGTGGAAAATGAAGTAGCGCAGATTCGCATAAGCGATGCCAAAGCTTATGATAAAAATATTAAGGTCGGCGAATTTATTATTGATCCGCTGCCGCCGATTGATTTCGGACGTATCGCCGCTCAAACCGCTAAACAGGTTATTGTCCAAAAAGTTCGTGATGCCGAGCGCAACCGCCAATATGAAGAATATAAGGAAAAAATCGGCACCATTGTTAACGGTACGGTAAAACGTGTTGAATTTGGCAACGTCGTTTTAGATATCGGTAAGACAGAAGCTGTTTTGCGCCGTGATGAAATTATTCCGAGGGAAAAATTCAAAAATGGCGATCGGGTGCGTGCTTATGTGCTGGATGTCCGCCGCGAAAATCGTGGTCCGCAGATTTTTCTATCTCGTACCTGCCCAGAATTTATGGCTAAATTATTTACTTCCGAAGTTCCGGAAATTTATGACGGCATTGTGCAAATTATGGGCGTAGCTCGTGATCCTGGTTCCAAGGCCAAAATAGCCGTTAAGGCCAATGATATGACAATTGATCCAGTCGGCGCCTGCGTTGGATTGCGCGGTATCCGTGTTCAGGCGGTTGTAACTGAATTGCAGGGCGAAAAAATAGATATTGTTTCGTATTCGGAAGATCGGGCGCAATATCTGGTTGCGGCCTTGGCGCCGGCTGAAGTTACCAAAGTGGTAATTGATGAGGAAAACGGCCGTATGGAGGCTGTTGTGCCACAAGAGCAGTTTTCCATTGCTATCGGCCGTCGCGGTCAGAATGTCAAACTTGCTTCACAGCTTTTGGGAGCGGATATTGACGTTTTAACCGAAGAACAGGAAC
This sequence comes from uncultured Azospirillaceae bacterium, assembly GCA_964410325.1. GTDB lineage: Bacteria > Pseudomonadota > Alphaproteobacteria > RF32 > CAG-239 > CAAFZY01. Next base: position 13,660 of record CAYPFN010000009.1, read on the forward strand.
AGGAACGCCGCGCCAATGAAAATAAAGTTCGTTCACAGCGTTTTATGGAAGCGTTGGATGTTGATGAAATGATTGCCCACTTGCTGATTGCTGAAGGTTTTTCTACCATTGATGAAATTGCTTTTGTTGATTTAAAAGAACTTTCGGAAATTGAAGGGTTCGATGAAGACGTTGCAACTGAATTACAGCGTCGTGCCAAAGATTTTGTTGAAAAACGCAATAAAGATTTCGCTAAAAAGAGCAAAGACTTAGGTATTGATGAACAACTTAAAACCATTGACGGGCTTGATCAGGATATGATCATCAAGTTGGCGGAAAATAATATTAAAACCCTTGACGATCTAGCGGATCTGGCTGCCGATGAGCTGATTGAAATTTTGGGTGAAGAAACTTTAACGCAAGTTGAAGCCAACCGCATTATCATGGCTGCACGTGAGCATTGGTTTGCCTAAACAGACATTGTGTTTGAAAGGATAAACATGGAAAAAATAACAGAGAGGAGATGTATTGCAAGCGGCAAGGTAAAACCTTTGTCCGCTCTTCTTCGCTTTGTTAAAACTGAAGACAGTCGCTTGGTTCCTGATTTTGGCAAAAAAATTCCAGGCCGAGGACTGTATGTTACCAACTCCCGAAAAATGCTCAAAACAGCATTGGATAAAAATTTATTTGTTAAATCAATTCATCAGCATTTAAAAATTGATGAAAACTTTTTAGAAACTGTTGAAAATCTGTTGCACAATAAAGGCTTGGAAACGATAAATCTGGCACGGAAAGCCGGTGCGGCCGTTGCCGGTTTTGAAAAGGTTAAAGACAATATTTTAAAAAACAAGGTTGCTTTTGTGATTGAGGCGGCAGATGCCGGTCAAGATGGAAGTACAAAAATGGAAGTGCTGTCAAAAGATATAGAAATCTTGAAAGTTTATACAAGTGATGAGCTGGACAATGCTTTAGATAAGGTAAATACGGTTTATATTGCGATTTTAAAAAGCGGTATAGCCACAATGGTATATGCTAATCTGAAAAGATATCAGAGTTTTTGTGATTAGCAAGGATTGGAGAGGAAAATATATGGCTGACGAAAAAGGGAAATTAACATTATCTGGAAAATCAACTCTGACTTTGAAGAATGTCGGCAAAACATCTTCTTCTGAGGGCAGAAAAATGGTTCAAGTCGAAGTGCGCAAAAAACGCACGATTTCTTCTTCTGTGCCGACGCCGTCGGCAAAAGTCGAGATTGATGAAGCTACCGCCCAAAAACTGCGCTTGATTGCAGAAGCCAAAGAACATGAGGCCAAACGTCGCCAGGAAGAAGAAGCTAAGGAAATCCTGCGTCAAAAGCAGCGGGATGAGCAGGCTGCGCGTTTAGAAGCTGATGAAAAAGCGCGACAAGAGGAAAAGCGCCACCAAACAGAAGAAAAAGTCCGTTTGGAGAAAGAAAATGCTCCAGTTAAAAACCAGCCTAAAGCTGAAAAAGCGGTTGTCGACAACGAAGATAAGTATAAAAGTAAAAAATCAAGAGATTTTGACGATGACGATGATGAAGGTTATAACAATAGGAAAACAGCATCATCACGCCATTTGACCAAAGAAGAAACTTTTGAACAGGAACGCAAAAAAATTCAAAAACGCAGTTTTGAGTCACCGCGCCGCAACGCTAAAATCAATGTTAACAGCTTTATGAATGCTGATGAAGACGATGACTATGGCTTTAGCGCACCCCGTCGTCGCTTTAAGAAAAAACAACCTAAACCAGCTGTTCAGCCTACGGCTCAGACAGAAAAAATCATCAAAGAAGTTGTTATTCCGGAGGTTATCACTGTTCAGGAACTGGCCAATCGTATGGCGGAAAAAAGTGCTGAAGTAATTAAAAAACTAATGTCTTTGGGTGTTATGGCCACAATTAATCAACCGATTGATGCCGATACCGCTCAGATTGTTGTTGAAGAAATGGGACATAAATTTAAGCGTGTGGCAGACAGTGATGTTGAAGAAGGTTTAACCGGTCCGGCGGATGCCGAAACAGATTTGCGTCCGCGGCCACCAGTGGTAACAGTTATGGGACATGTTGACCACGGGAAAACCTCCTTGTTGGATGCTTTGCGCGAAACTAATGTTGCGGCTAAAGAAGCTGGTGGTATTACTCAGCATATCGGCGCTTATCAGATTGAGGTTCCCGGCGGACAAAAAATTACTTTTATTGACACGCCAGGCCATGAAGCCTTTTCAGAGATGCGCGCCCGCGGTGCAAAAGTAACGGATATTGTGGTATTGGTGGTTGCCGCTAATGATGGAATTATGCCACAGACCATTGAAGCCATCCGCCATGCCCAGGCTGGCGAAGTGCCGATTGTTGTGGCCATCAACAAAATTGATTTGCCGGGTGCCGATCCAATGCGGGTTAAAACCGAACTTTTACAGCACGGCATTGCTGTTGAGGAAATGGGCGGTGAAAGTTTATGCGCCGAAGTTTCTGCCAAAAAACGCATTAATATTGATAAATTGCTTGAAGCAATTTTATTGCAGGCAGAAATTCTTGATTTAAAAGCCAATCCCGATCGTAAAGCTGAAGGTGCCGTGATTGAGGCTAAAATGGAAAAAGGCCGAGGTAGCGTTGCGACAGTTTTGGTACAAAACGGAACGCTGCGCATAGGGGATGTTTTTATTGCTGGTAAAGAATGGGGGCATGTACGCGCCATGTTTAATGAACACGGCAAAAAAGTCCACGAGGCTGCACCAGCAACGCCTGTAGAGGTTTTAGGTCTGCAGGGAACACCAGCGGCCGGCGATAACTTTATTGTTGTTAAAGATGAAACGCAAGCTAAAGAAGTAACAAATTATCGGATTCGCAAAGAACGTGAAGCTAAATTGGTTAAAAGCGCCAAATCAGCCATGGAACAAATGCTTGATAAAATCAAATCAGGCGAGGCCAAGCATTTGTCAGTGATTATTAAAGCTGATGTTCAAGGGTCAATTGAGGCGATAGAAGGTACAATCAAAAAATTGTCAACGGATGAAGTTTCCGTACAGATTCTGCACGCCGCAGTCGGCCCGATTTCAGAATCGGATATTTCGCTTGCCAAAGCCTCTAATGCCTTTATCATTGGTTTTAATGTCCGGGCTATTCCGCAAGCCCGCGATATGGCCCGCCGTGATGGTGTTGACATCCGTTATTATTCAATTATTTACGATGTCGCCGATGATGTGAAAAAAGGTCTGGAAGGTTTGCTTTCTCCGGAAGTTAGGGAAAAACTTCTGGGTTATGCCGAAATCCGTAATGTCTTTAATATCACAGGCGTTGGCAAAGTTGGCGGTTGTATGGTCACCGAAGGTTTTGTCAAACGCGGTGCCAAAGTTCGGCTACTCCGGGATAATGTTGTTATCCATGACGGTAATTTAGCACAACTGAAACGCTTTAAGGAAGATGTCAAGGAAGTTCGTGAAGGTTATGAATGCGGCATGAGTTTTGAGAATTATAATGACATTCAAACAGGTGATTTTATTGAATGTTATGAATTGGAAACAATTGCGGCCAAGCTTTGAAAATGAAAGCGGTATTATAAAAATGCCGAGGTGGTTGTAAAGGAAAAAATAATGGCACAAAAAGAAGTATCACAACGCCAGCTGCGGGTCGGTCAAGAGATTAAACGAGTTTTAACCTCGGCTTTGGAGCGTGGTGAGGTACACAGTTCTGAGTTATTTGATGCGTTTATTACGGTTACGGAAGTCCGAGTGTCGCCGGATTTAAAATATGCCACAGCTTATGTAATGACCTTAAACGGCAAGAATCTCGGGCAAATTTTGGAAAAATTAAATGCGGATGCCTGGCTTTTTAAAAAACAGATTGCAGATAAACTGCAGCTGCGTTATACGCCGGAACTCAGTTTTCGGGCTGATGATTCATTCATTGAAGTTGATAGAATCGAAAAACTGTTACGTAATCCGAAAGTGGCACAAGATTTGAAGAAGAAAGATTCTGAATAAATAAAATAAGGAGGTGGATATTGCACCGGTAACTAAAAAATGTCCGTTTTGTTGTTCGGAAACTCAGGTTCCTTCTGTTCGCCACCTGCATTGCACCTCTGAATTGCTGGCTAAAAAGAAAAAACGCAAAAAATAATGATGCTCTCTAAAAAAAGCGGATTTAATCCGCTTTTTTTGCATGTTTAGAAGCGATATCTTTGGCTTTATATGTAATATCCTTTGCTTTTTCTTTCATGGAGTGTGCTTTTTGTGAAAGATCTTTGGTTTTTTCTGTTAAATAATCTTTCAGCATCGCTAATTTACGTTTTTCTTTAATTTCTTTTTGCCTATGGGACAAATATCCTTCATAAGAAAATAGCGCAATTCCGGAAAATACCAAGGGCAACAGATAATAAATAATCCGATATACAATCAAGGCGCCAAACAACATTGCCTGATTTTCAGCATCGGGAATTATATTGGAAAACACCAGTTCAAATACGCCGAGCCCTCCCGGAACCTGGCTGAAAATCCCTAAAATCTGAGCAATAATAAATGCGCCGATAAAAACATCAAAAGGAATATCAATAAAATGAATAAGCGTAAAATAAAGAACAAATGAAGCCAGCAAAATATCAATACTGCCGATAAAAATTTGTGCCAAAGCCATTTTAAATGTCGGAATATTAAAAGCGATACCTTTAATGTCAATCGTTTTTTTATAAAACAGGCTGGCGCCTAGATAGATGAGTAATCCGATAAGAGAAACAAAGGCAATAACGGTAGTGGTAAACAGTGACATGGAGCCTTCGCCGAAAGCATGATCCGGAGTGATGATATAACCGATAATAATTAGAAAAAAACAGGCAATAAGATAAGTAAAACCTGAAAACGTTACCATTTTGACAATTTCGTCAGCATGAAACCGCCATCGTGTATATAGACGATACCGGATAGCCCCGCCGGAAACAACAGCGTGTCCAGCATTATTACTGACCGAAAAACCGATAAATCCGGCAAAAATCCACCGCCAAACCGGCAGTTTTCGGTCGATATATCGTAAAGCCAAAAAATCATAAGAGGAAAGGGCAATATAACCACAGAAAGAAGCAATGGTGGCATAAATAAGATTTTGATTCGGAATACTCATTATGGCCGAGTGCAAATCTGCCAGATTATATTTAGCCAGTTGTTTATAAATCATAAAAGCTGCCAGAGCAAAGAAAAACAATCCTGCCCAGGATATGATTTTTTTAATCATCCTTTTGGTTTTGTACGCCATCCCTGTTTGGGTATTTATTTTCTTTTCTTTTTGTTTCACTGTATGTTCCCATTAGAAGATTTAATATTAATTAGTCTGTGTTTTCATATTTTCATCTATATAGAGCCGTATATTGTTACCAAAGGTTTGACGGATGTACAATGTCAATTCCGAGGGCTTAAATTTAATTGTTTCAGCCAAATTCTGGGCTTGCAGCAATTCTCCGATTTTTAATTCGCTGGCTATTTTATCCCGATAGCGTGCGGCACCTTTAGCTTCATAAATTGAAGCAATGTTGTAAAGAATATGAGCTTGGATTAAATTGCGCGGATACATTTTGCCTTCGGCATAAATATTTGCCAACATCATTATTGCTTCAATATTGCCTTGCTCGGCAGCGCCGTTAAGATACTTAACCACATTGCTATAATTTTGAGCGACGCCATGTCCGGACGCATACATCATGGCCAAAACATACAGTGCCTCATCAAAAGCAGTAGTTGCGGCATCTTTTATCAGTCTGAAGGCCTTATGATAATCCTGCGGAAGGCGAAACCCTTTATAATAAGCATAGCCAAGCATAAATTTGGCGGTATTGTTACCAGCATCAGCCGCCTGTTGAAAAAGTTGGATAGCTTCATCGAGATTTTTATTTTGACTGTCGCCACTTAAATAAATAAACGCCAGATTAACCGCAGCATCATCGCTTCCCTGCTGAGCGGCTTTTGCAAACAGCAGAGAAGCTTTGATATAATCCACCTGAGTGCCGATGCCGTTGAAATATAGACTGCCCAAATTGTTTAAAGCAATTTTATCATTTTGTTTGGCAGCCATTTCATAATATTTGAAAGCTTGCTCATAATCAGCTTGCACACCGTCCGTACCGTATAAATACATATAACCGAGCGAAAGCTGGGCGCTGATATTACCACTTTCAGCTAGTCTTATCATTTTTTGCAGAGGCGTTTCCTGAATATCTTCTTGTTCAGAACTTTCCATATTCTCTTCCGGAATTTCCACTGTGGCAGGTTTTTTGATAAAAGAGAAATTTAAAAATGAAAAGATTCCCCGGTCATCTGCGATATTTTTCTCAGTTTTTTTTACCTCAGTTTCGGTGCTTTGCGTCTCGCCACTGATGCTGGTGGCTAAATCAAAGCTTTGAGCCAGCGACATGCTGGAAACAAACAGGACAGCGCATGACCATATCATGAATTTTTTCATCTAATCAATCCTTTTAAATTCATATTGCGCTATACTAAACTAAAAAAAATGCAGTTTCAAGGCAAATATTGTTGTAAAAAAAAATAAGGTATGTTAAGGGACGATAAAATGGAAAGGAAAAAACATGCCGACAGAAACGCCGATTTATACAATTAAGAATGCTCGTTTAACCTTTGGCTTAACACCGTTGTTTACAGGAATTGAATTATCCATCAGTCGCGGCGATAAAATTTGTCTTGTCGGCCGCAATGGTTCAGGAAAATCAACTTTGTTAAAAATTATTTACGGGCAGATTGAGGCAGATTCAGCCGAGATATTTATCCAGCCGGGCACAAAAATTTCATATATGCCGCAAGAACCTGACTTTTCAGGATTTAACAGCTTGCGGAGTTATATTCTTTCCGGATTAAAAGATAATGCTACAGGACAAGAATATAAGGCAGATATATTAATCCAACATCTGCAGATTCTGGAAAATCAGAGTCCTGCGTCGGCTTCGGGAGGAGAGTTGAAAAAAGCGGCTTTGGCTAAGGCTCTAATTGATGACCCGGATATTTTGCTTTTGGATGAACCAACCAATCATTTAGATATAGCCACAATTGAAAAGCTAGAAAAAATTATTGAAAAATTTAAAGGAGCCGTTGTTGTCATCAGTCATGACCGAATGTTTCTAAACCACGTTTCCCGGCAGAGTTTCTGGTTAGATCGTGGCATTTTGCACAGCAACAATAAAGGATTTGCTCATTTTGACGAATGGCAGGAGCAGATTCTGGAGCAAGAAATTATTGCGCAGAAATATTTAAATAAAAAAATCGAAGAAGAAACCGAATGGTTACATAAAGGCGTAACCGCCCGACGCAAGCGCAATCAGGGAAGATTGCGGCGTTTGCAACAACTGCGACAGGAAAGAAGAGAGCAAATTAAACAAATCGGTTCAGTTAATTTGGCGATTGATTCAGGAGAGTTGCGTTCACGCCTGGTTATTGAGGCTAAACACATTTACAAAGCTTACGGCGGTCGGGAATTGGTTAAAGATTTTTCTATCCGCGTCATGAAAGGCAACCGTTTGGGGATTGTTGGCCCGAATGGCGCTGGCAAAACAACGCTGATAAAGCTGTTAACTAAAAAAATAGCGCCAGATTCAGGTTTTGTCCGCATTGGCAAAAATTTGGAAGAGGCATATTTTGATCAGAACCGCGTAACATTAGATCCGAAAAAAACATTATGGAAAACACTTTGCAATGAAGGAGATCATATTTGGGTTCGTGGCCATTACCGCCATGTTGTGGCTTATTTGAAAGATTTTTTATTTAAGCCTGATCAGGCGCAATGTCTGGTGTCAACACTTTCAGGCGGTGAGAAAAACCGTTTGATGCTGGCGGTTGCATTGGCACGACCGTCAAATTTTCTGGTGCTTGACGAACCGACCAATGATTTGGATATGGACACGTTGGATTTATTGCAAGAAGTTTTGGATGAATATCCGGGAACAATTTTAGTCGTCAGCCATGACCGCGATTTTTTGGATAAAGTGGCAACATCTCTTTTATATATGAAAGGCGACGGAACTATTACCGAACATATCGGCAGCTATAGCGAGCTCATAAAAAAACTTAAAAGCGAACCAGAGAAAAAAGAACTTAAAAACCGCATATCTGCTCCAGTAGTTGAAAGATTTGCAACGGATAACCAGCGCAAGCTGAGCTATAAAGACAAACGTCTTTTGGAAATACTTCCCAATGAAATTACTACGTTGGAAAAACGTATTGCCGAAATTGAACAACGATTGTATCTGGAAACGGATTTGTATTCGTGCGCTCCAGAAGAATTTGACCGACTAACGAAAGACCTGCAGGTTTGCCGGCATGAAAAAGAACAAAAAGAAACAACCTGGCTTGAAATACAGTTAAAAGCCGATGAGTTAGCAAGCTGAGGCTTATTTGTTTTTTAATGTATTTATTGCCAGGGTTTTTAATTCGTACAGCTTATCCAAAGCTGCCCGCGGGGTATAATTATCAGGATTTAAATCTTTAAAAACCTGTTCCAAAGGCGAAACCCAATGTTCTTTTTCCGTTTGTTCGCGTTTAAAAACGGCAAACAGTGGCAAATCATTTTCAATTGAAGAAATTGTCTGATTGTGCGGATTGTTTTCCAACGAATGCAAAACCTGTTCAGCGCGTTTCAATACCAGCTTCGGCAATCCGGCAAGTTTTGCGACGTGGATGCCATACGATCGATCGGCGGTACCGCTTATCACTTCATGCATAAAAATAACTTCGTCTTGAAACTCCTTAATTTTCATGCAGTGCAAACTCAAGGTGTTTAATTTTGAAGATAAAGCGGTTAATTCGTGATAATGCGTGGCAAACAACGCCCGGCAGCGGTTGACTTCATGCAGATGTTCAACCACTGCCCAGGCAATAGATAAACCGTCATAAGTTGCCGTGCCGCGCCCGATTTCATCTAATATAACAAAAGAACGTGCTGTGGCTTGATTTAAAATTGCCGCCGTTTCCACCATTTCCACCATAAAAGTGGAACGGCCGCGTGATAAATCGTCTGAAGCGCCGACGCGGGAAAAAACTTTGTCAATCAGTCCGATGCGCGCCGAGGAGCATGGAACATACGAGCCCATTTGTGCCATAACGGCAATAAGGGCGTTTTGTCTTAAAAAAGTGGATTTGCCGGCCATGTTTGGCCCAGTTAAAAGCCAAATACGGTTGTTTTCACCGTTAAGCGTACAGTCATTGCTGACAAAAGAACCATCGTGCATTTTTTCAATTGCCGCTTCCACCACCGGATGCCGTCCATCTTTGATTTCAAAAACGGTTGAATCCTCCAATATCGGCCGGCAGTATTTTTTTTCAACCGCCAAATCTGCCAATCCAGCGGCGATATCAAGTTCTGCCATGGCGGCGGCAGTAACTGATATGTCATCCGAAAAACATAAGATATCTTCAACCAGTCGTTCATATATTTCCAATTCCATGGCCACGATTTTTTCGCTGGCGCTACGGATTTCTTTTTCCAGATCGGTTAATTCAACGGTGACGAAACGGACTGCGTTCAAAACCGATTGCCGGTGGATAAATTGCGGATTTTGTAAAATAGGTGCCGAATATTTGGCGGGAATTTCAATAAAATATCCCAAGACATTGTTATACCGGATTTTGAGATTGGAAATATGTGTTTCCTCAATATATTTTCGCTCCAGTTCGGCAATTAGTCCGCGACTGTTGTTATGCAGGTTTCGCAATTCATCAAGTGCTGGATAATAACCATTGCGGACAAAACCGCCGTCGCGAGCTAAAACGGGCAGGTCTTCGCTGTCAAGCAAAGCTCGTTCCAGATTGCTGACAATAGTGCTGAAATCACCAGGTTTCTTTAAGATATTTGCAATAGCATCCGGAAGTTTTTCTAAAATTTTATTATATTTTCCGTAAGAGCCGAGCAAATTTTTAATTTTAGGGATAAGCGATAAAGTCAGGCCGATGGAAGCTAAATCTTTTGGGCCACCACGGCCGAGGCTTAAACGGGAAACAGCTCTTTCTAAATCTGAAAAACTTTTAAAATATTCTCGTAATTCCTGCCGGATTTCTGGAACGCTGATAAAAAATTCGATGGCATCCAAACGCCGGTTGATTTCGGCAATATCCATGGAAGGATTGGTCAGCCACTGCCGCAGCATGCGGGCGCCGGCACCGGTAATAGTATGGTCAATAATTCCCAGAAGTGAGGCGTTTTTATCTTTGTTGACAGATTCTAAAATTTCTAGATTGATACGAGTTGCGCTATCGATTTCCATATACTTAGAATCATTGATTTTAACTGGTTTTTTAATCCGAGGCATTTTGCCCTTTTGGGTATTTTCAACATAATCAAGAACAACGCCGGCGGCAGCGAGTTCAACATTGGAAAAGCTACCGAAAGCATCAAGGGTTTTAACATGAAACAGCTTTTCAAGATATTGCCTGGCACTTAAGCTGTTAAAACGCGCTTCTGGCATTACAGTCAGTTTGTCCTTGTATGAATTTAACAGCTGGAACAAATCAGGTATTGTCAGAAGGTTATCGGCAAGAATAATTTCTACCGGCTGCAGTTTTGATAAAGCGTTCTGCAAATCCACACTCATCGTTTCAAGAGAGGATTTAATATGTTGGCAAAAAAAATCGCCGGTAGACAAGTCCAGCCATGAAAGTCCAAAATTGTCATTATGCAGTGCGCAGCAAAACAAATAATTATTCTGTCGGGCATTAAGCAGATTATCTTCCGTCAGCGTTCCGGGCGTGACCAGACGGACGACATCACGGCGTAACAGGGCGTTACGACCGCGCTTTTTTGCTTCTTCGGGCGTTTCCATCTGATCGCAGATGGCAACCTTATATCCTTGATGAATAAGGCGTGCCAGATAATTTTCATAAGCATGAAACGGTACGCCACACATTGGGATGTTTTTGCCGTCTGATTTGCCACGTTTAGTCAGAGCAATATCTAAAGCTTTGGAAGCCGTTAAGGCATCATCGAAAAACAGCTCATAAAAATCCCCCATCCGGTAAAAGACCAGATAATCTTTATGGGCATTTTTAACCTTTATATACTCAGCCATAGCCGGTGTTAAGTTCTGTTTTTCCTCGCTCATGTTTTCTTGTTGTCAGTCGCTGTATTAAATAAATTTAAACTCCTTACATCATAATATATTTTTACAACTAGTCCATAACTTTTTTAAAATTATATACGGGGTTTCTAATGTTATTAAAGAAAATCGGACGGTTTGAACTTGATAAAAATTCCAATTTTGTCGCCCGAGTTTTGATTTTTTCTTTACCGGCCGCTTTGGTTTTTATCATGCTGACTATTTTAAATCTGCTGACATTATATTGGGCCATTATTTCCTATATGATGATTATCATTTTTACCATGATTTTTTTATTACCAATAAGTTTTGAGCTGCAACAGTTAAAAAAGTATATTAACGAACTGGCCAAAGGTGAAGTAAATACGGATTTTAGTATGGATTTGTCTGAACAGGAAGCCCGAGATATTGCGGAAGCCATAAACTCAGCGCATAAATTTTGGGTGCATAAAACGGATGCTTTGGAAACTCAGATTATGTCTGATACCGCCGTTTTGGATACGTTGCCGGATCCTATTTTGATGATTGATCGCTCAGGCAATATTTTAGGCGCCAATCTGTCCGCTCGGCAGCTTTTGGGTGCTAATGTCGCGGATAAAAATATTGAAAATGTTTTAGGCGCTAATAACTTTATCAATGCTGTCAGCCGAGTGCTTAAAAAAGAAAGTGAATCAGAAAACCTGATTTTTCATATGCCGCAGAATCAGGAACGGAAAATTTATGCGCATATTAAACCGTTGCCTTGGTTTTCCAAAGGGAGAACCGTTGCGGTTATCTCTTTATATGATTTAACCAAGGCAATTAAATTTGAAAGAATGCAATCTGATTTTGTGGCCAATGCCAGCCATGAGTTGCGCACGCCGTTATCAGTTATTTCTGGCTTTATCGAAACCCTGCAGACCTCAGCCAAAGATGATGAAACAGCTCGGGAATATTTCTTGAAAATAATGGCGGATCAAGCCGAATTCATGTCGGAATTGATTGAAAACCTACTTTCATTATCCCGTATTGAAATGTCTCAGGATGAACAGCCTGATGAAAAAGTTGCATTATCGGAAGTGATAGATGAAGTTGTTCAGGCTATGTCGTTAAAAGCGGCCAATAAAAATATGCAGCTAGTAACGGAAGTACCAGATAAGCTGCCACTGGTAACGGCAGACCGCCAGCAGATTCGCCAGCTTTTCCAAAACCTGGTGGATAATGCCATAAAATATGGTTTAAGTCCGGGCGATATCACAATTTCAGTTAAACAAACCGAGCAGATTCCGCCGTCTAAAAGTTTAAATGTCGCGCAGGGAAAAGCTGTTTCTGTATCAGTTAATAACAAGGGCCCGAAAATCAGTCGGGAAGATTTAATGCGTTTGACGGAACGTTTCTATCGCATGCAGGAACATAAGGATTTAAATATCAAGGGAACTGGACTCGGCCTAGCGATAGCCAAACAGATTATTATCCGTCATCATGGAAACTTGATGGTTAATTCAACTGCTTACGAAGGGACAACTTTTACTGTTTACTTACCGCTTGAAATCAACCAAACAGCTTGAATAAGGCAGATTAAGTCGTTATATCAAGACAATGAAAGTTTTTTATGCAGTTTAGCTATCACAACATATGGAAAATGAGTTATCCGACTTTTAATCAGCATGTTAATGCAACAGTTGGTTGGTATAACGGATGTTATTTATCTTGGGCGCTTGGTTCGATGTATTTTTCCATCAAAAACAGAAATAATCAAATTACATAACTTGGGATATTTTTTTAGATATTGTAAAAACAGCCAATCTTTATGGACTGATTTTAAAAACTTGGAAGAATAAATCCGTCGCTGTATCAAAAACTGAAAATATTTTCCGGTGCCGTATAAAAGCTCGTTTTTAGTAAATAAATGCACGTTTTTAAGATACTGTAGAAGGGATATCAGATGTCTTTTAGGCAGAATAAAAATTGAATGTGGTAAAAGCGCGGAAAGAATTAAAAACATCGCGTCTTCTCCCACATAACCATACCGCAGTCTTTCAAAATCAATAGTGTAAATCCTGCCGTTTTTATCCATAATAAGGTTATTTAAATTGGCATCGCCGTGGATAATGATGGGAATACGGGGGGGGGGTATGCCGATATGCTTTGCAAAATTAGATTGTTATTTTTTTCGATATGATTAAGTACTACAGATTGTAAATAACTTATTTTCTTCTGTTTGTAATCTTCAATTTTTTTTTGAATTTCAGAGAAAAGCTTATCAGTGGAAATAAGAGGCCGTACTATATTATCATCAAAAGCGACATTCTGCAAACAGCGGTAGAAATCTAAAATTTTTCCCAATATGGCAGGAGATAATTTATGATGCTTGATTTTTTTGCCGGAAATATATTCCAGCACAATGCCGACATAATCTTCAAAAGCAAAATAATCCTGAGAGTTGACGGAAACGGCGGAAGCCGTATAGAAATTTGGAATTGTTTTCAAAACTTTTAAAATTTTGCAGATACGTTCCAGGCGTTTTACCTCATTTTTATTGACAAGCTTAATGATGTATTCGGCATTAGCTATTTTGCAGAAAAAATTATTTGAAGAACCGCCTTTCCTTAATTTAAAAAATTTAATCACGGCAGAATGAAAAATTGTTTGTTCCAAAAAACTTTTAAACTTATGTAAAAATTCTTGATTATGCATTTAACTACTCCAATCCCCAACTATAAATATAAACTTTACTAAAATCAAGTAGTTTTCTGCTATTTTTTTTAATAAGGTATATCTAAAGTATCCTGATATTTTTCAGCTGATTAATAACTAATAAATTTATTCTTGATTAAATCGGCCAGTATGATAAAAGTAAACCGAAGTTTATGTTTTAAGGAGGATAAAATGCAGCAGTATTGGTGGTTGTTTTCTATTTTTGCCAGTTTCATTTTTGCAATGTATATTTTTGCAAATCAAATTTTTAAGCTTAAGGGTTCGCTGGTTATGATATACCGTGGGGTTGGCGCCGCTGTTGTCTTGCTGCCGTTTGTTCCTTTAATTCAGGGCATGGCTGATCCGAACTTTTATTATTTGTGTTTAGTGCAAGGCGTTCTGATTGCTTATCTTGATAACCGCCTGTTTAATGCCGCCAATCGTTTCGGCGCAGAAATGACCAGTGTTATTCAGCCTATTAGCGTAATGTTTGGCTTTGTCATTTGGTTTATTATCGTTCCTCAGCAGTTTTGGGATTTATGTCATAATCCATGGCGTTTGGTTTTGATTATGGTTTCCATGCTCGGTATCGTCAGTTCGGTGTTAATGCTGAAAAAAAACCGAATGAGCAGTAAAGCTTTCTTTTATCTTTTGCCAGCGTTATTAACCGTTACCGTAATTGATCTGCTCGGCAAAAAATTGATGGATATTGGTAGCGATAATGTTTTAGGGGCAATTTTTTACTATTCAATTATCACCTCAATTGTCGCCGGTGGCGTCAATGCCGTTGCCTTTTTCAAAGAAGGCAATAATTTTACAGAGATTATTTGTCCGCGGAATTTGCTTTTTGCTGGTATCCCTATCGTAATTCTGATTTTGGCGATGTATTCATTTAAAAATTATAGCTTATATTTAAGTAGCAATCCGGCCTATGTTATGGCTATGATATATTCGTATCCGATATGGATTCTTTTAGCCAACAACATTTATTCGCGTTACTTTACGAATGAGCTTTATGCGCGACCGAACCGCTGGATATTGCTGACCATGATGGTATCAATCGTTATCCTGATTTTGAGTGTTTAAATAAGTTTGCACGATATCAAGCGTCAGGAGTTGGGGCAAAACAATGTAGTTGTTTTGCCCTTTTTGTTTTTGTGGCGGATAATAGATATATAAAGGAACGCCGCTGCGGTTAAACCTGTTTAACGCTTTGGTAATTTCCGAATCATTGTTTGTCCAGTCTGCTTTAAATAAAGCAACATTATGTTTTTTTGCCAAATCCACAAAAGCGGATGTATCCAGTACCAGTTTTTCATTAACCAGACAGGTAAGGCACCATTTGGCAGTGAAATCGATGAAAATGGCTTGCCCAGCAGCATATTGTTGGATAATCTGTTTTTCATCATATGGTTTCCAGATTGAATTTTCAGTTTTTACTACCGATAGAGAAGTTTCATGATACAAAACCCATCCTAGCCATAAACATGTCAGCAAAATCGGGACAGACAGAATTTTCTTTAGAGTGCCCATCCATCTCCCGGGTTTTGGCATAACTTTGCGCAAAATTTTACGAATAACGGACGGATACATTTCCACCAAAGTAAAAGGTAGCGCGTAACCAAGCCCTAAACTTAGAAAAATCGGAAAATAAATATGCGGCGGTTGAAACAAAGCATATCCGAGAGCGGCGCCCATAAAAGGTCCAGTACATGGGCTAGCGATTAAAACGGCAAAAAAACCAGTCATGAAAGAATTAAGCCCGGCAAACCGAGTAAATGCGCTAAGCCATCGGCCTCGGATTTTTATAACATCCACTATGCTTAGAAATAAAAATATAAACACACACAGCATCGTGCCGATAAAAAACGGCGATTGCAGCTGAAATCCCCAGCCGGCTTCGTCTCCTGTGCTACGCAGCATATAAAGCAGAAACGCCATCAGAACAAAACAGGACAATACCCCAAAAAGATACAGTAGCCCCCGACGCACACGTCCTTTTTGGCCGGCGCTTTGCGTTAGAGCAATAGCTTTAATGCTTAAGATTGGAAAAACACAAGGCATGCAGTTTAAGATAATTCCGCCAGTGAACGCCAATAGTAAAAACCAGAATAATGAGGGACGGTATAAAGGCTCAACGGTCGTTGCCAATTGCCTTGAGGCATTTTGAAAAAACAATGGATCGGCAAGTGAATTCATATCATTTTCCGTATTGTTTTCTGGCGCAACCGAAACCATAGGCACAACATTATATAAAAAAGATTTTTCTCCATATATTAAAAGCCCTTTTGCCGGGATAGCATTTTCAACGTCGGCTTCAATTTGTATTTCCAGCCGATTATCTTTGGTTAAAGATATGTTCTGCGGCATTACGGCCGAAATAAGCCGCTGTTCATAAGGTATAAAATAAAATGGTTTCGTCTGTAAATCAAAAGTCCCTTCAGGAAAGCGCAAAGTTAAAACATAATCACGATTTTGCGCTTGCAACGGCTGAGAAACCCGTGTAGGGAAAGAAGTTTTGGCCTGTGCAGCTTCCTCCCGCCAAAGTTTTGCATCGGTTTGAGTCGGTAAAACGGTAAAATGTGCTTGCTCTGGTTCGCAAACTTCACGGCAGGCCGTCCACGCAATATCAAGGGATATTTCCGGCATTTCGACGGAAGTATTATTCAGGCGGGTAATTTCAAACAGATAATATGCTGTATCTCCGTAACCGTATTGAGTGACAATATCATTATATGTAAATTTATGCGGCGTCGTTTCTTGCCGTCTACTGGCGTTCCAGCCCTCCGTAAGCTGCCAGGTAAATTTAACTGGGATTCCCGCATCTCCAGGATTGTCCCAAGAAATATGCCAGCCGTCCAGCATCTGAAATTTAATTAATACCTGAATGTTTTTTTTGTTGGAGGTGGTGTAAAGGTTGATTTCCAACTTATCATTCTGCCAGTCTGGAATTCTTTCCGCCGCTTGCGCTGCATGAAAAAACAGAATATAAAAAGCAAGGCTGGTTAAAATTTTTAAAAGTTTCATTTGCGTTTGCCTCTTCCAGCAGCGATAACCAAACTATAATAAGCGCCGCTTATCAACAAAAGTGATTTTCCTAAAGATATAATACCGAAAAACAAAGCCAGCGGCATAAACCAGAATGGGCATATGCACATCAGGAATAATGCCAGCGACGTATCAAAATTTTGCACCGTTCCCCATAGGCAAATTTTAAATTGCGATTGATTTAGTTTGTGATAATTTTGTTTGGAAACGACAAGCAAACCAAGCAGTACTGCGACCGATACCGTAAAAGTCAATAACCAGAACGCGCTGGCAACGGCATTTTTTTCCGGAATAGCCAAAGCAAATCCGAAAATAAATAATGCTAGTGAAAAATAATCGATAACAATATCAAAAAAGGCGCCGAAAGCCGTAATCTGCCGTCGTCTGGCGACAACACCGTCCAAAATATCGCACAATCGGTTAAACACCAGACAGAAAAAAGCGCTAAAATAAGATTCAATTGCTAGGAAGTTAACGCCTAAAACCGCAAAAAACAATCCGGTTAAAGTAATAAAATCGGCATTGACGGAATGTTTTTCTAACAGGCCAGCCAACTTTTCCATCTGCGCATAAAAAGAATTTAAACTTGAACAGAGGGAAATTCTTCCGGCTTTTTTTAATAGAGTTCTTAACGACATAAGCATCTCCTTCATATCAGGCATTTTAGAGAATATATCTTTAATAAAGATATAACAGCTATAATATTTTTTAATCTTTTGTAAGCACAAATTTCTGCACGCCAAGTCCGATTCCAATCGGTGTGTATCCTAAACCGTCATTCCGAAATTCAATCAGCAGTCTGCGATTTTTTTCTATTAAACCATGAGGAATTTTCAGAGTTTTATGGATAGGCTGCATTATATTGTCTTTAAAATTCCAAGTAGCGATTTCCTGTTTGTTCACATAAATTTTTACCATACGGCTTCTTTCGCTCATAAATAAAATTCTGAACTGAATATCAAAAGTGATGTCATCATAATTTGAATCGGGTAGTGTCATCGAAAGCGTATCCAGCCAGGCGATGTCAAGTACAGCTTCCGAAAACACGGCATAATCTTTAATGGCAGAAATGGTATTTATCTCATGTCCCCATGCTGGATAATCCTTGTACAGAGGTTCGGAAACAAACTTGATTTTATTAAAATCCATATATCTTTTAGAAGTTTTCATTAATTCAATATCCAAATTTTTCCCCATGGATTCTTGCAAGGGAGGCGTTTCGGAAAATAAAGAACGCCCGAGTCCGAATTTGCCTCCTGGAATTTTGATTCCAGCCGCCTCTAAAATTGTCGGCGCAATATCAAGCAAAGTCCATGCATAAGATTTGGCAGCGGGAAGATTTTGAGCCGGATTAAGGATAATATTAATTATATTGCGTTTTTGATGTTGTGGGTATAAATCATTCTTGCCAGTTTTGATATGGTCGCCTAAAATGACAACGGTCGTATTTGGGTAGAAATCCTGTTGTTTAATCCAGTCGATAAAATCAGCGGCCATTTTATCGGCACAGACTACGACATCGCGGTTGTCTTTAAAATGAGAAAGACATTGTTTATCAAGATAAGTATCGTTTCGGCCATGCGTATCCAATGTCAGCATGGTAAACAAAAAAGGTTCTTTTTGTTTGGATATTTCTGTTAAGCGTTGTTTGGCAATATCATATAAGGTGCTGTCCTTCAAACCCCAGGATGTTCCGAGATATTCCGGCCGAGCTAAGTTATAAATGCTTTTAAGTTCCAGTTCTCCTTTAACATCATCAAAACCATGTGTTTCAAAAAACATTCCAGTACGGGTAAAATTTAAATCAGCACCTTTCATAAAATAAGTTTTATAACCGTTCTTTTTCAGGATTTGCGGATAGCAAACTAGGTCGCGCAGAAAATTATTGTAAGTGGTATAATCGTTCTTTAAAACCAGCCGTAAAGGAACGGCGCAGAAACTCGCAACCATACCAGCAATCGTATAATCCTGATTTAAAAGTTGATGATAGCCGTCAAAAGAAATATTTTCAGCGGCCAAGTGGCTCAAATTTAGCAGTAGATTAGTTCCCACAAGTTGCGGATCAGCATAATCCTTTTCCATCGATTCCATATACAGAATGATGATGTTTCTTTTTTGCTGGGGAAACTGGAAATCAATATCTTCGGGAGCATAATATTCCTCTTCATATAAAGAAGTGTAAGTATTATGATTAATCAAAAATGGAATAATCTGAATTTTATATGCGCAAAAAGCTAAAGATAAAACCGATATGAAAATTAAATAACGGTTTTTATCAATCAGATAGGCCAGCAATAGGCTCAAAGCCACAGCCGGAACAACACATAGTATAACATAACCGCGGATAATGTTCTGAATTGCCTCAGTTGTCCCGTTTCCGAGATGAAACAAAATTTGTTCAAAATAAACATTTCCCCATAAGTAATTGGTGTGGAACCAAGCAAATAATGTTAACAGGGAAAGCACCAGAAAGGCGAAAGCCAGACTATTAATCAAAGTGTTTTTTATTTTTGACATGATTTTCCAACAAGTGACAAAGCTGTAAAACAATGGCATCAAACATGGCATAATTTAAAACGCCAGTATTGATGTTATAACGGGAAGTATGATATGAATCGACAAGAAGCAAAGAATGGTCGGCTAGATCATGAACGGCGCTGTGGGCAAATTTATAATCAGCCAGCCTGCAACCTAAAGCCTGCAAAGCGGCATTATGCGCAACTGAGCCTAAAGACAGAATGATTTTAAGGTTTTTCATGGCGGTAATTTCAGCTGCTAGAAATTTTCTGCAGGCTTTGGTCTCGGCGCTGGTAACTTTATTTTGTGGCGGCACACAGCGCACGGCATTAGTTATCCGAACATTGCAAAGTTCAAAACCGTCATCTTTGCATTTTTTGTAATTGCCTTTGGCAAATCCGAATTTTTTTAACGCTGGATACAAAACATCGCCGGCATAATCATTGGTAAACGGCCGGTTGGTCTGATTGGCGCCATTTAAGCCTGGCGCCAGGCCGATAACCAGAATTTCAGCATTTAAATCTCCGAACGGTTCGACCGGATTATTGTGATAATGCGGATATTTGCGTCGGTTTTCTTCTCTGAACTGCACCAGACGCGGACATAGAGAACAATTTTTTTCAGGCAGATAACAAAACATTTTCCCCTCTTTTTTCTAAACTTTTACATCTTTAGCATAAAAAAAATCTTTGTGCACCATTTAAAATGTTTTTTTGCAGAATATATACACTCAAGAAGATATAACGCTTTCGGACTATACGTTGGTTAATTATCAAGAGAAAAACTATTTATAAATAGGAGTTAAGAAATGAAAAAAACATTGTTGTTAGCGGGCGTTGCTAGTGTTTTCGCTTTAATGCAGGTGCTGCAAATTATAATTGGATGGATGAATATGAACCATATATCGGTGCAGATTATGTTTATTTTTATGCCAAGTATGGCGGTGTGGCGCGTCATATGAAAGACAGCTACAATTTTGGAGCCATAAATCTTAGCGTCAGAATGTACGACCACCTGGGTTGGGAAGCGTTTTATCAACAAGGGAGCTAAAGAACAAATCGTAAAACGAACGAAAAATACAAATCAGAATTTTTAGCTTATAGTATTGATTTATATGGATATATGCCAATTGTGTGCAGCGATTTTAATCTGTTGGGTTCGTTAGGTTTGGCTAATTATCGTGTTAAATTTACTTATCTGGATGTTAGCTCCAGGCATCAAAACCGCATCGGCTACTGTGCTGGTGTCTGTGTCCGGTGGAATTTCATCGAACATCTGGTCGCCCGCATCATGGGACATTATACCTATCTTGGTATAGAATATCTTGACAACTTAAAAGAAGTGACCGCTGGTTTGCGTTACACATTCTAAAGATTCGAAAAATTTTATCAGACAATTCCTTGATGTTAAATTAAGGCATTATTTTTAGTTTTTATTTACAAAGTAAATATTTTCTGATAAAGAGTAAGTGTTGTGGCAATAATAATATAAACGGCATCTGATGTTTGAAGAGTTAAAAACGCGTTTCAGAAAGACTTCTATTGTGCAAAACTACGGCAAAATGCTGCCGTATGTCCACCCATATTGGGGGCGAGCACTACTTGCCGTGTTCATCACGATTCCCATCGGTGGCATGGATGCGTTGATTGCCTGGTCTTTAAAGCCATATATGGATGTTGTAATGGTGGAAAAAAATGCGGCGTCAACATGGTTTATTCCGTTGATCATCATTGTGTTTAGCAGTCTGCAGAGTTTTTTAAGCTACATGGCTACTTATTTGAACACATGGGTCGGACGTAAAATTTCCAACGATGTTAAGATGGATTTATTTGATAAACTGATGCATTATGACGCGGCTTTTTTTGACAAGAACACTTCCGGCAATATTGTTTTTCGATTCAATAACGATGTCGATTCTGCCTGCAACGGCCTGTTAACCAACATGAAGCTTTTTACCACCCGGCTATTTTCATCACTTTCATTGATTGGTGTTTTGTTTTATAATTCGTGGCAGTTGGCCATTATTGCCGTGGTTATTCTTTTAGGTGCCTTATATCCATTGACCACGATCCGCCGGCGGATTAAATCGGTTATGGACAAGAGCGTTTTTTCGGGTGCGGCGGTGGTGACTCATTATAATGAAACATTCAGTGGCAACCGGATTATTTCTTCCTATAACCTTTATGATTATCAAAACACCCGTTTCCGGGAAACCTTGCATTCTGTGTTTAAGCTAGGTATGAAAATGATACAGCGCACTGGTATGCTGTCGCCGTTAATGCATTTTATTGTTTCGCTAGGCATAGCGGCCGTTATCTGGGTCGGGAGCCATTTAATTATAACCCAGCAGATAACTTCGGGCAATTTTGTGTCATTCATTGCGGCGCTGATTATGCTTTACAATCCGATTAAAAGCATCGGCAACAATTATAACAGTGTACAGATGTCTTTGATGGCGATGGAAAGGGTTTTTTTGCTAATGGGGGGGCATCCCAATATTCAAGACCGTAAAGACGCGCGGGAATTAAAAGAAATTTGCCAGGGAATAGAATATAAAAATGTTTGTTTTGAATATGTCAAAGGCAAGCCGGTTTTAAAAAATATAAATTTAGAAGCCAAAACCGGCCAGACAATTGCCTTAGTTGGCAATTCCGGTGGCGGCAAAACCACGCTTGTCAATCTGCTGCCGCGTTTCTATGACGTAACGTCGGGGCAAATTTGTATTGACGGCACGGACATTCGCGATTTTAAGATTCAATCGCTGCGTGATAAAATTTCAGTCGTATTTCAGGACAATTTTTTGTTTGCCGGCACAATTCGGGAAAATATTTTACTTGGCAAAAGAAATGCCACGCCAGAGGAAATTGCCAATGCTGTCAAGTGCGCCTGCCTTGACGAGTTTATCGCAACCCTGGACAAGGGGCTTGAAACCGAAATCGGCGAACGCGGCGTCCTGCTTTCCGGTGGCCAAAAGCAGAGGATTGCCATCGCTCGCGCTTTCGTAAAAAATGCGCCGATTGTCATTTTGGATGAAGCGACCTCGGCTTTGGATAATAAATCGGAAGCAATTGTGCAGCAAGCGATTGACAATTTGATGACAGACCGCACGGTTTTTGTAATTGCCCACCGGCTTTCAACCGTCCGCCATGCCGATAAAATCGTGGTCGTTAATTACGGCGAAATTGTGGAAACCGGCACGCATGAAGAACTTTTGGCCAATGCAGATGGCGTGTATGCCTCGCTTTACCAGTCCCAGCTAAAATAAATTGATTATCCTAAACCAAATGTTAACCATAATATTCTTAAATGCATAGTGTGAAACGATTCTTACGAACAATATGGAATAACGAATAAATGCGTGGATTGTCTGATATATGGGCAAAAATAAAAAGTTCTTCGGGGGTTTTGTTTATCATAATCCTGACCTTTATTTATTTTAGTTTTTATGCCATAAAAGGCGAACGCGGTTTTATGCGTTATGTATATCTGACCGACGAAGTGCAGAAAGCCAGAGATGTTGCGCAAAAGTATGCCGATGAAAAAGCTGATTGGGAAGAAAGAGTCCGTCTGCTGTCGGCGCGTAGTTTGGATTTGGATATGCTTGAAGAGCGAGCGCGTCTGGTGCTGAATATGGTCGGTGCTGATGAGTTTGTGATTTTGGATGATAATAATGCGGAAGAATAAAATACTTTATTTTAAATAATTTATCTGTTATATTGACACAGATTTTTGCTTATTTACGGCAAAGTATTGAAATATGTGGATTTTATGAAAAAAAGTATACGCAAAATAAAAATTAAAAAACCTTCAATGGTACATTATGGAGAGAGGAAACCTCTTTTTTCCAACAAGGAGATTATTTTCCGTAGCGGTGGCCGGGCAAAGGTTTTTAACATTTCTTCTCAGTTGCAGATGTTTTTGGTTGTGCTTTTGTTGATAGTAGGTGGCTGGAGCGCGTATTCTTATTATATGTATAACAAATCAGATAAAATAATTTCTTTTAAGGATCGAGAACTTAATGAAACTCGCGACGCCTATGTTGATTTGATGACTGATTTTGTGGCTATCCACCGCAATATCAGTTCTATGTTTACTCTGATTGATGAAGAGCAACTGAAAGATGATCTGAACATAAACCGCTACAAGCAACAGGCTCATGTGGTAGAAGAAAAGATTCGGCGCATTGCCGATACGACGGATTGGGTCAAAACCGACGAATTGGAAGAGAAAACAGCTTTGCGTGACGCACTTTTACAGCGTGATCTTGCTATTTCCGAGCGTAACGAGCTTTTGGCTAAAATTGAGCTTTTGGAAGAAAATATTCAACGCCTGGAAGCCTCGGAAATGGAAATTTTAAATCGGGTCGGCAAACTATCTGACAAGGAAATGGCTAAAATTAAAGACGCGATATCCTCGATTAACAAATCAATCCAAAATCAAAACAAATATTTTAATCCTCTGGCCAACAGCAAAAAAGACAGCACCGGTGGCACTTATGAGCCAGATGTGCCAGTGGTGGCCAATGAGGCGTTGAACAAAAAAATACAGGAAGTTTTCACGCAGATTAACGATCTCAGCTATTATCGTGAAGTGATGAAAGCCGTGCCGATTGGCAAACCAGTTTGGAGTTATTGGTTAAGTTCGGCTTTCGGGCATCGTTCGGATCCATTTAATAAGAAGTCAGCTACGCATAAGGGCGTGGATTTGGCCAGCAACAAGGGCAACAAAGTCAGGACGATGGCCAAAGGCAAAGTAACGCGTTCGGACTGGAACGGCGGTTATGGCAATATGATAGAAATTGATCACGGCAATGGTTTCAAAACCAGATATGCGCATTTGAACAAATCTTATGTTAAGAAGGGTGATTATGTTGAATCCGGCGATACGATAGCCGAAGTCGGTTCGACTGGGCGCTCAACGGGACCGCATCTTCATTATGAGGTTATTTATAATGGGACGCCGGTTGACCCGATGGCATTTATTAAAGCACAAATGTAAGGAAAATGTTATGAAAAATTTTCGTAAAATGTTGTATATGAAAATCGCAAAGTTCCATAAAGATAACAATAAAATGCCGGTACCGAGCATTATTAGTTATGGCACCAAGATAAAGGGAGATATTTTGGGCGGCGACGTCATTCATATTGACGGTCGTTTGGAAGGTAATATCAGCTGTGAAGAACTGGTTATCGGCATAAAGGGTCAGGTGTTTGGGCAGATTAGAGTCAAAAGTCTGAGTCTGTACGGCACTTTGCAAGGCACAGCCGAGGCTGAAAATTTGTTTATTGCCAGCACGGCGCGTTTAACTGGCGATGCCCTGCACAATTCGATAGCGATTGAGCCAGGCGCCTACGTTGAAGGGCGTTATGTGCGCATACAAAGCCTACAGAAGCGGGCGACTGTTTCCGAAAAGGACGAAAAAGAACCCGTTGCTAGAAAAACCGCGACTACTGAAAAAACGCCAGCGACGGTAAATGCCTCTTCAACGTTGTTTAAAACCGCCTCATCTGGCAAATAAATATGACCGCGACAAAAAAAAACAAAAAATCTGATTTCATCAGCACGGGGTTGGTTGCCCATAACCGGCGTGCGCATTTTGATTATTTGATTGACGAAGTTTTTACTGCCGGCCTGGCGTTAAACGGAACTGAGGTCAAATCCCTGCGTTTAGGGCATGCCAACATTAATGAGGCATACGGCATCGTCAAAGAGGGCGAGATATACATTTCCAATATGTTTATTGCCGAATACGTCAACAAAGGTTATGATAGCCATGTTGAAAAACGAAATCGGAAACTACTGTTAAAAAAGCGCGAGATTATCAGGATTATCAACGCACTTTCCCGAAAAGGCTCAACCTTAATTGCCCTGAAATTGTTTTTTAACGACCACGGCCACGCCAAATTGGAAGTCGGCTTAGGGCACGGTAAAAAGCTTTATGATAAAAGGGAAGCTATTAAAGAGCGGGATTGGAAACGCGAGAGCGCCAGAGTTTTAAATAAAGGTGCAGGTCAGTTTTGATTAGGGGCTTCAAGCTCTTGTGTAAAATTATTTTTTTCAACACCTTGTTTTTAAGTTTGTTTTTCGCCGACAGATGCTGGTTTGTTAGCTTGCAAGCAAGAGGTAGGGCCACGAAGTAAGCGTTACAAACCAAGTGACCACAGCGACTTAATGTTGTGCATATGTGCAAGACTTATGGAACCAGACGAACTTTGGTTTGAACACAATATAAAAAACAATAAAAAGCGCTCCATAAAGAAACGCCTTTTTTCAATCTGGGGCGAACGATGGGGCTCGAACCCACGACAACCGGTACCACAAACCGGGGCTCTACCAACTGAGCTACATTCGCCATCGATTATTGCCTTTTACAAATATTCTTAAATAAAGTCAATATAAAATATTTTGTAAAATTAAAAAAACTTGGTGGTTTTCTTGGTCGAGAAATATTTTTTATGCCGTTAACGCTTTATTTCCCTTTTCGTTTTACCCTCTAAACAACGAATCAATCTTGCAGAGAAAACATAATGAAATACGTTTCTTTTATTGCTTTAACGGCAGCTGTCGTGTTTTTACGGATAGCCAGTGCGCCGGCGGCGACATCTTCAATTGTGATTGATGCCACTAGCGGCAATGTCCTATATGCAGATAATGCCGACGAACAACGTTATCCGGCGTCTTTAACCAAACTGATGACGCTTTATATAACTTTTAACGCTTTGGAAAACGGAATGCTGAAGTTGGACGATAAACTTAAAATATCCCATACGGCGGCCAACCGTTCGCCCTCAAGGCTTAACTTAACGCCTGGCAAAACAATTGATGTCCGCACCGCTATTTTGGCTACAATCGTTAAATCAGCAAACGACTGCGCCACCGTGTTGAGCGAAGCTTTGGCCAAAGATGAACGCAGCTTTGCCGTTTTAATGACGGAAACGGCCAGAAATTTAGGCATGAAAAACACTACATTTAAAAATGCATCTGGTCTGCAGCATTCCCAGCAAAAAACCACCGCTCGAGATATAGCCGTTCTGGCGGCGGCGCTTTATCATCATTTTCCACAGTATTACGCCTGGTTTTCTATCCCATCATTTGAATATGACGGTAAAACATATACAACACATAATTTTTTATTGAAAGACTTTTACGGCGTGGATGGTATGAAAACCGGCTATACGGCCGCGGCCGGATATAATATTGTAACTTCTGCCAAACGTGGCGGTCGTCGGATAATTGCCGTTACCATGGGGCATGACCGGCGGGAAACACGCGATAAGGACGTTTCTGCCATGATGGAAAAAACTTTGGCCGAAATGGAAAAAACGGATCGCATCGATTCGCAAAAATTATATGCCGAAATTAATAAAACCATTTCTTCGGCAAAAAATGTTAAACTGGCCGCCGCGGGAAGTTATCTGCCGAAATCATCTAAAAACGGGAATTGGGCGATTCAGATCGGCGCTTTTGGTAATCATGGCAAAGCGCAAAATTATGCTACAAAAATAAAAAATAAACTGTCAGGAAAATTTGCCGTCCGCGGGATTGATATAGAAAAATTTGATTTAAACGGCATAACAATGTATCGTTCCAAATTGGTCGGACTGGATAAAAATGCGGCTGACAAAGCTTGCAATTTTCTGCAAAAAAGCGGCCAGTCCTGCATGGTGACGGCTTATCGCTCCAATCCTGCATATGCCCGGAAATAACCATGGCTCAGATTATTGTCATAAGCAGCTTAAACACCTTTTCTGGTAAAACTTTGCTGGCTGCCCATCTGGCGATTATGCTGGCTGCTGAATATAAAACTGCGGTTTTAGATTCGGCTTCCGGTGACAGTGCGCTTGCTTCCTTTATAGCCAGACGCCATAACTTAAATATGAGCAGGGGATATAATCTGCTTACGCCGCCGTACCATACTTTACATAAAGAGACATTTGAGTCATTAAATCAAAGTTGTGATGTACTGATTCTAGATTCGCCAGAAGAAAAATATTTTAAATATGCCGATATACTGCTTACACCTCTGCACGGAAAAGAAGGCGCGTCTTCCGTTGCTTCTGTCGGCAGTATGTATGCCTCGCTGGTATGGGAAGCTAAAAAGCACCGGGCGGCTTTGGGAAAAAATGCTTTCCGCTGGATAGTCTGCCCTAATGATGATTATGATGCCGATGATAAAGCAAAAATATCTTCCGCTGGGAAAATTATCGGTTTTCAAGTTTCGCCCAGACTGCAGCGACGCAAAGAATATGCTGAAGGGATGAAAACCGGCCTGACGGTTCTGGATAAGGATCTGCCAGATTTAAAAACTTTATTTGATTTACCGGATTTATATGCCCGCCGCGAACTAAAAAAATTGGTAGCTTTTATTTGGCCTGATAAGTAATATTTATAGCGCAGAACAGATAAATTTTGCTTTACCTCATAAATCTTTTGGGGCAAAATACGGAAATAAAACATAAATAAGCATAAATGGAGATGATTATGATAAAAATTATTTCAACAACGCCTTATACCGATCAAAAGATGGGTACTGGTGGAATTCGCAAAAAATCCCGCGTGGCGGTTCAGCCCAATTATGTTGAAAATTTTATCCAAAGCCTGTTTGAGGCTATAGGCGGCGTCACAGGTCAGACTTTTGTGTTAGGTGGCGACGGGCGCTATTATAACGAAATTGCCATTCAGAAAATCATCAAAATCGCCGCCGCCAACGGCATGAAAAAATTAATTGTCGGCCAAAACGGCTATATTTCCACGCCGGCTTCTTCCAATGTGCTGTTGAAAAATCATGCCGACGGCGGATTGGTTTTATCGGCTTCGCATAATCCCGGCGGAATTAACGGCGATTTCGGCATTAAATACGCCACCAAAAGCGGCGGTCAGTGTCCAACCTCGATAAGCAATGCGATTTACGCCCGCAGCAAAGAAATCAGAGAATATAAAATTTTTGACGCGCCGGATATTGATTTAAGCCATATCGGCAGCCAAAAATTAGGCGATATGGAAATTGAGGTAATTGACCCGGTAAAAGATTATGTTGAAATGATGGAAGGTATTTTTGATTTTGCCGCTATTAAAAAGCTTTTTCAAAAAGGTTTTACCATGGTCTTTGATGCAATGAACGGCGTAACTGGACCGTATGCTGTAAAAATTTTTGAAGAAATTTTGGGCGCGCCGCAAGGATCTGTGCGCAACTTTGTGCCTAAGCAGGATTTTGGCGGTCTGCATCCAGATCCAAATTTAATTTATGCCAAAGACTTGGTTGATTTGATGTATTCTGCTCAAGCGCCTGATTTTGGCGCGGCTAATGACGGGGACGGCGATCGCAATATGATTTTAGGACGTAAATTTTTTGTTACGCCGAGCGATAGTCTGGCTATTTTAACCGATAATTATAAATATATTCCGGTATACAAAAACGGCATATACGGAGTTGCTAAGTCGGCGGCCACATCGACCGCCGTATCCAGAGTGGCCAAAGCTTTAAATATCGGTTATTATGAAGTGCCGACTGGTTGGAAATATTTTTGTAATCTGATGGATTCCCAAAGAGTTACGCTTTGCGGTGAAGAAAGTTTTGGCACAGGCTCAAGCCATATCCGCGAAAAAGACGGAATTTGGGCAGTTTTGTTTTGGCTGAATATTATTGCGGCTACAGGTAAATCCGTTCGGGAAATCACCGAAGAATTTTGGCAAAAATACGGCCGCAGCTATTATCTGCGCTTTGATTATGACGGTATAGATACGGCTGTTGCCGATAAACTCATGGCGGATCTGGAAGCATCGCTCCCTTTACTTACCGGTAGAAACTTTTCTGGTTACGAAGTTTCGGAGGCTTATCCGTTCATATATAAAGATCCGGTAGACGGAAGTTCTACTAAAAATGGCCTGATTGTTTGGTTTAAAGACGGATCGCGCATTGTTTACCGTTTGTCCGGAACTGGAACAACCGGCTCAACATTGCGAGTTTATCTGGAAGTTTATGAGCAAAAACGTCTGGATGCCAAGCCTGAGGAAATGCTCACATCCTTATCCAAAGCCGCTATGGATATTGCGGAAATAACCCAACGCACTGGTAAAATTAAGGCTGATATAATAACTTAAAACCATAAAAACTGACCGCTGTGACAAACAGCGGAGGCAATTGGCTGATAAAATAAAAGGTTTGATTTATGCTAAAAAAAAATACCGTTAATCGCCCTGACCGCCGGCTCGAAGCAACGCTGAGCGCTTTGGTTTATACGGTTGTAGCATTAGCCTTAAGCTTGTTTATGCTTTTCGTTTATCCGCAATATTCACTTTATTTAATCATGCTTATTTTAGGCGTGACGGTTTTTTGCATTACCCTGGCAATCCAGATTATGTCGGCCAGCGAAGAAGCCCTGACTTACGGAGGGTTTGCCAATGAAATTTTAAACAGCCGGGAAATTATAAACCGTATTGATAATAACCGCGGCGAACCGATTATTGAAAATCAGCCGGCAAAGAAATTTTTTGACGGGGGCTACGTCCTTGAGAGCTTACGGGAAAATTTAGTAAAAGAAAGGAAAAATCAGCTGAATTTTCAAAGACTGGAATCCGCTATAAAAAATTTGAAAGAAGAAAAAATAACGTTGCAATTGTTGTTATCCGAGGAAGAAAAGTGGTATGACGTGGTGTTTCGCCCGTTGTATTTAAAAAAGAGCAATATTTTTGAAGAAGAGTTTTCAATTGAAAAAATCAAAAAAGAAACCTATCTTTTCTGGACAATTGAAGATGTGACCGCGGCTAAAAACATGGAAAGGATTTTTGAGGAAGAGCGTAAAAAACTCCACTATTTTATTCACCATATGCCAATAGGAATTTACATTACCGACACTGATTACACTTTAGAATATGTCAATGAAAGCTTTGCTGCCCAGCTGGGTTTTTCCCGTGAAGAAATGATTGGAAAATCATTTAAAGAGCTGGTTGCGCATGATGACGGTATTTTAAATTCCCGTTTGCCGGCATACAAAGGCATGACGATTTTTCATCAAAACCAGGGAATGCCAAATCAGGAATTGTTTATCTTACAAAATAATTTTAAAGATGGGAATACTGTTAAAATTAGAGGTCTAGCCATAAAAGATTTGCCGACGGATCAGCAATTAGGCGATGAATTAAATTATGCCGTAGATAAAATTGATTGGCTGTTTAACACCTCGCCGAGTGGAATTATTTTTATGGATGCCAAGGGCAACATTCAAACCGCCAATCGCCGTGCTGTGGAGATGTTGGGAGATCTTTCCCAAAAACTTTCGGATACGAATATAGCACAATTTTTTCAAGTTCCGACTATACAGCTACTTCAGGATATTTATAAAAAATATGAGGCAGAAACGGCTAACCGCGATATTAATAAAATAGAAAGCCGTTTGAAGTCGGATAAAGTTATCCAGATTTATACGGCGCCGCAGCGACGCATGCATGCTCAGGAAAACACATTGGATGGGTTGGTATTGTACCTTGAAGATACTACCGAGCAAAAAAATCTGGAATTAAAATTTGCTCAGGCGCAAAAAATGCAGGCTATGGGACAGTTGGCTGGGGGTGTCGCGCATGATTTCAATAATTTACTGACGGCAATGATTGGTTTTTGCGATTTGTTGCTACAACGGCATGGCGTCGGCGATCCTTCTTTTGCCGATTTGATACAGATTAAGCAAAACGCAAACCGAGCGGCCGGATTGGTGCGCCAATTGCTGGCGTTTTCACGCAAACAACCGTTAAAGCCAAAACGAATAGATGTGACGGAGAACTTTATTGAACTTAGTCATCTGTTAAAGCGGATATTGGGTGAGCAAATTACATTAGAATTTAATCATGGCAATGATCTGGGTTTCATTCGTGTTGATCCAGTACAGTTTTCGCAAGTTATTATAAATCTGGCGGTTAATGCCAAAGACGCCATGAACGGTAAGGGAATTCTGCGCATATCTACTCGGACGGAACGTTTAAGCGAGCCTTATCAGTTTGGTGCCGACACAGTTTCTCCCGGTGATTTTGTCGTGATAAGTGTCAGTGATACTGGCTGTGGTATTCCACCAGAAAACCTGACGCGGATTTTTGAACCATTTTTTTCAACCAAGCAAAATGTTGTTGGGTCCGGAACAGGATTGGGACTGTCCATGGTCTATGGCATTGTCCGCCAAACGGAAGGTTTTATCAAAGTAGACAGCACGCTCGGAAAAGGAACGACATTTTCTATTCATCTGCCACGTTTTGAGACTGGTGGTGAAGAACGTGAAAAACTTCCGTCGCGACAGGAAAACAAACAGGTGCCACTTTTAACTTCCGTTTCTGCCGATAATCAACCGCCGAAAATTATTTTTGGTTTGAACGTTGCTGCTTTGGATCAGGGGTTGGAACAGGCAGTCAACCAGCAGGAAATTAGAATTTTATTTGTTGAAGATGAGGATTCTGTGCGTGCTTATGGTGTCAGAGCATTAAAGAAAAAAGGATTTGCCGTAACGGCTTGTAATAGTGCGGAAAATGCGTTGGAGCTTTTAGATAAAGGCGAGAAATTTAATTTGCTGATTACGGATATGGTCATGCCAGGCTTAAGTGGTGCAGATTTGGCAAAACAAATGAAGAACAGCCAGCCTGATATAAAGATTATTTTAGCCTCTGGCTATTCAGAAGAAATTGCCCGTCGTGAATTGTCTGGCTCAGAAGATTTTGAATTTATTGCCAAGCCCTATAGCTTGGGCGATTTAATCCAGAAAGTGTTTAATGTCTTGAATGGTTGACGGTACGGCAATGGCAGATAAAATAAAACAATTTCCTTTAAAATTTAAGCCTCGCACGGATTTCGGCCGGCAGGATTTTATGGTTGCTAAATGCAATGCGGAGGCGTTAAAAGCGGTGGAAATATGGCCGAACTGGCCTTTTTTTGCCCTTGTTTTATATGGTCCGCGTGGTTCAGGAAAATCACATTTGGCCCATGTTTTTGCCGAACATGCCGCAGCCTGCACCGAACGGCCGTTCCCGATTTTAATTATTGACGCCATGGCGGTTAATAATAAAAATGTCGCGCGCATTCATGCCGAGAATCCCTGCCTGATTGTAGAAGACTTGACTCCTAAAGCCGATAACGAAGCTTTGTTTCATTTATTTAACTTATATCAGAATGAGGGCGGTTATATTTTATTCACTTCAGAAGCGGCGCCAGCGCGGATGCATTTTAAATTGCCGGATTTGCAATCGCGGTTAAATATGGTACCGGCGATTGCCATCGGCGAACCAGATGATGAAATGTTGACAATGCTCATTGTCAAACTCTTTAACGACCGCCGGATTATAATTTCGCTGGAAGTGTTAACGTATATTGTGCGGAATATGCAGCGTTCGTTTTCTTATGCCTGTAAATTGGTAGAAGAAATTGATACAATATCGCTGGCGCGCAAACGCGCCGTTACGATTCCTCTTGTCAAGGAAGCCATGCAGATGCTTAACATCAATGTTCAGCAAGAATTGTTCTAGGTTTTTCGGTAGTATGGCTTGTCATTATGCAAAGCGGGTTGTCGCAGATATAATCGGTTGTTTTTTTATGCTCTTCAATCAGTAACGGAAAAAAATAATTTGATATGGAGCGTTATGGGAGCTTTTCCGAAAAGAATATCCTGAAAGCATAATTATCCCCATAATTCACAAGTAAAAAAAAATCTCATACCGACAATAAAAATTTATATTTATAAAGAATAAAAAACCAGGAAAGAAAGACTAATACACAATGGAAAACATAGATACTTCAAAACTGCCGCAGAACATTGAAGCTGAACAGGCTTTAATTGGAGCAATTTTGGCCAACAATAAGGCGTTTGAAAAAGTTTCGGAATTTTTGAAACCGCAACATTTTGCAGATCCAGTTCATGTCAGGATTTTTGATGTGATATCCAAACTTATCAACCGTAGCCATATTGCCGATGTGATTACCCTGAAAAATTATTTTGAACAGGAAGGCAGTTTAAATGAAGTCGGCGGCCCTAATTATCTGATAAAACTTGCCGACAGCGCATCGCCGATGACCAATGTCGAATATTATGCGCAGTTTGTCTATGATAAATATTTGCGCCGGGAGTTGATTAATACCGGAACAGAAATTGTTAACAGAGCTTTTGCGGAAACGGCTGATTTGTCGGCTTTGGAACAAATTGAAGAAGCCGAACAGGATCTTTTCCGCCTTTCTGACCAGGGCGAAACGCAAGGAGGCTTTGTTGATTTTGCCTCAGCGCTGACCTCATCTTTGGGTTATATTGAACAAGCCTATCAGAAAGAAGGTAAAATTTCCGGGCTTTCAACTGGTTTGGAGCGTTTAGATTACAAAACCGGCGGTTTAAATAATTCTGATTTAATCATTATCGCCGGACGTCCGGCAATGGGAAAAACGGCGCTTGCTACTAACATTGCTTATAATGTGGCCGAATATATGGGACGGGCCAAAGATATGGATCCGCATGATCGAGGAGTGGCATTCTTTTCACTTGAGATGTCGGCCGATCAACTAGCATCGCGCATCTTGTCGACTGTGACCCAGACTCCGGGCAATAAAATGCGTACCGGTGAATTGGATAATGCTCAGTTTACGCGCATTGCTGCCGCTGTTCGCGAATTAGAAACTATCCCCTTATATATTGACGATACGCCAGGCGTTACGATAAATTCGATTCGCACCCGTGCGCGCCGTTTAAAACGTACTAAAGGGCTAGGACTGATAGTAATTGATTATATTCAACTCATTACTGGAAGCAATAACCGAAAAAATGAAGGAAGCCGCGTGCAAGAGCTTTCTGAAATTTCCCGCGGTCTCAAAATCTTAGCCAAAGAATTAAAAGTGCCGGTTGTTGCTCTTTCCCAATTAAACCGCGGCGTTGAATCCCGTGATGACAAACGTCCGCTGATGTCTGATTTGCGTGAATCTGGTTCGATTGAACAAGATGCTGATATTGTAATGTTTGTATATCGTGAAAATTATTATTTACGCAATGAGGAACCAAAACAAAAACAAAATGAAACACCGGAGCATTTTCAGCATCGTATTGAAGAATGGCATAAAAGAGACAGGGAAACGGCCAATTTAGCAGAAATAATTATTGGCAAACAGCGCCATGGACCGACGGGTACAGTCAAACTTTTTTGGAATGGAGAGTTTGCTCAGTTCGGTAATTTGGCCAATGAAGAGAGCCTGCCTGAACAAATAGGATGAAGCTGATGAAAAAGCTTGTAGATTATACCACGGAAGAATGGGAAAACATTTGTAATCATTGTGGCAAATGTTGCCTGATAAAGCTTCAGGATGAAGAGGGTGGTGCCGTTTATTATACGGATGTTGTCTGCCGTTATTTTTATGAGGAAAAATGTTTGTGCACCATCTATAATCACCGCCGTGAACTTGTGCCGGAATGTTTAAAACTTGATAAAGATAATATACGCAACATAGAATGGATGCCCAAAACTTGCGCTTACCGCCGTTTGTTTGAAAAACAACCGTCTTATCCGAAAACGACGATTAAAGGGCGCTGTATTTCCGAAACTGTTGTCCGGCAAGAAGATTTGGAAGATCATATTGTTGATTGGGAAGATTTATAATGAACAAGGTGCTGGATATAGAACCTGAATATGATCCTCAAAGCCGTTATGCCCATACGGAACATCTGACTCCAGAATTTTGGAAACATAAAAAACTTGAGGATATGAGTCGGGAAGAATGGGAACTTTTATGTGACGGATGCGGCAAATGTTGCTTGAACAAACTCGAAATTAAAGGAAAAATTAAGTTTACCAATACTTATTGCCGGTTTTTAAACCGCCAAAACTGTTTATGCAAAATTTACCCACACCGTTTTACAATTGTGCCAGACTGCCGCGATATTGATTTAAAGGCTGTGCGTGAAAAACCGCGCTGGCTACCCAAAACCTGCGCTTATTGGCTTTTAGATAATGGTTATGATTTACCGTTCTGGCATCCGTTAGTAAGTGGCCGGGCAGAAACGGTTCATACGTCCGGCAATTCGCTTAAAGGACGCCGGCTTGTTAATGAAACCGAGGTTGTTGACTATGAAAATTACCTTATTGACTGGCCAGACCTATAATTTGGAAAATTCTTTTGCCTTTCCTTTGATGGTTGTGAAATCAGCGCGCAGCCGGCGGATAACCCTAAAGATAGACAGCAAAAAGAGGACGGCGGTTTTAACCATACCACCGCGTTGTTCCATAAAAAAAGCTTATACTTTTGTAAAGCAACATCAGGGATGGGTGGAAGAACATCTATTAAAGCTACCAAAGATGAAAGAATTTGCAAACGGCGATACTTTCAGTTTGTTTGCCCGCAAATTAACCATCTGCCATATGGATAATTCTCTGCGGGCAGCTGAAGAACAGGATAATCAGCTATATATTGGCGGCGATATAAAATTTTTACACCGTCGGGTAAAAGATTACATCATTAGGGAAGCCAAAAAAGAATTTTTGCGCCGCTCGCGGGAGATGGCGTCCAAACTAAACTGTCAGGTAAAAAGAGTGAGCATTAAAGACACTTCTTCACGCTGGGGTAGCTGCTCAAGTTTAAATAACATAAATTATAATTGGCGGATTGCCTTGGCGCCGGATTGCGTTATTGATTATCTGGTGGCTCATGAAGTATCGCATTTAAAACACCGCGATCATTCCAGAAATTTTTGGCGTTGCGTCAAAGAGCTTTATCCTGGTGCATCATTGGGACGTTCCTGGCTTAAGACGCATGGCGAAGAACTGTATCTTTACCGATAAAGAGGATAAAAAAGCGATTTACCCATAGATAAAAAGACAAGCCCCTGTAAACCTGTTAGATTTTTATTTTTTTACTTTAGGCTCAATTATGATTAGCGTATGATTTATTGAGAGATTATTTCAACAAAATTGTTTAATAGAGTCAAAAAAATATAAAAAATCTCTGGTTTTGAGATGATGGTTTAGATATTCGGAGCTATTATGATTATTTTGGTTCTGGGTATAGTGACAAATGGATTTTGGAAATTAGGGGAGTTGATATAGATGGCTATTTGATGCCACGATAACTTTTATTCCGATAGGTACAAAACAAAAACCATTACAAATAAAACTTTGCAATGGTTTTTGTTATGAAGGAGACCAAAATAATAACCCAAAATTCTTATCGTCATCGGAAAAGTCAGAATAACGTAATTTAGACGTTTGTTCCATTAAGGAATAATAATTCATAAAGATAAAACCTATTTTATCATGTAAAAACCTGTTTTATCGATAAATGTTTACCATGATAACTTCTGTTTTGCATCAGAAGTTATCGTAGTAATTGTTATAAATTTTTCATGATTTCATTAAACAGCCGCACGCCGAATCCGCTGGCGCCTTTCGGTGTAAGCGGTTTGGCCTTTTCAATCTTGTCCATACCGGCAATATCCAAGTGCGCCCATTTAACATCTTTTTGTATAAAGCGTTGCAGGAAACACGCTGCAGTAATTGAGCCAGCATTGCGTCCATTGCTGATATTTTGCATATCGGCAATGGCGGAATCTATCATTTTATCATATTCTTTGGTTAACGGCAGCTGCCAGACTTTTTCGGCAACGGTATTCCCCGCTTTGGAAATACTGTCGATAAATGCTTGATTATTTCCCATAATACCAGCCATTTCGGAGCCGAGCGCGATCATAATGGCACCAGTAAGCGTGGCAATATCAATCACTTTTTTAACGCCGAATTGCTGTTGAATATACCATAGACAATCAGCCAAAACCAAACGTCCTTCAGCATCAGTATTGAGTATCTCAACCGTCTGCCCGGACATGGAACGGACAATATCGCCCGGCCGCGTTGCAGACCCCGACGGCATGTTTTCAACCAAGCCGACAACACCGACAACGTTAACTGGAAGTTTCTGCAGAGCGGCGGTTTTCATAGCGCCGACCACAGCTGCCGCCCCGGCCATATCCTGTTTCATATCCCCCATGCTGGCCGCGGGTTTTAAGGAGATGCCACCACTGTCAAAAGTGACGCCTTTGCCGACTAAACCTAAATCAAAAGTTTTGCGCTCCGTATTGCCAAACCATTTCATAACGACGATTCGCGGTGGATTGCAAGAACCTTGCGCCACCGATAAAGCCAGATTAAACTCTTTTTCTTTCATAACTTGGTCATCAATGATTTCAATTTCCAACCCCAGATATTCCAAACGCTTAATATCTTCGGCCATAATTGTCGGCGTCATATTGTTTGAAGGCTCATTCGTTAAATCTCGAGCATAGCGGACGCTGGTAGCCAAGGCTGAATATGGGGCATAGCCACTTTTATCAACAACCTTGCCACGCACGGCAAAAGAAACCGCTTCTAATTTCGGAAATTCTTCCGGTTTGCGCTTTGTCAGATATTTATCAAAGCGATAAGAAGACAGCTCAAAGCCAAGTGCTAAGTTATAAGCAGATTCGGCGCTTTTAAATTTTGCTCCTGCCGGTTTTTCGGCATAAACCGTTGCCGCAGAAACGTTTTTTAACTGATTATATAAAATGCCGCCGGTTTTCTGCAAATCAACTGCTGTTGGTTTAGCCGGCACACCGATGCAGATAATTTTGCCTTTAGTTGTTGTAATGGCAAAACATTCTCCGGGTTTGCATTTGAAATTTTCCTGCGCGGCTGCGGTGCAAAGCAGATTGATTTCATCCGTATCCAAAAAATCCGCAAGATATGTTTTATTAATTTTTCCATACGCTAATACGGCTTTAGCTTCGCCACGTCGGGCTTTTTTATTACTGAAGATAATTTCCATCATTTTTTACTCCTGTTAATCATTATTTTTAAAGATATAATGCATCGAAAACAATAATAAAATGCTAATTTTTTAAATTGTTATAGACAAAGGAAAATTTTCATAATACAATTTAGACAAAACAGATAAAACAAATAATAAGAAAAAGGTTCAAAATGGAAATCAAAGGTAGCAAATATGCACACAAGCAAATAATGAAAAACAATAAAAACTCCCAGCCACATGTATCAAGATTTACATTTGTGGAAGACGGAAGGTTTTTAGACGTTATTTATAATGATACGGATTTTCTTGATATTTTTAACAGCCTTCCATTGCCGGATCAGATTAAAGCTTACCGCATTTTAAAAAATCTGTCGAAACAAAATGATGATAAGCACCTTTCGGCAAGCGATAAACAACTTGCCACGGTATCTTTACACAAATTAGAAGCAATCAATAAATCAGCGGGATTAAAGATTGATGAAAAACAACATTATCCTTTAAGCGCGAACGAATTGCATATTATTCGGATGGATTGCTACGGAGCAATCAATATCCAGCCCCCCTATCAGCTGAGTTGTTTTTATAAAAACCTGATCCACCATCCACTGCCACAGAAACAACAGTTAAAAAATTATGATCTTAATGATGCGCCAAGTTGGCAGCTTTTTAGACAATTTTCCAGTTTTCGCACCATTGAGCCTGCCGTTAAACATTACTTGTGGCAGAAGTGTATTGATCCTCAAATTTTGCAGCTCATGGATGTGCGAGATTTTTCCGACTTGTTATTTAAAACATTTCGCAAAGATGAAAAACAAACGAAAGTTTTCTTTTCTGAAAAAGGAACGCCGCGTAATAATTTTGTTAAAGCTTTAGAACGCAAATTCGGTCGGCAGATAGCAGAAATTTTACGTCGCGAGAAACTTGATGAACGTTACATTCAGTCTTTGTTAAACGCTATGCGGATGTTTGGTAAGACAGATATCGGAAATCTGATTATCATGGAAACACATTTTACGCCGAAAGTGTTGACAGATTTACAGAAAGCTGGCATTAACACGGAAACATATCAGATTGGAGAGAAGATTCCGTTAGGGTTAGTGGAAAATTTAATTAATGCTGATCAAGGAGACCTGCTGGCTGCCCGTGATGAAACAGGCGCTGTACTTCAAAAGAATAGTTTTCCGTCTTTTCAGGTTCATCATATTAATGCGATTGTCGAAAGCGGTGAGCTGGCGAATATTGTCAGTGTTAATTACCGTAATAATTATCTGTTGTTGCCTGCGGATTTGCATTGCCATGTTTTCCATGGTTTTGATAGATTAATTGTTTCCGGAAAAAAAGAAGCTTATAGCCGTCGTCTGGAGCTGCTTAATAAAAACATCACCTTTATGTATGGTTTTCGGAAAGATCAGCAGATTGAATATGACTGGACTAAATCTAAGAGTTTCCGTAAACAAGAGGAAGAAGATAATCGGTATACTGTTTCTTATGAAGAAATAAGGGCGCGTTTGGCAGAAAACCGCATGCGCTATATGAATAACAGCAGATCCGTAGAATTTGACGTTGACAGTGTTGTGCAGATTATCCGTCATAAAAAAGCTCTCGATTCATCAAAAAATAAAAACCGCAAACACGTATCTGCAAACACAATGCTAAAAAATTTCAAAAAAATGAAAGCTAAAGATAAATGATGGATGAATTTTTAGAATTTTTAGCACAAAACAAATATATTGAGCGGGAAAATCCGCTTGATGTCAAAGATATTATAAAAGCCCAGAAAACTTTGGTGCACGACGGTTTTCCTTTTCTACCAACGGAATTTTTGGAATTTCTGCGCCATTATAACGGCATAAAAGCGCAGGATTCGGCGGTGTTAGGCATTCCACCACTTAAAAATCCTGAATTGGATATTAGAAATTTTAACCGCGAGTTCAATGCTACTCCGGAAAACGTTATTTTAGGTTATGATGATTTCAGCTTTTTAATTTATAATCATCAAAACAATGTTTATCAATTAGTTGACAAGACCGGAACAATGGTGTTAGAAGAATTCTTCGAAGGTGAACTCGGATATGCCCTGAATATGGTTTTACATATTGATGAAGAATAATATATATCCAGATACAGCTGAAAATATTGCCAAAGCCGCAATAACCATTAAAAATGGTGGCTTGGTTGCTTTTCCGACTGAAACAGTTTACGGCTTAGGAGCGAATGTATATGATGCCAAAGCCGTAGCTTCAATTTATGCCGCTAAAGGGCGTCCGGCCTTTAATCCGCTGATTTCGCATATTGCCGAAAAAGATTTTTTACGAGAATATGCAGTTGTAGATGAAAGAGTTTTAGCGCTTGCCGATAAATTCTGGCCCGGTCCGTTGACATTCGTTTTAAAGCGCATGGAAGAGAACCCCTCTTTAGATTTGGCGTGCGCCGGTTTACGAACAATAACGGTCAGAATGCCGGCTCATCATACGGCGCTGGCTTTGATAAAAAAATCCGGCGTACCGATTGTTGCGCCTTCAGCCAACCGCTCGCAGACAATCAGCCCGACTTCGGCAGCTCATGTGGCTGACAGCCTGGGCGATAAAGTGGATGTAATTTTAGATGGCGGTTCCTGCCGGGTAGGGGTAGAATCTACCATTATAGATTTAACAGGTGAAAATGTTGTGTTGTTGCGCGCTGGTGGTGTGGCTTTAGAGGATTTAGAACAGTTTTTGGGTCAAAAAGTGTTAGTTTCGCACGGTAATCCGGATATGCCGTCTTCTCCCGGACAAATGCTTAAGCACTATGCGCCAAGTCATGCTTTTCGGATTAATGCCTTAAGCCGTGAATCGGGAGAGTTTTTTATCGGTTTCGGCGCCGTGGCGGATTGCGATTTGAATTTGAGTCCTGAAGGCGATTTATGCGAAGCGGCGGCTAATTTGTTTGCGTATATGCGTTTAGCCGATTCCCAGGAAAAATATTCAAAAATTGCCATGTCGCCTATTCCGTCAGAGGGGCTTGGCTTGGCGATTAATGACCGTATCAAGCGGGCTGCTTATAAAAAATAGTCTAACATTGACTTTTTAATTTTAAGGGCTAGGATCCTTTCCTAATCATTATTAACATAAGCAAGGTGTTTACGGTCTGGATTTGTAGATGTGGTTTTCAAAAAGGAAAACCTTGTGTACATGCGTAAAAGA
The DNA here is from genome assembly GCA_964410325.1 of uncultured Azospirillaceae bacterium. Classification (GTDB taxonomy): domain Bacteria; phylum Pseudomonadota; class Alphaproteobacteria; order RF32; family CAG-239; genus CAAFZY01. Next base: position 54,942 of record CAYPFN010000009.1, read on the forward strand.
ATGCGACTACGGCGGTAAATACGGAAAAAGGCTGATGAGCGCAGGGATTTTTAGCCTTAAAGCTTGTGCTAGCTGGTTTTTTCCTGCTTGCTTTTTTAAATGTATGCCGTTATAGTAAAGCGAATTTTTGTCTTAACTGTTTTTAAGAAAGGTACAGTTTTTATGCTGACAGCGAAAAATAACGTTACAGCCATGCGTTTAAATGTTTTAACTAAGGTCGTCGAAAGTTTTTTACATAATTTTAAAGATATTGACACATTGCCAGAGATTTTGGCTCCCGATGACACAAAGGCGGTACGCGGTTCAAAACAAAAAGATCGGCAAATTTTAAAAGAACAAATTGTTTCGGTCTTGGGATTTACGCCAGAAAAAGAAGATTTTTCCCATCCGCTGTCAGATTTTGCCGCCCAGTCTTTGAAACGTTCGGAAGCGCCTGTGGCAACAATTTCAGTTTTGCCGTCCGCCTGCATGGCCTGCATAAAAACTCGTTTTACGGTTACGGAAATGTGCCGTGGCTGCGTGGCACGTCCATGTGAGGTAAACTGTCCGAAAAAAGCGATTACGGTTGAGGATAAAGCATCCATCCATCAGGAAAACTGCATAAAGTGCGGCATGTGTGCCAATGTCTGCCCTTATGGCGCTATTAATAAAGCGCCGGTGCCCTGCGAAGATGCATGTCCAACCGGAGCTATTGCCAAAGACGAGAATGGTTTTGAACATATTGATTATAACAAATGCGTTTCCTGTGGAAAATGTTTGGTTTCTTGTCCGTTTGGCGCTATTGTTTACAATTCTCAGATTATTGATGTCCTAAATCAGGTTAAAAATTCCGCCAGGCCGGTCGTGGCAATGTTGGCGCCAGCGGTTGTTGGTCAGTTTGGCAACGATATCGGCAAAGTTATTACGGCTTTTAAACAATTAGGTTTTGCCGAAGTGGTGGAAGTCGCCGAAGGCGCCGATGTAACCACCCGTAAAGAAGCTGCTGAATTTATAGAGCGCATGAATGAAGGCAAAACTTTTATGACGACTTCCTGCTGTTCGGCATGGTTTAAGGCCGCAGAAGTGATTGTGCCAGAATTGCAGCCTTATGTTTCCAGCACCAAGACGCCCATGTATTATATTGCTGAAATTGTTAAAAAACGTCATCCGGAATGTTTGACGGTATTTGTCGGGCCATGCCTAGCCAAACGGATTGAAGCTGAAAAAAATCCGAATGTTGATTATGTGTTGGTTTTTGAGGAAATGCAGGCAATTTTAGCTGGCAGTGGCATCAATGTTGCCACTTGCGAAAGCACTAAATTTGAGCATACGGCTTCCGCGCAAGGGCGGCTTTATCCAGTTACCGGAGGCGTGGCCAGTGCTGTGGCGCATCTGGTGGGCGATGACAGCCTTTGTCGCAAAGAAACAATAGACGGACTCAATAAAGAAGCTTTCCGCAAACTTAAAATGTATGCGGCCAAAAATAGCGCCGGCAATTTTAATCTTGTGGAAGTAATGTGTTGTGAAGGTGGTTGCGTTGGTGGCCCGGGCTGTATGGTCGGGGCTAAAAAATCAGCGGCTTTAGTTGATGTTTATGTTAAACAAAGTCCGGATATTAAAACATTGCAGGACTAAAATCTGGCATTTCGGAAATGGAAAAAATAAGTTCGCGCAAATTGGCAGATATCTTAAATGTCGCATCAGTTCCCGAAGATGCGGAAATTTCTGGCGTTTGTACCGATAGCCGAAAATGCGGGGCAAAAGATGTTTTTATTGCGCTCAAAGGCGAAAAATTCGATGGACATGATTTTGTGGCCGAAGTTATTGCCAAAGGTTGCCCGCTGGTTGTTGTTGAGCGTTTAATTCCCGCTGTACCTCGGGAAAAGCAGCTCGTTGTGGAAGATACGCTTCTAGCTTATGGCAAAATCGGCGCTTATAACCGTTCTTTGTTTAAAGGGATTGTTATCGGTCTGACCGGAAGTGCTGGTAAAACCACTGTTAAAGAAGAAATAAAATTTATCCTTTCGCATTTTGGTAAAGTTTATGCCACGCCGGGCAATCATAATAATTTTGTCGGCGTGCCAGAAAGCCTGTGCGGACTTGATATGAATGCTGATTTTGCCGTCATTGAAATGGGTATGAGTGCCACTGGAGAGATTTCGCGTTTGACGTCATATGTGCGTCCAGATATTGCCATTGTGACCAATGTCTATCCGATGCACATTGAGTTTTTTAAAAATCTTCAGGGTATTGCTAAGGCAAAAGCTGAAATTTTTGAAGGTCTTACAGCCGGTGGTACGGCTATTATTAATGAAGATACTCATTTTGCCGATATTTTGTTGGCAAAAGCCGCAGAGGCAGGCGCAAGAGTTCTGACTTTTGGCCATGCGCATCATCCTGAAGTGGCGTTTTCTACGGCTGAAGAAGGGGAACATTATATTTATAACGCCTGGTGTGTTTTGACGGTTGTGTCGGTGTTAGGCTTAAATGTTAATCGGGCGGCGGCTCATATCAAAGATTTTGGCGCTTTGGACGGTCGTGGCCGAAGGCATTTACTGAAGCTTCCGGATAATAAAGGTTCTTATATCTTAATTGATGACAGTTATTCTGGCCAACCAGAAGCTATGAAACTGGCGTTGCAGGCTCTGGATAAAATGCAGGTTCACGGTCGGAAAATTGCCGTTTTAGGAAAAATGGCCGAATTAGGAGATTTTTCACGGCAGACGCATATTGAAATCGGCCGTGTTGTCGCGCAGACTTCGGTTGATATTGTTATCGGCGTATGTCCGGAAATGCAGGATATGCTGGCGCAACTGCCGCCACGGATAAAAACTTTTTATTTTGCGGACAAAACCCCGGTTTTGGCATTTTTATTAAATCAACTCTTGCAAAATGGCGATATTCTTCTTATAAAAGGAGCTAGATATTCTTCAAAATTATATCAGGTTGCGGAAGAACTGATTGAGCGGGGAAAATAAAAGATGAAGTGTCCGTTTTGCGGCTGTGATGATACGATTGTTAAGGATTCGCGCAATACAGATGATAATTCGGCCGTCAGACGGCGGCGCGAGTGTCCGGAATGCGGATCGCGCTTTACGACTTTTGAGCGCGTACAGTTAAGGGAACTGATTGTTATTAAGAAAAACGGTGAACGAACGTTTTTTGACCGTGATAAACTGTACCGCTCTATTGAACTGGCTGTGCGCAAACGACCTATTTCGCCAGAGCGAGTAGATAAGTTGGTCAATTATATTCAGCGACGTTTTGAAAGTTCGGGCGAAAGCGAAATTTCAACCGTGGATATTGGCGAAGCTGTTATGGATGCGCTTTCAAGGCTTGATCATATTGCTTATATTCGTTTTGCTTCGGTGTATAAAGATTTTAAAGAAATAAAAGATTTTGAAAATTTTGTGGAAACGATTGATAAACTGGCTAAGCCGGTTTTAGAAACACATGATGAAAGTAAGAAGAATGACTAAGTTTGTATCAGAAAAAATCCGCCGCAAATCCGGAGCACGTTTGGCCGCGGTTCAGGCGACTTATATGATTGCATACGGCCAGTTGCCGGTCGATGAGGTGGTTAAAGATTTTGTAGAGGGCAAAGTTGGACGTTATGTCATTGACGAGGATTCGGTTAGCGAAAGCGAAGAAATGATTGAAGTTTCACCAATTGATGCTGTTTATTTCGAAAAACTGGTCAGAGGTGTTCACACAAGAAAGCAGGATTTGGAACAGTCTTTAACGCATTATCTGAATGAAAAATGGTCGTTCGAACGGATGAACGGCACAATGCAGGCACTTTTGCTATGCGCGGTTTATGAACTGACCAGCACCATGGATATTGATACTAAAGTCCTGATTCAGGAATATGTTGATTTAGCTTATGCTTTTTTTGCTAAGAACGAACCTAAAATGGTTAATGCACTTTTGGATCAAATTGCACATGCTGTAAGGGAATAATGGGGAAAGTCATGAGTGTTTTAAAATTATATGAATATCCTCATCCAGTGTTGCATCAAAAAGCTGAGCGGGTTTTAGAGGTCAATGATGAGTTGCGCAAGTTTTTAGATGACATGCTGGAAACAATGTATGCCGATAAAGGGGTTGGGTTGGCGGCACCGCAGGTTGGCGTGTCTAAGCGCATTATTGTGATTGATACCGAACAGCATGACGAAGAAGGAAATTATAAACCAGGGAAGCCGATGTATTTAATTAATCCGGAAATTATTTATAAATCGGAAGAGATGATTTTGTTTTGTGAAGGCTGTCTGTCCGTACCAGGACAAAGCGCTGAGGTGGAGCGTCATCAGAAAATAAAAGTGCGTTATCTTGATTATGACGGCAAGGAATGCGAAATTGAAGCGGAAGATTACCCTGCCGTGGTTTTGCAGCACGAAATTGATCATCTGGACGGTATCCTTTATATTGACCGTTTAAGTCGTTTGAAGCGTAACATGCTTTTAAAAAAGCTTAAAAAATACCGTGCCGAACAAGAAGATGAAGAATAATATCCCAAAGTTATCCCCTTGTATAAGAATCAAAGCTTTACATTTATGAGTTTGTGCTTAATCTTATAAAAGGTAAGCTAATAAAGAATAAAAGGATATTATTAAATGACACAAAATGCGCAAAATGATTTTTTAAATGATATTAAAAACAATAAAATTGCCGTAACGGTTTTTTTAATCAATGGTGTAAAATTACAGGGCGTGATTACATGGTTTGACGATAATTCGCTCTTGTTAAGACGCGACGGGCACACCCAGCTAGTTTACAAACATGCGGTTTCAACCATTATGCCCAATACAGCCGTTGATGTTGTTGAAGAATAATCCGATTTGTTTGAATTTGAGCAAAACAAAAGGATAAAAGCCGGTATTATCTGTCCTTGCGTAATGGGCAAAAGCGGAGTCATGTCTTGGAAAAGCCGGCTGGCTGAGGCCGAAGGCTTAGCCTTAGCGATTAATCTTGATATATGCTGTAGCGAAACGCCGCGTTTAAGGGAAATTAAACCGGCAACTTTTTTTAGCCGAAGTTTTATTGAAAATTTTAAAAAGAAAATTGAAGAAGCCGGCTTGGCTCTTGTGGTGGTCGATGCCGCGCTTTCACCTGTTCAGCAGCGTAATTTGGAAATGGTGCTGAAAGTTAAAGTCATTGATAGAACGGCGTTGATTCTGGAAATTTTTGGCGAACGAGCCAAAACCAGCGAAGGTAAATTACAGGTGGAGCTGGCTCATTTGACCTATCAGCGTTCGCGACTGGTCAGGAGTTGGACACACTTAGAACGTCAACGCGGTGGCGCAGGCTTTTTGGGCGGTCCGGGAGAAAAGCAAATTGAAATTGACCGGCGCTTAATTGATGAAAAAATCATCAAAATCAAAAAAGAGTTAGAAAAAGTTAAGAGCACCCGCGAGCTACAGCGCGGCAATCGACGCAAAGTACCATACCCGGTAGCGGCCTTGGTGGGATATACCAATGCCGGAAAATCATCATTGTTTAACCGGCTTTCCGGCAGCGCCGTAACGGCGGCGGATATGCTTTTTGCCACGCTTGATCCGACATTGCGCAAAGTCAGACTACCGTCGGGTCGGGAAATAATTATTTCGGATACAGTGGGCTTTATATCTGATTTGCCGCATGAACTGATTATGGCTTTTCGCTCTACCTTGGAAGAAGTTTTAGAAGCTGACGTACTTATTCACGTGCGCGATATTGCAAATCCGGATACCGATTTGCAACGTCGTGATGTATTAAACGTTTTGGAGAATCTGGGTTTAAAAAACGTTGAACAAGAAGATAATTATCTTGAAGTTTTGAATAAAATTGATTTATTGCCCTCGGAAGAACAAAATATTTTGACTGGGAAACTTAAAAACCAGACAAAAGGGATTATATCCGTATCCGCTTTAACCGGGCAGGGGTGTCAGGCTTTGCTGGCGGCGCTTGACGAAAAAATATCCCGCGGTTGGAAAATTTATACCTTGTGCGTAAAAGTGGAAGACGGGCGGATGCAGGCTTGGCTCTATGAAAATTCGGAAGTCTTAGAGACAAAAGTTTCTGGCGGAAAAATTGACTTTGTCGTAAGAATGACTGATGCTAATGCCCAAAAGTTAAGCAAAATATTGTAAAATAATTTGGCTTAAAAGGGCGGAACTATGAAAAAAACGGTTTTTACTTTTGCCAGCTACGGAAATTTCTGACTGCTGGTATACTCTGGATATAGCTATAAGTAAAAGCTTGAGGCTTTTATAGGACAGCCACAAAATGTTTTATTCAGCCAAATTTCATTCGTGGGTATTAGAAAACTATTACGACGTTGCCGGTATGCTTGTGATAAAAAGGCATGAACAGCTGGTGCTTATTTGCGCCACTAAGGTATGACGGAATGGGGAAACAGGCAGAACAAATGAATAGGGATTATAAAAATAACAGAAAAGGGCGTTTTTTTTATAATTATTGGCTCAATTATGATTAGCGTATGACAACATAAATCCTTTCATATTATTAAAGTAGAATTGAGATATAAATTCTTACCAAATAATTTAGCAAGGATTTTTATCAATTTTGTTGAAATGATCTATCAATAAATCATACACAAATCATAATTGAGCCTAATTATTTTAAAATCTTTTGAATAAACCTCGAACAAAACTTTTAGAAAATATAACTTATTTTTTAATTCGTTTCGCAAACAAAAACTTATCTATACCATTAATGGTGGCGATTTTTTTATTTTGTAAAATATTCGGCAGTTCAACCGTGCAAAAAACACTGCGCGGATCCGCACCATCGACAAATGCCGTTACATTGCCACTGGCTGCGGCAATAAAGCGTCGGGATGCTTCACTCCATATGGTCATAACATCTTCTTTATCTGAAGTTCGTAAACTTTCAATCCCTAATTCTACCAATTTAGCACCGCATTCCGTATGCTCAATCAACATATTTCCAGGATTTTTCTTAACATAGGCAAATGCTTTTTCCCGATTAATACTTGTCGGTTGAAAGCTAATACTATATACAACTATAGAGTTTTCATTTGATGAAACATCCAGTGTGCTAGCAATTTTCATACCTTCAGATAAAAGTTCTTTATTCATATTCTTTCTCCAATGAAATACCATTTGGCAGATTTTGTAAAAGATATTTTTTTAATGTAAATTTTTCATCAATTAAAATTCCAGGCATACCAGTACTTTTAGCCGCTTCTATATTATGCGGCGTATCATCAAGCATAATGCAGTCATATACGGAAACACCGATTTTTTCTGCTAGCAGGATAAGGGATTGCGGATTTCTCTTGGGATAGAAAACGCCGTTTTGTTCAGATGATGTGATATCATAACAGCGGATGCCCGCCTTCTCAAAATCAGCAACACTTTTTCCAAAACGTTGGCGCAAAACATTATTTAAATGTTGTATATGGTTGTTAGTTAAAATAACCAATGGTTGGACTTTGGCTCGTCTGGCTAATGCCTGATATAACCCATCATCTCTTGTTATATTGCCGTAATCAATCTTTTCAAACATTTTTTTGCAGAACATGTCAAAGTCATAATTAGCGTGTTGGCAAAGAGCTTTAATATAATTAAACATTCCCAGCTGATTTTTTGCAATTGTTTCTTCAGATATTTTTGCCTGAGTAGGTCCGTCAATTTTAACATCATAGCGATATGTTTCTTTTATGGCTGAGACAAGGCTTCCTATCGGCAATTGAGAAAACGGATACAAAACGCCGTCACAATCAATCAATAAAGTTTTAGGCATCTTTTCCAGCCTTCAAATTGATGACCGTAATGTCAGAAGGTGCCAAAAGCCGCATTGGCGGTCCCCAATATCCAGCACCTCTGGTAATATAAAGTTTGTGGCCATTTTCAATATCATCATACATGCCGGCCAAAAAGCCGTTAGCTTCTTTCGCTAAAAAATGGAACGGAAAAATCTGTCCGCCGTGAGTATGACCCGAAACTTGCAAATCAAATTTATTTTCTTCATCTTTAATTGTCCGTGGCGAATGCGACATAAGGATTTTATAGTTATCATCAGTAGCGCCAAACAGAGCCTTTTTATAATTAACGGTTGCCGAACTTGCATCAGGAACACCCGCCAAATAAATACCAGTCTGTTCTATTTCATTACCGGTATTATGCAGAACTTCAAAACCCATGTGCGTAAATTCAATCATCCACTTAATCGGCGCATTATAATATTCATGATTGCCGAAACTGAGATAAATTTTTTTAGCTTTGATTTTTTTTAGCTCCTCCATTTTTCCTTTCAGATTATCCGGCACATCATCAATTACATCGCCGACCAATAACACATAATCGGGATTTTGTTTGTTAATTTCCCCGATAATCTGCCGTATCTGCCACAAGGGCGTCGCGCGGTCAATGTGCAGGTCACTTGCCACAACAAGACGGGTATTTTCTTTAATCCGCTTATCTGTAATGTTGATATCCTTAACTGTCGGCGTTTTATTTGCCTCATATACACTGTACAAAGAAATCAGCAAAGCCAGAACAACCGTTATCAGATTATTACGGTGCAATAAGCGAACGTTATCCGGGCTTAAGTCGGAGTTATGGGAAACATAATAAACGATATACCATATAACATCGCGGAAAAATAAAAGCATAAACAAAATAAAGGCCAGTCCCATTAAAAAGTAGGAACCTTTGGCAATAACTGCATACGCTGTGCCATCCAGCCATTTATAGTTGCGGATTGTATGTAAAATCATCGGGCTGAACCAGGCAACAATCAGCAATATCAAAATCAGAAGTTTTGCCCATATCGGCAAATGACCATACCCCGCCAGCGTTTTATACGTAATCGCCAGACAAGCAAGCATGACAATCAGCATTGCAATAAAAAATCCCATTTCCTCACCTCTTTTGAAATAATATATATTTTATATCCTTATTTCGCAATAATATTTTTTACCATTGCAAATGTTTTTATAGCATGTATTTAAATGATTGCGGTGGTAGCTTCAACAACAGAAGATTCTACAGCCGGTTTGCGGCGATAGCAGCGTTTGCGCTTAACGACAGTAATATTTTCTGCCAGAGGCTTATCGTTGCTTTCATTTGCAACGTCGGCCTCCGCCTGTGGCTGAACTTCAATAACCTTAAATGCTTTTTTCGGAGTTGTTTTCAAAGTCTTTTCGGAAGTTTTCTTTTGTTCGGCAACAATAGTTGACGAATTTTCAAAAGTTTCGCTGGTTTGCGGATTTTCACCGATGCTTTTTGTTGCAGTATTTTCTTGGAGATCGTCCTGAGTTTTATTATCATTTTGTGTAATTGCTGCTGGCGCATTTTCGGCGCGAGCGTTTTTCCGTTCATTAATTTCAGTAACGATTTTACGATAATGCTCGGCATATTGCCGATAAATTTCCATTTCAATATAATCGCCAGAACCATGGGCTTCTTTAGCCAGTTCATTATACCTTTTGATTAAATCCAATGCCGTGCCACTGACTTTGCCGGCCGGACTGATACTGTCAAACTTGTAATTAAGCGAATAGGCGTTGCTGTTGCCGCCATTGCCACGGAATTTGCTATTTTTTTTCATGTTTTATACAACCATATCGTAAGCTTAAAGCTTGGGTTAAAATATTAAAGAATAAAATGAAAAACGGCATTTCTTACAAAAAACGTATGCCAACGATTGAATAATAGCCATTTTTTTTTCAAATGCAATCCTTTTTTCGAAAAATAATACATCTTTCTCTGCCAGTTAAATCCGGAAGTGTTTGAAGATGTTCAAACGGCTGTCGCGTAAAGATTTCAATAATATCCTTTGCCTGATTAATACCGCTTTCCAATAAGATAAATCCGCCGTTGCAAAGCAGAGCAGGAGAAAGTTCGGCAATTCGCCGATAACTTTCCAAGCCGTCCTTGCCGCCGTCTAAAGCCAGCCTCGGGTCATAATCCTTAACTTCTTTATCCAGCAGATTAATCTCAACATTGGGGATATAAGGCGGATTAGATACAATCATGTCAAACGGAGCGCTTGGCGCCATAAAGTCAGTGGCAAACCAGTCGGTTTGATAAAATTGGGCTTGTTGTAATGGAATGTTGAGAGCTACCTGATTTTGCCGGGCAATTTTCAATGCGGCGGCTGATTTATCAATGCCCGTTCCGCAAAGTGTCGGAAAATCTTTCAACAGCGAGAGCAGAATACAGCCAGAACCTGTTCCCATATCCAATATGGAATGAACGGAATGCCGCCGGATTAAATCGGCCGCCGCCATCACCAGAATTTCCGTATCTGGCCGTGGCGATAACACATTTTCGCTGACTATAAAATCATATTTATAAAAGGCCTTATGTCCGATAATTTTATCTAAAGGTTTATGTTTTAAGCGTTCGGCGATCATCATATCAAGTTTTTGTTCTGCTGTTTCCGATAAAAAAACGGCATCTGTTACTTCATCGGCCTGAATATTTGCCACCGCCGCAATCAATAATCGGGCTTCCAGCCGCGGCGAAGAAATTTTTGCCTGAATAAGTTTGCAGATTGTTTTTTCATATACAGAATCGGACATTTATGCCGCCATCCGCGCTTTAACTTCATCTGAAAGCTTTTCAAACGCCCGTTTTTCAATCTGGCGCACGCGTTCGCGGCTGATGTTGAATTTGCTGCCGATTTCATCAAGCGTTGCCGGAGTTTCGGTCAGCATTCTGTTTTTAATAATGAACTGTTCACGTTCACTAAGCGTTGCCAGACACTCCAGCAAAATTTTCCGTCTATATTCGGCTTCTTGTTTGCTGGCAACTTTATTTTCAATGTTTTGCCGATTATCGGCCAGCATATCAATTTTTTCTTTGCATTCGTCATCAGCATTGTTGTAAACCGAAACATTTAACGACTTATCGCCACCGATTCGCCGATTCATGTCCACCACATCTTGCTCGTCAACAACCAGCTCTTGAGCAATTTCTTTAACGATTTTTGGCTCGAGCTCTTTATTTTCATACAAGCCTAACCGCGCTTTGATTCGTCCGAGATTGTAAAACAGCTTCTTTTGTGCGGCGACAGTGCCGATTTTCACTAAAGACCACGAGCGCAAAACATAGTCATGAATTGCCGCTTTAATCCACCAAATAGCATAAGTGGCTAGCCGCACCTTTTTTCCCTGATCAAATTTTTTCACAGCCTGCATTAACCCAAGATTAGCCTCTGAAATAATATCAGACATCGGCAGGCCATAGCGCCGATAAGTCAAAGCGATTTTTGCCGCCAGTCGCAAATGCGAAGTAATTAGTTTTTGTGCCGCTTCCAGATTTCCGTTAGTCTTGAAGTCATGAATCAAGCGGCTTTCTTCCTCTTCTGTTAGAACTGGAAATTTTTTGATTTGTTCCAAATAAGAACACAGGCCGTTATCATCAATAACCGCCGGTAAATTAGTTCTGTTGCTAACCACAACCAGATTTTTGTGTTCGTTTTTTTCTGTCATTTTTTTAATCTATAACTTTAATATATTTAGATAAGTTTTTATTTTAAATCAAGGGTTATGGATAAGTAAACGAAATATCTTTATAATCGAGGCTGTTGCTGTCCAAATTAATGATATAACCGATATAATTGTCGGCATAAGGATAAAGCACCACATATATCGGAATCCCTGATGGCTGATTCTGCCGACATAGAATAATGTCTCTTTCCGGAATTTTTTCATTAATTTTTATCATTATCAACGCATTAGCCGTATTGTAATTGGTTTCTGGTGCAAAATTTTCAACCGATACTTCAGAAAAATCTCCTAAATTGGCTAAAATCAGCGCTTTTCTTCGTTTGGTTAATGTCGTTTTGGCGTTTATGGCAGCGGTGTACTGTAATATTCTTTCTCTGATTTTGGCATATAATTGCGGAGAAGAACAGTCCGGATGCGTCAGCTCCCTAATAGCTTCTGGCTGTTCGGTCTGATTATAAAATTCTGGATTCGTCTTTTCCGTGACCGCAATATCCGCATCTTCAACCGCGGTATTATTTATGCCTGCCGTAATTTCAAGGGATTCGGCACTGTCAGAGGCTATGCTTGCCACCGGCAACGCTAAGCTGAAAATATATACAAGCAGGCATAATGTATTGCGTTTCATCAAGGGAACTCCTTAAAAATTAATAGATTTGGGCGTCCGCGGAAAAGGAATAACGTCGCGGATATTGGCAATGCCGGTAATCAGCATCATCATCCGTTCAAACCCAAGTCCAAATCCAGCGTGCGGTACCGAACCATATCTGCGCGAATCAAGATACCAGTTATAATCTTCAACCCTCATACCCATATCTTCAATTTTTTTAACTAAAACATCATAACGTTCTTCACGCTGTGAACCACCGATAAGTTCACCGATTCTCGGTACTAAAACATCCATGGCCGCAACAGTTTTGCCGTCATCATTCAAGCGCATATAGAAGGCTTTGATTTCTTTTGGATAATCACACACGATAACCGGTTTTTTAAAATATTCTTCCGCTAAAAAGCGTTCATGCTCAGTCTGCATATCAATGCCGTATTCGGGCTTATACTCAAAAGATTTTCCGGATTTTCTCATAATTTCAATAGCTTCACTGTAGGTGATGCGGGCAAAACGGTTATGCGCAATGTTTTCCAATGTCTGTTTTAAATTTGGATCCACAAACTTTGCAAACAGCTCCAAATCTTCAACGCAGTGTTCCATAACATGTTTCACGCACGAACCCACCATATCTTCGGCCAGATCCATATCATCATGAATATCGGCAAAAGCCATTTCTGGTTCAATCATCCAAAATTCGGCGGCATGGCGTTGGGTATTGGAATCTTCGGCTCTAAACGTTGGCCCGAAAGTATATATATTGCCTAAAGCCGTGGCATACATTTCACCGTTAAGTTGTCCGGAAACGGTTAAATGCGCTTCTTTACCGAAAAAATCCTGCGCGTAGTCGATTTTTCCGTCAGGTGTGCGTGGCGGGTTGTTTAAATCAAGCGTTGTTACTCGAAATATCTCTCCGGCGCCTTCACAATCCGAACCGGTAATAATCGGCGTATGGACATAATAAAAGCCACGTTCATGAAAAAACTTATGAATGGCATAAGAAAGCTCTGAACGAATGCGGAATGCTGCGCCATATTTATTGGTGCGTGGCCGCAAATGAGCAATTGTGCGCAGATATTCATCGGTGTGTTTTTTCTTTTGTAGCGGATAATCATCAGGAGCTAAGGAGTAAATTTCTATTTTTTCCGCAACAACTTCAAATTTCTGGTTGCCACCCTGAGATTCGACTAATGCGCCAGTAACGGCAACCGAAGAACCGGTTGAAATTTTTTTGACTACTTCATAATTGTGAAGAGTATTATTGGCAATAACCTGCATATTTTTTAAACATGAGCCATCATTAATTTCAATAAATGAAAAATCTTTGGCGTCACGACGAGTGCGAACCCATCCTTTGAGCAATACTTTTTCTTGCGGAGCATCAGCCGTCAGCAGGTCTGCTATTTTAGTTCTTTTCAACATTTTTCTTCATTCCCTTGAACTTAAAAATAAACATTTTTAAAAAAACTTTTTGCAATATACATCAACAATCTTTAATTGTCCAGCATTGACAACAAATTTTATAGGTATAAATTATAAGAACCAAATCTATTTTTTTTAGGAGAAGGTTATGAAGAAGTTTTTAGCAATATTAGTCCCGGCCGCTTTGCTTGCAGGTTGCCAGTCAGATATAGATTCTTACCAATATAGAACCAGTTCGGTAGGGCAGGCTAACGCAGCGGCGCAATGCCGGGTGATTAACGTACGTCAAGTTCAGGTTAAAAGCGATAGCCAGCTTGGCACCATAATCGGCGGTGCCGCTGGTGGCGTTGCCGGTTACAGCATCGGCGGTGATAGCACGGCGCATTTGTTAGGCGGTATCGGTGGCGCTGTTTTGGGTGGCATTGCCGGCAATGCGGTGCAGGGAGCGCTGTCTTCGCAAAATGGGTATGAATATGTGGTTGAGTTAAATAACGGCCAGGTTATGACCATCACCCAGGGAACCGATGTTTTACTAAGTCCCGGTCAGAGATGCATGCTTTTATACGGCAATCCGGCTCGCTTGATCGCATATTAGAAAAATGTTTTCAAAAAAGAAACCCACCGGCTATTCCAGTGGGTTTCTTTTTTGAAAACCAGAAAGTCTGTAGCTATTTTTTAAATAAACCGCCTAAGTTGCTCTTCAAATCATCCGCAACTTTTTGGACATTTTCTGTAGCGTTTTTACCTTGGTCTTTTATGCTGTCTGCACTGTTTTTAAGATTATCTGTAATATTTTTTACACCTTCCAAAGTAGCATCGCGCAACCCCTCTAAGTTTGCGGAAACAACAGTCTGCGAAGCTGTTTGCAAGATTTTTGTAATAACTTTACTTAAAATAGCCGGGATGGATTCACCGCCTTGTTTTTCCTGTCCGATATTTTTCATTTCAATTTTAGGCAAAGACACATTAATTGGCGCTTTTACCGAACCGGAGCCCAAAATGGTGGAAATTTTTCCGTCAGCCACCGTCAACTTTTTGATGATGACTTTTTTGCCAGAAGAATTGTCCGTATCTTTTGCAGAGGCTTCTTCTACTGCCGATGTATTTTGATCTTCACCGGAAGAAGTATTAGCTTTAATGTTATCCAGAATTTCACTGACGTTGTTTTGTGTCAGAGTTTTCATTTCATAAGTAATTTCGGGATTATTTATTGTAATTGATTCGATAATAATCGTATCACTGGTTAATGAACTGATATCAAGCTTAATGCTAAAGTCTTTAAGATAAAATAAGTTTTTGGACTGATATCCCTTAGGGTTTCCAATTTTAATATCTTTAACAACCCCGATTCCATCCGTTAACTTAATATCCAAACCACCGAGTGAAACATCGGTTCCCGTGATTTGACTGCCGTATTTATGGACAATATTTTTGACGATGCTTTCCAGAGAAGGCATGCAAAAATAGATGGCAACAAATAACAGAATGAAAAACGTAATAAATTTATTGCGTCTTTTCATATCCAGAATGAAAGCAGACTTCTTAACCGTTTTTTTATACCAGGGTTCTGCTTTTTTATTTTTTAAACAACATTTAAGCTTTTCGATGATTTTCTTCATAAAACACCTCGTACTGAATAAAGGATATAAAAATTTACTGCTTATTTTTGTTTTATGCAATAAAAAGATGCGATTTCATAAATATTTTTAAAATTTTCAAAAAATATATTGCAAAAATGAAAATAGCGCGTTATAGTCTGCCACAATTATGAAGTATGGGTGCTTAGCTCAGTTGGCTAGAGCAACTGACTCTTAATCAGTGGGTCGAGGGTTCGAATCCCTCAGCGCCTACCATTGAAAACCAAGGCTTTCAGAGAAATCTGGTGGCCTTTAATTTTTATCAAAATACTCCAAAAATACTCCAAATTTTTGTAATCAGCGGGTCGGGAGTTCAAGTCTCTCTGTCGGCACCATTGATTTTCA
>CAYPFN010000010.1:0-66163 GCA_964410325.1 uncultured Azospirillaceae bacterium
CGCTTGCTCTTCTAAAACTCTCGAAATAAACGCTCTCGATGGTTCCCCGATTCCTTTTATTTAATACTTTTCAAAATGTATCAACACCTTTAGCTCTTGTACATAGTTCTATGTATACATGTTGATTTAAGCCAATACAATTCATTAATACAGTCTGGGAAAGCTTTCAACATACTCGTCAATTATTTTATTCTCAAATTGGTTATAGCTACTTTCTTCTGTAACATTATACTTATTTTCTTTGCAGATTTACAATGGTCGATAGATTGCTCCCCATTTTTTTAATAAAAACATTCTCTCTATGGGCATAATCGGCAATAACTTCATTAAACTCAGAGAGAGTCTCGTGCTTTACCTATTTTGAGAATCCAGTATTGTCATAGCACACCACATTTTTCAAACTTCGCAATAGAACTGGTGGTTATTGTTAGAATCGATCACTCCTATCTTTCCGAAATTGAAAACTGACGTGCAAATCCGACAATAAACACTCTTTATGCCATTGCCAATGCATTACAGACGGATATTACAGAATTGTTAAAAAATAATGCATGATTTTACCATTTCCATAAGCAATTGTTAAATTTTCTCTTGAAAACCAAGAATACTCTTGTATTATATTTATTGATATTTTTAATAACCATAGGAGGATACAATAGTTATTGAATCGCACAATGCGCCAGTACGGGAAGATGACGGACCGCGCATTAATGAAGCCATCAAGGTCAAACAAGTTCGATTAATTGATGAATCGGGAGAGAACAGGGGAATTGTTACAATAACAGAAGCTTTACATATTGCCGATGAAGCTGGTTTGGATTTAATCGAAATTTCACCGCAAGCTAACCCGCCGGTTTGTAAAGTTTTGGATTACGGCAAATATAAGTACGAAGTACAAAAACGCAAAAACGAGGCTAAAAAAAACCAAAAGATTGTTAATATTAAGGAATTAAAAATTCGGCCGGCTATCGATGTCCATGATTATGAAGTTAAAATCAAACAGGCCAAAAAGTTTTTAAGCCAAGGCGATAAAGTTAAATTCACAATGCGGTTTAAGGGTCGCGAGATGAGCGCCAATGATTTGGGCAAAGAAGTATTAAATAAAATTATTGATGATT
This sequence comes from uncultured Azospirillaceae bacterium, assembly GCA_964410325.1. Lineage (GTDB taxonomy): Bacteria > Pseudomonadota > Alphaproteobacteria > RF32 > CAG-239 > CAAFZY01. The sequence goes on from CAYPFN010000010.1 coordinate 1,119, forward strand.
TAGATTTAATCGGTAAAGTCGATGCTGCTCCAAAACTTGAAGGGCGGCAGATAACCATGATGATTGCTCCGGTTTAATATCTTTTTGCTAAAAATAAAACAACACCTGAAGTTATCAGGTGTTGTTTTTTTGATGTTATACATTATTATAATCAACGACTTCTATGTTTTTGTCTTTGAGTATAATAAATTTACCGCTTCGGGCAAAAGTTATGCCTTCGGCATTTTCTTGGAGCAGGAGGCCGTCATCGGTGTATAAATCCACCTTATATTCTGGTGTATTGTTTATACCGAGGCAAACTTTTCCAGGAAGCTTTTTCACTTTATCATAACCGGCAACAACCACTGTGCCTTTCGGTGAAAGAAGGTATTGTTTACCGGAGGCTTTAAAAATGTACCAACCTTTAAGCGGTTCACAATTTTCGCATATCTCTATGTCAGCAATAATCAGCCGCTTATCATTTCTATATAAATCATAACGACCGTTATAATAAGCTATAAAACAATGCGGATTCGGCGAATCGAATACATAACACGGATCATCTTCCGTATATGAAAAACAAAAATTACCCGCCGGATCATAGTAGCTCCACAGCTTCCCATTCTTTATGAGATATGCCCAGCTCCGCAATTTTAAAAAATTATCAACATTCCTAAACTGCGGTTTTTTATCAGCACTGTATACCGTAACTTTACCATCCTTCAATATCTTGTAGCTTCCATTCGGATAAAAATGGATGTTGCCGGATTTTTCAGATTTATGATATAAGGTAAAATCAGGCCCATAATAGTAATATAAGCCATCCCATCCGAACACTTTAATGGCGCCGTTCGGCATTATGTCTTTTTTCCTTACACCATCAATCTGGAAAACCTTTTTATGAAGCGAATTACGCACTATCAAAAATTCACCTTTTGTATAGTAGTAGTAATTGTTCGCAAAAACAATATCAGAAACACCAGTATCGACGATATTGCCAGATAAATCATAGATTCTGCCAAATGGTATAAACACCCCTATTTCATTTTTTATGTGGCGATTATCAACGATAAATCCGTATGGAAACGCTCTCGGAAATGCCGGGAAAAGAGGCTCCCATGGCGAAACGATTAAAACCTTATGGTCATTGGTGCAATAATATGCTTTTCCTTCTGCACAGTAAGCATAATGCTTCTCATCCAATTGCCAGAGATATTCCACGTGTTTGGCAATGGTATGGCCAGATAAATCATACAGTTTGCTAGCTTTGTCTTTGATTACATAAACACTTTCCAACAAAAAGATTGTTTGTCTGGGTTTAACCGATATTTTTTTACCCTCAAGGGCAAAAACTTTCGATCTTTTCCCGACTGTTATTTTCAGGCTCAGATCCTTGTAGATGTCAAAGTCTTCAATATGCGAACATACTAGAAAGCCTTTTTTCAAATCATAGACATTATAATCTGTATCCGAAAACTTAGTTACAAAAAAACGCTCTTCCACACAGGCGGTGTCCTTAATTGCCATCTTTTGTAAAGATAACGGCATGCTTTTCAAATAATTTAAAAACTTTTCCATATTACAAATAATATTAGTTAATGGCAAGACTTTAACAAATTCTTCTTTTTTGTCAACAAAGAATCGGCCGATAAGTCATTTTTTCTTTCGGCGCGTTTATGAATAAGCGGTGCAAGCAGAAATAAGACTCTCTGAATGTTATGGCGTCAACTGAGTAAGCCGACGCTTATTTAAAAGACTGTTACCAAAGGAAAGCTGGCAAATCTTGTAAAAAAGAGATGAAAAGCCTGCACAAAAGAGGGTTACGCCAATTGCTGGACAGAAAAAGCTTCCATTGCTGGTTTGAGCTGTGCCACAGCTTCATAATACACATCTTTTTTAAAGTAGACAATCCGCTCTGGCGCTTCTTCAATATCTATCCATTTCCAAGATTTAAATTCCGGCTGTTTAGTTCGGACATTGATTTCCGAATCATCGCCGTAAAAATATAACAGACTCCAGTACACATCCTGGCCAAGGCTGTCAATACCGCGGCGCTTCATCCGTCGACGGACGGCTCCAGGAAAAACATATCGCAAAGGTTCGGTTAACGTCTGTATGACTTTAACGGATTTTATCGAGGTTTCTTCATACAACTCACGTACGGCAGCAGTAGCAGCATCTTCTTTCCTCATAATACCACCTTGCGGAAACTGCCATTGATTGCCACGGTTGCCGATACGGGCGCAGGCAAGAACTTTTTTATCCCGGTTAAAAACAATAACACCAGCACATTTGCGATATTCAGGCATTATTTATCCTCTTTATCGACAGATGAATTTTCGCTTTCAGCCACTTGACCATTATATAATTTCAGAGCTTTAACCAAATCTAGCGCACGAATTAGCTGATAGTCGCTGATTTTTTCGGCATCCGCTTTTTTATCTTTCTTGGTGTCTTTTGTATCGCTTTCTTCCTCATTTTTCAATGCGCCCTGCAAATCGGCTTCCGTAATATTTAAGCCGTAAGATTCTAAAAGCTCAATCTTTGCTGGCTTAACAACGATATCCGGTTCAATGCCTTTAGCTTGAATAGAACGGCCTGACGGCGTATAATAACGCGCCGTTGTTAAACGCATGGCGCCGTATGTTCCTAATGGGATAACCGTTTGCACTGAACCTTTGCCGAAAGATTTTTCCCCTATAACAACTGCGCGGCGGTGGTCCTGTAAAGCGCCGGCCAAAATTTCCGAAGCCGAGGCGGAGCCTTCGTTAATAATCACGACAATCGGCAAGCCTTTGGCAACATCTCCTTGTTCTGCCGTATATTTTACGGTTTCTTCCTCATTACGGGAACGGGTAGATACAATTTCACCTTTGTCTAAAAATAAATCAGAAACAGCAATTGCTTGATCTAAAAGTCCGCCGGGATTATTGCGCACATCAATAACAATGCCCATGAGTTTGTCTTTTAATTCCTTTTTGGCTTTTTCCACGGCTTTGGCAATTTCTTTGTCATTTTCTTCAGCAAAAGAAGATATGCGGATGTAAAGGATATCATCATTTTTAATTTCGGTTTTAACCGATTGAATCTTGATTTCTTCGCGTTTAATTGTTACATCAAACGGCTTGGCATTGGCACGGCGAATCGATAACTTTATCTTGGTGCCGATTTGGCCACGCATTTTACTGACGGCATCATTTAAATTCATGCCGATAACCGTTTCGCCGTCGATATGGGTAATATAATCTCCGGCTTTAATGCCAGCTTTGTATGCTGGCGTATCATCTATCGGAGAGACAACCAAAACCAAGCCATTATCCATTGTCACTTCAATCCCTAAACCGCCGAATTTGCCCTTGGTTTGTTCACTCATATAGGAAAAATCGTTATTATCCAAATAACTGCTATGGGGATCTAAAGACGTTAGCATACCGTTTATGGCGGATTCTATCATTTTTTTGTCGGAAACTTCTTCTACATAAGAAGTTTTTGCCCGTTCCATAACTTCGCCAAATAAATTCAGCATTTCATAAATATCAACTTCTTGTGTACTTTTTTCCGCAGCAAAAGTCGCACCTGTGGCAACATATAAAACTGATAAAGTAAGAACTGCTTTTTTTAACATCTTCGCCTTCCATTCATAAAAGTTTTTACTATCTACCTAACCATGATTCCGGATTAACTGGATGCTGATCCTTGCGGATTTCCATATAAAGTTTTGCCGAATCCGCATCCGGCATGACGCCGACTGGTTCTCCAGCCAACACCATCTGTCCAATTTCAACATCAACCGAATTCATGCCGGCTAAAAGTGAAATATATCCCTGGCCGTGATCAATAATAATTAAATTACCGTACCCTTTGAACGGTCCGGAAAAAATAACCGACCCGTCATAAGGGGCAATAATCTGCGCCGCTCCTCTGGTCTTGAAAACAATTCCTTTTGACGTAACACCTTTAGATAACTCTTGACCATAAGACGTTACAACCGCGCCGCGCGCCGGACGTGTTAACTTTCCTTTAGCGCCGGCAAAATTCAGACTATTTTCTTTTATACTCTGCGGATTTATATTTATCAAGCCTGCATTTTCCGTTTCTGCTGCCGACGATATAAACTCCTCGCCTAGAGCTAAATTTTTGCCTTCACGTGCTGCGGATATACGACGTTTTTGTTCTTCTTCCAACTGACGTTGTTGTTCCTGCGCCCGCGCGCGGGCAGCACGACGAATTTCTTCTTCGCGACGACGCTTGAGCTCTTTATCGCGTTCCAGCTTTTCCATTAAATCTCTTAAATCTGAAGCTTGAGCCGCCAGTTCCTGCGCTTCCTGCCGGACTTTTGCGCTTTCGCCTTCAATTTTTTTGCGGACGGCAGCTTTTTCCGCTGACATTTTCTTTATATTCTGCTGTTGTTCCAGCAGTTGTTTCTTTTGAATGGAAAGCTCGTTTAATTTTTGCTCAATCTGTTTTTTTTGCGCGGCAATATTTTCCAAATCTTTTTTTATTGTTTCTGCCTTGTCGTTCAAATAAGGAACGCTCTCACGCAACAAAATCGCACTACGGATGATTTCAACTGGCGACAAAGGCTGTACCAGCAATGATTCCGTCGGATGAAGCGCCATATTTTCCAAAGATGCTAAAATTTGCGCCAAATTAGCATATTCGCGGGAAAACTCCTCTTGAGTGGCGTTAAGCTTATTTTCTAAAAGCTTTAGTTCTTCTTCCATCCGGGTGGTTTTTTCCTCATCATTTTGGAGTTTTTGAGCGGCTTCTATCATTTTTTTATTCATTTTTGCCATTTCAAGGCTTAACTGGACAGCCTGCGCCTGCAATTTTTTATGTGCCATTTGCCGTTCGCGAGCTTTCTGCTCGGCTGCGACAACCCGCTCTTCAGATATTTCAACGGCGTATAAGGGTGCAGATGCCATTAAAAACGCCAAAAACAAACCTATATACGCCACCGATTTATCCATTATTTTTCCAGTAAAGATTTTCCAGTCATTTCTGCTGGTTGTTCAATATGAAGCAAATCAAGCAAAGTCGGCGAAATATCGGCCAGCCGGCCATCTTTTAACCCCTTGACTTTTGCTGGTGCATTATAAAGGACTGCCTGTACTTTGCCTACGGTATGCGCGGTGTATGGCTCACCAGTTTTTTCATCAACCATTTTCTCGACATTGCCATGGTCTGCGGTTACCAGCAAAATGCCATCTGCCTCTTTAATAGCTTTCATCACCCGGCCGAGATTTTCATCAACAGCGGCAACCGCCTTAAATGCTGCACTCATGATGCCGGTGTGGCCAACCATATCGCCATTGGCAAAATTGCAGATAATCACGTCATAACGTTTGTTTTCAATAGCATCTACTAAATTATCTGTTACTTCGTATACGCTCATTTCCGGTTTTAAATCATAAGTGGCAACTTTCGGACTGGGAATAAGAATCCGATTTTCACCCCTAAACTCGCGCTCTTCGCCGCCGTTAAAGAAAAATGTAACATGGGCATATTTTTCAGTTTCAGCAATACGCAGCTGAGTCAAGCCATGCGCAGACACAACTTCGCCAAAAATATTGGTTAAAGCTTCCGGCGCAAATAAGGTTTTCATAAAACGGTTGTGATCTACCGAGTATTCCGTCATCCCGATGGAAACAATAAAGTTAACCGTTTTCTTACGTTCAAAGCCGTTGAACTCTTTATCTGACAGGGCATAAAGAATTTCACGGGCGCGGTCGGCGCGGAAATTAGCCATTAAAACGGCGTCACCGTCTTTGGCGCCCTGATAATCACCAACAACGCACGGCACAACAAATTCATCGGTTATGCCGGCTTTATAAGACTCTTTAATCGCATCGCTGGCTGTGGCATAGCGCATTCCCGAGGCCGAGACAACATTATTATAAGCGGCTTCAACCCTATCCCAGCGCTTATCTCTATCCATCGCATAAAAACGTCCAGATAGGGTAGCGATTTTAACATTTTCTAGTCCGGAAACAGCTTCTGCAAATTCTTTTAAAAACTCTTCAGCCGAAGAAGGCGGTGTATCGCGACCATCCAAAAAGGCATGTACGGCAACCGGAATTTTATGTTTGCTTAAAATTTTTGCTAGTGCCACAATGTGGTTTTGATGCGAATGAACACCACCGGGGGACATCAGCCCCATTAAATGGCAAATGCCGCCGGTTTTTTGCAAAGCGGCAATCATTTCTTGCAATACTGGATTGGAATCCAGCGTATGATCGGCCACAGCCTGATCAATTTTTGGCAGATCCTGCATAACGACCCGGCCGGCACCCAAATTCATGTGACCGACTTCCGAATTTCCCATTTGACCATCTGGCAAACCGACATTCAAGCCTGATGTTTCAACAAATGCATGCGGGCAAGTTTGCAACAAACTATGCCAGTTCGGCGTATTGCCTTGCTCTATCGCATTATCACTCGTAATTTTTTCCCGATATCCCCAGCCATCAAGAATTAAAAGCATTACAGGTTTTTGCATTCTTTTTTCCTTCATTATTTTCTAAATTTTTAAACTCCTTTCATTATATATAATAAAAATTAACAGAAAAGCACTATTTTCAGGATTTTTTTTTGTGTGGAAAGTTTTACATTGACATCATATAAGCAAAAAACTAATCTTTAGAAAATCTTATTTGTGTTGGAAACGCTGATGAAAATAAAAACTCTCTTTACTGTTTTTGCTTTGCTGTATACTTTTAACGTCGCCGCACAAAATTTTGAATATGAGTATGGCGGAACATTGCGCGGACTGGCTGGCTATGTTTATCCAGCCGATGAATATCGTCCAGATCAGAATCTCTTTCATGCGCCGATATATGGAAATTTAGAAAATGCCTTTACCTATCATATTAATGAAAATTCTTTTCTGAAAATATCAGCAGGCTTGAAAGCAAAAACTGGCAGCAATCTGGATAACTTGAATCAAGGTCGCTGGGGAGAGGAAGTTTACGGACAGTTTTCATCCGTTTACGGAGATTTTTATGTTGGGCAGATGCCTAATGCCGCCGTTATGCTCGGAGTTACCCGCCCTAATCTGCCAACTTGGCAAGCAGCGCCGTTCGAACTTGTCGACTTTATCGACAATCCCAATTGGCAGCAGCATAATCATCGCAAATATTATAACACTTTGACTTCTACAGCCATTGACACTGATGGTAGCGCCCTAAAATTTTCATATATGACGCCGGAATATGCTGGAACGACTCTGGCTGTTACTTATACCCCGGAAAATAATGCTAATGACGGATTAACCAGCAAATTTTCCCCTTATTATAAAGAAAGTGCTTATAGCATAACACTTTACAATCAGCATTCTTTTGATTTTGGTGACACGGAAGTTTATTTCAGTTTTGCTGATTTTGCTAAAAGCCATAAAGAATATGCTGGCGGAATCTCCTTTTACCGCAAAGGTTGGACAGTTTTTGCCTCATACCGGCAGAGCAAAACGGAAAGTAGCGATTATGATATAGCCGCCGAAAGTGTTTCAACAAACACGCCGGCTTTTTTTGACGGATACCGTGACGGCTTTGCCTGGAATGCCGGAGTTTCTTATGAATGGGCCATAGTCATATCTTCTCTGAATTATTTTGAATCAAGAAGCGATGATAATCAGGCCGCGAATCGGATTGTAAATTGGCATACCAGCATTAAACCATATAAAAATTTTGGTTTTTACATCGGTTTCGGTTATGCTGATTTTAAAACCAGCAGAAGCCAAAATGAAAGTGGCAATCGCGGACCATTTGGATATACTGGCCTGGAAATCAGTTTTTAGGAGAAAAAAATGCCGAATCTTTTTATTTTATCCGACAACGAAAAATTTTTGGAAGATCTGTCCGAACAGATTAATCTTTATGCACCGGAATATGCCAGCAATATTAACAATGCTGAAACCGTGCCGGACGTCATTATTTTGGATGACAAAAAAGAAAACCTGCCTGATTTGCAAAATCAATATCCGCATACACCGATTTTTATCCTAAAAACGCAAGACAGCGAAAAACCTGTGGATACCGATTTGCTCAAATATGAAGAAAAACCTCTGATTTTAAGCTCTTTTATCAGCAAACTGCAGGCTGTTATAAATTTGACGGCCAGTTCTGACGCCGGTCGCCTGAAATTTAACAAATACGAATTACGACCGGCAAATAAAGAAATTGTCAACTTGCGTAATGGCGATGTTATCAAATTGACGGAAAAAGAAGTTTCAATCATTCAATATCTCTATAAAATTCGGGGACGTATTGTTTCAAAGAATGAGTTGCTACAAGAAGTTTGGGGATATCGTCCGGACGTAACCACTCATACGATTGAAACACATATATACCGTCTGCGGCAAAAAGTGGAAAAAGATGAACCTGATGCACAACTCATCATAACGGAAGAAGGCGGATATATTCTTAAAAAGACAACGGACAGATAATTTCAATTCTGTTGCTTGACTTTTTTTGAGTAGTCGGTACAATGTAAAGGAGGTAAGAATGAGAGATCTTATACAATTCGGTGCAAAGTATTCTTCAGGTGCAACGGTTTTTTCTGTTGCCTCCGAACATGCTAAAAAAATAGAGTTGTGCCTTTTCTCTTCTGACGAACAAACGGAAACCCGTATTCCCATGACGTGCCACGACGGCATTTGGCAGGTTAAGGTTAAAGGTATTCGTCCTGGGCAAAAATACGGCTATCGTGCGCATGGCGAATATAACCCGAATTTAGGTTTGTTTTTTAATCCGAACAAATTAGCCATGGATCCTTATGCTTTAGAAGTTTCTACGACTTTCCGCCATTGGCGGGCTGAGGATTTAAGCGTTGAAAATAACCTTGACACTGCCAGGATTATGCCTAAAGCTGTAGTCATTGACACAACCACCCTATTTGATGAGCAAAATTATCCATATTTAACGAAACGACCAAAATTTTCTATCGGTAGCAATATTATCTACGAAACGCATATTAAAAACTTTTCACAGCTCAACCCAAACATTCCAACACACAAAAGAGGACGCCTTGCCGCTTTGGCTGATGATTGGACAATCGAATATCTAAAAAAATTGGGCGTTAATAATGTTGAGTTAATGCCTATCACGCCGACTTGTCCTGGACGGCAAATTCCAGAAATTGAGGGACGGTATGACAACTGGGGATATAATCCTTACTGTTATTTTGCTGTAGATCCACGTTACGGTAGCCTTAAAGACTTAGTAGAAGTAATCAATAAGCTGCATGCAAATGACATAAAAGTTACGGTTGATGCTGTTTTAAACCACACCGGCGAACATGCTGCACGTGGATACTGGAACAGAGCGCTTTCTTTTAAGCTTCTGGACAGCCCTAATTATTACCGACCGGCCGGCAATAATAAAGCTGATTATATGAATATGACCGGTTGCGGTAATAATTTTAATTTAGATTCAAAAATTGGCCATCAACTGTTGCATGATTATATTAAATACATGCATCGGCTCGGAATTGACGGCATCCGCTGGGATTTAGCCGGCGACAATGCCTTAAATCAGTATGGACAATTTCAGGATAACGGCGCATTTATTCAGGAACTGCGCTATGCTGTCAATGATTTGAAAATGGAAATGTACATTGAGCCTTGGAGTGCTAGGGGGGGGAACTATACTGGCCGTTTTTCTGCTCTAGTGCCAGGCGTCAAAGAATGGAGCGATACGCGGCGTGATTTTACCGCCGACTTTTTCAGTGCCCGGGAAAATATGGCTGGCGAATTCGGCAAACAAGTTTCAGGCTCATCTATTTCTGATCATCAAAAACAAGAATCGGCTATGGTTGGCACGGCTTTTACCCATGACGGCTTTAGTTTAGTCGGAGCATTCAAATATCCTAAAGATACCAGAATTAACGGTGAAGACGGACGTGACGGCAACCCTGACCGCTATGCTAAATCTCACGACAAAGACGAGCTATATCGCCGATCGGTAACTGCCGCGGCTCTTAACATCTTAAGTAAAGGGGTTCCCTTGTTACGCAGTGGCGATGAACTTGGTTATGCCAGCCCGAATAACAACCCGTATTGCATTGACGATAATACAGTTTGGCTACAATGGAAAAATCTGAATAATCATGAAAAGAAATTATTTAAACAAATATGCTATTTAAACGCTTTACGGCGCGAACATCCGGTATTTACGGATTTAAGCCTGTTTACTGGCAAAGAAAATCCGCAGAACGGCGTGAAAGACATTACTTGGTTACGACCGGATGCCAGCGAGATGACGGTTGCAGAATGGAATCAGCCTTATCATAAAACCGGCGCATATATGTTAAACGGCGCGGCAACCAAAAACCATAAAGATGATGATGATTTTTTGATTATGGTTTCGGGAGATAATTATTATACCATAAATTATAAGCTTCCGACCCCACCGTCTGGCGGGCAATGGCAATTGCTCTTAGATACCGCCGAAGGCGAGTTTTCTAGAGAAGCCAAGATGTTTGAACCAGGAAGTGAATATGCCTTAAGGCCATATTCTTATGTTATTTTCACCAAAAAACGCAAAATGACAGACGCACGTGAACAAAACTTAACCTCTGCGCTTATAGCATCAAAAGGCTTATCTAGATAATCCACGCGATTAACATTGCCATTGATGTTTTTTGACATCCACATGATTGTCATTAATAAAACTAACGCCTTCTTGTTTCAACAGATCTTTTTGTTCATAAAAACTTGGCACCAGACGTCCGGCATGATTGACCACCCGACGGCAGGGATAATCGCCGTAAAATTGCGATTGGCTTAAAACATTGCCAACCAGCCTCGCATTTTTTTCGCGGTTAATCAGCCGAGCAATTTGTCCGTATGTTGCAACTTTTCCTTCTGGAATCTCATCTACCACCGAAAGAATTTCATAAATTAAATTTTCATCAACAACTTTGGACATTTTGTATCACTTTCCCTTAAACAGCCCTCAAGCGTCAATAATTTTATTTTTGCAGAAAGTCCACCGGCATAACCCGTTAAACTGCCGTTTGCCCCAACCACCCGGTGGCAAGGAATAATAATCGACATCGGATTATGCCCGATGGCGCCGCCCACTGCCCGTGCCGAAACTTTTTTACCGGTTTGGAAAGCCATTTTTTCTGCCAGAGAACCATAGGTTGTCACTTCGCCATATGGGATTTGGCACAGCAACTGCCAAACCTGCCGCCGAAACGGCGTGCCGCTTAGTGTAAGTGGTAGTTCTGCAATTTGCGGGTTTTGTTTTTGAAAATAACGATCCAGCCAGTTTTTTGTTTGTTTAAATATCGGCAAAGAATCGTCATATTGTGCCGTTTCAGGCAATCCGGCAGCATAATATTTTTGCTTTGCCAACCACAAGCCTGTTAGTTTGCCACCGTCACAGGCCAGCAACAAACACCCCAGCGGAGAATGATAGTAACTTAAATAAAACATTTTAAATCCTGCCATATTTTTTTGATGTTAGCAAAAAACGAACGATTGTAAATGTAAATTTAAATCAAGTTATGCTAAAAGTTTCATCGTATTTTATACAGCCCTCCAGACGATACGGTTGACCATCTAGGCAGACAGCCATTAAAATTTTCATCAGAGATAACAAACTTGGCATGGAAACACAAAGGGAATAGTTGTGAAGCTTGCAATAAAGACTTTTGGGGACATTGTTTGAAACATTCTGATATTTCGATTAGAAGATTATTCAGTAATTTTAGGCAGATTAATTGTTGCCATATCATCTAAATAATACATTTTTCCAGTTAAAGGATCAACTAAAAACCATCCTACCATATAGCCAAAGATTAAATTTCCAAACAAATACCAGTTACTAATATGCCAATCAATTGTTGCATATTGTGTAACATAACCTTTTTTAGATGCTTTTACATAATATGTTTCTGGACTAAAATAACCTTTTTTGGCTGTTTTTAACCACACTGTTGTTGGTGTTTTTCCACTATAAACAACAGCTCCATCCGAATTTGTTATTTCAATATTTACGTTATCAACATTTGCCTGAATAGGAACTATTTGATTACTATCTCGCATTACAGTTGCGCAACCAGATAACCAAAATAAACATATTAGAACAGCTATTTTTTTCATAGTTAACATCCTGATATTACGTATTGTATTTTACATATAGTATTATTCAATGTCAAACATTTTACAAAAAGCCTGGTAATTTGTTAAAAATTGCCATTAAAAAAGCACCTTGAAAGGTGCATTCTAAAAAATAGTGCGGTTTGCTGTGCAATTATCGGAATAAAAATTATGATAATTTTAAAGGTTAATAAGGAAGAGGGAACTGTTTGAGGAAAGAATAAATTTAATCACATCAATAACAAAAAGTTATAATGTATTTTGAGATTTTTGAATCATTGAGCTAAACACATTATTATTTCTCTGCTTCTGATTAGTCTGTAACATTTCTATTAACTTAGAATTTTCATCAAGTTTTGCGATCATAACGCTATCTTTATTTATTCCTTTTGTGAATTTATATATATAAGTAGCAAGTTTTTTATTGTTCGCGTTTAGGGCTGTTTCAAAGTGCTTATTTTCATCGAAATTTGTTATGCTATCAATTGTTTCTCCATTATCTTTTTCTTTTCCTGCCAGAACATATTCCAACGTTTCATCAGGATAAAATTTATTTTCACAATTGCCTGTATAAACTGAAACAAAAGCCATATTGGGTGGGAAATTTTTATAATTAATACTCGCTTTAAACTTCCAAGGAGATGTTGCAACTTTGAATATAGGAGAAGCGTGAACAAGATGAGTTTTTTCACCATTCTTATCTTCATAATGTAGAGTGGAGGTATCATCAAGAACATCATGTCCTCTAAACAATAAATATTTACCATCAGAAGTCTTTTTATTTTGCCAAAACAATTCGGGCTTTTCCCAGTTTTGTTTGTCCAGTTCCTCTTGTATTTCTTCCTTTGTATACATTGTATGCTCCTTATTTTACATAAAAATATTGTATCACAAAACTTAATAAAAGTACAATATTTTTGGAAAAGAATAATCAGAAGATAAAATGCTTAAATTTACTGGTTTTTTTATTAAAAAGCCTGGTAATTTGTTAAAAATTGCCATTAAAAAAGCACCTTGAAAGGTGCATTCTAAAAAATAGTGCGGTTTGCTGTGCAATTATCGTACTAAATTTTTGAGGAGTTTAAGAAACTAACGAGTAAAATTGAAAGGTTAAACCAATATTAAGGTTTCGCAGCTTATCATTTTTTATAGAGATTATAGGGATGCAATATTTAACTCAGGAAAATGCTGATAATTTGGATTTTATTAGCCAGATCTTAAATAGAAGCGGTTTTAAAATTCAAGATGTTATTCGTTTGCAAAGCGGTTCGCGTTCAATCGCTTACTATGCTGATGACTATATTGTTCGATTTCCCAAAGCTGAAATTATCTGGCAGACAATGAAGCGGGAAAAGAATATTATTGATATTATCTATCCGCATTTAGTACCTATTTTTACAGATAAAATCCATAAAATAGAGTTGATAAAAAATGAATATTCATTTTCCATATCAAAACGATTTATAGGTAAAATTTGTGACGGTCGCCCCGAAAGTGAATATGCAATACTTTATCAAAATCTAACAGTTATACAGCAAAAGAAATTAGCTAGTGATTTAGCTGTATTTTTCAACCAAATGCACCAGATTGATTATAAAAACTTAAATATTCCGGAACCAACCGAGGCAATTGATAATTGGGACATTACTTTAAGGGCTGGTTTCAATTTTGAAAAAGTTCGAAAAGCTTTATGGTCTTATAAAATTGATTTGAATGATTATAAGGTTGAAAATCATAATATAATAAAAGCTTTGTGTCACAATGATTTGAGTGGCAGTAATCTTTTGTTAAATCCTGAAAAAAAAGACGTTTTATCGGGAATTATTGATTTTGGAAATGCAGTTATTATGCCTAAATATCAAGATTTTTTTCCTTTGTATAAAATTGACCGCAAATTAGCTGTTGATACGCTGAAAGAGTATAATAAAATAACGCCATCACCAATAGATCAGAAACAAATTGATTTTATGGTTTTATCATATATCGGCTATGGATTAGTACAAAGTAAAGATATGATATCTTCATATTTTATGAAATTGTTAACTCCTTTTTTGGAGGAGTAAAGATTGTCTGATTTTAATAATGTTAATATTAAATGCTGTTCAGAAACTGTTCCTCTGGATAAACTTGTTACACTTTGAATTAGTTCTTTATTTTGTTTTGTTACCCTAGCATTGTGCCACATTTTATATATGGCAAATGAAACAACAGCAATTATTATAATCAAAACTTCCATAATCAAAATATTATGCTGAATCAATTGAATTTTCAATCATTTTTATCGGACAGGGGCTTTAAAAGATAAAATGCCTGGATTTATTGACTTTTTATTAAAAAATCCGATAATTTGTTTAAAAATGCTGTTTTCAAAACTTCAAAAATCGGACTAAATAAGCGTTTGTTTAAAAACAAAAAAAACCGCTCAAATGGCGGAGTTTTGCTAAATGGTGCCGCTAGTAAGAATCGGACTTACGACCCCGTCATTACCAATGACGTGCTCTACCACTGAGCTATAGCGGCATAAACTCTGCTTAATTTTTGCCTAAACATACACAAAGCATTTTATAAAATCAACTCTTTTTTTTATATTTTTTAAACTTTTTACAGAACAATTGTCAAACTTGGTTGTGGATAGTCATTTATCTATTTAAAACAAATCAAAAATCTTTATAATATGCTTAGTTATTTGTAATATTTTAAGGTTTAAACCATGCAAGAAGAAAACAAAAGCATACCAGATTTTCTAATTAATACTGCATCACAGAGCAACAGTTTACCAACAGAAAAGAACGACAGCTTTGTCTCGCCTTTAAAAAAGCCTTTTATTTTGGTTTCTGCGCTTTGGATTATTTTGGTTTTAGCTTACATTCAATTTCTTTTTGGCTGGGAAAGTTTGTCAGCTCTGTTGCCTGATGAGTTTATCGCTTTTCTGGCAGGAGCTTTTCTTTCTTTAATGGCTGTTTTGCTTTTAATTGCCCTGATTTGCCGATTTTCAGGAACTATCAATCAATCCGTTCTGGCGGAAAAAACCATAAATAAAATTTTGGATTCAAAAAACAACAGTCTGATTGCCAGTATGATAACGCAAGCTTTACAAAAACAAATTCAGGAACTGACGGCGGCCACCGTGCAGATGTCGCAGCAAACATCTGTCTTGAAACAAACTCTGGAAATCAAAGCCGAAGATTTTGCAAAAATAAGCGAAACTTTAAATCAATATTTTTCTGATAATTTGGGAAAACTCAATAACAGCGCGGCATTGTTAGTCGCCCAATGCCAAACGGCGTCCGAAGCAGCCGAAAAATCCATTGCGCAATTTTCTGCCCAAAGCGAATTTCTGCGCAATGATGCCAAAGCTTTGGTTGAAGAGCTTAATCCGCTTATCAATGAAACACTGGCAACAGCCGAACACTTAAAAAACATCACTCAGGAAAGCAAAATGCAGATTGCGCAAGTTAATGGTGAGATGGCTCGTTTTACCGAAAATAACGAAAAACATCTGAACGGTTTATCCAATATGTTGAAAGAAAATAATTCCCGCTTAGAAAAAACTCTGCTACAAACGGCTGATAACTGTGAAGAGATTTATAAACGGCTGGATACCGGCATTTCGCACATTGAAAACAGTTTAAAAACTCATAAACAGCTAGCGGCCGAACAGTCGGCACTTTTAGATAAAAATTCGGCCTATCTTGACGGCAAACTCGGAGAGTACGGACGTTTAATCAGCTTAGAAGTTGAAGCGATGATTGAGCGTTCTTCCACTTTGGACATGAACGTTAAAAATCAACTCAATACCCTAACCGCCGCGCGGGAAAATATCGACCGGATTTTAAATGGCGCCAACAGTAGCCTGGAGCAAAAATCTGCAAAAGCAATCAAGAATATTGAAAAAATTATTGTTGGGTTAGACAGTGAACTTTCTAAACTTAATGATTTTATTAAAAAAACCGAAACCCGAAACAGCGAGGTACAATCGACGGCCGAAAAAATTACCCGCAAAATCGGCGACATCAGCTTTGATTTGGGACAAAAAGTCGATGATTTAAAAACACGTGCGGTAGAAGCCATTGATAAATTCAACGAAGTTAGCGGCGTGGTACAAAAAAACACTTCGTTGCTTTCAGAAACGGCAAATATTATTGTTGTAAAAGGCAAAGAGGGTGCGGAATCCTTAAAAGAACAAAAAGACAATATTCTGCTTGCCGTTGAAGCTTTGGAAGACGTAAAATCACGCATTGCGGAAATCAGGCAAGCCTTAAAAACAACTTCCAGCGATGCCGGCAATGTTTTTGAAGCTTATAAAAATCAAATCGGTGATTTTGGCAGCCTGATTAATCGTCAAGTTGAAGCATTAAATGAAAGCCAGGCACATTCGGAACAGCAGTTTTATACCCTCAAACGTCGCTATGAAGAGTTAAGCGTGAATAATTTTATTGAGGAATCTGCAAACTTAATCCAAAACCTTGAAAATATTTCCGTTGATATTAACCGCTTGTTCAACAAAGACAACGATGATGATTTATGGAAAAAGTTTTATGGGGGCGACCATGCTGTTTTTGCACGGCATATCATCAAAAATCTTAATCGCAAACAAATTACTAAAATTCGTGAAGAGTATGAAAAAAATGAAAAGTTCCGCCAACTGGCCGATCGTTATATCCGCGAATTTGAAGGTTTGTTAGATGCGGCGCGTGGCAGCGAACATCCGGAAATTCTTCTTTCCATTTTTTCTAATGCCGATATCGGCAAAATATATTATGTTTTGGCACGCGCTCTTGACCGGCTGAATTAAATAGGTTGAAAAAATGTCTTTGTTTAACAATCTGCCCAGCAATGTTTTTTTAGCGCCGATGGCTGGCATTACGGATTTTCCTATGCGGCAGATTGTTAATCAAAAAAGCCAAGGGCGGGTAACTTTAGTGTCTGAGATGGTTGCTATTAATGCTCTCTCCCGTAAAAACGCAAAAACTTATCGAATTGCGGATGTCCGAACAGAAAAATATCCCGTAATCGTACAATTGGTCGGTAGCGACCCAGCATTGTTTGCCGATGCGGCGCAGCTGGCTGCCGAACTCGGCGCAGCTGGTATTGATATTAATATGGGCTGTCCGGTGCGCAAAATTACAACCAGTGGTGGCGGATCCGCTTTAATGAAAAATCTGCCATTGGCGGCGGAAATAATTCAATCGGTGGCCAGGGCCGTAAACCTTGACGTCAGCGTTAAATTTCGCAAAGGCTGGGATAACGGCAGTATAAATGCCGTTGAATTTGCCAAAATGTGTGAAGATAACGGCGCGGCGTTTATCACTATTCATGGACGGACGCGAGCACAAGGTTATTCCGGCGTGGCAGACTGGCAAATAATTGCCGATGTCAAAAAAGCCGTTCGTATTCCCGTTATCGGCAACGGTGATATTAACTCTCCGGAAAGCGCTAAAAAAATGATAGCACAAACCGGGGTTGACGGCGTTATGATTGGGCGGGCCACCTTAGGTGCACCGTGGCTTCCCGGGCAGATTGATACCGTATTGCGTGACCAAACGCCTTATCTCCCGAACGTTAAAGAAGTTGCGCAAACTTTGCTGGCGCATATCAGCCTGCTTAAAACTTATTACGGCGAAAAACTGGCCGTAGCTTTGTCTCGAAAGTATGTCTGCTGGTATTCTAAAAATTTTTATGATGCAAAACGTTTTCGGGAATATTACATGAAAATAAACGATTATCAAACCGCGTTGACTGAAATTGAAAAATATTTCAGCTCAACTGACGAAAAGATGGAATAAATGAAAATTATTGTCGGTGGCGCAAAATCTGGCTGAACATTTGGATAACGCTGATATTATCCAGGGTGATTAGCTAAACATAACCATATTTGCCCAATCGTATCGCTGGTAAACTCTCGTGCTTATGATAATTTAATTGACAATATCGGCGACAATATTATTGTTGACCGTTCCACTGTAATAATTTCCAAGATTTTACAGGATATTCGCAAGGCAACCTTGCGCAACGCTTATTCTCTGGAACGCGGATTTGGCGAAATCCGGGAGCTGAAAATCAGCGAAGACAGTCCGCTTGCTGGCAAAAAAATATTAGAAATCGTTTTGCCGGAACGGTGTTGGATTGCCACGTTGCTACGGGGAGATATGGTAATTTATGCCCCAGTTAATGAGATTATTACGGATGGGGATTTGTGTATTATTTATGTTACGCCTGCCAGCATCAGAAAAATGGAACAGATTTTAGTTACCAACTCTTGACGGTTAAGAAAAAATCCGGTATAATACTATTATGGCGGTTTTTATATTGGGAGAATTATCATGAAAAAGCTATCTGTTTTTTGTTTTGTTTCAGCGATTTTTCTTTATATTTCGCCAGCTTACAGTCGTATTTGCTTTTTAGCTGACACCGATTGCCAAAACGGGGAGTTTGGTATTGACAAAACTTATTCATGTCTTGAACAAAATAGCAACTATGTCCATGAATATGACATATGCTCAGGCTTGGAATATGGATCTCTTGTCTGCAATGATTTAACCGGTAACTATTATAACAACAACCCGGCCTGTCCGAGCGGATACACAAACATGTATTCCCTGGACGACAGCTACATCTGCACTGGCAGCACATTTGGTGAAGGGTGTGGCCTTTCATGTTGTCTGGGCACAACAACTTCCGGTGATGACATCATGTGTAGCGACAACTACCAACTCTGTGAAAACAATAGTACAGGTTCAGGAGAATCCTGCGTTGACAGCGAAGGAACTAAATATAAAGAATGTATATGCTCTTCTTCAACCTATTCTACCCAATGTAATAGCGAAGGTCTCACGCCGGCTTATTCCAACTACTGTGTAGACAGTGATGGCGAATATTGGTATACAGACTGTTCTTGCGCATCCGGCTGGACACTGACAACGCTTGCCAACATTAAGTGCAACACCGATGACGGCTGTTGCTCATGTACCGTTGGTGCTTACACTAAACTCCCTGGTACAACGGATTCTTATTGTTGGGAAGGCTCGAATTGTTATGATTATGAATCTTGTAAAGAAAAGTGTACCATTGCTTATCAAAGCGATTTTGACAACTTCTGGAGCGGTTATGATGTCAATGACACCTGTAGCAATCTGACGGTTGATTGCCAAACCTTAGGTTATACCTCCGGTACTGCTGGTACGGGCGTTACCTGCACTGACGGAACAGAACCTTACCGCTGTCCATTTGACCACACCGCTGTTTATTGTGAAAGTGGTATCAATGGGGGGGGGTAATACTTGCACCAATTATCCTCTCACTTCCTGTCCGGAGGGTGGCGAGTGTTCTACTTGCAACACAGGCACGGATATTTACTATAAACTTGACTCCTGTAATGATGGTTACTATATTTCAGATAATTCTTGCATCGCCAAAACATGCTCAGATTATGGATATGTTTCCCTAGGCACCAACATGACTTGCAAATATCGTTATAGTGTTTTGCTTGGGGCTGAATATGGCTATTGCTATAATTTGTGCTTAAATTGCACAAATAATATGTGTACATCGAGTACCGACTACTGTTACACGAAGAAAACAACAAGTCTTGGCTATGGAAGTTGTATAACTTACATATCCCATACGGAAGAGGAATGCGCAGATTTGGGTACTGACGCCCTGATGTGTGTTCAAGGGGTTTAATGTCATAGGCTTTCATATCATATAAACCAAACCCCGGATTTAAAAACCCGGGGTTTGGTTTTTGGTCACCGCTGGTTCTGAATATAAAGTCTAAACATCACTAAACCATTTTCAACCTTTCTGTTTTAAGCTAAAAACATGAAGGAAGCCATTCAATATAAAGCTAATAAAAAAGTGCAGAATATTATTGCGCAATGGTTGTTTTGACTCAAAAACGAGGATCGCTATTCTCCACACACTTTGGATGCCTATGCGGATTTTATCCGGACGCCATTTTAATTGTTTTTATTTGTAAAAGCAGCCATGGATTTGTCATTCGTTGTAAAAATATTCATACAATTTTGCAAAAACCAAATTGATATAAATAAAAAATATTGAATAAAAACCTATAGACAGCCATCCATGACAGGCTAAATACGTATCTAGTTCATACACGGTCAGACAAGGTATATTTAAAAGCAACATAATCCACACAAAACGGCGGTAATTGCCTGCGGTTTTACGAAAAGCTTTAAGCATAGAACCGTTTAATCCCTGTAATGATGATATCCAGGCAAAATAAGGTCGACAGATAATAACAGGAGAAATTATCACCAGGATTATTGAAAGAATAACTTGGTTTAATATGCTCGCTTCCTCATCCTGTAAAGCCTCCATATATCTTTCAAAAAACAGGAGATATTTATCATCAAACCCCATAAACAAAGGTAAATATGGCAGAACAATCAGTATAAAAGTGGCTAACACCGTAATAAAAAATATTTTGGTAGAGGGAATGACGCTACCAAAAATATTCATAGTTAAGAAATAAGGTTTTTTTTGAAAATAAACACGAAAAAACCCGCACCAATAAATATAATAACACATAAGCCAAACAATGCTCAAGGGGCTGGACATTCCGCCGAGAATCAGGGCAAAAACACTTAAAAAAATGAAATTTACCAGCCAAAAATATCTTAAGACAGTTTGATTATTTTGCAAATATTCCAAAGCTGTCTTTAAAATACTTTTTATTGGTATGGGTTTTATCTCATCTGCCATGCCTTAGAGGACCTCTGTATCTTCCTCAAAAGTGTCTATCTCTGCATCAGGATTATAATCAATTCCCAACTTGGAAAGCATATCATCATTAATATCCTCCCGTTGGGCAACAATCCAATCAGGAACATACGGAGATGGTTTTAAGGAGGCCAGTTTTCGCATATTTTTATCCATATACCACCGTGGCGAATCTGCCATAATCGGACGATCAATATAACTTTGCATCAAAACAACCTGCTTTAGCATCGGTAAACTCAACAGCTGCGTGGTGCTGATAACCGAAATGCCCTGTAGCTGGTAACTGACATTTTTGGCAAACGGATTGGAATTTTTACCCAAACTACCCTCGTTCTTTGAATAAGACGTGGTTTGTACCGTGCGATTACCAATCATCTTTGAAAAACGTTGCGCCGTGACTTCGTTGTTTTGGGAAAGAATAATCTTGCAGGCTGTGGTTGAAATTACGGTTTCAAGGTCATCTTTACCATATTTGCCAGAAATTTGGCCTAAATCTTGACCGATAAGCAAATATGAAACTTTTTGCCCACGACCAACCGCCGGACCATCAATAACCGCTTTTAGCTTCGGCATTTGGGGAAATTCGTCCAAAACAAACAAGCAACCGAACGGCCCCATTTTACCATCTGTTTTGTTTACATAATTTGGCGGATTAGAAATCAGATATGAGCTCATTAATTCAATAAAAACACTTGAAATCATACCTAAAGCGCGCGCATCAGTTTGGTTAATCGACAGATACACTGAAATTGGCTTCCATTCTCCGGTTACAGGATCTTTCATGCCGCGCAAATCCTTAAAATGCAAATCTGAGAAACTGGTACGCGCCACCACCGCGGAGTTTTTGAAAATATTAATCCCGGCGAAAGCCGTGGAAATAACCGAACCGCGTTCTTTATCCGGCTTGGAAGCTAAAGAACTCAACTCAGTATAACAACGCTGTGAATAGCCGTATTTACGCGCCTCTTCCACCGCCTCATCCAACAAATCGTGCATCGGATCAGCCATGGCTGCCATTTGGTCACCCTCGGCCAAACGGCGTTTGATATCCTGCGCCTGCTTAATTTGCGCCTCGGTCAGCCATTCCAAAATCATGGCTATACAGGATTCCCGGCCAATCCATTTTTCCGGAAGAAGATTCCAAGTTCCTATCGGCACATAATTATCAATGGTCATTGTGCCATTTTTTAAATCACTTAAGGCTTTCGGCACCATCGGATCGCGCATATCATTATAATAACCCTCCAGAACGCGCTTGTCTTCTTCATCAAGTTTGCCCTCATAAATCCGGCCGATAAAGTAGTCGTTGGCGCGGGCGCGTTCGCATTTGGAACAAATAAAATGGATAAAACCATTTAATGCCGCGCGGCCGTTCTGCGACCATATCGGATCTGCACTGCCTTTCGGATCTTCAACCAAAATATTACAGATTGAATCAACATACATATCCCGTTCCGGCCCCATTGCCGGCAAAGCATTCGGAGACAAAGGATTCCAACTTGGATAATAAATACCGTCTGCCGGACGATCTTCGGCACCCCAGTTAATAACAAATACCGGCCCGACTTTAGCGCGAGCGCCTGAGGTTGTACGATCAAGCTCTGGCTTGGGATCGTTGATAATCAGGCTTAATTTTGGCGAATTAAAAATCGTTGGGACAACAACACCAGCAGTCTTACCAGTGCCCGGAGGCGCACAACACAATGTTGACAATGTTTCTTTTAACAACAGCATCCTGCCATTAAATTTGCCAACCACCTGACAGAAACCGTCAAAGCCGAGTAATTCCATTTTATTGATATCGCGCAGCGTAGCAATACGCGCTGAACCGTGAACATTTGACTGAAAACGGTATGGACAGCTGATAGCCCCCGTAATCAAGCCTATCGGCAGAGAAAAAAACGGCAATACTGGAATCCAGCGACCGACAGAGAATTCAGAACTTGCCGAAAGCTTTTGCATCCAGCTGTAATATTGGGTAAACAGGAACGACGGGCGCTCCTGTATGGCTGATAAAAACATTTTAACGCTGGCAATTGTCTGTTTAGAAATACCTTGTTCAATCAAATATGCCAACGGCAAAGAAAAAATTGTCAGCAATAACGTGATAATTAATGTTATAACCAGGCCAATAGCCATCCATCTAACAGCATTATCATATTCGGCCCATTCTTCACCTCTTTGTCGAAATGCCATTTTCACCTCTTACATTATATTTCGTATCAACTTTTTAAGCGTTTCCAACTTGTTTTTACTCAGTTTTCTGTCCGCATCTTTCAAACTTTTGGAAAAAAGCTTGATTTCTTTAGGGCTTCCCCGATTAATGCGCGTAACTTCTACGCCGATATCATTCCAGACATCAAACATATCTTCTGCATTTATAATATTACCCATTTGTATAATAACAAACGGCTTTATTTCAAAATCCACATAATTATTGTTTTCCAGCTTATCCGCAAGCGCCTGAGAGGCCAAATCAACTTTCCGAACTGGCGATATGCGATGGCTGCTTTCTGAAAACCACAAAGGCTCCTCATCATTAAACCGCTCTTCATCCGCCAACCAGTCTCCGAATTCTTTATCAATGAAACACAAACATATCCTATCTTCAGAAATTCCGACAAAATCAATTAATGTGTTTTTAATGTTGATATTGGAAATAACGTCATAACCTTTTTGTGTCAAGATATCGGCAACTGGATTACTATATTGCGGTAGCGTGTTTTTATCTTTTGTTATTCTGCGGTTATCCGCTTTATTATCTCTCCGATAATCATTTTTTGCTTCACTGTTTGAACGGTTGTCATCACGACGTTCCCGACGCCCTTCATTCTTTCGTCCGCCAGGTGAGTTATCGGCAGTATAATTTTTATTATTCCGACGGCGAGAGTTATTATTATCTTCATCATTATCATCATATGAACGACGGCGTGGCTGATAATCGTCATCTTCTTCATACCGGCGGTTATTTCTATAATTGCCGGATTCCTTATGCCGAGATTGCGGAACATAATAATCCTCATCGTCTTCATCTTCAAAATCAACTCTGTCATTTTTAGCCCTTCGATTGTCTTTTTTCTCCGAGGCTTCTGTTGTTTCCTCTTTTTTCTTGTTACTGTCAATTTCAAAAATATCTGATTTTTCAAAAGAATCAAAATCTAAATCAAAACTGTCATCTTCATCATCTAAATTAAACAAAGAATGCGTAAATGTGCCTTTGGAAGTTTCGGTTTTATTTTTGGCACTCTCATTATCCTCAACCGAAACTGGTGGCGTATGTGGCGAACCCGCCGAAACAGCATCTGATCGCGGTGGCAGGGAATCATTGTAATCATAAATCGGCGCCCGCGGACCCGTCGGACGTATTTCTTTATATGATTTTCGCTTAACAATAACCGGCTGTTTGCTTACAATTTTAATAGGTTTCCAAATGGAGCGAAGAAGATTAATCGGACAGAGAACGGCTTTCCAAAGCAAGCGCTCCCACGGCACTAAACTCAGGGCTATCCAGCCGGTTAACAACATCGGAATAAAAGTGATGATAATTAGGATAAAAGCCCACTCTTTCGGCGTATCAATCACCCAGCCTGAAGACCATAAATTCCAAGCATGAAACCAATGCGGCGGCCAAAAGATATCAAAACGCCAGCTTTCAAGCATAATGACCCTTACGCCTTCAATGAAGATAATGCTCCATAGGCATCCGACAAAGGTTATGCGCGCCATAACAAGTAAGGGTTTCAACTCTTTACTCCTGTTTCTAGAGGATATTATATTCTTTATTAGTTAACAAGTCTTTATTGTTCCTTGCGCTTAATTATTTTTTCTGAAATATTTTTTCGCAGATGTTCGGCTTCTTTGATAAGCTCTTTATTTTTCTCTTTTTGAATGCGTTCTTGGATAATATCTTCAAGGGTCGTTTTTTCGGCAACGGATATGTTTTTAAACACAATATGATTGTCTTGCGTTTCATATTTTTTTATCGCACGGTCGGCAATGTAATTAATTGGCTTTGTGAGTATTGACACATAACTTACTTTATAAAAAAGGATCCATCCGCATATCCAGATAATTAATGACAATAACAACACGACAAAAAGCATATAATCCGAAGCGCCTATAATAATTCCGTTATTATTCCAAAAACCGGCTATAACGCTCCATTGCTTTTTATAGAAAATATCAAATTGCCAGATACGTATCATTATCCAACGAATGAAACACGCCAAAAGCAATGTCCAAAGACCGCCGATTATAAACAACTTAACAATTTTGAATATTTTTTTTAGCATTTATGACCTTATCAATCATCTATTCGCTGAGTTTACACCTCTTCTGGACAATCTCGATATCAGAGATTGATCCCGGTTTGTAATCTTAATCTTATATTGTTTAACCTTCTCTTTCCGCTCCTTTGCTTTTGTGAGACGACTGTTCAGTGTTTCCTGCTGATACTGGTTCAGTTTTATGGTGTAGTTAAACAAATTTTGCAAACTTTGCCGTGAGTTCTTCTTCATAGCCTCTTCATATAACCCGACTTTGGCGTTTATCCGCTCTTTTGAATGTTCGTCTTCGAACATTTTTTCATTATAAATGTTGCCGTTTTGAATCTTATTGTTGATTTGCTTGTTAACTTTGTTGATTGTTGCAGCCACTTCCGATGAAACATGATGATCAAGATGACCGGCTTCCAATTCTTTTTGTTGTAACTCCGCAGCCCTTTTTGCTTGCTCAGACAACTGTTCTAAAAAGTCGTTTTGCTCGTTGGTTAAATACTTTTGCGTAAATGCGTCTAAATCAGGCTGTTCTTCAGTAAAAAACTTGGTATATTGGTCAATCTTTTTTTGCGTAAATGCGTCTAAAGCAGGCTGTGGTTCAGCCAGGGTATTATAGATAGCTTCTGACATTAAACGATTGTCTTCCGCCATAACAGACAAGGCAGTTAAAATATTTTTCTGAGTATCCTGATATCGTTGGACAAACATTTCTTTAAGCTGGTCATCTGATGCTGGTTGATCATTTTTATTCCATTCGTTCGGATTTTTCATAAACTCGTCAGTCATCTGGGTCGATGTTATCAACATAGCAAGTTTACCAGTCATTTCAATCACTTCTGTTCTGTTTTTCAATTCTTGCGATGTTTTCTGCACAAATTGTCGGGCTTGCATCAGATCAGTTTCCAGCTTTTTGATAAAAGAATCATCCGCAGAAAAATATTCCCACTGCGGATGTTGATTACCAATATTTTTTTGGATATCTTGCAGAATAGACTCATAAGACTGCGCTTTAGCTGTGCATTCTGCCCCTAAACCGTTCATCATATCCCCTGCGGTTTGTATAAAATCATTGGCGCGGTTAATCCTGATTTTGGCTTTTTCATTTTTCATCTCATTTATTTTTTGGCGGCGATTTCTTGCCCTTTCCACACTCTTATCGCAAGCCCAGTCTATCGTATCCAGAATATATGCCTCGGCTTTGTTGAACAACCAGCTGGCTCCGCCTAAAAACCAATCTTCATACATATACTTGATAACATCTTCATCCCTGAACTTATCTTGACGGGGTTCGCGTTTATGTCTCTTTTCATCTCCGGGAAGACTTTTCATATCTGCAATTTTTTTATCATCATTGAGCTTGCGTAGCTGATCGGCCTGTTCAACGGTTAATGTCCCCTGATAAGCTTTGTTTTTTAAATCTTCAATAGTTAACGTTTTTTGCGGCATGTCCTGCTCCTTTTTCCCTTCAACCATTAATGAGTTGCGTTCATTGTTTTTGTCTGTCATGATGTTTTTAAGAATACCTTTTGGTTCCTGGCCTTGCAAATTTTGTTGGTTCGGATCTGCGCCATAATTGTTTTCGCCTTTATACATTTGATCTAAGAAAATTTTATAATTCTTGCTCAGGTGATTGGCAATGCTTTCTTTTTCTGGTTCGGAAACATTGGAACTTCCTTTCAGAGTATCCAAAAAATTGATATTTTTAAATGTCTGCGTTGCAATCGTTTCGCCATTGGGCGCTAGACCGGTATCAATCACCTCCGTCGCCGGTTTATCAACCGCGGTCAGAAAGCCTTCTTTTTTCATTTGCTGCAGATTATCCAAAACTCTTTTTGTATTTTGTAATGATTGTTCTGAACGGTTTATCAATTCGGCAACATTAGTTTTTTCATTATATTCCGACATTAAATCCGGCAACGCAACTTTGGCCGTAAAATCTTTCCAGCTTAAAATTTGCGGATTTTCCGCAATAATTGCTTCAGCTTGCTGTTTATCTTCCTCTGAGAGCTTTTCTTTATTCAACAAAACAAAGAGTTTCTCTGAATCGTCTTTTAACTTGTTTCTAAACTCTGCTGTGCTTTCTTCCGTCATTTGAATTCTCCATTTTCAGATGATATGCTTATTCTAACACCTTTTTTCTTTTTTGTCCAGAGTGTTTTACATCAGCTTTTTATATCTTTAAATATTTTAAAAATCGTCCCAGACGCTGGTTTTCTCGTATTCCATCTTTAGGTGTCACTTTAATCAGTCCAAAAAAACGCGGTTTTATCTTATTGACTTCTATCGGCGCATAGACGGCCGGGTTTTTTGTCAATGCTTCAAAAGCCCCTTCCGCATCTTTTGCCGCAGTTTTGAAATAATTGTTAATCAGACGATCCGCATCCACCGGGAAACCCTTCTTTTGAACGGCTTCAATAAATTTTATTTTGCGCTCGCGACAACGCTGATATTCTTCGTATATTTCCCGCTCAATCCGCCGGCGCTGTGCTTTCAAGCGTTTTTCTTCATAAGAAATTTCACAATTCTCAATATCTATTAAAATTTCAACATAGGAGATAATTGCCAGCTGTAGATTTTGATCAGACAATCCTTCGGCAAAATTCAAAAGCTCTTCATCGCTGGAATTTGGATTAAGCAACGACAACCTTTCAGGGAAAGCCTGCAGCATTATATCCCAGCATAAAGATGCATCGCTGACAATTTTTTTACCGGTGCTTGGCTTATAGTTCGGAATCAGCATTTCCGCCTTGAAAATAAAATCAGGAATTGCAATAGATCTGGCTACAGCAATGGCTGTAACGGCATCAAGAAAATTTGCATAGGCCTGCGCCAATTCATTTTCGTCATTTCCCAACTCTAATGTCGCAAGATCTTTGCGGATGTTTCTCGGTTCGTTTTTTTCATCCGGAATATCCTGTGGCTCTGAATCTGGCAAAGCTTTTATATCCGAGGTTTCGGAATCAATAAAACTGTTCAACAGTTGTTCAAACTCATCGTCTTCAGTATCTTGTTCAGGTTCTGGATTCATCTGCTCCATAATGGTCTTGTTGATATCAAGACCTGAAACGCTGGCATTTTGTTTTGCTTTATTTTTCTTCTTTCTTGCCATCTTCCTCACCTCCGTTGCCTAAAATCACAATGCCTTCATAAACTTTGTCTGCCAAACTGATAATATGTATTTTCTGACCCGCTGAAATATATAAGCGGCTGCCATCGCTTAGAAAACGATAATCGCCCTCTGATTGAGAAACATCAAGGCTGATTGTATAAAACATCCTTTTTTGACCGGATTTTACCATAATTTTCGTCAAGACTAAACATAACAAAAATACCATCAAAAACGTTAAAACAAAAACAATCGTTTTAATAATTTTTAATTTATCCATAAACAACCCTTGCTTTTATGCTGATTTGCGTTAAAATTAGCGCAAAATATCTAATATTTGTTTAATTTTATAAAATGAGCGAACCAGATAGCAACATTTTTTTTACCGAAGCTGTTTCTTTGGAATACAAAGGAATGCGACTGGATAAGTTTTTAAGCATTTTTTTGAAAAACCCTTATGACAGCAACCGGTTTTCCCGCAGCCAAATCCAAAAGCTGATTAAAAACGGCTATGTTACTTGCGAAGAAACGGAAATTACAGACTGCTCTTTTAAAACCAAAGAAGACGATATTTATCAGATTCAAATTCCAGAGCCAGAAGAAGCGGATCCCACGCCAGATAACATCCCACTGGAGATTGTTTACGAAGACAACGATCTGCTCGTTATCAATAAACCGGCAGGAATGACTGTTCATCCGGCACCCGGCACCGGCCACGGCACATTGGTTAATGCTTTGTTATATCATTGCCGCGATAATTTATCTGGCATCGGCGGCGTAAAAAGACCGGGCATTGTTCATCGGATTGATAAAGAAACCAGCGGTTTGTTAGTGGTTGCGAAAAACGATCTGGCTCATCAAAAACTTTCCGAACAGTTTTTTGAACACAGTATTGAACGGACTTATTATGCTATTGTTTATAGTGTCCCCCATCCGATAAACGGCACAATAACCGGAAATATCGGCCGATCCCGTTTTGATAGAAAAAAAATGGCTTTGCTTAAAACCAGTGGCAAACATGCTGTTACACATTATGAGACTTTACAGTCATTTAAAAATTCCGCCGCTTTGGTGCAATGCCGCCTTGAAACAGGGCGGACGCATCAAATTCGTGTGCATATGTCAAGTATCGGCTGCGCCTTAATTGGCGACAAGCTTTATAAACAAAATCATAAGACTACCTTAAAGCTGCCCATGGATGTTCGGCATTTTTTAGAGACATTCCCCCGACAGGCATTACATGCGGCAACTTTAGGCTTTATTCATCCCCGCAATGGAAAAAAAATGCAGTTTCATACCGATTATCCCGAAGATTTAAAAGAGCTTTTGGCTGTTCTGCATAATATATAATATAAAAATTAGCTAAATTAAAACTTTTTGATATATTGAAGAGATATTTTCTTCTTATTTTCAGCGAAATGATTTATGAAGGAAATATCGGCAAAATCTTTTGAGAATCACCGAAAAACTATTCTCCAGGCCGTTGAAGAATTAAAAAAACGTCATTGCCACCATGCAGGCAGAATACACAGAAATCGAGTATAACTCTATGGCGTCAATAATATACAAAAGGTTTTAATAAGCATGCGCAATAATATGAAAACGGCCTAATTGAAATTTTCAGAATTGTTAAGAACCAAACAGAATCTGCTGGAAGCGCAAATAACTCTCGCTTCCAGCAATGGAGCCCTTTATCAAAACATTATCGCTTTTTACAAAGCAGCCAGCGGTGGATATAATTAACGGTAATATTGTTCAAACAATGTATCCTGATTTATATCCTGTGGTTTATAAATGAAGATATTGGTTGTGGTCGGAATATCGTACATGCGACGTGTATATCCACGCTTTTCCATGCAAATACGGTATTTGCGCGGGCTGGAATCTTTATCATCGCGAATTGAATTAACCATTAAAGGCTGAGCACCTTCATAAGGCACATAACTTGCCCAAATGCCTTTTTCCGAATGCCAGTCGGCGCGAATATCAAGACGAACCTCTTCTGAATAAAACCAGTTTTTAATGCTTGGCAAAAATTTAAAATCTTCTGCTACGCGCATACATTCGGAATGATCTCGGGAAAATTTAGATACTCCAGTATTGGGGCGTTCCCAATGATAAATAACCTGCCCTTGCCCTTTGCTAAGCCAGCTGCAGGCAGGGAATGTAAGGATAATCAATATTAAAAATAAAACTTTTTTCATGTCAAAAATCCAAATTTGTATAATGTTTTGCCGGAAGAATCCCTTTAACGGAATCATTCAAAATATCTTTAAAGCTCGGGCGAGACTTGATTTTAGAATACCATAGTTTTGCATTTTTAAAGTCTTCCCAAGAAATGTCGCCAAGGTAATCTATAACTGAAACATGCGCTGCCGCCGTAATATCGGCTAAAGAAAATTCCTGTCCGGCAAGATAATTGTTTCTTTCTGCCAGCCAATCAATATATTCCATATGAAATTTCAGATTATTCATGCCGGCTTTAAGTATGCGCGAATCAGGAGACAAGCCAGCGCCAAACCGTTTGTAAACTTTTTCATTAACAATATAGCGGTATACTTCATTATAAAATTTATTATCAAACCAATCACATAAACGACGGATTTCAGCTTTTTGACGCCCATCTCCTGGTAATGTTTTCGGGGTCGGATACGTTTCCTCCAAATACTCGGTTATTGGATAATTGCCGGAAATAATATTTCCATCAAATATAAATATCGGCAGTTCTCCGGCCGGATTAAGCTTACGAATATCCGCAGAAAGGTTCCAAGGTTCTTCTTCTCTTAAAACAAACAGCATTTTTTTCTCGGCCATCATGATTCTGATTTTCCGAGAATACGGTGAAATGCTGTGATGTATTAAAAGTACCATATGCTTTTATCCCATTCTTCAGTTACATATCTTTCTGAGCCTCGTCTGCTGGTGTTAACTCTTTTCCCGTCGATTGCTTAATAAACATCGGTGGAACCACACCTTGAGATTTCCGTTCAGCTTCATAAATAAATTCTTTTAAAGTATTATTGATATTTTGCGAAAAGCTTTCCTCGGCAACAATTGTTTTCAGCACCGGCACAATCTTGGCATATTGTTGTGATGCCTTAGAAACGCCGATAAACAAAGGCATGTTCCATAAAGCGGTTTTAGAAAAAGACACATAATCTTTCAGACCCAAACGACACATTTGGGCATAATTGTAATAATAACTGCCGGCAATGTAGTCCGCTTCGCCGGTAAACAATTGTTCATAGGCTTTTAATGCCGTTTCAACTGGTTGAATATTATAGCTTATAAAGTTATCATGCATATAATCGCTGAAATATTCTTTACTTATATAAATACCCCGCAGGTTTTTCAAATCTTCCGGCTTTGAAACTTTTGCAATATTTTCCGGACGCATAATAATATACACTGGGTTATTTAAGACTGCCGGGAAAATATATTCTAGACCAGAATATTGCTTGGTATCATAATACATTCCCAACAAAACATCCGTTGCGCCACGACGGACATCTATGACGGCGTTATCATAATTTTTCGGAGAAACATATTTAAATTTTAGATTTTTCATCTCGGCCACTTGTTCCAAAACTGGCGTAAAAACAGTCATTAACTCATTTCCACTTTCTTTTGTAACGTAACTTATTGGAAAATAATCATGAAATGAAGTCGCGCGCACAATTATTTCCCGACTGTCCTTTTTTTTGGTTACAACGGACTGTGCCGATGTTTCAAGCGGAAATATCTGCAGCACAAACAAGAGAACCCATAAAAATTTTTTCATGTTATATCCTTTTTTAACATTTGTTTTTAAATAATAAATAAATTGTGTTAAAAAGGTTTTAACTGATTGAAAAAATTCCGGATGTCTGCCACAATTTTTATACACTATTTTAGAATATGAACATGGAAAATTCAACACAGACTGAAATACAAAACAGATCTTCACGTAATAATGTTTACGCCATTTGTTCAGGAACAAAAGCGTCTGGAAAAACTTGGCTGGCAGCAACAATCTGCCATCATCTCGGCCTGATGAAAAAGAAAGCCTTGTTTTTTGATGCTGATTGCGGTATTGAAAATATTTCTGGACAGCTCGGGATTGAAAAATGTGTTTCCTATAGCCGGCTGTTAAACGGCAGTCTGGTGTTAAACCATGCCATAACGCATTTTAATAACGGGAAATTTGATATTATTTGCAGTTTTCCGGGAGAAGACGGTTTTAATAAAGCGCCAGAAGGACGAATGCAACTTTTAGCCGGTGATTTAGCTTATTTCTCTAAATTTTATGATTATGTTTTTATCGACTGCGCAAATAACGAGTTCACAAGCGTTAATCCACTTTTTAACATTTGCGACCATCTTCTTGTTTTGGTTAATGCCGATCCGCCTTCCATAACAGCGGCTTATCATAAACTTGAGAAGTTAAAAAAAATTACGGCTGAGGCACATATTCATACGATTATAAACAGGGCAGCCTCTTTTGATGAAGGCGTTCAAGCATATAAAACATTGTTGAAAGCTGCCAAAGAATATATTAAAGTAGATTTAAATTTATTAGGAATAATTAGGCAGGATTCCCGCATCCGCGAAGCGGTTATTAATCAGATGTTATTGTTAAGCCGTTATCCGTCTTGTGAAGGCGCAGAAGATGTTAAAAGCATTGTCAGGCAGATTATAAAGGAGAATGAAAATGGTTTTTGATCCGCTCGGTTATTATAAAATATTAGGTGCCGATTATAATACTGATGACAAAACCCTTAAGTTAAATTATCGGGAAAAAGCTAAGTTTTGGCATCCGGATCACAATCCGGCTGAAAACGCCTTGGAAGAATTTCAAAAAATTTCTCTGGCTTATGATATTTTGCATAATCCGCAAAGAAAGTTCATCTATGATTTATTATCATTGATTTATGACCGTCATTCTTTCCCTGATATGAAATCATTAAAAATATATAAAGCTGTTAACGGCAGTGAAATACCTTTTTTGCGGGTTTTTAAACTTTACCGTGTGGCTGATGTTTTTAAAAAGCCACATATAACAGAAGAAAAATTAATCGGCACTTACGATGATGCCTTAAAATTCATAAATGATATTACTAAAAAGAATTGGCGCAACGGCTGGTGGACACCTAAAGCTTTTATATTAAACATTGAAGCGTTGCAAAATAATTATAAAAATATCGGCACAAACAAGGATGATAATTTAAAACTCCTGATTCATAATGCCGCAGCGTATTATAGCGAGAATAAAAATGACAAAGCCTTTCTCTCGGCTGTACAAGCGCTTGAATATGCCGAATCTGCCCAAAAGGCCAATATTCAAAAGTTTTTAAACAATATACCAGCTGTTACCGTACAAATCCCAACGTGGAATTACAGGGTTTTAAAGAAAATCCAGCTGAAAATTCCGGTAATTATTTTAACAGCCATTGCTGCCGCCGGTTTATTGGCTTCGCTTCCTTTCCTTAAGCTTTTATGGCATACAGACCAGCGTGACACAATTGCCTATTATCAGGAAGTGCGCTTTAATACCGGCGGCGAAACGGTTGACGATGTCATTGTGTCAAAAGTCTTTAATATTCCGGTAGATATTTCTGATGCAAAGATGTTGTATCACTTAACAGCAAAAATTAAAGTTATGCATGGTCCAGCTGAGCAGTTTGATGTGTTAACCGAAACAATAAAAAATCAGACCGTTCGGATTACGGGCTATACGCCAGATCAAGAATGGTATCGAATTATGCTTGACAACGGTGAAATGGGTTTTGTAAAAAAAGCATATGTAAAACAAGGCATCGGCTTACCTATTCCGAAAGACAGTAAGATTTTTGAATCGGCAGATACGACCACCGCCGATGCCAGATAATAATATAAAAAGGTTTAAATAAATATGGCTTTAAAATTTGATATTTTAAAAAAAATTGAAAAATCCCGACTGGGGATTCTGCATACGAAACACGGCATCGTTCATACACCAGCTTTTATGCCCGTTGGAACGTGTGGCACGGTTAAAGCAATGATGCCAGAATCCGTGGCGGCGACGGGCGCAGAAATTTTGCTCGGTAACACTTATCATTTAATGCTGCGTCCTGGCGCTGATTTGGTAGAAAAAATGGGCGGTTTGCATAAATTCATGAATTGGGAAAAGCCGATTTTGACCGATTCCGGCGGTTTTCAGGTTATGAGTTTAACAGGTTTGCGCAAGCTCTGTGAAGAAGGCGTTACTTTTCGTTCACATGTGGATGGTAAAAAATTTTTCTTAAGCCCGGAAGAATCAATAAAAATCCAACATAAACTGGATTCAAACATTACCATGGCGTTTGACGAATGTACGCCTTTTCCGGCAACTTATGAACAAGCGCGGCAGTCTATGCAGATGTCTATGCGTTGGGCCAGACGTAGCCGCGATGCTTTTGTCGACCGTGACGGATACGGCATTTTTGGTATTCAACAAGGCAGTGTTTTTAAAGATTTGCGTGAAGAATCGGCAGAAAAACTTAAAGCTATTGGTTTTGACGGTTATGCTATCGGCGGATTAGCGGTTGGAGAAGGGCAGGAAAAAATGTTTGAGGTCTTAGACTATTCTCCGTCTATTTTACCTGAAGACAAACCCCGTTATCTGATGGGCGTCGGCCGGCCGGATGATATTGTCGGTGGCGTTTTACGAGGGGTTGATATGTTTGACTGCGTTATGCCAACTCGCTCAGGTCGCACGGCGCAGGCTTTTACACGTTTTGGGCCTGTCAACATTAAAAACGCACGGCATCGCGAAGATTGCCGCCCGCTGGAAAAAGATTGTGATTGTCCATTGTGTCGGAACTATACCAGGGCATATATCCATCATTTGCAAAAATGTAATGAAATTCTTGCGGTTATGCTTTTAACATGGCACAATATTCGTTATTACCAGCGATTGATGCAGGGGTTGCGCGAGGCAATCGCTAATGATGTATTGAGAACATTTTGCAGCCAATTTTATGCTGATCAAGCCAAAGGAGATATTGAGGAGATTTAAAAAATGGCGGATATCTGCAACAGTAAAGAACAGGTCTTAAACTCTTTTTTAGAAGAAAATAAAAAAGAAGGCATTCGCGTTTTTGTGGCTGGAGGTTCTCGTTCCGGAAATGACAACCTGTATAAAGAAGAAGCCTACAATCTAGGACAGCAAATCATAAAGATGGGGTTCCGGCTTGATTTTGGGCTGTCTAACAGCGGTATTATGGGCGCCGTGGCGCGAGGGGTTCTTGACGGCTGGAATGAAAAACAATACGCCTTTGAAAGCACGCCGATACATGGCATTACGACAAAAGAATATTTTAGTTTGTATCCTTCTGATGATGAACTAATTGCTAAAACCGAAGTTATCTTAGCGCAAACTTTGGAAGAGCGCAAACAAAAGCTTTTAGGCGCTGATTTTGTTGTGTTCGCGCCTGGCGGAGTTGGCACGCTTGATGAGTTGGCTTATGATTGTGTGGCTATGCAGGACGGATTGTTGATGATGAAACCTTTTATTATTTATAATATTAATGGTTTCTTCCATCATTTGCTGGAATTTTTAAAATCTTTAAGCACGGAAGGTTTTGCCGATCCGGTGCCTTTTATTGTGGTCGACAACAGCCAAGAACTGGAAATCGCTTTCCGTCTTCTTAAAATCCGATATAACAAATGTACAGACGGTATAGAAGCTTATGCTAACGCCCGGCAGCTGGTTTATGAACTGCCTTATTTTTTTAAGAAAAGACAATTGCAGGATATTTATGTGGAAGATGTTTGGGATGAAATTCAGAGAATTCGAACATCAGGCACCTTACAAGAGCGTAAAACCCTGGCAAATGAAATTGAAACAGCTTATCTTGAAAAAGAAATCGAGCGGATGTATGACAGATTGGCTAAAACTGGTCGTGACACTTCGGTCGTCAGCGATAAATTGAGCAAACTTAAACAACGGCGAAAAAATACAGAAAAAAAGTTCTAAACACCTTGTTTACGCCACAGAGGAAAAAATGATCGAGATTTCGACAATTAGTGAAGAAAAAGCCAGACAGGAACTGGAAAGAATCGCTAAAGAAATAGCAAAAGCCGATGATGCTTATTATCAAAAAGATGACCCATATCTGACTGATGCTGAGTATGATGAGTTAAAACGCATAAATGAAAAGCTGGAGCAAAAATTTCCTCATTTAATCCGTGCTGACAGCCCTTCCAAACGAATTGGCGCACCAGTTAAAAGCGATTTCAGAAAAGTTGTCCATAGCATCCCTATGCTATCACTGGGAGATATTTTTAATGAAGAAGAGTTGATTGACTTTGTCAAAGGAATCCAGCGGTTTTTGAACACCGATCAGAATATTGATTTTACTGCCGAACCTAAAATGGACGGTTTGTCTTTTTCCGCCCGTTATGAACAAGGGCGTCTGGTTAGCGGCGCCACACGTGGCGACGGTAAAATCGGCGAAGATATTACCGACAATTTAAAAACCATTGTCGGTTTGCCACATTTTGTTGATGCCGCCGATTTCCCGAAAATTATGGAACTGCGCGGCGAAGTTTATATGTCTAAAGCAGATTTTTTTGAACTTAATGCCAAAAATGCCGCCGAAAACAAGAAACTTTTTGCCAATCCGCGCAATGCGGCTGCCGGTTCATTACGGCAACTTGATGCCAATATTACCAAAAAGCGTAAATTAAGCCTTCTGGTTTATAGCTGGGGCGAAGTTTCTGATATGTTCTGGCAATCGCAGAGCGAGTTTTTAGAAACCATACAGCGCTGGGGTTTTCCGATTAATCCTTATAATCGCTTGTGTCATAATTTAGATGAGATTATAAATAGTTATGAAACGCTTTTAAATACCAGAGCTGATTTACCGTATGATATTGACGGCATTGTATATAAGGTAAACAGCCTTGTGTTGCAAAATCGTCTGGGTTTTTTGACACGCACGCCACGCTGGGCCATCGCTCATAAATTTCCAGCGGAAAAAGCCATAACCAGAATTAATAATATTCGGATTCAGGTTGGACGCACTGGAGCTTTAACGCCAGTTGCGGATTTAGAACCTGTCAATGTCGGCGGAGTTATGGTTGCACATGCAACACTGCATAATGAAGATGAAATTAAACGTAAAGATATTCGTATCGGCGATTATGTAAACATTCAGCGCGCCGGTGATGTAATTCCGCAAATTTTGAGCGTGGTTTCAGAAAGACGGTCGGAAAAGGCAAAAGAATTTGAATTTCCCCAAATCTGTCCGGAATGCGGGGCCCATGCCGTTCGGGAAGAAGATGAAGCTGTCAGGCGCTGTACTGGCGGATTAAGCTGTCCGGCGCAGGCTATTGAGCGAATCAAACACTTTGTTTCACGGGAAGCTTTTAATATTGAAGGTTTAGGTGGAAAGATTATTGAACAGTTTTTTGCTGAAGGGATTTTAAAAAATCCGGCGGATATTTTTACATTGCAAGTTCGAAACAACGGAAATGACTTGTTTTCGGATGCTGATGGCCTGCATTTAGAGAATCGCGAGGGCTGGGGCAAAAAATCTGTCGATAATCTGTTTAAGGCAATTAATGACCGGCGATTGATTTCCCTACCTCGTTTTATTTATGCGCTGGGCATTCGGCAGATCGGTGCGGCAACCTCTTTGCTGATTGCTAAAAATTACGGAAGTTTGATGCAGTTTATGACGGAAATGCAAAAAGGCAATATTGATAAGTTAATCAGTATTGACGGGATCGGTGCGGCGATGGCGCATGATGTAACAGAGTTTTTCAAAGAAAAACATAATCTTTTGATTATTCAAAAGCTGCTGGAAGAAGTGCGTGTAGAAGATTTTGTTGATGATACGATCTATGATTCGCCACTTTCCGGTAAAACTGTCGTATTTACTGGTACATTGGCTAATTTGACGCGCGCTGAAGCCAAAGCAAAAGCGCAAAGTCTGGGCGCCAAAGTGGCTGGTTCAGTTTCAGCACATACTGATTATGTGATTATGGGTGCAGACGCTGGTTCTAAAGCTAAAAAGGCTCAAGAAATCGGCATCACAATCTTAAATGAAGAAGAATTTTTAAACCTAGTGCAAAAATAAATTTTGTCTTAAATAAAATATTATCCGCAAAAATTATTTAATACTGGCATCCATGGGATTGAATCGGAGTAAAAGCGTTTTCCAAAGATCGTATTTATCGGCATAATTTTGCGGAAATACTTTGTAAATATTTGTCCCTTTGTGGTTCGTGCAGCTATATACCGCGCGGCGAGCGCTTTCAGCTATGGAGCGGAAACGTGTATCCGAATTATAACGGTTTTTATCCAAAATCTGAACATCGCGGATTGTTCCGTCACGATTCAAATAGGCTCTGATTTCAATAATCATATCTTTAACACCTTGCGCACCTGGATCAAAATTCCAGCATTCACGCAAGCGACCAGCAATAGCGTCGGTTTCAGAAATAGTTAATTCGCTGAAATAAGAACCACCAGTACCGCCTTCCACACCCATATTAGCAACTTCCGTACCCTGTTTAATAACCGCGGGTGATGTGTTTTCACCAATTTCTTTTTCCAGATTACCCACCGAATCCATTAAACTTTTTAACGGATTGGCAATCGTTTTAGTTTCGCTCGTTGTTTTTTTTGCCGATTGGCTTTTTACCGGCGGGGTTTTATCCTGCGGTTTAGGTTTTGCATCCGGCTTGGATGCTGGTTTAGGTGTTGGTTTGGGCGTTGGCTTAGGTACTGGTTTGGGTACGGGTTTAGCATCTGGTTTCTTTTCAGACTTTTTTTCCGGCTCAGGTGGCGTTGTATCCAAAAAATCAGATTTCGGCGTTTCAACTTTATTTTCTTTAGGCGGCGACGCAAGTTCTGGTTTTATATTTTCTTCGGTTGTCCACTTTTGCTGCGTTTTTGGTTTTTCTGGAGCTGTTGCCCTTTTATCTTCATCACCAAAAACTGCTTTTGGTGGCAAATTGGTCATCTCAGCCAATTTAACATCTTTTAAGTCCACAATTATTGGGGCCTGACCCATGGTAATCTTCGAGCGGTGCAAAAACGGCAAATCAAGCACCAACAGTAAAAATACTATGATGTGTAACCCGATTGAATTGTACAAATACCGTCTTTGCATACTTTTTAGTGCCTATTTTCTTATCTGGCGTGGGCGCGGTTCGGTTTTTAAGCCGACTTTTTCAAACCCAGCTTCTTTTAAGAGTGCCATTAAATTAATCACTCGACCATAAGATGATTCCGTATCGCCGGAAATGGTGACGGTTGCTTCTGAATTTTCACCGCGAATCGCTTTTATTTTGGCAACTATTTTATCAGCTGGAACTTCAGTTTTGCCGATATAATAAAATCCATCTTTATCTACGCTGACATTAATGGATGTTTCTTTACCCTCCAAAGTTTTACCGCCGACTTTGGGCAAATCAAGTGCAATGCCGGAAGTCATTAAAGGCGCGGCAACCATAAACACTACAAGAAGCACCATCATGACATCCATCAAATTAGTAATGTTAACATCCGAGTTACGGCGATTTTTGCGACGATGGGAAGAAAAGCGGGTTGAAGAATTTATCATGGCTTATTCTCCCGCCATTTCCGCTCTTAAAGTCGTATCATCAATTTCGCGCGACAAAATGGTTGAAAATTCGGCAATAAAATTCTCCAGTCGGTTGGCATAACGGTCAATTTGCGTGGTAATCATGTTATAGGCCACCATGGCCGGAATGGCGGCAATCAAACCGAAAGCGGTGGTAAATAATGCTTCGGCAATGCCGGGCGCTATAGCCGATAAGGAGTTGCTTTGCGTGACAGCAATAGCATTAAAGCTATTGATAATACCCCAAACCGTGCCAAACAACCCAACCAACGGCGCAACTGAACCGGTAGATGCCAAAAAACCTAAACGATTATCTAAATCTTCCAGTTCTTTATCCATACACACCATCATGGCTTTTTCGGTACGCTGCTGTAGTGAGGCGCCTCGCAGGCTGCGGTCGGTTTTCGATTTCATGATATCGGAACGGCGCCATTCCTTCATAGCAGCTAAAAACATAGCCGACATTGGATCGCGCGGGCGATTGCCGATTGCATCATACAAACGATCAAGCGGACCTCCAGACCAGAATGCCTCCTCAAATTTTTTGGACATTTTTTTAACATGGCGGAGCGTTGACAATTTTTCAAAAATAATCGCCCACGACCAAACCGAAGCGGCGATTAAGCCTATCATCACCACTTTGGTAACCGTGTCAGAGGCCCAGACTAAATCCCACATGGACATTTGGGCCGTGGTGCTTACAACATCAGAAAGCGCTTGTGTTTCCATTTTCTCAACCCTTTTTTATTTAAATTTCATGATTATCGGCTTTTTAACATAAAATGTTAAATTTTCAATTAATTAAAAACTCTTTTTACATAAAAAATACCGGAATATCAACATAAGCTAAGGAGTAGTTGAACTAAAAAAAGAATCGGAAAAAGATTTGTTTTAATATTTTAAACGAGGGTGAAAAAAGCACCGCTTTGTTTGAGAAACAAAGCGGTGCTAATCTTACCTTAAGATGGAACGTACCGTGAGGTAGATCTCACGGATTATTCCGAGACTGAAACCCACCAAAAAAGGGTGGATTCCGAAAATTTTCCAGCTTCCGAAGAAGCCGAGAAATTTTCCTAGTACCATCACCCCAAACAGGAGTAGTCCAAAGGCTACGCCTGTTAGAGTGAAACTTATGACAGTCGCCAAAAAATTCTGACAACCATCAAAAAGTTTTTCAATAGCTGCGCCGATGATGCCTATCACGGCGCAGATTAAAATAAGATTCATCATATATAATATATTTTTTATCTTAGGAAGAAATTTTTATAGAGTGGTAAGCTTCTCCACAAAACAAAACCCCACATAATCTCAACCACACTAATATTTTTCACACCTTTATTGTAGCATAAATATGCTTTTTGGGCAAGAATTTTTAGTAAATATCGTTTTAAATTGCGGTTAATTGGTTTATTCTACCCACTGAATTGCATCGGCGCACTGACGTTGGCTCATATTTTTAATCCGGCAGCGGTTAACGATAATGTTCGGAGCCTTATCCATACTATAACAGCCTTTGCCTAAAAGCGCATAATCAAAATATGTCGGCATATTGGGGGCGACATCATCAAAAGAAAGGGCTGTTTCCATGTTCGGCCATTTCAAGCGGTAACTGATATTGGTGATTTTTTCCGGTATTGAAGATGTAATATAAAAACGCATTGTGCAGCTCGGGCGACCATTTAAATTACTGGCAACTTTAAAATCCCGCATATAAAGCATTATCTTTGGTTCCTCTTTCTCGGTATCATCTTCAGTAGAGTTTAACCGGGCAACTCCTGGAGCAGTCGCCCGCCCTGTGGCTGACTGCGCAGCTCCTGTCGCTGTCGTAATAGGCCGGACAACTATCGAGGCAGGTGCTGTTGACGTTGCCCCTGTTTGAGAAGAAAAGCCTGAACGATTGGCGGAAACTTCTGTAGCCAATGGATTTTCCTCAACGATAGCTTGATTATTTAAGCCGGTAGAAGCACCAAACATCTGTCCTGAACATGTTCCGGTTGCCAAAAAACAAACAAGAAATACCAGAAAACAGCATCCTGCCGATTTATTTAAAATCAATGTTTGCCAATATTTACACATCTTACAATTTGTTATTTAATGTTGTTAATGACCTCATTAGCTTTTTCAAAATTACTAACAATTGTTTCATATGTAGATTCAATATCGTTGATGTCTTGTTTCTTTTCATCTTTTAACAGACGCTCCTGTTCTGAATAAGACACGTTTTTGAATTCATCATAATATTCCGGATTCTTGGAATTGACATATTCAAACAAGCTGGCACACTCTGAAGTATTGCGGTTGGAAGCGACTCTTGTTCGGCGTGAACTGCGCGATGTATCATTACTGTCGCTTTGGCCGACAATATTACAAGAAACAACATTAAATTCCAGATTATCCAACAATAAAAAACATTTTTCGGTCTTAACCGATCCTTTGACGGAAGTTTGTTTATAAGCGCCAAGCGCTGGCATTTCAACACTGGTGGTAATTTCACCCAAGGAAGGTTCGGCATTGCGCGAATTGCGGACGCGGCTGGAAGATTCGGGCTTTGCAGCAGAACTTTCGTCAATCATATAACGTTCGGTTACCGTATCCGTCCATCCCATGTCAATTTTGGCCTGACGCAGGCTATCCGTCGTCCGATTATAAAAAGTTACTAAAAAATCACAGTGCGTAATAACGCCTTCAGTATTTTCAACCGGCGTAATGTCATGCACTTTAAACAAAACAGCACGAGGTTTGGTTGTTTCTTTCTCTACAGCAGACGATGCTTCTTGCGCTTGCACGGAAAACGACGTTGCCATAAAAGCCATTATCAAGGTCGAACCCCACGCTTTTTTAAAAATACTCATTGATTTGCCCCCTTATTAAAAATCTAAAAATTTAAGAGTTTTATGTAGTTTATCTTGTTTTTACTTAATTTTCCTTTAATTTTTTCAAGAGCCGTAAAAAATCGCTCCAAGCTTTAGCTTTTTGCGCGCTATTACGTAATAAATATGCTGGATGAAAACTCGCCAATGCGGCAATCGGCGCTTTATCGGCAGTAACATATTCCAGCCAGCGACCCCGCAAACGAGATATGGACTCCGCACTATCTAAAAGCGCATTAGCTGCACTTCCGCCCAGTAGCAAAATAATTTTGGGTTTAATAAATTCAATCTGGCGTTTTAAAAACGGCAAACATACGGCTACTTCTCCATCGGTCGGCGTGCGGTTTCCCGGCGGACGCCAAGGCAAAATATTGGTGATATAAACATCATCACGTTTCAACCCTATAGATAAAAGCATTTTTTCAAGCAAATGGCCGCTGCGTCCAACAAACGGTATGCCTAACCGGTCTTCATCCGCTCCGGGGGCTTCGCCGATAATAACAATATCGGCTTTAGGATTTCCGGCGCCAAAAACTGTTGATTTAGCGTTAAATTTTAAAGCGCACCCCTCAAATGAATCCACCATTTTTCTTAATTGTTCAAGGTTTTGGGCTTTTTCACACATTTCCCGCGCATTTTTACAAGCTGTCGTGGTTGTTTGCGCCAGTGTAGTCATCGCCTTCCGAACGACAACACTTGATTGCTCTGCTGGCAAAACCGTTTTCGAAGCAGATTTTATCAGCAAACCGCCTGTATCGCCACAGGTTTCATCAACACCAAGCGCATGATACCATTCCAAAACATCTATTATGTTAACTTTTTGCTCCATGTTTGAAATTATATAGCGCAAATACTTTATTTTGCAATATAAAGCAATTATTTACACATATAATTATATTATTTGTTGAACAATCAATTGAAATTGTTATAAAATAAAAAAAACTCAATAAAGATGAATAAGTTTATGAAAGTTG
Source organism: uncultured Azospirillaceae bacterium (assembly GCA_964410325.1). Taxonomy (GTDB): domain Bacteria; phylum Pseudomonadota; class Alphaproteobacteria; order RF32; family CAG-239; genus CAAFZY01. Next base: position 44,764 of record CAYPFN010000010.1, read on the forward strand.
GATATATCGCAGCTCTTATTATTAGTGTCGGTGTTTTTAACTCCTGCACGCAAAATTTTGTGCATCCGAATTATGCTTCGCAAGCCGATACCGTTTATAACTTTCCGCGGCTGGATACCGTTTACGGGAGTTATCTTGCCGCAAGGGTGGCACATTTGCGACAGGATTTGAATAAGGCGGCAGATTATTACATAAAATCAATTAATCTTGGCGCGGATAATAAGGAAATTATCGGACGAACTTATATCTTGTTGACTGTGGAAGGCCGGATTGAAGAAGCCGCAAAATACGCTAAAATTGCTATGGAAAAAGGAGATGAAAGTAATTTTATCCACTTCATCATTATGACCGATGAATTACAAAAAAATCATTATGATAAAGCTTATGACAGTTTGCATAACATTCATGATAAAGTTTACCAAAGCTCCATCCTGCCATTGTTTGAATCTTGGATTTATGCCGGACAAGGCAAACAGAAAGAAGCTATTGAGGCTATTGAAAAACTTCAGGAAGACTCAAGTTTAGTCTCTTTGTATTATATGCATAAAGGTATGCTTAATGATTATCTCGGTAATCAGAAAGCAGCTCAACAAGCTTTTGACACGGTGGTTCACAACGAAAACCTGGAACTGTCTTACCGTTCATTGCAAATTATCAGCAACTTCTATATCCGTAACGGTCAAAAAGCACAAGCCGAACAACTGGTTAGAAAATATTATGACAAAACCTTTCGGGCAAAAATGCTTGGTTCGTTATATACAGATATTCAAAACTCCGTTCCGGAAATGACGGCTAAATTAATTGATTCTCCGCAAAAAGGAGAGGCGGAGGCTTTGTTTAATATTGGAACAGTTTTCCGCGGTTATCAAAGCGATATTTCGCAAATTTTTACGACTTTAGCCTTATCTTTAAATCCACAACATGATGTTGCGCTAATTTCTATGGCCGATTTGCTGGAAGGTAGTCAGCGGTATAATGAGGCTATTGCCACATATGAAAAAATCGGCAGACAATCACCTATTTATTTTATGGCTCAGTTGAAAATTGCTGGCATTTATATGGTCCAGCACCAAAACATTAACGCCTTAAATAAACTTAAAAATTTATTCAAACAATATCCTGATGACTACCAAGTATTGTTTAATTTAGGTGAAATCAGCCGTGTTATGAACAGGCAGGACCAAGCCATTAAGTATTATAATAAAGCACTGGAAATTATTCCACAAAGCGCTAAAAAAGACTGGACAATTTATTATGCTCTTGGCATGGCTTATGAACGCAACGGCCAATGGCATCAAGCGGAAAAAGTTCTGGAAAAAGCTTTGGAAATAAGCAATAGACATCCGTTTGTTTTAAATTATCTTGGCTATACCTGGTTGCAACATAATAAAAATTCAAACGAGGCTTTATATATGATTTTTGAGGCTTATCGTCAAAATCCTGAAGATGGGCATATTATAGACAGTCTCGGTTGGGCTTTATATCGCATGGGCAAATATGAAGATTCTATTATGGTTTTGGAACGCGCTGCTGAGTATCTTCCCGGAAATGCTGTTGTTTGTGATCACCTTGGCGACGCCTATTGGCAGGTCGGACGTCGAGATGAAGCGCGTTTTCAATGGCAACATGCTTTAACTTTAAAAGAAGACGCTGAAGAACTTAATAAAGAGATTATCCGTAAAAAAATTGCCACCGGTATGCAAACGCCGGCAACAATTATTTTTAATGAAGCTCTTTTGGTAGAACGCCTAAAATCTCTTAATATTAATGAATAAAAAATTTATCCGTTATTCAATAGCGGTTTCAATCAGCCGATCAAGATTGTCGGTTTCCTCTTCTTTATACCCATCAAAATCCTCCGTGTTTTCTTTGTTTTTTTCCGTAACCATTTTTTCTATTTTCGGCTGCGCTAGTTTTTCAAACAATTCATCTATTTCTTCCTGAGAGGCTTTTTCTTCTTCTGTTTTTTCAATTAAATTTTCCGCATCTTTCTTATCATTTTCAGTCGTTTGTTTTTCTCCTAAGCCGACTTCAGCGCTTTTATTACGGATTAAATCTATTGTGGACTGCGGAATTAAGCTTTCAAGAGGTTCGGCAAATTTCCCGGCTAAAGTGAAATATCGTGATTCTTTGAATATTCCTGATTCAGATTCCTCTGGCAACACCAAGGTCATAAGTATATTAAATAACACAACAAGCAGACAAGCGCGCAAAATGCCGAACAACAAGCCCAAAAACCTGTCCAGCGCGCTTAATTTGCTGGAACGAACTTTACCTATCATTTTATCAGTGCTTAAAAGCCAAATAATATAAAAAATTATCAGAACAATCAAAGCCGTCACTAAGCTGGCCATCAAGGAACTGGCAATATATTTTTGGCTAAGCGGGGTTAAAACCGGCAAAGTGTAAAAGACAATAATTGCAGCCAGCACCCATCCGACAATTGAAAGAACCTCTTTTATAAAACCGCGGCACAAAGCAATTAAGGCTGAAACCGCCGTAATAATTAAAATGATAACATCTAAATTGTTAAGCTGCTGCATGTTTTGCTCCTAATTGAACCAATTAATAAGCCGTTGAACATTGCCTATTTCATAAACAGAAATGGCTTTGTTTTTTTTATCTTGATTATATCCGGGCGGAATAATGGCGCTTGAAAAACCTAATTTACAGGCTTCTTTTAAGCGTAAATTCGGCTGACTGACGGCGCGAATCTCTCCGGAAAGGCCGATTTCGCCAAAGACAACCATATCCGCCGGCAGAGGCTTGTTTGTTAAAGAAGAAATGACTGCCATAGCTACGGCTAAATCCGCCGCCGGTTCAGAAATTTTTAAACCGCCGGCAATATTTAAATAAACATCCTGAGAGCTGAAGTTCATCCCGCAGCGGGCTTCCAACACCGCTAAAATCATGGCAAGACGATTTGAATCCCAGCCGACCACCGCTCTTTTGGGACTTGAATAACCGCTGGAACTGACAAGTGCCTGAATTTCAACCAAGACAGGCCTTGAACCTTCTATCCCCGCAAAAACACAAGAACCGGAAACGTTTCCCTGACGTTCGGCTAAAAACAATGCCGACGGATTTTCAACTTCAACCAGACCTTTATCTTGCATCTCAAAAACACCTATTTCATCGGTTGCCCCATAACGATTTTTTACGGCGCGCAAAATCCGAAAATGATGCCCTCTTTCCCCTTCAAAATATAAAACCGTATCTACCATGTGCTCCAAAACCCGCGGACCGGCAATTGCACCCTGTTTGGTAACATGGCCGACTAAAAAAAGGACGAAACCTTTTTTCTTGGCTAATTTTATCAATTCATAGGCGCAGGCGCGGACTTGCGACACACTGCCCGGCGTTGATTCAACATTTTCTAAATACATGGTTTGAATCGAATCGATAATAACAACCGACGGTTTGGCTTTTGAAAGTGTGGCAATGATATCTTTAACTTCCGTCGTGCTGGCAAGTTTTACTGGCGAATCGGCAAGCCCGAGCCTTTGCGCGCGAATTCGCACCTGATCAATTGCTTCTTCACCGGAAATATAATAACATTCATGTTCTGGCGATAACTCGGCCACTCCGGCACAAACCTGCAATAATAACGTAGATTTGCCAATTCCCGGATCGCCACCGACCAAAATCGCAGAACCTGGTACCAAACCGCCGCCAGTCACTCTATCAATTTCCTTGATATTCGCCGCAAGCCTTTTAAAACTTTGTGCTGTGCCGCTTAAGGGGACAAAATCTATCATTTCTCCCTTTTTTCTGCCAGGCAGAATTGAAAAACCTTCATTTTGCGTTTTTTCTTCTTCAATTGTATTCCATTCTCCACAGGCATCGCATTTTCCCTGCCATTTAGGATAAACAGCGCCGCAATGCTGACAAATATATTCTCTGATAATTTTTTTTGACATTTTTATATTTCCACTTTGATAGGCCCTTGCGCACAACCGTTAATAAATTGCTGGACATAAGGATCTTCCGTCTTATCCATTTCTTTAACCGTTCCCTGCCAAATGATTTTTCCCTTATATAACATAGCAACGCGATCAGCAATTTTACGTACTGACGCCATATCATGGGTAATGGTTAATGTTGTAGCGCCTAAGCCCTTAGCCGATTCAATAATTAAATCATTGATAACATCAGCCATAATCGGATCAAGGCCGGTAGTAGGTTCATCAAAGAAAATAATTTCAGGTTTGGTAACGATTGCACGGGCTAAACCAACACGTTTTTGCATTCCTCCTGATAATTCTGAAGGTGATAAATCAGCCACATCTGGTGCCAAACCAACCTGACGCAACACGCGAATTGCTTCCATTTTAGCCTTTTCTCGGTTCATGTGCCTGTTTTCAAGCAAAGAAAAAGCAACATTCTCCCAAACGGTTAAACTGTCAAAAAGCGCACCGCCTTGAAACAACATACCCATTTTAGCATGAATATCGATTTTTATTCCTCGGCGAGCGCCAACAACTTCGTTGCCGTCAATTTTTATAGAGCCGATATCCGGCGTTAATAAGCCTTGGATACATTTAATCAACACGGACTTTCCAGTACCGGAACCGCCGATAACCACAAGCGATTCTCCGGTATGGATGTCTAAATTAATGCCATTTAGAACTTGTTTCTTTCCAAACGCTTTATAAAGATTGCGTATCGATATTTTAACTTCTGCCATTTCCGCACTGCCTTATTTGGAAAAGAATATTTCGGTTAATACATAATTAAAGATTAAAATTAAAATTGAGGCAGAAACAACCGCATTGGTTGTTGCTTCGCCAACCCCTTGAGCACCGCCTTTTGAGCGATAGCCGTTATAACAGCCCATCAAAGCAATAATAAAGCCGAAAACGCCAGCTTTAACTAGACCAGAAATAACATCAATCGATTCCATATTCTGTAGCGTGGAATTGATATAATTTGCAGCGTTAAAACCAAGTTTGTAAACCCCGACAATATATCCGCCAAAAATGCCTATAATATCACCGATTAAAACCAAAAGCGGCAAAACAATTACGCCCGACCATAATCGCGGCGCCACCAGGTATTTAAAAGGATTGGTTGATAAGGTTACCAGCGCATCAATTTGCTCTGTCACACGCATTGTGCCAATTTCAGCAGCCATGGCGGCGCCAATTCGTCCGGCGACCATTAAGGCCGATAAAACCGGTGCCAATTCACGGGTCACGGCAATTAATACGACCGACGCAACAGCGCTTTCCGCGCCAAAACGGGCAAAACCGGAATAACTTTGCAAAGCAATAACCATGCCAGCAAAAATTGTCGTCAAACCCACTACTGGCAGTGAATAAAAACCCATGTCTAAAAGTTGACGGATAAAAATTTTAGGGTAAAAAGGCGGTATAAAACAATGATATACTGCTTTGACAATAAAAGACACTAACTCTCCGAGGCTTATAATAAACTTTACCAGCGGTTTGCCTAATGTTCTTAAAAAGTGTTCTATTTGTCTTTTTTGCATGATATTTTCCTTATTTTATACTATGCAATTTTTTTTATTAATCAAGCAAGGCTTTTAACTTTATAACAATCTTATCGGCTGCCGAACTTTCGAAAGGATACAGAGAAAGCAACGGAACTTTTACACCAAACAATTCCCAAAATTTCTCTTGAGGCAAGCGTTCTACAGCCTTGAAATCTTCAACCAATTCCACCGCCAAGCAAATTTCCGCTTGAGGATAATAAGGTTTTGCGACAATTCCTATGCCACGGACTTCTATTAAACCTTTCAGCGTTTCCGGAGATGTCGCATAAAGCTTTCGGGCACAAACCGTTATATCAACCCTATCATCCGCAACCAATTCTGCTTTTTTGTTTTCTATCAGACGCAAAGCTAAATCTGATTTTCCAGCGCCACTTTTTCCTAAAAGCAAAATGCCTTTTTGATTAAGCAAAATGCAACTTGCATGTATGTTTTTAGTTCGCGCATTCATCCGGTTTTCTTTCACTTTTTAAAATCCGGACAAGCTTGTCTGGAGATTTTGTTTGTATTGTAAACCGACGACTGTTTTGCGATAAGGGCGTTATTTCCAGCCGAAAAATATTATGCGGCAAATATGTGCTCATTTTTTCTGGCCATTCAATCAGACAAACACCTGTGTGCATGGCTTCTTCTATATTTAATTCCCATATTTCTTCGGCTGATTTTAATCGGTATAAATCATAATGATATATCTCAAAATCTTGTGCTGGATATGTTTGTACCAACGTAAACGTTGGACTTGGAACTTCTTCTGCTGAAGTCAGTGTTTTTATAAAAGCTCTGGCAAAAACGCTTTTACCCATTCCAAGCGTTCCGAACAATGCCCAAACGTCGCCCGGCTGGGCGATTTGTGCCAGCGCTTTAGCAAGATTTTCCGTCTCTTGCTCCGTGTTGCAATTATAAATATATTTCATAGCCGGACGGATTTTCTCCTTTATATTTTATCAGCTAAAAATACTTTTTTTACGCTCTTGGGGACGAATAACCTTAATTTTAGCTTTTCTGGACTGCAACGCGCGCCAATCCCAAGGTTTATAAAATGTTCCCTGCCACAAACCCCTGCGATTTTTTTGCGCCTGCATTTCATAAGGATAATAAATGTCTGTGTATTTGACATAAGCCACGGCCCAGCCGGCATTGACCAATGCAGCACCTAAATCATATGGCCCGTATGAACATGTGCCAACCATGTTACCTTTGGTATCTTGTTGTATGACATGACATTCTAATTCATTGTCGCCAATCCAGCTTTTGAGCCAACTAGCGGCTTCTTTACCACAATAGTAAGAGCGTCCCTGCTTATCTGCGCAAGTTTGGTTTGATTCCGGCGCATCAATGCCGAACAATTGAAAATATTTACCATATATTTCTAACGTGTCCCCGTTGATAACCCGAGCAGTTCCGTATATAACCGGATAATCTTTTGGATTGAAAGGCTTTGGCTCCTCTTTTCCTTTTGTATTGCCCATTATAGAAGAAATTATATTAGTCTTTTGTTTGCTTTTTTCTTTCTGAGCAGGGTTTGGGGCTTTTGCTCCGAACAAATCGGCGCTGGCACCTTCTGAAACATCAATGTTTTCCACATTTGATTCGGAAAATTCTGTTTCTTCTGGAAAGTTTTCATAAAACGTTTGTTCCGATTTCATCGCTGCCTGAGAGAAAGATGCTTGGCGTTCAGATGAATCATAGCCAACAAACCGGACAGTTTGCTGTCCTACACCGCTAAGACCTTTATCAAAAAGGCCAAGTGCGTACATCATAAACAAAACAACAGCCGTCAAAATTAAAAATGAAGGAAGACAGCCAAGCCCTTTCCAGATCATTCTGCTAAAAATATAAAAAATTATCAGACCTATTATCAGGCCTATAAAGCCCATTCCCTGCATAAACAAACTGTGGCTCTGTGTGCCGGAACCCCCTAAATATATAATTCCTATCAAACCCAAACCCAACAACACTTTTTTTAAGAAAAACATGACCTATCCTTACTGTTATTTTGGTTTATTAGAACACATAAAAACTAATATTGCAATATTTTCTTGCAAAGGATATTTATGCCATTTATCGATATAAGGGTGGCAATGGCGTATTTTTTCCTGCAGTCTGCTTTTTATTCTTTACCAAAACTTTTAAAATATCACTAAAAATTTTAGGATTCCATAATGTTTCGTCCTGTGGATTATAAAGTTTTGCCAATATAACATCGATTTGCTTGGCAAATTGTTCATTATTGGTAGCTTTGGCGACATCTTTCAAATTTTCAATTCTATATTCAGGATAAAATCCTGTTGCCCAAGACACCAGTCCGTCGCGTAAAGAACGAAAATCATTTTGGTAAGCTTTTTTTATCAAATATTCAGGATATTGATGCATTTCACATTGTGGCTTACCTCCGAACGGACGGCGTCTAAACACAAGCCCTCCGATTAATACGCCAGCGGCAAAAACAGTCGCTATAATAAAATAAAGAAAAATCGGTTTATCGGATGCAGTTTTTATTACAGAACTACTCTCCGATACCGGCGAGCGAATTTCTTCAGATGATAATAAATAAGCTTGAATGTCTTGATTTTCAGTTGTTTCTTCATGTTCTTTAATACCATCTGCTTGCGGATTAAGTTCGACGTTTATTTCTTCAGCGGGAATAACGGCTTTCGCAAAAGAGCCTGTTCGGGTATTGTACCAATCAACGGCTATTTCTGGCAGTAACTGACGGCCACTTCTTTCGGGAACATATACATTAACGGCTTTGACTTCAGCTACTGGAAGTCCGTTAATCAGGCCTGTCTGCCGAGTGGATTTTTCCGGATACTGCCGAAAAGCCGGCGATTGCGGAAATTGGATATCCGGCAGCTGGGTTTCTGTCACACCGGAAGCCTGCAAAACCACTTCTCGACTGACGGCCTCGCCGACCTTAAATTTTGGCTGATTGTCAAGCCAGTTGGCTTTAAGCGAAACCTTTTCTGCCGGGAGCCACCACGAACCAGGATAATCTACCGGAACTGGCAAAATTTTGATTTCTTTTGCCGGAACTTTAAGCGTTACTGGCGTATCCATATCAAACAATGTCGGCATATTTATGCTGAAATTAAAAATATCCTGATCAAAAACACCAAATGTTGACGGAGGTTTGGCACCAAGGGCATAGCCGTTAAACCACACTTCTGGAATTTGCAACTCCCCACTTTTTTGCGCAAATAGCGCATACTTGAAAGTGGTTTTTCTTATTCTTCTGCCTTCAATTGTTTTTATATCCGTCTGCGGACGACCAAGATTTCGGATAATCCAATTACCGGCTTCCTTCTTGTTAAAAACAGGCTCGCCGCCGGTTAAACTGCCATCATCAGTTAATATCACGTTATAAATTATTTGTTGCTGAACATAATATGTTTTTTGAGGTTCAGATATAAAGCTTTCTATATTGTATTTTGCGGCTGTTTGAGTAGTATCGCCGGCTGGAACAGATTCTTGCGGTATCAGATTAGTTGAACCTTCTCCGCCTGTAGAAACAGCGTCCGATCCAGCGCTTATAACATTAATCTTTAAAGGAGCGGTTTGGCTTTTCCCGACTGCAATGGCTGGAATTTCCTGCGAGCCAGCTTTTAATGCTATAAGTCCGATTTGCCATGTGGTTGATGCCGCGCTTTGGCCGTTAATGATATAATTTTGACGTGAAACAGAAGTTGAATAAACCTTAAAATTATCTTGCAAAACACTTAAATCCGGACTGTCGTTAAGATTTTCATCGGCGGTTAAGGTTAAAACAAACCCTTCGCCTAAAGGAATCGTTGTTTTATCAATCGATGTCGTTATATTTGCTGCTGCATTAAAAATCATGGTCATGAATAATATAGTAAAAGCCAATGTCTTTTTCATTTTATTCCCCCATACCTGTTTTTCTTATATTCTTTATAAATGAATGCCCGCAGCAACCCTCCTTTATCTTCGGGAATTTCACGAAACTGCTGAGTGCGGGCCTGAGCTTCTTCATCATATTTTTCATTCTTTTCTCCTTCTTTTGCTGAGGCGGTCCGCTGTTGTTCCTCTTCAGCGGTTTGAGAAAGGTTTTGTTTTTTATTTTGCGGCGGTGCCGAAACTTCCTTACTTTGGTTTAGCTCCTCCGACTCTTCGGAATTTGCTGAAGACTGTTGTTCCTGTTGCTTTTCATCGGCAGGAAAATCTTCTGATGCGGACGTTTCCTCTTGATTTTGTTCCTGATTTTGTTGTTTGTTTTGTTCTTTTTGTTGCGGTGTTGATGAATTCTGTTGTTCTTTTTCTTGATTTTGTTGTTCGCTCTGCTGCGGATTTTGCTGTTGTTGTTTTAAATATTCCAAATTATATTTTGCATCTTCATGCTGCGGATTTTGCTTTAATACTTCTTCGTATTGTTTGATAGCGCCTGCGATATCACCGCTTTTGGCTAACGCGTTGCCATAATTATATATGTTTTCTGTATCTTTAGCTTTAGCAAAAGAATCGGCGGCTTGGGCATAATTTCCGGCACGATACCATGACGAGCCCTGCCATTGCTCATTTTCAAATTTTTTGGCGGCTTCAGCATACTCGCCTTTTTCGTATAACTTCATCGCTTCTTGATCATTATTCAGGAAAAAACCCGCTACTGCCGGCATGGATAACGAAACAAAAAACACTAAGGCTAAAAGCCCGCGCCGGAAAAAATAAAGACAACACAAAAGCGGCATAAACAGTAAATAATAGCCAAAATCCCGCCAGGTTTCCGCAACATTCTTGCTTTCTGTTTTATCTTTTTGCCACCATGTATCTATTTTCCGGGCAAGTGTTGAAACTTCTGCCACGTTAACAGCTATGCCGCCGCCGGCGGTGGCAATTTGTTTTAAACCAGCATTTGGCTGCATCGTCATATTTACCGTGCTGATTATCATACCAGCGGCTTTTGCCTGCCGAGCAGCTGTCTGCGCAGCGGCAAAATCCGTGCCAGCGGCAGCGCCAAACACAACAATACTACCCTCTTGATAGCCGGCCGCTTTAATTTTTGCCAAAGCATAATCAATGGCCCTATCTAAGCGATCGCCATTAAGTGGCATAATATTAAAATTTATTGCCGGTAATAAATTTATAATTAATTGTGCATCATCGGACAATGCTGAAATCATAAAAGGTTCAGCCGTGTAAACAATTAAACCGCTTTCTACCCCCGCAAGTTCCTTTTGCTCCAGTAATGAAGCTATTTCCATTTTCGCGCGGGTTAAACGGTTCGGTAAAATATCTTTTTGTTGCATATCTGTTGATAAATTAAGCAAAATCACTAACGGCGCATTGTTTATCAAAAGAGGCTGTTCCTCTTTTTGCCAAGTCGGACCAGCTAGAGATAAAACACTTAAAATTAATCCGGTGTAAATTAGAAACACGCTAAATTTGCGACGGTGATTATTTCCCTTTATTAAAAGAAAATCTAAAAATTTTTTATCGCAGACTTTTTCCCAACTGCTTAAATTGGCATCATTCCTAAATAAAATAAAATAAAATACCGCAGGCACCGCTAATAAAAGCAAAAACCATGGCCGCAGAAAATGAAAATTATTTGCCATTTCCACTAAAAAATTGCTCATGCCCGCCTCCTTCTATAGGCATACGCCAAAAGTACCGCCAATATAAAAGCGACTAATAGCGGCCAATAATATAATTCATGACGCGGATAAATAAAATTCTTCTCCCGAGCCTGCGGTTCTAGTCGGTCAATGGCGCGGTAAACTTCTGCCAAGCCATTTAAATCATCCGCCCGAAAATATCGTCCTTTGGTTTTAGTAGCAAGCTGTTTTAACCTTTCTTCATCAAGTGGAGAGTTTATATTGCCGAAAAAAGCATTTGCCAAAGAAAATCTGCCGCCACCAACGCCGATAGTATAAACTTTTATACCTTCTTTTTCCGCCAAATCTATAGCCTGAGGCAGACTCATGCTCCCGTCGTTACTTTCGCCGTCAGTCAACAGAATTATGATTTTATTTTGATTGCTGGATTGTTTATCTGCCGACTGCAAAGATTTTAACCCCAAACCTAAAGCATCACCAATTGATGTAGAATTTCCGGCCATGCCGGCATCCATGGACCACAAGACATCATCCAGGGACGATTTATCAAACGTTAAAGGAACCTGTAAATATGCTCTGGTTCCGAACAAAATGAGCCCCAACCGGTCAGATGCGCGCCGTTTAATAAAATCTGAAGCCACCACTTTAACTGCCGTTAGCCTATCTAAGCGTCGGTCTTGATAGGAAAAATCAGTTTCAAGCATAGAATTGGAAATGTCCATAATCATTAAAATATCGCGACTTTCATTTTTAAGGCGAATCGGTTCGCCGATTTGTACTGGACGCATGGCGGCCAAAACTAAAAAAAGCCAAAGAATCGACATTCCCAGTAATCCGCAGTGGTTTTTCCTAGGAGCCTGCACCCAAAACCGGCCGTTCTTTTTTTGTTTGTGTTCTATAATTTCAAAATCTTTAATAAAGGGCACTTTCAACGCATCGCCGTAAACACCGTGCACGGCTGGCAAAAAATATCGTATGATAAGAGGGGCAATTAATAAAAACACCATAAACGGATAAAGAAAAACAATCATAAATTTTCTCCTATCCATTTTTGGGCAAAAGATTTTAACCGCTGATAATCTTCTGGTTTAAAATTTTCCCCGACAGGCATATACGGCGCATAAACCAATAGCTCTGCTGCCGCGCCGCTTATTTTCTGACGGCTTTTTTGATTTAAAAACTTTATCCATTCGCGGCCAAACAGCGCCGCTGCTCCTTTATATTTATAAAGGCACACTCTTCTTAAAATTTCCGATATTTGTCGTGCCGTCTGCAGATTATCCACAGAAGAGGCACGTAACAGATTTAAGGCATAATATTTTTTGCTTTTGGCAATAATATATTTGTACAGACGATAACCAAAATATGCCATTATAAGCAGGGCAGCCATCAAAAACCAGCCGTATCCCGGCGGAAAAGCGGAAACTCCCGCAGGCAGATGTATATCTCTTAACAACGGCAAATTATCCATAATCCATTCCTTCTATTTCTGCAGTCAAATGTAGGACGGTTTTAAGTAAATATCAAGGGCGTTGCTGTTTATTTTGAAAAACTTTTATGCCAAATAAACAATCTTTTCATAAAATGCTAAAGTTATATTTTCTTATCTGCACTGTAACAATAGTCCGCTATCGGACAAGCTTGACAATCAGGATTTTGGGCTTTGCAGATATAGCGACCGAACAGCACCAACCAGTGATTGGCTTTTTTAGCATATGCTGGTGGCAAAACTTGAAGCAAATCTTTTTCAACATCCAGAGGTGTTTTGCCTTGGCTTATATTTAGGCGACGAGCTACTCTAAAAACATGAGTGTCTACGGCTAGAGTTGGTTCATTAAACCATACATTTAATACCACATTGGCGGTTTTGCGTCCAACACCGGCTAAATTTTCCAGCGCGGTACGGTCATGCGGTACTTCGCCATTATATTTTTCAACCAAATCTTTGCTTAAAGACATAATGCTTTTGGCTTTGTTGTTATAAAGCCCGATGGTTTTTATATGTTTTTTTAGATTTTCAATTCCTAAATCAAGCATTCTTTGTGGCGTATCAACTATTTCAAACAATTTTTCCGTTGCTCGGTTAACGCCTTTATCCGTACTTTGCGCTGACAGAACAACCGCAACCAGCAAAGTATATGCGTTTTTATAATTAAGCTCACAGCGCGGATTGGAATCGCGTTTATTAAAAATTTCCATAATTGCCAATGTTTCGTTTGCCGAACGCAATGCGTTTTTTTGTTTTGTCTTCATTTTTCCTCATATTTAAGCTTTTACGCCGCCAGCACCAGCCGCTTTAGGCGCATTTTCATCCAAAGGCCAGCGTGGACGCGGTTTAAAATCAAACGAATCCGTATATCCGGCTCGAAAACGTTCTAATCCGGCCCAAGCAATCATAACTCCGTTGTCCGTACAAAAACGAATTGGCGGCGCAGCAAATTCAAGCCCTTCAGCAACGGCCAAATCTCGCAGTTTACCACGCAAATACGCGTTGGCAGCAACACCTCCCGATACGACCAAATGCCGGCCATCAGGATGCTTTTGTTTAAAAATGCCAATAGCTGTTTTTAATTTGCGAACCAGACAATCCGTTGCAGTATATTGAAAACAAGCGCAAATATCAGCAATATCTTTGCCGGGAATCGTGGCATGATTTAAATTGCCATCCGGAGAATACGTTTCAACCAGTTTGCGCACTGCGGTTTTTAAACCGGAAAAAGATAAATTGCAATCTCTCGAACTCATCAACGGACGTGGCAACGAAAAACGCGTTTCATCACCGACAGCCGCTGATTTTTCAATCATCGGACCACCGGGATAGCCCAAGCCGAGCATTTTAGCCACTTTGTCAAAAGCTTCGCCGGCAGCATCGTCTATGGTCGTGCCCAAACGGTCATAATTGCCGACATTTTTAACAATCAGAATCTGACAATGACCGCCGGAAACCAATAAAAGCAAATATGGGTATTCCACATCTTCTGAAATTCTGACGCATAAGGCATGACCCTCCAAATGATTAACGGCCACAAAAGGTTTATTTAAAGCCAAAGCCAAAGCCTTGGCAGCCATAACACCGACGACGACACCGCCGATTAAACCAGGACCGGCAGACGCGGCAACGGCGTTTATTTTTTCTAACTTAATATCGGCTCTCTTAACACAAAGCTCAATAATTTCGTCAATATGTTCCAAATGCGCGCGGGCGGCAATTTCCGGCACCACGCCACCGTAAGCTTTGTGTTCTTCCTGCGAAAGCAGCGCTTGGCCTAAAATTTCGCGTTTTTCATTAACAATGGCCGCCGCCGTTTCATCACAGCTGCTTTCTATTCCTAAAACAATCATTTTGTATTAATCCAATTAATCTGTTGAAGTTTTTTTTTAATTATATAAACTATAAAAATATTCTTGCCAAGAATTATTCAGACAAAGGACAGAAAAATGGTAAAAGACACCGAAAAAACTTCTTCTTCCAACATTAATCCGGCTTCCGTAAAAAATAACGGGATGGGAAAAAAAGCAACAACAAATAAATTAACAATTGGCGTAGTGGCTCTTTTGGTTGTTATATGTGGAGGGGGATTGTACCTTATGCAAAATCCACACCTTTTGAAAACAGAAAAAGAAAAGCAGATTTTTTTAAAAATGCAGGAAATTGATACGCTGAAAGAACAAATCCAAGTTTTACAAAATCAGGTGCAAATGCTTAGTTCGGCAAATGACCAGAATCTTAACCGTGAAGAATGGAAAAGAATTGAAAGAAACTTTATAGATAAAACAGCCGAGCTTAGTAAAAAAGTTGACACTTCTTTACAGATAAATCAGGAGGCTTTAAACTCAAAAGCTAGCAACACCGCTGTTTTAGGGCTTGTTACCAGGGTGGATGGTTTGGAAACCCGGGTTCAGACTCTAGGAAAAGTAAGCTCTCAAGGCGCTTTAATTCTGACTGCGGCTATGTTGGTTAAAGATGCCGCAGCCAGTGGTCGGCCTTTTATATATGAAGCAGAGGTTTTGCGCCAGCTTGCCATGGGAACAAATATGGAAAGACCAGCGGAAATCATTGCCTCTCTTGCCGTTCATGGAGTGCATACCTCTGATCAGTTAGTTAAGACATTCAAAACAATTTATGACAAGCAAGCTTTGCTGACTACCCACAAAATTCAAGCCGAGCAATCGGCAGGCCCTCAAGAATCGCGAGATTGGCGTAAAAAAATTGGCGAAAAACTCCGTCAGCTGGTTACGATTAAATATCACGGAGACGGCGGAAAAAATGATGAAAAGATTGACTTTAGCAAGGATAACGCGTCTAAAGACAAAGTTTATCAACTTGTTGACAGCAGAGAATTTTCGCAAGCGATGTTTTTGATGGCCACCGATCCAAAATATCAGTCAGAAAGTTTTAGACAATGGCAAAAATATTACAAACAAACAAGAGAATTTTCGCAAGCTTTAAATCAAATTCAAGCCTTGACATTGGCTTTTATGAAAGTTGAAAACCTTAAAGAAGAATCAATTTTGCAATTACCCTAAAAATATACCAGCCAAACCTTGTGCGGCTGGTATATTTTTAAATAAAAGACATGGAGAAAATTTATGGATACGCCAGAATTAAAGAAAATTTGGCAAGAGAACTATCAGGTCGTTTCCGAGCAGCTTAAAAAAATTAAAAAAATTAAAGCGGTCGCCACAGGTTTTAATGCCAACATTGATGCTGTTATCAAACTGTCCGGCAAACGATTGGCAGAACTTGCCGTATCCAGAAATTTATCCGTCGCAGATTTAGAAGATGTTAAAGAAACAAAAATTTTAACCCCAAATGATGTTTTAAAAGGTATTTTTAAATGTTTTACAAAAGGTATTGCCGAAGAATGGATTACTGAAGAAAAAAACGTTTATGACTGGATGGATAAAAATGTCGGTTATGATCGTCTGCAAATCGGCGGGCAAGGAGGCATTGTCGCTAATGCCTTAGCTTCCGTTGGCATTAAAAATGTTTTTGTGCATACCAACTCTTTGCCAAAGCTGCAAGCCGAACAGTTTGCAAAGCTTGACAATCTACTTTCTTTTGACGAAACTGGTAAAATCCGGCCGGCTTATCAGATTAACCGAAAAGGTGACATGCCTCTTATCCACTGGATTATAGAATTTGATAAAAATGATATTTTTGAGCTTGATGGAAAACAATTCCGATGCCCAAAGGCTAACCGCTTTATTGCCACTTACGATCCATTAAACCTTAAACTTATTACGGATAGAAACTTTATAGAATATGTTCACAATAATCCCGTTGATTATGTTGTTTTATCAGGTTTTCATGCTTTAACATCAAATCATCAGGGCGTGGATTTAATTAATAATATTCTGCCGGAAATCGAAATCTGGCGCAAAAATAATTCAAATTGTATTTTTCATTTAGAAATCGCCTCAACTCAAGATAAAATTATCCGCAAAGCCATTATTGATAAAATTGCGCCGTTGATGGACTCTGTGGGCATAAACGAGCAGGAAACTATAGATGTTTTAGAAGTTATCGATGAAGAAGAATTAGCTGAAAAATGTAAAAAGCAAACCACCTCCGAAAATTTGTTTGCCGGATTAGTTAAAATCAAAGAAAAAACCGGCGTGCCTCGTATTCAGCTACATATGTTCGGGCTTTATATGGTGCTGCAAGACACAGATTTTAAAATTTCTCCGAAACAAAACTTAGACGGTATGATGACGGCGGCAACTATTGCCGCGGCTAAAGCCGGTACAGGAAAAATTGATGATTTATTGTGGGCTCACGGGCGTGAAGTATCTGATGTCGGTTTAATTGAGGCGGACAGCTTGGCTTGGGCAACCGGACAAAATAACTTGGCACAAACCGGCATTGGACGTTACCGTCGCTGGGATTTGATTGTGGTGCCGACAATCTTAATAGAAAGTCCAATAACCTTGGTCGGCATGGGTGATACAATATCTTCGCTTTCGCTGGTAGCAGCAAGATAAATTGGCAAAAAAACCCCACCAGCTTAGCCGGTAGTTTTCTTGTTACAAAAACAAACTCTCCTTTACAGAGAGAGTTTATTACATGATTCAAAAACAAGTTGGATTAAGAATTAAAGAAATAAGACAATCAAAAAACTTAACACAAGAAGAATGTTCATTTGATGTAGAACATGACAGGACATATTGGTCAAGTGTTGAACGAGGTTTAAGAAATATATCCATAAACAATTTGAATAAAATATATGTCTCCTTTGGAATAACACTAAAAGAATTTTTTGATTCTGATATTTTTAAGGAATCTATTATCGGGATAAAAGGAATTACCGTTTATAAACCAAGGCGGAATTTATACCGCCTTTTCTTTAAGACATTTATATAATGTTTGTATAATCCACCTCTGGATTTACAACTTAATCAGGATAATACACTCTAAATTTATTTTATAAACTTGCCAATTTATCCAATAATTTTTCAGCAGATAATTTATTTAAGTCTTCGGTGATTGTTTGTTTGTCATAATATACTGAGGAATGTATTGAACTATTTGTAGTATTAACCTCCCACACAGCTATAGCTAATTTGGGAGAAAATAAATCATCAATTCTTTTATTAAAATAATCAGAATAAGCATTTTTCAATAATTCTGTTTTATCTGCATTTATATCTGGTATTCCTTTTACTTCAATATAAAGGTAGAAGCCATTTTCAAATTTCAATATAAAATCAAAATAACTTTTTTTAACATTAAGCATATCATCTAAATATTCTCCAAAAATATTTGATGCTGTCAGATTTTTTGCCCATATATGTATGCCATCACAATCTTGTGTATAATCCTGTATTAAATTAAACACAAATCTTTCAGGAGTAGAATCCAGTGGTTGTTGATTTTTATTAAGCAAATCATCTTCATTTATACCAAATAGATAATCTTTTTTTGAAATTTGCACTCTTTCCTGGTCTCTTTCATAAATCTCTTTGTAAAAATCAGGATTATAAGTATGTTCTGTAATCTTGTATTTTGGTTTTCCGGTTCTTGTTTTAGAGATTATATTTAATATATCTTTCTTATGATTATTCAATAATATTATATTTAGAAATTCTTTTTGAATATTATGTTTATCACAAAAAATATCTGTGATTGATTTTATTAAATCATATAATTGCTTATTTGCTATTATAAATCTTTTGTAATCTCTTAAAAATATAAATGGATTTGTTATTGTTGTGTAGATTTGATTACCATTTACTGTATTTAAAACTTTTCTATATATCTTGTTATCAATAAATGTTCTCTCTATTTCCTGTAAAATTGGGTTTTCCATTCCATCCAGCCAGGTGCTGAAATTCTTTTTAAACTCCTCATTTGATTTGGAATCTTTAATTTCTGCTTTATTTTCTATATCTATTGATAAAAATGTTTCCTTAGAAAACTTATCTCTGACCTTATAATTATATTCAATTACATCATTATCATTTGCTTCCTGGGTATTAGAATAGATATAATATTTTGATGTTGTGGCATTCCATTCAAGATTTGGATATGGATTTCTTTTAATTCTTCCTAATGTTTGAATATTAAGACTTGAAGAACATACATCTCTTAATTGAATAAGCATATTTGCTCTTGGAATATCCCATCCTGTTGACGGACCTATTTTGAATATAATGGCATCAATAATATTATTGTTTTCACTGATTTCATCCAAGGTAAAATCTTTTTTATAAACTCTGTTTGAATCCTTATCATTATTTCCAAAATATTGAACCCAGGCCATATTATGAGCATTAAGTGTTTCTTTTATTTTAATCAGTGTCTCTTTAAATTCTTTTGATCTAACCGGATCTTTTGGAGCATCATTATCCACTTGAATAAGCATGGCGGGATGAATACCAATGTTAAGTTTAGCATAATCCTCTTTTATTTCTTTAAAACGTTTAATAGCGTCTCCCAGGATTTCTGTATCTTCTAAATTTCTATCTAATAATGATACCGGGGTTGTTTTTAATAGCCATTTACCATCATTTAGAACAGGATTGTTTAATTGACTTTCTTTTAATATTACTTTTTTGGTAAAAGGGTTTTGGTTATCTGGTGTTGCTGTCATTTTCAAAACAAATGAAGCATTGCTATTCATTAATGTTTCAAAGTTGGTATCGTTGATTTGTCTTTCACCACCAATATGAGCCTCATCTCTGATATAAATGAGTTTATAACCTTTATCTATAGCTGACACTATAAAATCATCAATGATTCTATATTCGCTTAATATTCTTCCGCTGCCAAATGATGCTTTCCCAAAAATATAAACCTTATTTTGTTCAGGTATTATTTTCTTTATGCTTTCTGTTTTATCAGTTTGTTTTGATGATGGAGATTGGATATACTCTACCTCAAAATTTGAATATGGTAAATCAACCTTGTATTTGTTTATTTTTTGCTCAAAAAAGTATGGTAGTGATGACGATGAAGGGGTTGCTATGACAAAAATAAATTTATCATTTGGATTCTGTTCAATTAAGGCAGATATAAAATAAGACGCCATTAAAGTTTTACCACTGCCTGTTGGAGATTTGAATTCACATATAACCTTTTGATTTGGGTCATACAAATTTAAGATTTCTGTTGTTGTCTTTAATTGTAATGATGTCAGTTCCATAATCTTATTTACCCTCTTTTTTTATCGGATTAAGTGCTGACAGATCATTATAGATGTCAAAATCATTGTTTATATTGTAATTTTCATTAAGTTTCTTAAATTCTGATTTTGCTTTATCTTTTAATTCTTCTGCCTTATCTAAATTTTCTAAAGTCAGCTCTTCTGTTTTAATATTAAATACTCGTACACTGTTATTAGCTAAACATGGTTTCTCTTTGGTGTAAGTCCAATCAATTTTTTCACCTTGACTGCCTTCTCCATTGATAACCCTATAAAGTCTTTCTCTTGTTATCTTTTCACCAATACCATTTTCATTGTTGGTAACTAAAATAAACTTTCTCTGTCCTCCATCTTCTTCATTAAGCTCCATTACGGCTTGACCGGTTGTTCCACTTCCAGCAAAGAAATCAAGGATAATGGCATTTTTACAACTATGTAATCCTATGAGATATTTTATGAAATGAGAAAACTTTGGATAGGAAAATACTTTATCATTGAAAATATTTTTTATTTCCAGAGATCCCAACTCTGTTCTTCCTAATTTTGAATCTATAATTGTGAAAGGTTTTTTTCCCATTCCTTTTTCATAATAAACCTTTTTATACAACTTATATTCACCAGAAACTTTGACAACTATTAACTTATTTCTCTCATTTTTCATTTTTTCTTTAGACCAAGTCCATCTTCCTAAAACATTTTTTGTTTGATAAGGAATTATCTTTACCAAATTATTCTCAGAAGTAATTTCTTCATCTATGTATATCTTGTTATTTTTGCTATCATAATAAACAGGAAAATGCAAAGATGGCACATCTTCCTTCCTGCCACCGACACCTCTCTTCCATAATCTTTCAATATAAAAAACCCCACCTTCATCTGATCGTTTAAATTTTGTTTTTATCTCATCTTCTGTTAAACATATTGTATTTGTATTGAATTTAGATGTCTTTCTATATGTTAAACAATAAGATTGTTGTATAGCGAAATCAGTAGAACTTTGTGTCCCTGCGGGGGCTGATACTACTATTTGATTAGCTACAAAATTATCTTCCCCAAAAATCTCATCACACAATACCTTTAAATATGCCTGTTCAGTATCATCAATAGATATGAAAATAACCCCAGAATCACTTAACAACTTCCTGGCCAGTTTTAACCTCTCATTCATCATATTTAACCAGCCATCTCTGGTAAATTTATCTCTGTAAACAAATTTACTTGCGTTAACTTCTTCTTTATAATCGTTTCCATCTTTTTTGGTTGCTTCGGTATTATATGGAGGATCAATATAGATGACATCAATCAAACCTTTGCCATTCTTATCTATATAAGTGGCACATAAGTTCTTTAACGCATCATAATTTTCACCAATGATTAACTTGTGTTCAAGTTTCCCCACTAAATCAACATTTATACCTAAATCCCTGTTCTCTCTAATGAGTGCAACGGCATTATGATTTACTTCAGGAGCTTCATCAAAAACAAAACCTGTCTTAACTCGTTGTGTTATTAAACCATAAACTGCATCCAAATCTTTATCGGGTGTATTTTCAATAATTTTCCTAGCAATTTGTTTTTGTTCTTTGTTGAATGATACCGAAGGTATCTTATCAAGATTAGCAATATATTCTTCTTTTAAAGGCATAAACACTCTCTCCATATATGGGGGTTTA
>CAYPFN010000011.1:0-61252 GCA_964410325.1 uncultured Azospirillaceae bacterium
TATACCATCTTAGGCTCGCTCAACTTCTCCCAATCAAGCATCTGCAGATAATATTCCGCATCATCGGGAATATCTATATCTTTATTCTCTAATAATATATCGTTCATTTTAATAATCCTATTAACATATTCAAAGTATAAAGAATATTGACTACAAAAGCAATATCTGATATGTTAAGTGTATAAAAATTTTTAACGGAGCTGGGACATGGAAAAAGAGAAAGCGATAAAAGAAGCGGAGGCGTTCAGGGAAGACTGGGAGCTTGACGGGAAAAAGAGAAGAGGGAAGCACAAGCTGACAGGATTTGAGATATATATGGGAGCTGCGTGGCGAGATAAGAAAGGACTGCATTATGATGCGGTAATAGGCTATAGGGACGGAGATTATCCAGCGCGTCAGGGTACGATAGAAGAGATAAATGAGTTGCAACGCCAATTTGGCATTTTATATGAAGCCGGTTATTTGCCCGGCATGACCAAAGAAGAGAAAGCTGAAGAGAGTCGTCGCATTCACGAAGAAGGAGAGAAATCCCGTGCTGAGTTTCAAGCAGAGGTTGCCAGACAGCAGGAGTGGATACGCACCCATCCAAAAGAATATGAAGAATGGGTAAAGAAGAACCGAGAGAATGCCCGCAAACGTAAAATTCAATGGTTTCTGGATCATGAGTTGCCTATTCCCGACAGCCTAAAAAATAATGAACGTTAATAAGCTGAAAGTTTAGGCACATGGAAAAAGAGAAAGCGATAAAAGAAGCGGAGGCGTTCAGGGAAGACTGGGAGCTTGACGGGAAAAAGAGAAGAGGGAAGCACAAGCTGACAGGATTTGAGATATATATGGGAGCTGCGTGGCGAGATAAGAAAGGACTGCATTATGATGCGGTAATAGGCTATAGGGACGGAGATTATCCAGCGCGTCAGGGTACGATAGAAGAGATAAATGAGTTGCAACGCCAATTTGGCATTTTATATGAAGCCGGTTATTTGCCCGGCATGACCAAAGAAGAGAAAGCTGAAGAGAGTCGTCGCATTCACGAAGAAGGAGAGAAATCCCGTGCTGAGTTTCAAGCAGAGGTTGCCAGACAGCAGGAGTGGATACGCACCCATCCAAAAGAATATGAAGAATGGGTAAAGAAGAACCGAGAGAATGCCCGCAAACGCAAAATTCAATGGTTTCTGGATCATGAGTTGCCTATTCCCGACAGCCTAAAAAACAATGAACGTTAATAAGCTGAAAGTTTATGAACATGGAAAAAGAGAAAGCAATAAAAGAAGCGGAAGCGTTCAAGGAAGACTGGGAGCTTGACCGGTGGGAAGGATTAGCATATAACAAACCTACGGGTTTAATGATAAGTTTAGGTTCTGTATGGCGGGATAAAGATGGTCATCGTCAGTTTCAGGTTATCCACTGGTATAAGGACGAAGTCCCTGGAGCTCAGAGGACCGCTGCAGAAGTCAATCGTTTATTGAAAGAATTTGGTATTTTATATGAAGCTGGCTATATGCCACCACTCACCAAAGAAGAGAGAGCAATAAAAGATCGATTAATAGATAAAGGTGTTGAAGAATCACGTAAATGGCATCAAGCAGAGGTTGCCAGACAGCAGGAGTGGATACGCACCCATCCAAAAGAATATGAAGAATGGGTAAAGAAGAACCGAGAGAATGCCCGCAAACGTAAAATTCAATGGTTTCTTGATCATGAGTTGCCTATTCCCGACAGTCTAAAAAATAATGAACGTTAATAAGCGAAACTTTTGCATTTATCAAAAATTATCAAGGCGATATTCCCGGGGCTTCCGCCAGAGATTGTGGCAATTTTCGAGATATGAACCTGCCAATGGCTAAGTATTTGTCTGAAAGATATTTAAGGGAAGTTCTGAGAGACATCAAAGAAGAACAACTTTTTTATCCGGAGTAAACTGCCGATATAGATATCCTCGCTAAACAAGGGTTAAAGTAGCTACAAGCCTAACGATTTGATTATATTGGTCAGGATGAAACAATGTTGTGCAGATTTTGTTCTGAGTAAATTTAGGATTTTCTGTAAAGTATGTAATATAAAAGGGCAACGTTCGGATAACGTGCCCTTTTACATTATTAAGCGACGACAATTTCTTTTAGTATATCAAACATCACATTCACGTGATGTTTGGTTTTTTCAATTATCGTCCTTCTGGCGCTCCGGAAATACTCCAGCTTACCAAGATCTTTGAAATCTCGGTATTCTTGAGAGTTTACCAACATCACCAGCTGATGCCTTACTAAGGACATCGCTTTGGGGTAGGTAAACCTCCCGCGCTCGATATCTTTAAGCGCCATTTCAAGGCAATCAGCTATTTCATATAGCTGATTTAACAGGTCCCTATTCGTGGGCGTAGGAGCTTCGATCTCTTGCACAAAATATATTCGTGCATCACGTAAGGCAGTAAGCCTTACTTTTAATTCTTCTTGGCTATACTTTTTCATAAAATATCCGGGTTTGTTTAGAGAGGGCTTTAATTACTCCCGTTCCCTCTTTTGTTATTATAATAAAAATAAAAAATTCTTATATTAAATATTAAAAAAGATAGAACCGGAAAACCATCAAGGCAAACCCCTGTAAATTCCCAATAATATCTTTATAATTAAAATCTAAGTACATATTATCATATTTTTGTCCAAAAGCAAGAGCTTTTTTTATAAAAAATAACTTGCAATTTTTATCAGAGAGTTATTATTCTTGGCTGAAGCAGTGTTGGCACATTCTTTAGGATAAAGAGCAAGCCAGACTAAATCCTGTAAAAAAATTCCCCTTATTAAGGGGAAGTTTACCTCATCAAGAAATATTTAAAAACAAAAAAGGCTTTGCAGATTAATCAAAGCCTTAAAAATTGGTGGAGCTGAGGGGAATCGAACCCCTGACCTCTTGAATGCCATTCAAGCGCTCTCCCAACTGAGCTACAACCCCATAATAATTTTTTTAATTCAAAAGTTGCCAGGTTCACACACTCAAAAAACTGTAGTGATTGCTACGGCTTCCTAATATGGCGGCATATTACAATAAAAAATTTGAATGTCAAATATTTTTTTACCGCTCTTCATTGTTTTACACAAAACAAAGAAACAAGCTCCGAGTTTATCCAAAGCTTTTTTTGAAAATTAGAATTCTTCCAACCAGCTGTTCTTTCGTTTTTACGATTAACGGTGGCTTTATTTTTACAAGGGCTCTTCGCAAGTGCTTTGTTTTTTTTGTAAATAATTTACCCACAAAGTCGGACAAACTGATTAACGGGAAAATGAATGTCAGTTGTCGATGTTTCAATATTATCTGAACGACTGCGCTGTTCGACAATCATAAAAAAACAGAATACGATATGTACATAATGTCCTAAAAATCGGCAGTAAATTTCTATACATTAATTAGGCAGATATGTAAAATCTAAAAGTGTTAAAAAAACAGCCGACCAAATCAGTCGGCTGTGCATGGTGGAAAACTTTTTATTTATTAAGCTGTGCAGCAACTTCTTCCGCAAAATTTTCCTCTTTTTTCTGCAGGCCGTCGCCAAGCTTAAAGCAGACAAAGTCTGTCAGGGTAATATCTGCGCCGAGCTCTTTGGCATAATCAGCAATAACTTGCTTAACCTTTTTGTCCGGATCCATAATATAAGCCTGTTCTTCCAAAACAACTTCTTCGTAATATTTACGAATCCGACCTTCCACCATTTTTTCAATGATGTTTTCCGGCTTGCCAGAAGCTTTAGCTTGCTCGGCAAAAATGCCTTTTTCATGTTCAACCGCAGCCGGATCAACATGAGCGATATCCAAAAACAACGGGTTGGAAGCGGCAATATGCATAGCAATATGCTTGCCGAGTTCTTGTAGTTTTTCTTTGTCGGCTGTAGATTCTAACGCAACCAAAACACCGATTCTCCCCAAATTTGGTTTTAAGGCGCTGTGAACATAAGAAGCAATAACGCCGTTGTTCACTTCTAAAATCTTGGCGCGACGCAAATTCATATTCTCACCGATTTTGGCAATCATATCGGTCAAACGTTCCTCAAAAGTTTTGCCACATTTCGAGCAGTTAAAATTCTTCATGTCGCAAACTTCGCCATGGCACAACAAGGCAACTTTGGCGGCATCTTCAACATATTCTTGGAACATATCGTTTTTGGCAACAAAGTCAGTTTCGGAGTTAACTTCGACAACTGCGCCTTTGTTTCCTTCAACAGCAACGGAAACCAAACCTTCAGCGGCGATGCGGCTGGCTTTTTTAGCAGCGGTTGCCAAACCTTTTTTACGGAGCCAGTCAACAGCCTGAGCCATATCTCCGTTTGTTTCAACGAGCGCTTTTTTGCAGTCAAGCATGCCGGCGCTGGTAGTTTCTCTTAATTCTTTAACCATAGCGGCTGTAATTTCTGCCATTGTTTTATCCTTCTATTGTAGTAATGAAAGTTTTTTGAAATCCTGGCGGCAGCAGAATTGCCACCGCCTTTTTATAAAGAACCTTTCTGAAAGCGAATAAGCTTTTATATACAAAGATTACTCGGCAACAGGTGTTTCTTCTTTAGCTTTTTTGGAAGCTCTTTTTTTTGCTGGTTTTTCTTCCAAATCGGCGGTAACTTCTTCAACCTTAACGCCCTGAGCGGCGATTTCGGCCTGCATACCGTCCAAAATGGCCGAAGAAATCAGTTCACAATAAAGCGAAATAGCGCGAATGGCGTCATCATTGCCCGGAACTGGGTAATCAACCACATTCGGGTTAGCATTGGTATCAACGATACCGATGACCGGAATACCGAGTTTCTTGGCTTCTTTGATGGCCAGAGCTTCTTTTGGCGTATCAATGACAAACAGCATATCTGGTTGTCCGCCCATATTCATAATGCCGTTTAAGGACAAAGCCAACTTTTCCTGTTCTTTTTTCAGGTTTAAAAGTTCCTTTTTAGTATAACCTTCGGTCTCATTATTGGCAAACATTTCATTTAACTTAACCAGACGGTTAATAGATTTATGAACGGTTTTCCAGTTGGTAAGCATACCACCGAGCCAACGGTAGTTGACATAATACTGGCCACATCTTTCGGCATTTTCCTTAACAATATCCTGCGCCTGTTTTTTAGTAGCGACAAACAAAATTTTACCGCCATTGGCAGCAACTTCACGAGCAGCGTTTAAGGCTGTGTAAAGCATCGGATAGGTTTTTTGTAAGTTGATAATGTGAACATTATCTTTCTTACCATAGATATAAGGAGCCATTTGCGGATTCCAGCGACGTGCGTGGTGTCCGAAGTGCGCGCCTGCTTCAACCAGCTGACGCAAAGTAAATGTAGGAAGTGACATATTATTAAAATCCTTCTTTTCCGGTTAAACCTCCGCAGACTTCTGGCTTTATCAAAAAAGCACCGGAGCGAAAGAGTTTTAAAAAACAAGCTTTCCGCCTGTCTGCGTGTGAAATTAAATAAGCCGGTATAAACCGTCTTATAAACCGGCACCATTGCCAGTTCGAATTGATATTTATACATATTTTTTCCTTTTTGCAAGCATTTTATTTAATTTTTTATATTTTTTAAACTGTTAAACAGTTTTAGAGAAATATTTTCAACTTCCCGTAGGTCCAGATTATATGCCGATTGCCAAAAAGAAATTAGTTTCATATCTATAATGCTGTTTTTGTTAAGTTGTTGTGGTGTTTGGGAATAATTATCAAAAACGGAATAATAATCTCTGAATTTATACCCATGGCCGATAACCTTATCGGAAATCTCAATCCATTTGTTGGGAATGCCTAATGAATCTGCGGCAATGAGACCATGCATGGCTGATGATAAAATAAAATCGCAGGAAGCAATTTGTTCCAGAGTTTGCAAAGGAGGCTGGGTAACATTTATAATAATGCTGTGTGGCAATTCGTCAGCAAGTTTTTTTATAATCGGATTGTCAATATCATTCATATGAGGCACCAAACCAACCGCGTATTTTTTTATCATTTTTTTATCCAATAATTTTGCCAGAAGCAGACCACCGTCGCCGAGGGGAATATCGAGTTTCCTGCCGATACTTTTTTCTACTCTGTTCAAAGATAATTTTCCGCGCAGAGCGGCAAAGGTCAGGTTTTTTCGAAAAATTTCCCGATAATTGACTTCTTTGATAAAACCGGGAGTCCAAACAGTCGCTGGCCGGGAAAAAAGATTTTTGATTCTGGCATCAAGGCGTGGCCGGCTTATTTGGGTTAAGATGCTACCCATGCCAATAATATCAGCCCTGTATTTGCCAGCAAAGTGGCATTTTTGCCCAGTCAGACGCTCAATCAATATAGGATTAACGGCATCGCCGAAATTTTGTATGTCGCAATAGTATAATCTTATCATCGGCATTCTCCTTTAAGCAGATTGGTAATTTGTTTAATCATCCGGCTATAAAGAAAATCCATGGTTTTTACAGGAGCTGGTTGCTTTTGACAGAACTCTTCTACGGCAGCATAACCGCGTAGCAAGCTGTGCAGGCGGGGATATATGCTGCCTTTCTTTAATACGGTAGATTCCGGATGCCTTCGGTAAAAATATAAAAATTCAGGCAGAATTTTTATTTTTGGCATCTGCAGAGCCAACTGCATGGAGATTGAACTGTCTTTGCCAAAGCAACAGTCTTTTGCAAAAACAATATTGTTAAATAATTCTTTACGGGCAATTTTTGATGGACCGGTAATGTAAGGAATTTTTCCCACACCCGGAACATTAATGGCCTTTATCTTTTTCTTATGACGTCGCAGTTGATTATGGATAACGTCAAAATAATAAGAAAAGGCAATGTCGGCATTTTGCTCTTGAGCAAAATAATACAGTTTCTGCAAATAATCAGGTGAAACATAATCATCGGAATCGACATAGGCAAGCCACTTTGCTGAACACGCTTTTATAGCATTTTCCCTTGCTTTGGCGGTTCCCGAATTTTCTTGCTGAAAAATTTTAATCCTGACATCCTGTGCCACGAATTGTTCCAAAATTTTTTGTGAATTATCTGTTGCCCCGTCGTTAACACAGATAATTTCAATATCTTTTAAGGTTTGATTGCAAACGGATTTAAGGCAGTCTTGTAAATATTCCGCCGTATTATAAACGGGAATAATTACAGATATTTTAGGTTGTGTAGTCATTTTTTCTCCGAATTAAATATTATAAAACCACCTGGATAAAGGTGGTCGGAGAGTTCAGAAATCATACTACACAAATGATCCTGCAACCTTTAAGACAATATCTCTGGACATACGCTGCAGCTCCCCGACCTTCATCGGGGATATATTGATTAATGCAGCTTTTTTATTTTAAGCCACATCAAACTTTCGGCGCTATATCCGGCACCGTGTGTAGTAAAGAGCTTCTGACGGCTCCGCACCTTTAATCAGGCGCTTGAGGGTAAAATAACCTCAATTTCAAGAAAACAGGTTTTGCTTTGTGTTGTCAAGCAAAAATAAAAAAAGTTTTTTATATCAGAAGATTTTCCGGCAAAGCGCATTTATGCTTGATTTTTGTTTATTTTTAGAGTTTTATACTTGAGAATATGGGCAAAACGGGCTAATTTAAGCAAAACAAAAAGATAATATAAAGGAAGAAAATGGCAGATTTATTTGAATCGACAACCCCTGTTAAAACAGGATATTCAGCACAGGATATTGAAGTTTTGGAAGGCTTGGAACCGGTCAGGCATCGTCCCGGGATGTACATCGGTGGCACGGACGAAACCGCACTCCATCATCTGGTGGCTGAAATTTTGGATAACTCGATGGATGAGGCGGTAGCTGGTTATGCTAGTCGAATAGAAGTCTGTCTTAATGCCGATAATTCAATTACGATTGCCGATAACGGCCGTGGCATTCCGGTTGATGAGCATCCGAAATATCCAGGAAAATCGGCGCTTGAAGTAATCATGACGACCTTACATTCTGGCGGTAAATTCTCAAACAGTGTTTATAAAGTTTCTGGTGGTCTGCATGGTGTCGGTTCATCGGTTGTCAATGCCTTATCGGAAAAGCTGGTGGTTGAAATCGCCCGGGATAAAAAACTTTACCGCCAGGTTTATGCTAAAGGCACACCACAGACCAAGCTTGAGTTAGTGGGAAATGTTGCCAACCGCCGTGGCACAACTATTACGTTTAAGCCCGATGAAGAAATTTTTAACGGCAACACCCGCTTTGTGCCAAACCGCGTATACCGCATGGCGCGTTCCAAGGCTTTTTTGTTTAAGGGCATCCGGATATTTTTCAAATGTGCGCCGGAACTTATCCATGAAGGCGACATAACGCCACAGGAAGCCGAGTTGAATTTTCCCAACGGTCTGAGAGATTTTTTGAATTATCAAATCGGTAGCCGTGCTACAATCAACCGCACGATGTTTGCTGGCGATTCTGAACTGGCGCACAGCGAAGGTCGCGTTGAATGGGCGATTACTTGGCCAGAAGATCAAAACGGTTTTTGTTATTCTTACTGCAATACCGTGGTTACCCCGCAGGGCGGTACGCATGAGCAAGGCTTTAAAAATGCCCTGTTAAAAAGCTTGAAGGAATATGCCGAAATGGCAAATGTCAAAAAAGCTGCATCTGTAACCGCGGACGATTTTTTAAGTGATGCGGCGATTATGCTTTCGGTGTTTATTACCGATCCGCAGTTTCAAGGGCAGACTAAGGATAAGTTAACATCAGCCAAAGCCACGCGTTTAGTGGAAACAGCAGTTAAAGATTCTTTTGATCATTGGCTGTCATCAGATCCGGAAAATGCCGCAGCGCTTTTAGAATATGTGATTGACCGTGCGGAATTGCGTAAAAAACGCAAAGAAGAAAAAGTCCAGTTGCGCAAAACGCCGACCAAAAAGCTTCGTCTGCCTGGAAAATTGGCCGATTGTTCGCAGGCGGCGGCTGAAAACACTGAAATTTTTATTGTTGAGGGCGATTCGGCTGGTGGTTCGGCCAAGCAGGGGCGTGACCGCGCCACACAGGCGATTCTTCCGCTACGCGGTAAAATTTTGAACGTTGCCAGCGCTTCGCTTGAAAGAATCACTCAAAACCAGGAAATCAAAGATATGATTGAGGCTTTGGGTTGTGGCGTCAAAGAAAACTATAAAGAAGAAAATCTACGTTATGAAAAAATTATTATCATGACCGATGCTGATGTTGACGGTGCGCATATAACCTCGCTGTTAATGACATTTTTCTATCAGCACATGCCGCAATTAATTGAAAACGGCCATTTATATATTGCCACGCCGCCGCTGTATAAAATCGTCGTTGGCGGGAAAAACTATTATGCTTTGGATGACGAGGAAAAAGACAAGCTTTTGCAAAAAGTTGTCAAAGGCAATCAGAAACCGGATATCAGTCGCTTTAAAGGCTTGGGCGAGATGAGCGCCCAGCAGCTTAAAGAAACCACGATGGATAAGAAAAACCGTATGCTTCTAAGGGTAGAAATTCCGAGCACCAACACCGAAGAAGGGCGGGAAGAAGCCTTTGAAACCCGGCGCCGTGTTGAGCAGTTAATGGGCAAAAATCCGGAATTACGCTTCAAATTTATTATTGAGCGCGCCAAGTTTGTCGATGATTTAGATATTTAAGCTTACCATAAACGATAAAAAAGATCATTCGTTTTGAACGCCTCATATTCAGGCGCAGATGCATCCTCATCAGCATGACAGGTTAAAAAGAAGTCTGATATGTCCCCATTATAACATTTTTCTATGGTCTCCCTTATGCGAGGGCAATAGTATTTTCATTTTTAAAATGAAAACAACTCCGATTAAAAATCGGAGTTGTTAAGAAGTTATTTGCAAGCCTTGTTGTTCGGCTTGTAATCGGGCTTGTAACGTTCAAACCCGTTAATTGTATCAGCCAGAGTATATGTTACTCCTCTTATTTTGAAAGTTTTTCCAACGGAAGTTTCTGCCGCAACAGAATTTCCTGGGATTATGGCCATTTTTTTCCTTTTGATGTTGAAAACGGCTACCTTACCGTTTTCACAATTCTTGACAGCCGCCACAAAGGGGATGTCAATAGGAAAATGGTGGATTTTGTGACGCAAGACCATGTTTACCAGTCGGCACTTGCTTTCTACAGCTGTTGTGCCTTGCTTGTCGACAAATCCATTTAATTTGTCGTTAATCAACAACAAATTAAGATTTTCTAATGAAATCGTTTTCATAAACAAAATAAAATAATTTAATTAAACATATATTATAACAAAGTTAAGTAAAACATTTTTTGTCTATAAAAGCAAGCAAAAAATTCAGAATTTTATAAAATTGTTAAAATAAGTCCGTTTAACAAGAAAATTGACAAATTGTCATCAAGTTTGCGTTTGTCTTCAAAAAGTTCGGTAAAAGTGGCGGCCATACAGACTAAGACGGCAGCATACGTAGAAAATGCAGCGGATCAAAAAGCATGTTAATAAAGGGGCGCAGGTGAAAAAAGCCGTTGAACCTTCCAAAGTTTTTTCTTGTAAATTTTCCGGTGTTCGTAAAATTTGCCGATTATGGCTACGAAAGCGTCAGTTAACCCATACATTTATCCTGTCAGCCGAAATTTATTACGGGAGATTTCCTTAACGTGCAGCGTTTTAACAAACATCCGTCCAAAACTTTTGCGATCCCAGTAAAACCGCCGATAATTAGCATATCCTATGATTGTATTTAAGATAAAACCGTCGCCAAACAGCCATAGCGACCAGGAACGCGACGCCAAATAAATAAACAAAACCATCCATAATGAGCTGATATGAATGGTTTTGCGATAAATTTCATTTTTTATATTTTTGAATTATTAACATTACTTTCTTCAAAAAACAATGTAAACGCCGTTTCTCAAAATAAAATCAAAAAGCACGATTTTTTTATCAACCGTGCTTTAAAAATTCTGCAAATAAAAATTATATCATCTTTCGGACGGCATCAAGAGCGGCTTCCAACCTGTCGGCATCCGGACCACCAGCTTGCGCCATGTCTGGCCGACCACCACCGCCGTTACCGCCGACGATTGTGGCGGCTGTTTTAACCATCTCAATGGCTGAATATTTATCAGTCAAGTCTTTGGTGACGCCCACGACAATTGACGCCTTGCCATCTTTGTCCGAGGCCAAAACCACCACGCCGGAACCGATATTTTGATTAATTTCATCAATAAAAGCTTTAAGTTCTTTTGGGTGGATATTCGGAATAACTCTGGCCACAAACTTAACGCCGTTGACAGTTTCGATTTTATCCTGATTATCGGCGGATTTATGGCTGACGAAAGTTTTCTTCAAATTAAAAATATCTGTTTCCAGTTTTTTCTTTTCTTCCAGCAGAATATTCAAACGATTTTCCAGATCATTGATGTTGGTTTTAACAATCAGGCAGGCACGATGCAACTTATCTTCAATGTCCTGCACAAATTTTTCCGCCCCGTAGCCGGTAACGCATTCAATCCGTCGGATACCAGCGGCCACGGCGGATTCGGAAACAATGTTGAAATAACCGATATCGCCAGTGTCATGAACATGCGTGCCACCGCATAGTTCCTGCGAATAAATTTTACCGTCCTTTTCCATCCGCACCACGCGCACTTCTTCACCGTACTTTTCTCCGAACAAGGCCATAGCGCCAGCGTTAACGGCTTCATCTTTATTCATAATGACTGTATTAACATGATAGTTCTGACGAATGGAAGCATTGACCATATCTTCAATTTGCCGCAGTTCATCGGCGGTAATCTGTTTAGGATGCGAAACGTCAAAACGCATTCTGTCTGGCCCAACCAGCGAACCTTTTTGGGAAATATGCTCGCCCAAGATTACCTGCATGGCTTTATGTACCAGATGCGTTACCGAATGGTTTGCCCTGGTACGGTTACGGGTTTCTTCATTGACTTCAAAGCTTGCGTTCTGACCGACCTGAACCGTGCCGCTAATCATTTTACAGATATGTACAACCATGCCATCCAGCTTTTTCTTAGTGTCAATAACCTCAATCTCAAAATTTTTACCTTTAATTTTGCCGATATCGCCGACTTGGCCGCCAGATTCGCCGTAAAAAGGCGTTTGGTTGGCAATCAGATAAAAATTGCCGTTCTTAACAGTCTGAACTTCTTTGTCTTCTTGTGCTAAAGCCATAATTTGTCCGTCGGCTTTGATTGTGGTATAGCCTAAAAACTCCGTTGCACCGAATTTTTCCTGCAGTTCAAACCAGATTTTTTCCACACCAGCATCACCCGAACCTGTCCAGTTTTTACGTGCCTCGGCTTTTTGCCTGGCCATAGCCGCATCAAAACCTTTTGTATCAACTTTAATGTCTTTAAGCTTTAAGGCGTCTTCCGTTAAATCCAATGGGAAACCATAAGTATCATAAAGTTTGAAAGCCGTTTCCCCGTTAAGCTCGTCGCCAGCTTTTAAGCTGGCGGTTTCTTCGTCTAAGAGCCGCATACCTTTGGCAAGTGTCCGTCCGAAACGGGTTTCCTCGGTTTTAATCGTTTCTCTGATTAAGGCTTCATGACGGTTAAGTTCTGGATAGGCTTCGCCCATTTCTCGCTGTAAAGACGGCAGGAGTTTATACATCATCGGTTCATGAATGCCAAGCATGTAAATATGCCGCATCGCCCGCCGCATAATCCGCCGCAACACATAGCCCCGCCCTTCGTTTGAAGGCAGAACGCCGTCGGCAATCAAAAATGAAGTTGCCCGCAAATGATCGGCAATAACATTGTACGAAGGTATAAATTGCGGATTTTTCGGATCTTTTCCGGCCAACTTACACACATCAGCAATCAGATTTTGAAATAAATCAATATCATAATTAGAGTGCACGCCTTGCAAAATTGCCGAAATGCGTTCCAAACCCATACCGGTATCAATACAGCGCTGTTTTAATGGAATACGCGTGCCGTCGGGCAGGTCTTCAAATTCATCAAATACCAGATTCCATATTTCAATCCAGCGGTCGCCGTCTTCTTCCGGCGTGCCGGGTAGCCCACCCCAAACTTCCGAACCATGGTCATAAAAAATTTCCGAACAATAACCGCACGGGCCAGTATCACCCATCTGCCAAAAGTTATCTTTAGTAGCAATGCGGATAATCTTATCTTCTGGCAGGCCAGAGATTTTTTTCCATAAATCATAGGCGTCATCGTCAGTATGAAAAACCGTAACCGCCAATTTTTCTTTTGGGATAGAAAATTCTTTGGTAACCAGTTCCCAGGCATAGTTAATGGCTTCTTCCTTAAAATAATCGCCGAATGAAAAATTACCGAGCATTTCAAAAAATGTATGGTGGCGCACATCATAGCCGACACTATCCAAATCATTATGTTTGCCACCGGCGCGCACGGATTTTTGGGAAGTGGCGGCGCGTTTATAATCGCGACTTTCATTGCCGGTAAAAATATTTTTAAATTGAACCATGCCGGAATTTGTAAACATTAAAGTCGGATCGTTATCCGGCACCAAAGATGACGACGGAATAATTTTATGGCCGTTCTTGGCAAAATAATCCAAAAAAGTTTTGCGGATTTGCTTTACACTGGTTGTCATTTTTATTTTTCCCAAAAATTGCAACTTTTTAACCGCCCTAAAATAAAGCAATCTTTAAGGGATGTCCAGTAAAATTTTATAAACTTAAAGAGCCACCGTTAAGCTAAACCATGCCAGCATTTATATACATTGCCACTAAAAGCCACATAAAGTAAAGATATAACAAATATCCGGCGATTATATTGATTTCTGTAAAACGTTTAATCATGCTCCATACGGTATAAAGCAGAAGCGCCAAACAATCAGAGTATACAAAATCGACCACACGACCGGAAAAATGGCATTTAGTGGCGTAAAAGGCGGAAGTTTAAGCATTTCATAAAATTAAAGAAATGCCACTCTGTGTGAAAAAAGCGCAGACAACCGCAGTAATGCCAACGGTATAAAACTATATAAAAGGCGCAAAACTTTGTTCATGGTTTTTTCCTTCCATTCAAAAATAATATCTGATACAAAAATTTCAAGATTTGACATAATTAGCAGTTGATTTTTGTCAAAAGAAGATGTATGATATACCAAAAATCACTTTAATGGGAAAAAGGATATGGCAAAAGCAAAAACAATCTTAAAATTCATTGGTGGCATCAATAAAGACCGCATAGGTGGCAATTGTTCAGTGTTAGAACATACAGATGATACCGGCAAAACAGAACGCGTAATGTTTGATTTGGGCAGTATGTTCACACCGTATGAATCTGGATTTATGGCGGCTTATCCGAATGTGGATGAATATTTTGATCGAACAGATCCTAAAACCGGAAAAGAATATAAAGCGCTTAAGCCTGTAAATGCATTGTTCATCACTCATGCCCATGAAGATCATATTGGCGCTTTGATAAATTACACGAAAATGGGTTACAAGCTCCCGCCGATTAAGGCCGGAGGTTTTACCCGTAATTTTATCCGTTTGGCTTTTTTTGCCGAAGGTATACTTCCTCCGGAAATAGAAAAAATCAAAGCCGGATATGTTGCCCGCATCGGGGATAACATTGAGGTTGAAGCCGTTGATGTCAGCCACAGCATCGTCGATTCGCTGGGTTTCCACACTTTAACCTATAATCGTGGCAAACCATATGCCGCAGTCATAAATAACGGTGATTTTTTAACTGAAGAAGAAATGCCAGTCGGCAAAGCTTTTAATAAGAAAAAATATTTGGATGTTTTAAAACGTAAGGCGGCGCCGACGACAGTGATTTGCGTAGATTCGACATCTACAACCCCGCACAGCAAGGAGCGTATAGGTTTTGAAAATGCTGTAAACAACGCATATAATGTCGTGCAGGAACACCAAGACCGGAATATAATTATCTCGCCGGTAATTTCCCGCAGCGTACAAAATATTGCCATAGATATTGAGGTTGCCAAAAAATTAGGCACTAAAATTTGGCTGGACGGCAAATGGCTGCAAACTGTGAAACAAGCCATGGCTTTAAGCGGATATCTTGATTTTAATGATGTAATCTATAAAGGAACAATAAAAAGTTATTTGAAAAATAACAGCATCAAAAAGAAATATATTGTTTGTACAGGTGCTTTTGCCCAAGGGCTTGAAGAATATGAACATAATTTAAGCATTAGTCCGACATCGCCGATTTTTATGGCTTCAGCCACAAAAATGGCATTGGATTTACATCCGCAGATTAGAATTGATAAAAACGTTTTGGTTCTGGCCCGTCAGCGCATTATTGAAGAAATAAACGGTCGCACGGGACCCAAAATGTTGCAGCTTTTGGCCTCGCAGGGTGCGGTTGTGGTCATGACGCCAGGCAGTCGCCACGTCGGCAATTTTCAAGAAGTTCAGATGCAGGATTCCGGACATGCTAACGCTGCAGCAATTAAAGAATTAATAAATGATGTCAAAAATGTTGTGCCAAATATTATCGTTATTCCTATCCACGGCAATCCAGAGCAGTGTCGCAACACGGAACAGATTATGACGGAAATTGGCGTAGACAGTTATGTTGCCGGCAATTGGGAAGGTTTGGAAATCGGTAGCGGTAAAGTTACGAATATCGAGCCGAAAGTTATGCCTTTAACCTGGTATGCTGTTAAATTAATTATGCCAGATCCTTATTCCGAAAGAGAAGTCCCGCCGGAAGGCCTAAAAGAATATTGGGAGGTGACGGAAGATTATCAGCCTGTGCAAAAAATTTGCGAAGTGGCTAATCCGGTAAAAACATGTAATCGTGGCAATTATAGTAATTTGGAAGAGAAAATAGCCGAAATCCAGGATTTGCCATATCGTGAAAAAATGCGCAAACCGTCTAAAAAAATTGAAAACAAACGAATAAAAGATATCACGGATTTACGTAAAAAAATGGATAAGCGCAGTTTTTAACCGTCATTCCAAATTAAAAAACCGACTGTTTTCAGCCGGTTTTTTTCTGCTCCAAATCCAATACAAGCTACAAATCAATTTTTTTATGCCGTAAATAATTTATGGATGAATTTGATTTGAACTGAAACAGCCTGTTAATTTTTAGCGAATAAAGTTTGTTTGATTGCCACTTTCCTGCATTGGAATACTCAATCCGCCCTTTTTGGCTTCATTGATTATTTTTAACATCCATGCCATATTTTTGCCTAAATTATGCATAGTCTGCAGCCCTTCTTTATCCTGCATGACTTCTTCTGCTTTTTTGCCGTGCACTTCATTCCAATAAGAAGAAGAAACTATCGGCATTTTATTAATGGTGAAATATTTGTTGATGACATCAATTGAAGCTATCGTTCCTGCCCGCCGCGCCGAAGTTACCGCTGCACCAGGCTTGAAAGCAAACGCAGCATTACCGGCATAAAAAGCGCGGTCTAAAACAGAAAGCAGGCGTCCTGACGGATGCGCATAGTAAACTGGCGAACCGAATACAAAACCATCAGCTTGTTCTGCTTTTTCAATAATACTGTTGACAATATCGTCTTTAAATACGCAACGTCCGTTGAGTTTCTGGCAAGCTTGGCAGCCGATACAATCGCGATAAGCTTGAGAACCAAGCTGGATAATTTCAGTTTCAATCCCTTCTTCATTTAGAACCTTGGCTACTTCATTCAAAGCCGTATATGTACAGCCTTTCTCATTGCTACTGCCATTTATCATTAAAACTTTCATTTTTTCTCCTTTCGCTGTAGATAAATTTGTTCGGCTTTGTTCCTCACAAGCAGACAATAAACTTGTCCCTCCAATGGTTAAAAGTGTGTTGATTAGAAATTGCCGTCTGTTCATTTTCTTAAACTTTTACACAGTTTATATTCTATAATTTGATATTAGCAATAATAATATCAGGAATAATCTTTGGCAAATATTTTTTTATAAATTCTCCGGCAAAACCACGCACTGTGCGGAAATTTCAGAGCCGAAGTAAGTGGTTATAAATTATTTTTCTTGGTAATCCGACCTTGCGCATTACTAAGCGGTTTCCTATATTTTATTATAGGAAAAGGAGTTTTGGACAATGAATATGGAAAAATTAACCGATCGAAGCCAAGGGTTTATTCAGGCGGCGCAATCTTTAGCCGCCCGCAATTCCAACCAGTTTTTGACCCCTGAGCATTTGTTAAAAGTTATACTTGATGATAAGCAGGGCATGGCCTCATCCTTAATTGCGCAGACCGGTGCTGATGTTGAGAAAGTGCGCGAACAGGTTAATGCAGAAGTTGAAAAATTGCCGAGAGTAGAGGGAAATTCCGTGCAGATTTCCGGTTCGCAAAGTTTTTTTAAGGTTTTAGATACCGCCGAGCAGATTGCGCACAAAGCGGGTGACACTTATGTCACGGTAGAACGAATTTTACAGGCTCTGTTGGTGCAAAATTCTTATGGCGTCGACGTGCATAAACTTAATCAGGTAATTAATGATATGCGCCAGGGCCGTACCGCCCAAAGCGCTAGTGCTGAAGATACCATGGATGCTTTAAAAAAATATGCTACTGATTATACCGAACGGGCCCTGCAGGGAAAACTTGATCCGGTTATCGGTCGAGATGAAGAAATCCGCCACACCATTCAAGTGCTTTCCAGACGCACTAAAAACAACCCGATATTAATCGGCGAACCTGGAGTGGGCAAAACCGCCATTGTGGAAGGGTTGGCTTTGCGCATTGTTAATGGCGATGTTCCAGAGAGTCTGAAACATAAGCGTTTGATGGCTTTAGATATGGGCGCTTTGATTGCCGGCGCCAAATATCGTGGCGAATTTGAAGAACGTCTGAAGGCCGTATTGCAGGAAGTAAGCACGGCAAACGGACAGATTATTTTATTTATTGATGAAATGCACACAGTTGTCGGTGCCGGAGCAACTTCTGGTTCGATGGATGCCTCCAACCTTTTAAAACCGGCTCTTGCGCGCGGCGAGTTACATTGCATTGGCGCAACAACCTTGAAAGAATATCAAAAATATATTGAAAAAGATCAGGCTTTTGCTCGCCGTTTTCAACCAGTATTTATCAATGAACCGCAGGTAGAAGACACAATTTCAATCTTGCGCGGAATTAAAGAAAAATATGAGCTGCATCATGGTGTGAGGATTTCCGATGCGGCTTTAGTTGCGGCGGCGGTCATGTCCAATCGTTATATTACTGACCGTTTTTTACCGGATAAAGCAATTGATTTGATTGATGAGGCAGCCAGCCGTCTGCGCATGGCGATTGATTCTAAACCAGAACATCTGGATGAAATTGATCGCCATCTCATTCAGCTCAAAATTGAACGCGAAGCTTTACGCAAAGAAACTGATTCGGCATCTAAAGAGCGCTTAGCGAAAATTGAAAATGAAATCAGCGTTCTGGAAAAAGAATCAGCTGATGAAAATGCTAAATGGAGTGCCAGCAAAAGCAGTGTTTTGGAAGCCGGGAAACTGCGCGAAGCTTTGGATAAAGCGCGTATTGAAGTGGATAAGGCTTTGCGTGCCGGCCAATATGAAAAAGCCGGTGAACTGCAATATAAAGAAATTCCGGATTTGGAAAAGCGTTTAAATGAAATAAACGCACATACCCAAACCCAAACAGCCATAGAAACAGTAACGCCGGACATGATTGCGGAAGTGGTATCAAAATGGACCGGAATTCCGGTTGATAAGCTGATGAGCAATGAAAAAGAAAAACTTTTGGAAATGGAAAAAGTTTTGGCACGGCGCGTTGTCGGCCAAGATGAAGCCATTACGGCAGTAGCCAATGCCGTACGTCGTTCGCGTTCAGGATTAAATGATCCTAATCGTCCGATAGGTTCCTTTTTGTTTTTAGGGCCAACCGGCGTTGGCAAGACAGAACTTGCCAAAGCTTTGGCTGAGTTTTTGTTTGATGAAGAATCTGCATATTTACGGATTGACATGTCTGAATACATGGAAAAGCATGCCGTTGCCCGCCTGATTGGCGCCCCTCCGGGATATGTAGGCTATGACGAAGGCGGGGTTTTAACCGAAGCCGTCCGTCGCCGGCCGTATCAGGTTATTTTGTTTGACGAAGTTGAAAAAGCGCATCCGGATGTGTTTAACATTTTGTTGCAGGTTTTAGACGACGGACGGTTAACAGACGGCCAAGGACGCACGGTTGATTTTAAAAACACATTTTTGATTATGACTTCTAATCTTGGCATCGGTGATAAAAATAAGGATGTCCGCGAAATGCTTAAAGGCTTTTTCCGTCCGGAATTTATTAACCGGTTAGATGAAATTATTATCTTCCATGCATTGAGAAAAGAACAAATCCGCCAAATTGTCGATATTCAGTTACAGCGTCTGCATGAACGGTTAAAAGAACGGCATATTGTTTTGCAGCTTGATGATAAAGCCAAAAACTGGCTGGCTGATAATGGTTATGATGAAGCTTACGGAGCACGGCCTCTGAAACGTCTTATTCAGCAGGAAATGGAAAATCCCCTGGCAGTCAAACTTTTAAACGGCGATATCAAAGAAGATTCAACCGTTAAAATTTCTGCAGATAAAAACGGATTGATTATTGGCTGATCATCGTCCTTTGTTGGCAATTTTAACCTTGATAACCTTCATATCTTTATCCGTAAGGGGTTTGCCTGTTTCGCGCAATTTTTTATCGGCAATCTTACTAACGGCTTTTTGATTTTTAGGATTTTGCAGGCCACGTTTAATGAGTATAGTATTTGCTAATTTGTCCATTTCATATTTTTGTCGCAAAGTTTCGGAAGCTTTTTCAGTCTCCTGATTTGTATTCTCAATTTTTTGTTGGGTATCTGTTAAATTTTTATTTTCTTTAGAATGTTCCAAGTTATGTAAAATATCCATTAATTTTTCCGCTTTATATTTTTCTCGCAAATCTTTGTCATGTTTGCGGGCAATTTCCATTAAATGGTTATCTTCGTTAAAATAAAAGAGCTTCTCAGTGCTGATTTTCAAAAAAGCGTCGCGTTTTGATATATTATTGGAGGTCATCAATTCTTTAATTTCTGCCATTATCATTGGTCTATCGTCTTTATTTGGGCAAAAATAAACCGGAATCTCCCAACCGCCTTCCCCGCGTGGCTTACACATATCAACTATGGAAAAAGGTCCCTTGACAGAGATAACCTCCGCTGGTTGCGCAGATTCATATTCATTGGTAAAATTTCCGTCTAAGCCAACATTAGGCGTAAAGGTATCCTTTTTAACTTCGTAACAATAAGAGAGCGCTTGCTCTTTGATAAAACCTTCAGGGTCTAGACCAGTAACCAAAACCAAATTAGCGTCCATATGAACACCAACATCTTTGTATTCTTCAGGATCAGAAGACGATGGCTTGACAATATACGGTGATTCATCTGTATTGGAGGCATAACATAAAAATTCGCCAACTTTTTCACCTAGGGCATTTCCTCTTTCTTGCTCATGTGGTATTAACTCCTTACGAAATTTTTCTGGCGGAGTCTGGCTGAAATGATATAAATGTTTGGTTTCTGCCATAATCTGTTTGGTGCGGGCATCGCGTCTGGTTTCCAAATCTTTCATATATGTGGGAAAATATTCATTACCGACAATCTCTTTAAGATTGTCCATAATCAGTTCTTGATGCTTTGTCATAAAGTCTTTAAAATTTTCACCATTTTTGATGGTATGTAATTTGTCGATCATCTTGGCAACACATGTATACAGCCTTTGTCCGTTTGTTTGTCCCTCAAAGTCATACACCGCACTTTCCTGATTCAAATAAGCGCTTTTTTCCTCATCGCTTTTTAGCCACGAAAGCTCTTCATAGTGAGTCCCAGCCATGATTTTTCTCCATTTATACTTAAGTTCTATTTTATCATATGTATCATATAAAAGCAACACAAAATCTTTGCCGTTGACATAAAACATTGTCGGTGATATGCCTTTTTAAAAAGATAATTGGAAAATAACGATGATTGGCAAAAAAAACGGAATAAAAATTTATGAAACGGCTGATTTTGAAGGTATGCGCAAAGCCGGAAAATTGGCGGCCGAATGTTTGGATTATATTACGCCTTATGTTAAAGTCGGAGTTACTACCGGCGAGCTGGATGATTTATGTCGGGAATTTATTGTCAGCCACAGTGCTGTGCCGGCTTGTTTAGGTTATCACGGTTATCCCAAGACGGTATGCATTTCGATAAATCATGTTATATGCCACGGCATACCAGACTATGAACGCAAATTGGCTGACGGCGATATTTTAAACATTGATGTAACGGTTATTTTAGACGGCTGGTTTGGCGATACCAGCCGAATGTATTATGCTGGAAAGCCAAAATTAAAAGGAACGCGTTTGTGCGATGTTACATATGAATGCCTGATGCGCAGCATAGATGCCGTTCGTCCCGGCGCACATTTTGGCGATATTGGCGCGGTTATTGAAGAGTATGCTCACAAATACGGTTATTCAGTTGTAGATATGTTTTGTGGTCATGGCTTGGGGCGCATTTTCCACGATGAACCAAATGTTATGCATTGTGGCGTGAAAGGCACTGGACCGGTTATGGAAGAGGGAATGTTTTTTACCATTGAACCAATGATAAACATTGGCAAAAAAGAAGGTACGATTCTTGCCAACGGCTGGACAGCCGTCACGCGTGACCGCAGTTTATCAGCCCAGTTTGAACATTCTCTGGGTGTTACGAAAGACGGCTGCGAGGTTTTCACATTTTCTCCCAAAGGGCTGGATAAACCACCTTATAAAGTGGATTAGATATGGTAAAAAACGAACACACAAATACCGAAATGTCAGATAAACCACATTATTTAGGACATAGAGAGCGGTTGAGGAACAGGTTTCTGACCGACAACGGTCACAGCATGCCAGATTATGAATTATTGGAATTGTTATTGACCATTGCTATTCCGAGAAAAGATGTCAAACCGTTAGCCAAAGACCTGATAGCCAGGTTTGGGTCTTTTGCCAACGTTCTTCATGCCGGCCAGAATGATTTGTTAAAATTTGGCCTGACTTTAAACACCATAACTGTTTTTAAAATTGTGGTTGCCGCCGCAGTTAAAATGTCATGGCAGGAATTAAGCAGCCGAGACGAACCCGTGTTAAGCAATTTTGATTATATGCTGAACTATTGCCGCACGGCAATGGCGCATTTGGATATTGAAGAATTTCGCATATTGTTTTTGAATGCCAAATTGCAGGTTATCAAGGAAGAGGTCATGCAGCGCGGAACAATCAATCATGTTACGGTACATCCGCGAGAGGTTGTTAAAGCCACCTTGGATTGCGGTGCCATTTCGGTTATTTTATTTCATAATCATCCCGGCGGCAAGGCCGTCCCGTCCAGCGATGATCGTGAAGTAACCAGGCAAATTGTGGATGCGTTGCGCCCGCTACAAATTAAAGTTCAGGATCATATTATCATCACCCAAAACAATTATTTCAGCTTTCGTACAGCTGGTTTGCTGGATTAAGTAACAATAAATTATACAAAACTGGTAATAAAAAAATAAA
The DNA here is from genome assembly GCA_964410325.1 of uncultured Azospirillaceae bacterium. Lineage (GTDB taxonomy): Bacteria > Pseudomonadota > Alphaproteobacteria > RF32 > CAG-239 > CAAFZY01. The sequence goes on from CAYPFN010000011.1 coordinate 22,424, forward strand.
TTGTGTAAGTTAAAGCAACAAGAGCAAAGTTAATATTGCGTTTGGTGCAACACTTACGGAGCCAAAAAGATGCTGATAGTTCGTATTTCATTTAAAAGGCGGGCATAAGAACACAGCCCAAGTTACTAATACAGTTTCAACTTTTTAGCAAATTTAAAAAGATAAAAGGATGCTGATTTCTGAGTGATTACGCCTTTAGCCATATCCTTAAACCTGTTTTAAATAATGAAGAGACCTCAGCATAATATATCAAAAAGCCGAAAATTTAGTGTGATTTGCTTATTACAATACGCAAAATGTATCAACAATCAAAACCTTGCCACAAAAATTTAGCGCGCAGTTTTTATTCTTGGAGCAGAAAAACGGTTGAGATGATGTCTTTGGCTTAGTCTTTTGCTGTTGCCCAATTTTCGGGTAGCAAACGATTGCCACTGTTGTTATCTTCCAGCAAATTAATCAGTTCATCATAATTTTTCACTTCCGGAATCTTTTTTAGCTCTTCCGGCAGATCAGTGGTAAATTCGCAACGGAAACGTATCGGGTGGGCGCCGACGTTAATTGCCGCATATTGATTATAAATCCGATCGTCGACCAAAACCGTTTCTTCAGCTTTCAGACCATATTTTTCAAAGCAGCTTTTAAGCATATCTTCCTTGGCCGTATCATGCATAAATTTGCCATGCTGTACGCATTCAATTTTAATAATTCCGCTTACCGACGCCAACAGTTGATTCAAAAGTTTTTTCTTGGTTTCTACGTCAAAGGTGGCAGACATGGTGAATTGTTTGTATCCAAGGTTATCCAGTTTTTTAATCGCCTCAACTGCGCCGACATATAAGGGCCGGTTGCCAAAAAAATCCGGACTGTGGCAAAAATCATAATCCATCTCTTGACCGAGAGTAGGGTGCGTCTTTAATTCCAGAGCACCGTATTTCGGATTAATCGGCAACGCTTGGGGCAAATCTTTCCATTTAAGGTTTGCATACATTTTTTTATATTTAGGATGCCTGGTCAAAAAGTTATAATAGGCAAAATTAAGATTGGCTAAAACGCCGTCAACATCCCAAAATATATTTTTAATAACCATGAATATTCTCCCTTAATGCGCTATGAAGATACCAGAAAAGAAAATAAAAGCAATAAAAAAACCGGAAGAAAAATTCCGGCATTCAAAAAACTGGCGCGCTCTGGGCGATTCGAACGCCCGACCCACAGCTTAGAAGGCTGTTGCTCTATCCGGCTGAGCTAAGAGCGCAAGGCTTGCTTATTAAAACAAAAAGTCTTTTGGCACATTTTATGCCGCTTGTCAATCTTTTTTCTCAATTCCTTTTTTCATTAAATTTGCAGAGAGCTGCCGCTTCTGGCGTTTTTTTATGGTTTTAGCTTTTTCAACAGAAAAGCCGAATTTGCCAAGCTGTCGTCCGAGTGTATAATAAAAACCATGGGCATATGCAAGAAGTCCCGCTTTTTCAAGATGCAGAGCGCCTTGTGCATCAAGATATTTATCATCAATATTGACGGCCAGCACTTTGGCTAAAAACATATCATGCGTACCCAAAGGCCTGATTTCTAAAACTTTGCATTCTAAAGATATTGGCGTCTCTTTAATTTGCGGTGCCTTGATTCGCGAGCAGGTGGCTGGCGTTAAATTACAAGCCTTGAATTTATCAATATCCCGTCCAGATTTTACCCCACAGAAATCGACCGCTTCGGCAAGCGCCAGGTTAGGAATATTAATAACAAATTCTTTCGTTTGCGAAATAATCTTGTGTGAATATCTCGTTGCCCGGATGGAAACGTAAGTCAAAATCGGATTGGTGCAAATAATACCAGTCCAAGCCGCTGTCATAACGTTCGGCCTTTCAACAGTTCCGGAGGAAACCATCGCCGGCGGCACGGGCGCCAATAATGTTCCGGCAGGCCAGACAATCTTGTTCATTGGATATTCCTATAAGGTTTACAGTTCCAAAATCTTCAAAATTTGCTTTACTACAGTGTTATCAACACGGTAATAAATTGTTTGGGCGCTCCGGCGGGTTTTAACAACTTTTGCTTTTCTTAAAACCGCCAAATGTTGCGATAGGGCAGATTGGCTCAAGCCGACCATTTCCTCCAACGTGCTGACGCTGAGCTCTTTTTTGTTAATATAATGCAAAATTTCCAGCCTTTTAGCATTTCCGACGGCTTTTAAAATAATGGATTTAGATAAAATATCAGAATCTTTCATAAAGTTTCTCCTTATAGTCATTAATATTATGAATTTAGCATGCAATCCAGATAAAATAAAGCAGATATAAAGCTAATGGGTAATAGCTATTGTTCTCCAAAACAAAATAGAGATTCTGCGCCTTATTATAGATTCGAATATCCTGCCTGAAAAATTTCATTAAAATATATAAATAACAATTTACCGACCCGGAGGTGGTCAGGAAGTCAAACATCATATATTATACGGCGATTAAAACACAAACTTTTGAACAGATACTAAGAATCCCCGTCTTTGCCAGGGAAAATGCCTTTTTATCTTAATTTAAGAACTATCGGCAGTTTTCGGCACCGCAAAATATAAGGATGTTCAATCCACAAGTTTCTACTAATATTATACAACACATTGTATTAGTCAATATTAAAATTTAAATTCACAAGGTCATAATTTAAAATTGCTATCTTAAAAATGATGTAATAACATCAACAGCAAACAGGAGCGGAAGATGAAATATAAAGAATTTGAAAATTTAAGTTTTGAAGATGCTTTGCAAAAGCTTGAAACCATTGTTCGGGATTTGGAAGGCGGGCGGATTAAATTAGACGAGGCCGTTGAATCTTATGAAAAAGCCGTTGCTTTAAAAAAAAATTGTGAAGAAAAGCTCAAATCCGCGCAGTTGAAAATTGAAAAAATTGAGGTTTCGTCGGAAGGGAATATCTCTTTGCAACCCTTGGATAAAATTGAAGAATAATGACAGATATTAAAACAGTTTTAAAAGAATACGCCGTTCGGTTTAATTCGGAAATAATCAGCATGTTTGATGGTGCTACCGGTCCGGAAGCACGCGTAGTTGAGGCTATGAAATATTCGGTAATGAATGGTGGCAAACGCCTGCGTCCGTATTTGGTTTATGAAACAGCTGGTTTATTTGGCGCGGATTTTTCCCAGTCGTTTAAGGCGGCGGCATCTTTGGAAATTCTGCATTCTTACTCTTTAATACATGATGATCTGCCAGCAATGGATAACGATGATCTGCGCCGCGGCAAACCAACCTGCCATAAGCAGTTTGATGAAGCGACGGCAATTTTGGCCGGTGACGGATTACTGACTTATGCTTTTGAAATTCTGGCGACGTCTGATTATCCTGCAGACATCAAAATTGAGTTGATACGCCTGCTCTCACAAGGCGCCGGTGCATTTAAAGGTATGGTTGCCGGACAAATGCTTGATTTATATGCTGAAAAGATTTCTAATCCGGAAAATCCGCTGGCAATTATCAGTCATATTGAAGAAATGAAAACTGGCTGTCTGTTGAGTTATGCCTGTTTGGCTGGTGCAGTTATCGGCGGTGCGGATGAAACGCGACGGCAGATATTGTTGGATTATTCTCGCAAAATTGGTATAGCTTTTCAGATTGCTGATGATATTTTAGATGCGGAAGGCGATCCTAAACTTGTCGGCAAAACCTTAAAGAAAGATAAAGCCCAAAACAAACTGACGTTTGTCAGCTGTTACGGCGTGGAAAAAGCCCGCCGCATATCCGTTGATTTAATAAACGAAGCAATTGAAATTATATCATTTTTTGGCTCTAAAGGTCATAACTTGCAAGCGTTGGCAAAATTCATCATTGAACGTAATTTTTAACATACTGATTGTTACATTTTTGTTACAGTTTCATGTTGCAATCATTCATAATTTATGATATATTTAAACCATATTATAATTATGGGTGAAAGGAGGGATCCGATGATGAATACGCAGAACAAAACTTTCGGGCAACAGTTTTTGGAAGTACTGAATGTGGCCAAAAACGATAAGTCAAAAATGTTTATGCTCCTACGTTCAACATTGGAAAAAATTAATCCGTTTCCATCAGAAAAAGTAAATTTCTCCACAGTCATTAATCAGGTAACAAATTTGGAAAGCATTGCCACGATGAAAGCAGCCAAAGCAGGGTTTAATGCCCGTCATGGCGCTTATATGTTTGCGGAAGATTATATTTACTTATCGGCTAAAGTGTATAAAGATTTAGGCATGGGAGATATAAAGGCTTTCAAACGTGATTTTTCCGCGTTCATACAAGGAGAAGAAAAGCCTGTCAAACTTAACCTTAATGAAGCGGTTCGCGCAGGTTAAATAAATCTTAAATTTCATTTTCTAAAATCTCCGAGAAAGAACCTCGGAGATTTTTTATGCAGTATATCGGAGTAATGACCGGCAATTCTCTGGATGCCGCGGATATTGTGTTAAGTGATTTTTCGGATAATTCCATTCATGATATTGCCACTTATACTAAACCATGCCCGCCAGAACTGCGCGAAAGGATTCGCCGTCTGCGCCACCGTGTAAAAGAAGTTGGTTCAGATATGAGAATTCTGCAAAACGATGCGGATTTTATCAATATCATCAACCTTTATACGGAGTTTGTTGCCGAAGCCGTTAATCAGTTTATATTAGCCAGCGCGATTTCATTATCTCAGGTGCGAGCTATCGGATTCCATGGTCAGACGCTTGACCACTGTCCGCCCTCTGTGTCCGGAGATGAAAAACCATATACTTTACAAATCGGCAATGCTCAACTTTTGGCTGATTTAACCGGATTACCAGTTGTGTTTGATTTTCGTTCCGATGATATTTTTGCCGGTGGCGAAGGCGCACCCTTAGCGCCGATACACAATTGGCATTTGGCGGATTCGTTGTCCGTCTCTGCCGAACAAACCATAGCTTTTTGCAATGCCGGAAATACGGCTAACATTGCTTTAATAAATAAAAAAAACAAACAAGTTTTGGGGTGGGATGTCGGTCCGTGCAACCATTTTCCAGATATGCTTGCCCGCCGGTTTTGGCATACGGATTGCGATTATGACGGCAAATTAGGCCAGACGGGAAAAATCAACCAAAATATTGTTCAGGCGTTGTATGAATTTTCGGCCGTTGATGGTCGTGGGAATAATTTTTATGAATTATCACCGCCAAAGTCTTCCGATCCGCAATGGTATAGTCTGCCGCCTTTATTATCAGCACATAATCTTCCTGAAGATATTTTGCGCAGCGCAGAATATTTCAGTGCCTACAATCTGGTTTTGAGTTTCCGGTTTATCCCGGAAAATATGACGATGCCTGAACAGATTCTGTTATTTGGCGGCGGCTGGAAAAATCCATTGCTGCGGGAAGATTTCAAATATATTTTGCAAAAACAAAGTTTACCGGTGGTTCTGGATTCGCATCAGGAAATTTTTACCAGAATTTTCGGCAGATTAAAAAAAATGCCGCAAGTTGAGTTCAGTGATTATTACGGTATTAACGGCCAATATATGGAAGCGCGCATATTTGCCGACATGGCGCACTGTTATTTTGCTAAAATTCCGTTTTGCTATCCAGAAATTACTGGTTGCCGTATGCCTGTCGTATGCGGCATATGCTGTCGTCCAGGCGGTAAAGATAAACATTTATGGTCGCGCGCTGCTAAAGCATGGAAAGAAAAATAAAACATAGTTGACAATTTTTATATATAGAAATATTATTACATATAGTTCATGTAATATCTTTATAAATAAATTAAAAAGTTGATTTTTAAGTTTATTGATAAATAATATAGTAGGTTTAAAAATGGGGAATAAAAAAATGTTATTAAGTCTTTGTTTATTGTTAAGTTTAATATTCGCAAAATCCGCTATAGCCAATCCAGCCTGTGCGGTGTGTACGGTGGCGGTAGGTGCTTCTTTGGAAATAGCCCGTAGTCTTGGTGTGGATGATAGTGTTGTCGGCGTTTGGTCAGGTGCTTTTCTTGTTCTTTTAGGATACTGGATCATCAAATGGCTTGATAAAAAAAACTGGTGGGTTTTCAAATGGCGCAATCCGATAATTTTAATTATTTCCGTTTCAATGATTGGTTTTATGTATATCAGTAAATTGCAGTATCATGCCGAAGTTATAGGTGTGTTTTATCTTGATCCATTTTTATTCAGCGTTTTGGCTGGCGCACTATTAATGATACTTTCCTCAGATTTTTATCAGTGGATGAAAGCTAAAAACGGCGGTCATGCGCACTTTCCGTTTGAAAAGGTCGTGATTCCTGTTTTGGCGCTGGCATTGTTGAGTTTGTATTTCAATTTTTACCCGCTGTGTGAGCATGCCGGCAGTGATTTATATAGTTTCTAAAATAAAAAAAACGCCTCAAAATGAGGCGTTTTTTTGAATGTTTATTTAACTTGAATTTATTTAATTGGAACGCGCCGTCTAGTTTCGCTTTGTTAAAACGGGGTGGAAGCCGTATTCGGCGTAAAGAGGGTTTTGTTATTTGTACAAAAAAAGCATTCTTTTAGCGGATAATATTTTTTAAATAAATTTAAAAATATTTACGACAATTTAGAAATAAATGTTGATTGGATTGTCCAAAAATTTAGATTGTGTAATTTAATAACTGTTGTCATTATGTAGACAGGAAATTTTAATTATGGAGAAAAGCAATTATGGCTCAGAAAGAAGCGAATACCGTTGATGAGGCGGCTGAACAGAAATATATGGATGCGTTGGTTGAAAAGGTCAGCCAAGCGCAGAAAAAATTTGCCGAATACGACCAAGAACAGGTAGATTACATTTTCCGTCGCGTGGCATTGAAAATGAGTTCCTTGCGTATTCCTCTGGCAAAAATGGCAGTGGAAGAAACCGGTATGGGTGTTGTAGAGGATAAAGTCATTAAAAATCATTTTGCATCAGAGTACATTTACAATAAATTTAAGCACACTAAAACTTGCGGTATTATTGAGGAGGACAAAGATAATGGTTTGATTAAAATGGCCGAACCGTTGGGCGTAATTGCCGGCGTTGTTCCGACAACAAATCCAACCTCTACAGTGATTTTTAAGACATTGATTGCTCTGAAAACGCGCAATGGTATTATTTTTTCGCCACATCCGCGGGCTAAAAAATGTACGGTTGAAACAGCGCGTATTATGTTGGAAGAAGCTGTTAAAGCTGGTGCACCGAAAGATATTATCGGCTGGATTGATGAACCGACGCTGTTTCGGACACAATATTTAATGCAGCATCCGCAGGTAGATATCATTTTGGCAACTGGCGGTCCAGGAATGGTTAAATCTGCTTATTCTTCAGGAAAACCGGCTTTGGGCGTTGGCGCAGGCAATACGCCGGCTGTGATTGACGAGAGCGCAGATATTCAAATGGCGGTTAGCTCGATTTTGATGTCTAAAACTTTTGATAACGGCATGATTTGCGCTTCCGAACAATCCGTTGTCGTTGTTAAGGAAATTTACGATGCAGTTAAAGCGGAATTTTTAAAGCGTGGCGCCTACATTCTCTCTGCTAAAGAAAAAGAAAAACTTGCTAAAGTTATTATGATTGATGGCAAACTCAATTCTAAAATTGTCGGTCAAAAGGCAGCAACAATTGCGGCTATGGCTGATATTAAAGTGGCGCCAGAAACAAAAGTGCTGATAGCCGAAGTTACGAAAGTCGGTAAAGAAGAACCGTTTTCGGCTGAAAAACTTTCACCGGTTTTGGCTATGTACAAGGCCGATGATTTTACGAAAGCTATGAAATTTGCCGAAGCTTTGGTAGCGTTTGGCGGCAACGGACACACATCGGTGTTATATACAAATCCGGCTAATGATGAACGCATTAAAACGTTCGGACACTGTCTGCATACTGGTCGTGTAATGATTAACTGTCCGTCGTCGCAGGGAGCGATTGGCGATATATACAATTTCAGGCTTGAACCGTCGCTGACTTTAGGCTGTGGTTCCTGGGGCGGAAATTCAGTTAGTGAAAATGTGGGAGTAAAACATCTGATGAATATTAAAAATGTTGCAAAGAGGGAAGAAAACATGCTGTGGTTTAGAGTTCCGCCAAAAGTTTATTTTAAGCCAGGAAGTTTGTCTTTTGCCTTAAAAGAACTGGAAGGCAAAAAGCGCGCGTTTATCATTACGGATAAATCGTTATTTGATTTGGGCTATACTCGGAAAGTTACGGATATTTTAGAGCCTTTGGGTATTCAGTGCCAAATTTTCAGCGATGTCCGTCCGGATCCGGATTTAACTACTATCAACAAAGCTAAAGGCATGGTTGATACCTTTGCACCGGATGTACTGATTGCTTTGGGTGGCGGTTCTCCGATTGATGCTGCTAAAATTTTGTGGATTATGTATGAGCATCCGGAATTGAAGTTTGAAGATTTAGCCATGCGCTTTATGGATATCCGCAAGCGTATTTTTGAATTTCCGCAATTAGGGCAGAAAGCTGAGTTAGTAGCTATTCCGACCACATCAGGTACAGGTTCGGAAGTAACGCCGTTTTCGATTATTACAGATGATTCAACGGGAATTAAATATGCGATTGCCGACTATGCTTTAACACCTTCCATGGCTATCGTTGATACTGATTTGGTCTTGACAATGCCGAAAGGTTTGTGCGCGGCATCGGGTATTGATGTGATGACGCATGCGTTGGAATCATATGTTTCTTCAATGGCAACAGAATATACCCGCGGTCTTTCGCTGGAAGCCGGCCGCCTAATTATGAACTACCTGCCAACATCTTACAAAACGGCAGATACTTATGCCCGTGAACGTGTGCATCATGCGGCAACCATCGCCGGTATGGCATTTGCCAATGCCTTTTTGGGCGTCTGCCACTCCATGGCGCATAAGTTAGGCGCAGCTTTCCATATTCCGCACGGCTTTGCCAATGCTTTGCTGATTTCACAAGTCATCCGCTATAATGCTACGGATTGTCCAGTAAAGCAATGCGCTTTCCCGCAGTATCGCTATCCAAACGCCAAAGCCGCATATGCCGCTTTGGCCGAAGGGTTGGGACTTAAGGGTAAAACTGATGATGAAAAAGTTGACAATCTGATTAAAGCAATCGAAGGCTTGAAAAAAGAACTCAGTATTCCGCTTTCAATCAAGGAATGGGGAATTTCCAGGGAAGACTTTGCTGAGGCAATGAAAACATTGCCAACGCTGGCCTTTGACGATCAATGCACTGGTACCAATCCGCGTTATCCGTTGATTGAAGAGATTGAGCGGCTTTATTGGCTGGCATATGAAGGGAACTATAATTTTAATATGTAAATGCTATTCGGCAAACATCCCTGAAAAAAGTTTTCAGGGATGTTTTTTTTTGCATTAAGATTTTAGATGAATCGGGATAGTGTAATTTTGAATTTTTCAAATGTAGTTAAAAAATCTTAGTCTGGTTAACGGCGAGATAAATATTTCCAAACAAATTCAGGATTCTAAATCAGTTGAGTTGGCAAATCTTTCTTATTTGCATACATTCTATTTTTTATAAAATATCTGCAAAAGCAACCCACCGGCCAAGCCGGTAGTTTTCTTGTTACTAAAAACCCCAAACCATGGTTTGGGGATAAGAGTCAAAAAAAACTTATTGCAAAATCCACGCTATTTCGCAGCCTCCTTTATCACAAGGATAACATTGCGAGGAGTTTGTTAGCGCAACGGCTCGTCCTTGATTTTGCCTTATCTGTATGGTATGCAGCTTTTGTAGCCTCCAAGGCGTTTTTAAAATCGTATGGCAAATATCCCGATCAATGCCGTCCACAACAATGATGTAAGATTCTAAAAAACCATAAAAACTAACGGGAAGCCCAAAAGCTGAAATAATGCCCATACCATCCAAAACATGCATTTCCGGCGGAACCAAACGTAAATCAAGTACTGTTTGGTTATTCAGCCAAACATAGGAATTTTCCCTGGCATATACATCATTTATAGCTTGCTGAACGGCAATAAATTCTTTTTCCGTCTGCAAAGCATTTTGATGCAAACCCTCTTTATAAGTATATTCCATAACAATACCGACAATAGCGCAAAAAACATTCAAAGAAAAATAACATATAATCATCCAGAAAGTTGTTTTCTCGGATTTTGGGTTATTAAGAGCGGGAACATCTCCGTATTTATTGGTTTCCTGATTGCCACGCCGGCAGACATAGATTAACCAGCGAATAGCAGCACATATAGAAAAGATAACCAGTGTCAGCAGGAAATAGGGCAAACTAACCAAAAATGCCAGTTTTGCCTGCACATGCGTAAAGAAAAATACGCCACCGCCAACAATCAATCCAGCAACAGCACCATAGACAACCCAGTTAAATAAACCATTCCATAAATTTTTACCGATATCGTGCAGTCGGCGGCTTAAGACCGATAATGAAGGGATAATAAACAATAAAGTACACAATATGCCGAGATGATAGAAAAGTGAGAAAAATATTCCTAAAAAGGATAACGCTATTGTAATGAAAAAATAAGTCATATTAAATGCAAAATATTCATAACGGGAAGCGCGTCCGGAAAACACAAAATATTTTTTCAGGCATTTCCAAAAATTTCTCCAAATGCCAGCTTCTTTAATATCTTCCCCATTCTGAACAACAAGAGTATTTGCTTTGCGTTTGTTTTCTGTGCGGGCAGCCACCGTCTTTTTAGATGTTGCTGTTTTTTTGGAAACGTTTTTCTTATTTTTAGCGCTATTTTTTGCGACAGCGACGCTTTTTTTAGCTGTTACTGTTTTTTTCGTTTTATCTGTTGCTTTTTTTCCTTTGTTTGAATTTGTTTTTTTGCTGGTAATTGTCGTTGCAGAATTTGTTTTTTCAGTTCTGTTTTTCATAATGTTCATCTCCTTGAAAAATTATGAAATATGTAAGCTACATTATGAATGTAGTTATCAAAAAATGCAATTAAAATATTAAATAAACGTATAAAAAATAGCAAAACGGTTTTGTTCGACCGTCTGCCGCATAGGGGGAAACTTAAGTTAAGTGGTTTGGACGTAATCCTTTAATTTTTGTGCACTAGCGCGCAATAAAGCGTGTTCTTCATCAGATAGACGAGGGTAAATAACGCGTTCAATACCGTTTTTATTAATAATTGTCGGCAGTGAAAGACAAATATTTTTAACGCCCTCAACATCTTCATGAAATGAAGAAACCGTCAGAATAGCGTTTTCATCCGTGCCGATGGCTTGGCATATACGGGTCAACCCTCCGGCAATGCCGTAAAAAGTAGCACCTTTCCCTTCAATAATTTTATAAGCGGCATTACGGACATGTTCATCAATTTTAGCTTTAATCTCGGCAGTTATAGGACGGTTAAGGTCGTTGCCAAGTGTGGAGATTGGCAAAGTGCCGGCATCCCCATTTGACCAAATCAATACTTCGCTATCGCCATGCTCGCCTAAAACATTGGCATGAATTGACTTAGAAGATATGCCTAAATAGTCGCCTAAAAGCGTACGAAAACGCGAAGTATCAAGAATTGTGCCGCTGCCAAAGACTCTGTTTTTTGGCAGCCCAGAAAGTTTTAGCGTATATTCGGTTAAAATATCAACTGGATTTGAGGCAACGATAATAATGGCATTGGGCGCGTTTTCTATAATTTGACGGACAATGCTACCAAAAATGGTAGCGTTACGTTCCATCAAATCTATGCGGGTTTCTCCCGGACGTTGATTGGCGCCTGCAGTGATGATGATAACATCGGCATTGTTAATATCCTGATATGTTCCGGCGCGGACTTTGCTGGCATAAGCAAAAGTTGTGGCATGTGAAATATCCAAAGCCTCCGCTTCTGCTTTTTTTTCATTACTATCAATTAAAATTACCTCACGTGCAACGCCACGCAAGATGAGAGCAAAGGCTGTGGCGCTGCCAACCTGTCCAGCACCGATAATTCCAATTTTCATTTTCCTGTCCTTTTCCAAACCATTTTATTTATCTATATAAGTATAATGATAAACTTTAAAATAACAATTATTTTTATACACTATGTTATAGCAATTTATCACACGTAAAAAACAAGCAAAAACAATAACATATGTTAAACATGATGTATTTTTTCACTGTTTTTTAAAAAAAAGCTTGTCAAAGTATGTAAAATTATGCTAACTAGCTAAGCAAGGTTGTTAAAGACCTGAAAATTTGTTTTTAATATTTATAGAGGTTTAAATACATGACTGATACCGCAAATCGTGTTAAAAAGATCGTTGCCGAGCACCTTGGCGTTGAAGAATCTAAAGTTACCGAGAGTGCAAGCTTTATTGATGATTTAGGTGCTGACAGTTTGGATACTGTTGAATTGGTTATGGCATTTGAAGAAGAATTCGGTTGTGAAATTCCTGATGAAGTCGCCGAAAAAATTCTTACCGTTAAAGATGCTATTGACTATCTTTCTAAGAATGCGTAAGTCTTATGGCTTAGATTAAGTGTGAGAACTCGCTGTTGTTAGGCGAGTTTTTTCGTATCGTATAAAGTTTAAGAGGTATGTATAATGAGAAGAGTTGTGATAACCGGCTTAGGTGTAGTTTCTCCTTTAGGACAAGGTGTGGAATATAACTGGAAACGCTTACTTAACGGTGAATCCGGCATTGTAAAAATCGAGGATATGGATTTAAAAGATATTCCGGTGCGGATAGCCGGACGCGTTCCTTGTGGTGATGGCGAGGGGAAATTTAATCCAGATAATGTATTGCCACCTAAAGATCAAAAGAAAAATGATCGTTTTATCCTTTACGGACTGGCTGCCGGCAGCGAAGCTATTCATGATGCAGGCTATATTCCAGAGAGCGAAGAAGAAAAGAATCGTTTTGGCGTAATGATGGGTTCTGGAATCGGCGGGTTAGGCACAATTTATGAGAATTCTCTATTGCTTAATGAATTTGGCATTAAACGTATTTCGCCGTTTTTTATTCCAGCCTCGCTGATTAATCTGATTTCGGGAAATTTATCAATAATGTTTGGTTTGAAAGGGCCGAATCATGCCTGTGTAACAGCGTGTTCAACTGGCACGCATGCCATTGGCGATGCTGCGCGCATTATTGCTATGAATGATGCGGATGTTATGGTTGCCGGTGGCGCGGAAGCTGCCGTTAACGCTTTAGGTTTGGCTGGTTTTGCCCGCATACGTGCTGTAACTTCGGAATTTAATGATATGCCAGAAAAGGCTTCGCGTCCTTGGGATAAGCACCGTAGCGGCTTTGTTATGGGTGAGGGTTCTGGAGCAGTGGTTTTAGAAGAATTAGAGCATGCTAAAGCCCGTGGCGCCAAAATTTACGCCGAAGTGGTCGGCTATGGCATGAGCGGCGATGCTTACCACATTACAGCACCTTCCGGCGATGGGGCTTATCGAGCCATGAAGATGGCGGTAGATCACGCCAAAGAACATGGCATTGAATTAAAAGATATCAACTATATCAATGCGCACGGTACATCTACGCCAGCTGGCGATGTAGGTGAAGCTCTGGCGGTTAAACGCTTGTTCGGAGACAATATTAAGTATGTATCCATGTCATCTACCAAATCGGCCATTGGGCATTTGCTTGGTGCGGCCGGAGCTGTTGAGGCCGTTTACACAGTTTTAGCACTGCGTGATCAAATTTGTCCGCCAACGCTTAATTTGGAAGAAGTTGAAGAAGAAGTTGCGGATATAGATTTGGTGCCTTTAAAAGCTAAGAAAAAAGAAATTAAGGCGGCAATGTCTAATTCATTTGGTTTCGGCGGTACAAACTCTTCATTAATTTTAAAAAGATATGAAGCCTAATTTTATTTAGATTTACTAAAATTAAATCCCCAGCATTCTTTACTGCTGGGGATTTTTTAAGACTATGTAAAACAGGCGGTTATCAAGCAAATTAAACTATTTAATTCAATACATAGCGCCCACCCCAAACGCCCTGAAACGTCAGAATCTTAACCTGTAAAATTATCAGGTATTATTCTTCGTTATCTGAGTTTTCATCAGTCGCTTTTTTCTTTTCTTTTTCAGCCTTAGCCTTGGCAATTTTTTCTTCAACATTTTTAGCGCCTTTTATTGCCGCTTCAAGGCCGTCTTTAGTGGATTTCTCAATAAATTTTTTCAAATCAGGCAGTCTGTCGGCAGAAAAGATTGCCACAACCAGCACAATCACCAGAACCCAACTCCAAAACCCTAAAAACATTATTTTTCTCCTTTTTGCATCTGATGCAGTACCTCAGTTGCATCATAATTAATACACTCATCAGCAAACTGATTTACCCAACTATAATATTTTTTTCTATCATTATCAAGATTTATTAGACTTTTCCCATTGTTAAATACTTTTTTTAATTTTTCAAAACGCTCAAAAGATTCATTTTCCAGATAAACGGCATTTGAACATAGTGCCTGCATATCCTCTATTTTGCCAAAACAATAGCAAACCACGTCACAACCAGCGCTCCATGCAGCTTGGGTGCGTTCCTCAATATTTCCTTTTAAAGCATGCATATCTATAGCATCGGAAAGGAGCAGACCGTTAAAGCCAATTCGGTGGCGTATAATTTCCCGGATACCTTCGGAAGATAAGGTTATTGGTCTATCCTCATCAATCTCCGGCAGCAGGATATGAGCCGTCATGCCCGCAGGACAATCCGCTGATTGTCTGAACGGATAAAAATCTTTTTCCATTTTTTTAAGCGGTGTACGAATAATCGGTAACTGTAAATGCGGATCGCTTTGGGCATGTCCGTGTCCAGGCAAATGCTTTATGCAGGGACAAATGCCATTATTAATATATGTTTGATATAAAATTTTTCCGAGTTGCGCTGTTTGTTTTTCATTATTTCCGAAACAACGCCCCTGTAAAACAACATTGGTTTGACCAGTGTATTCTAAATCCAGAACCGGCGCGAAATTAAAATTAATGCCAGCGTCAATCATATCGGCAGCAATTAGCCGGGCATGTAGCGCAGTAATTTCTTCAGAATTAATTTCACCTAAAACCCTTGTGGAAGCATAAGAACCGTAACCGGCCACCCGCAGACGGTTAACCCGCCCTCCTTCCATATCAACTGCAATGAGAACATCATCACGGTTAATTGTCTCTTTTATATTTTTAACAAGCTGCCGAATTTGTTTTTTATTTTTCAGATTGCGGTTGAATAATGTTACTCCGAGAGGATTATATTGAGAGAACAGGCGTTTCTCCGCATCATTTAATTGTGTGCCGCTAACAGATAATAAAGCTGCCAAAATCGGTCTGGACATCAAAGCTCCTATTTTTGTTTAACAAGGCAGCTACCACCGGATTTTTTTATTTCGGCACAAACTTTGTCGGCTTCATCCCGGGTTGCAAACGCGCCGGCTTTCAAACGATGGAAAATGTTGCTGCCGACTGTCGCTGATTCTATTTCGTACGGCAGTGTTTTTAAGATGCCGTATGTTGCAGACAAGTCTTTCCAGGCATCTTCAACGGCTTTTTTATTGGTGGAAGCAATCAATTGAATCTGCCACATGCCTGGAATAATTTCTTTAGGCGATTCGGCCACAGTTTTTGCTACTGGTTTACGAACCCCAGAATTATCTGTCGACGCTGTTTTTTTCACTGTTTCCGTTGCGGTTTCGGTTTTAGCTGTGGCTATTTCTTTTTGAGTTTTGGTTGATGTTTTAGCTTTTGCTTCAACTGGCGTGGATTCTGCAGTTCTAACCTCAACATTAATTTGTGCTGGTTTTTCTGGAATATTAATTTTTTCACCTGATGTGTTGGATACAGGTTTCAGATTTTCTTCAAGGGGTTTTATTTCTAGCGGATCCGTAGTATCATTTGTAATATCTTTTTCTATTGTTTCTTCAATCAACGCATCAATATCCGATTCTTCTTCATCGGCTGGAACATAGTTTTCCGTTTTGGGAGAAATTACTGGCAGTTTCGGCGCTTCTGGTTCAGGTAGAATACTTTCGATTTTTTCCGGTTCATTTGTTTTCTTTTCCACTAAATCATATACAGACTTATCTTGGTTTAAAATTTCCATACCCCCGGGTTCGCTAGGTTGAATTTTTACTGGTGTTATTTGCCGGCGGATAACGGGAATATCTCCATTATCGCTACCCATAAAACGCGGCATCAATAAAATCCAGCTGACGATACCCGCCAGTACAATACCGGCCAGCGTTCCGATAAAACCGTTGCGCGAACGCTGTAAGGCATTACGGCGCTCTTCCATGTCTTCACGCTGCTGGGTAGCGATTTTTTGTTTGAATTCACTTAAATAATCATCATCTTTTTCATTTTCGGAAAATTCTTTAAACATTGATAAATCCTTTTATTTAGCTTGCATATATTAACATGATGATACTTTTAAAAACTTTATAATCCTTTAACATCGGACTTGCATAAATATTATTTTGCGTTAAACTTTAACAAGCTGATTAAAGGAATCCCAAATGTATATCTCGACTTATAATGTAAATTCCGTTAATGCCCGTTTGCCTAATTTGCTTTCCTGGCTGGAAAAAGAAAAGCCGGATATTGTGTTGATCCAAGAGATTAAAACCGAATTTAACGCATTCCCCTTTTTTGAAATAAATTCTGCCGGTTATGAGGCAAAAATTTTTGGGCAGAAGAGTTATAATGGCGTAGCGGTTTTAAGCCGCCATAAAATGGAGCTAATGGCTGAAGGGATTCCCGGCTTTGCCGATGAAAATTCCCGATATCTGGAAGTCATGGTTCATATGCAGGAAACGCAAATTCGGGTTGCTTCGGTTTATTTTCCCAATGGCAATCCGCCTTATAACAATCCAGATGATGACTCAAAATTTACTTATAAGTTAAAATTTATGGATGCTTTTTATTACCATGCCATGAAATTGTTGCGTGGTCATGAAAAGATTGTTTTAGGCGGTGATTTTAATGTTATTTTGACTCCGGAAGACGTTTATAATCCAGAATTATTTAAAAACAACGCTCTTTTCCGTCCCAGCGTGCGTCAAAGGCTCAAAGCATTGCAACATTTGGGTTTCTATGATGCTTTCCGCACCCTACACCTGCAAGAAAAAGGTTATACATATTGGGATTATGGCGGTGGTGCTTTTATGCAGGATTTAGGCATGCGCATAGATTATCTGTTTTTATCACCGCAAATGGCTGATGCACTTGTTTCGTGCCGTGTAGATAAAAATCCGCGGATATCGGATAAACCTTCTGATCATACGGTTTTAACCGCAGAGTTCTGGTTTTAAACAAGGAAATAAAATGAAAAGATTTGCTTTTATCTTACTGATAGCTTTGTTTTTTCCGCTTTTAGCGCAAGCTGATACCTTTGAACAAGTTTATGTTACTTTGGGAGAGGATTATATCAATGCTTTAAGTAATCGGGATATCAGTTTAAAAGGGTTGAAAGCGTTAGAAGAAACGGATTCTGATATTAAAGTTTCGGCAACGGACAACAAACTATACTTATATTATAAGCGGCGTTTAGCAAAAGTGCTATCCTTGCCAGAAGCGACAGACGATATAAGCGCATGGATCGCCTTAAGCCGGCAGGCCATAGATGCGGCGATAAAAATATCTTCTAAAGTAGAATTATATGATTTTGAAATGCCAGATCGATTTGCCCGCGCCGTATTCTGTGAACTGGACGGATATTCTCATTATTATGGCGGCTTTGATGATAATGCACCATCTCAAAAAAATGTTCGGCGTAATTTTGCCACGCGGATGGTTGATAATATGCTTTTGCTTAAAATTTTATCTTTCAGACAAGGCGTTAACGATGAAGTTTTAAAAGCGTTGCAGCAATATCCAGATGCGGAAGGCATTATTTTGGATTTGCGCGGTAACCATGGCGGCATTTTAGGAGAGGCCGTCAAAATTACAGATATGTTCTTAGACGAAGGGATTGTTACCTATACAGACGGCAAAGCCGGACAAGCTCCGGAATTTTATACGGCCACGGCCGGTGATGTAACGAATAATAAACCTTTAGTTGTTTTGGTAGATGGCTACACAGCTTCGGCGGCCGAAATTTTAGCGGCGGCATTAAGCGAACAAAACCGTGCGGTTCTGATTGGCACGGAAACTTATGGTAAAGGTACGGTGCAAAATGTCGTGCGCATGGATGAAAAACGGGCAATGGCCTTAACAACGGCTTATTTTCACACACCTTCTGGCACAGGTATTGATCAAATTGGCTTAAAACCAGCAATTTGTACGGGCGGCATTCGTTCGCCAGATAAACTTGCCGATGCGGATTGCCATAAATCGTCACGCTTAAATGAAGAAGCAGATGTAATTATTGCCATAAAATATATAAAAAATGAGTTATGGTAAATTTATTATTGACAAAGGCGCGAAAAAATGTATAGTACGCCTAAATGTTTTGATTTGTAACCTTTAATTTAAGAGTAAAACAATGGCAAAAGCAATAAAAGTAAAAGTAAAATTAGAAAGCAGCGCCGGTACCGGCACTTTTTATCTTGCTGAAAAGAATCCGAGGACTCATCCAGAAAAACTGGTCTTTAAAAAGTATGACAAGAAATCCAAGAAACATGAAGAGTTCGTCGAGAAAAAATTGAAGTAATTCTTTTTTAAGATGAAAATTTTAAGAGGTACGGCAAGGCACTTGTACCTCTTTTTTTTTACGACTGGTACGGCATCTTCAAAAGTATACGGTGTCGGATATAGAAAAATCGGCTTTATCAACCGACAACATTTTATTTTTTTAGGTGTTTGAAAGCCGGATTTCTTAATTTTGTGCAAAAGCCTTGTCATATTCGTGTTTTAAGGTTTCAACCTGAACATCGGTATAACGCTGGGTTGTTGTCAAAGAGGCATGACCCAGCAACTCCTGAATAGAGCGTAAATCTGTGCCTTCGGCGAGTAAATGTGTCGCAAAGGAATGGCGCAAGGCATGAGGAGTGACTGTATCTGGCAGCCCCATATCAAGACGGATTTTTTCCAATTGGCGCTGAATAATTCTTGGACTCAGACGATCACCCCGCGCCCCTACAAACAAAGGGGTATCCGTTTTAGAGGGATAGGGGGTTTCTTTTAAGTAAGCCCGGATTGCATCATAAATTTTCGGTAGCAACGGTACGATTCTTTCTTTGTTGCCTTTACCTTTAATGCGTAAAAAATCATTTTTTTCTGTTATATCGCCGTAATTTAAAGCCAGAGCCTCGGAAATACGCAGTCCACATCCATACAAAAGCAAAATAACGGCTTTATTGCGTTTTGCCTGCCAGTCTTCTTTAACAAAAACTTCCGTCTTTTGTAAAATAGTTTGAATATCATCCAAATCGACGGATTTGGGCAAAATTTTTGACTGCTTAGGCGTTGCAAGAACGCTGATGGCGGTATTATGCAAGATTTGCGACCGATCCAGCCATTTAAAAAAGTTTTTAAAGGCGGACATTTCACGGGCAAGCGAACTTTTTTCAATATGTTTAGCTGCGCGCCAACTGATGAAACGTCGAAAATCATAAACTTCCATTTGCGCCAAAAAATCAAGCGTAACCAGTTGTTCTTTACCGTAAAAATTAATAAAGCAAGCCAAATCGCGGGCATAGGCATCCAAAGTATGCTGAGAATAACGGCGCTCATTTTTAAGCCAAGACAACCATTGTGCAACAATATTTTGCACCTCGGGAGCGGCCTTATATTTAATATCCTCTTTCATATCTTCTATCATACCGCGGAAAGGTTAATATAATCTTGCCGGCGCAGAGCAAAACAGAGATTGTTGTTTTTACGAAGAAATTAATATGAAAGAAAAAACAATTTACGCATTTATATAAGCTTTTAAAATAAAGTCATTTGGTTTGTTGTAATTTTATCCATTGTTTAACCTCAAACGTATTTAAGAAAGAAATTATAACCCTTACCAATCAAATAAAATATTTTAAATACAAATAAATTCCGGAAATGACAATGCTGACAAACATCACCGGCATCGCCCACAACAAGAAGCGCATAAAATTTATCGGATACCCTTCCCGCTGAGCCAAACCGGCAACAATAACATTAGCCGAAGCCCCGATTAATGTTCCATTGCCACCGAAGCACGAACCTAAAGACAAAGCCCACCATACGGGCATCATATCTTCCCGTCCGCCCATAACCGATTCCATAGATGTAAGTATCGGAATCATTGTGGCAACAAACGGAATATTGTCAATGGCGTTGGAAAGTATGGCCGACGAGCTTAAAATCAAAAATGTGCTTTTGTAGATGCTGCCGTTTGTCAATTCTACAAACCATTCACCCAGCATTTTTAAGATGCCGGTTTCTTCTAATCCATGCACCAGCATAAAAAGGCCACAAAAGAAGAAAATCGTTGTCCAATCAACCAATCGGAAAATTTCTGCAGTCTTGTCATCCCGCTGTTGATGGGAATCTCCAAGAGTGTATAAAAACAAGAGCAAAGCGGCGCCAAATAAAGCGATAACTCCGTTGGCAATATGAATATGTTCTGCTAAAATAAATCCAGTAATTACTAAAAGAAGCACGGCCAAGGATTTATATAAAAGTTTATGATTAGAAATGCATTTATACTCATTCATTTTTAAAACATTTGTCCGATAGCGGGATGTTGTTGTTAAAGATTTTCGCCAAATAAGGACAAATGCTATAATCAGCAAAAGCATGGTTATAACAACTACCGGCGCCAGATTGATGACAAAATCCATAAAGGAAAGATTAAGAGCCGAACCGATAAGAATGTTTGGCGGATCGCCGATTAGTGTGGCCGTGCCGCCAATATTCGATGCGAAAATTTCCAAGATAAGGAAAGGAAACGGATTTATTTTAAGTTTTTGTGTAATCTGAAAAGTAACCGGCACAATCAATAACACGGTTGTCACATTATCCAGAAAGGCGGAAAAAAATGCCGTTACAGCAGTTAAGACAACCATAATTCCAACCGGCTGAGCCTGCACTTTTTTAGTGCCCCAGACAGCCACAAACTGGAACAAACCAGACTTTCCCGTAATATTAATAATAACCATCATGCCAACCAATAAAGAAATCGTATTAAAATCAATACCGGCAATGGCCGTCTGTTGTGTCAGGATACCAAGAAAAATCATAACTGAAGCACCTAAAAGCGCTGTTACTGCCCGGTTAAGTTTTTCTGTGAATAAAACAGCATAACAGACCACCACGATTGCTATGGCGATCAAACCAGCATCAATTCCCCAAATAAATTTGTTCATTGTTCTTACTTTCTAAATAAAGTGAATAAAATATAAGTAAACATTGGATAAAATAATAGAAAGCAACATTACCGGAAATGCCCAAATCAAAAAACGTGCAAAACTTATCGGACAGCCTTCACGCTGAGCAATTCCTGCTACAATAACATTGGCTGATGCTGCAATTAACGAACCATTGCCGCCGAAGCACGAGCCTAAAGACAAAGCCCACCATACAGGCATCATAGCTTCCCGTCCGCCCAAAGCTGGTTCCATGGTCTTAAGCGTTGGAATCATAGTGGCGACAAACGGAATATTGTCGATAACCGTTGAAACAAGCGCTGAAACCCATAACACGCCGAAAGTTGCCGTTTGAATACTGCCCTGGCTGATATCAATAAATTTTTGCCCGAGTATATGCAGAACACCGGTTTCTTCTAATCCATGAACAATGGAAAACAACCCACAAAAGAAGAAAATTGTTGTCCAATCAACCAATCGGAAAATTTCTGCAGTCTTGTCATCCCGCTGTTGATGGGAATCTCCAAGAGTGTATAAAAACAAGAGCAAAGCGGCGCCAAATAAAGCGATAACTCCATTGGCAATATGAATATGTTCTGCTAAAATAAATCCAGCAATCACCAACATTAAAACGCTTAAAGATTTGATAAGTAGCTTTTTGTCAGCAATACTGGCCGATTCGTTAAGCTGCATGATTTTTACTTTATCAGCAGCAGCGGCTTTCAATTTTCGCCCGAAAAAGACATCAAAGATAAATATCAGGACGAGCATATTTAAAATAACAATCGGCGTTAGTTCTTTCACAAAATCCATAAAGGAAAGATTGAGAGCCGAACCGATAAGAATGTTTGGCGGATCTCCGATAAGCGTGGCTGTGCCACCAATGTTTGAAGCAAAAATTTCCAAGATAAGGAAAGGATAGGGGGCTAATTTTAAACGTCTAGTAATCTGGAAAGTAATCGGCACAATCAACAATACGGTTGTCACATTATCCAACAAGGCTGAAAATGCCGCTGTAATAAATGCTAAAATTACCAGCATGCCCCGTGGTGAAGCTTTTGTCAGTTTAGCTGAATAAATGGCGGTATATTCAAACATGCCAGATTTTTCGGCTATGCCGACAATAATCATCATGCCGATTAACAGAGAAATTGTATTAAAATCAATTCCGGCAATAGCGGTTTGCTGTGTCAGGATACCAAGAAAAATCATGACTGAAGTGCCTAAAAGCGCTGTCACCGCGCGATTAAGCCTTTCTGTAAATAAAATCACATAACAGACAGTAAGTACGGTAATTGCCGCAAATTGTGGGTTTATACCAAAAAAAACATCAGACATTATCTTATAATTCTCCGATATAAAAAAATAACTTGTCCAACAATATATTACTGTTGTTTAAAAAACAAATAACAAAAAAAATTACGATAAAATGTATAAACAGTTTTTTGGGATTGAAAGTCATGAGAGTTCTCATAAACTATGAACATCATATAGGGTTTCAGGAAGGAAAATGAAAAAAAATAATGTTGATAGCATTATCCACGATGTTTGTCGCTATGAAGCTAGAGCACTGGGCTTAGTCAGTATGGCGCAGAAAGCTCAGGAAAAAGTTGATTCGGCAGCTGAAAATATTGAAGCCAAGTTCTTGATATAAAAAAATTATTATATGGTACCTGATTTTTGAATGTCTGAAATGTTTAGCGGTGTATTTTTGTGTTTAGCAGTCAGATTGTCGCGCGTCTATCAAACATAATAAAGAATGCCTGTTGCCGCTTTACTTTTATCAATATAATAACCGCTGTGGGTGCATGAAAAACAAAAAGAAATATACAGAAATATACCTTAAATAAAACCGCCTAAAGGCGGTTTCTAAATACTTATTGTAGTGGCGGAATATTAAGCTGGGCAATATTCCCTGGTTTGATTTTCACACTGGAATAACGCATGTTTCCAGTTTCAATCACAAACCGTTGCCGTCCGGTCAATTGCGAAGCTAGATCATAAAAATCACGTCCGTTTAGTTCCTGGCGCTGCGGATTCATAACGTATAAAACACATCCTTGCGTCCTTTCCGCAATACCGCACCGGCTACGGCCTTTGGGCACTTCTGGATTAACCACAACACCTTGCAGACCATCACGGACAACCTGTTCGGATGAAAATATGAATTTACCGAGAACAAGTCCGACAAAAACACAAGCTAATGCAATAATAATGAGTTTTTTTGTATCAAAAATGCCAATAAAATTATCTTCCCCTTGATAAACAAATTCATCTTCCTCATTATTATCATCGGAAACATAATTATTCATATAACTTGGCAAGGGATAGTTATTTGAATTTGCATTTGCATTAAATGTATTGTTTTGGCGATCGCTGGCACGGATAAGACCACCTTGTGTTTGGACGTTGGGTTGCCCCGAAGTCGCTGTTTCAGGAAATGTTCCCGTTGCTGGAGTAACAGTCTGTGCCGCCGGATAGGTTTCGTAAGCCTGCGTTGTACCAACCGGACCTGTGTGTATTTTAGGCCGTTTGATTTTCCTTAAGCGTGGCCGATTCGTTTCTTCCTCTGGCGCTTTAGGCTCCTCCGGATTTTTTTTATTTGCAGAATTGTTAGAGAAAATATCATCAGAGTTAAAATTATCCAAATCTATATCATCTAAATCAAAGTCAACCATTACACACATCCTCTAAATTCTATTTTTGATTGTTTCTGTTGTCTTTAAAGTCCTGATTAAACGCGGTACCATAAAAATAACAGTTTCCGACCGTGGCGTTTTTTGCCCAAACAATTCATTCGGCAAGCCAATAATCATAAAGTTTTCACCAAGTTTGTTTCGCACGGTAAACTGAGTTACCTGGCCCTTGGTAGTTTCCAGCGTAACATCTGTTGTAATATGATTATCCTTTTCTACCGAAGATTTTGCCAGAATTGATAATTCAGCCTCGGCGCATTGGATTTTTCCGCATTTTCCAATGTCAAAACGTGAAAGCCAAAGGTTGGGAACAATAAATTTTCCTTCAGAAACCGAAACAATATTGGCTTTTTGTCCCAAAAAATAACGCAAATTTTCAATACTGATTTCATTAGTCGTTGTCAGTATCCGCCCTATGACGCCAGTTTGTGCCGTAGTAATTGTTCCGAAATGAAATGCATCTAACAATTCTTTCCATTCGACATCACAACCATCATTAGGATAAATTTTAAAAACGCTGACGTCATAAGCCACCAGATTCGGATTGCTCTCAAAATAGCTGATTAAAGTTGTAATTTTATTTTTTAATTCAATATCAGCATCAAAAGTAATTGAGTAATCAGCCCAATTTGTTGTCATATCCGTGATTCCCGATCCGCGCAGAACATCTAAAAAAGCCAGAACAATCGGTCGAGATGGGGGCACATATAAAATTAAATTAGCCCGACGGGATAAAGTCATAATTTTCTTTTCTGCATCATAAGAATAATAAATTTCAGCCGCCTCTGTAATCATATCAACGACATCAGAAAATTCACCTTTTAGATTATCTCCAGAAAGGCTGGCATAAGGCGCGTCCTTGGCTACAAGTTTAATACCTGCTTCTTTTGTTAGTTTATAGAGAGCTTTTTCGGCCGGCATTGTTTCAAATGTAAAACCAGTTACCTCAAAACGCGGCAGTTTATCATTATGTTCCAGACGATCCATCCGGAAAACGGAATTGTTAAAAGGCAGGGTTAAAAGCATCTGCTGTGTTTCCCAATTAACATTGCAACGCAAAGGCGTTTCCAAATCCAAAGCATTGGCGCCGTCTGGTGTGCGAATAGAACGTAAATCAATCGGATATACAACTTCAGCATTTACGTCTGGATCAATAATAATTTCTTCAGAAGGCTGACTTTGAGGAGTTTTACAAGCCGTTAACGCTAAAACCACCCACATGCCGGAAAGAAAGAAAAACTTTTTTAACATCTTTATTGCTCCCCATCATTCTGATTTTGTACTGACGGCGATACCTGATAATTGCTTTCAGCCTGACTTTGTTGTTCTTTTTTCTTTTTGTCCTCTTCCAAAAGCTTATTGACAACATCATCAATATTCATCCCGGCACCAACAGTCGGATCAACAGATTTATCAATTTCGCCCAAAGCTTCTTTCATTTTATTCAATTCTTGCGGATCTTGTTTAATCATTTCCGGAGAGGAATTATTTTGTAGTTCCTGTTGATAAATATTTAAATTTTTTTGCAAAGCCTTGATGCCTCCCGCGATTTTTTTTTCTACATAAGGATAAAGTTCGCGATGAGAGATAATATAATTGCCAGTATCGCAGATTTCTTCCAAAACATCAAGGATATAGGAGTAAAAAGGATATTCCTCCATGGCAATGTTGCCCATTCGGACGCAACGCGCCGCGATTCGGGATATTGTCCGGTCATAATAATCCCTTAAAACCAGATAATTGTCAACATACCATAAGTCTTCTTTAGTAACCGGTGCAACATTTGTTTTTTCTTCCATAGTTCACTCCTTGTTTTTTCTAGAATAATTGAGAGTGTTTTTTTTGTAAATGACTTTTTACACTATTCAGTTGAATTTATTTGTTATTGGTTTCATCGTAATCTCTGTCATCCTCGACATATTCCCATTCCCAGTCATCATCAGTATTGCCATTATCGTCAACATATTCCCATTCCCAGTCATCATCAGTATTGCCATTATCGTCAACATATTCCCATTCCCAATCCTGCTCCTCGCTTGGATTAGTATAAGAATCATCAGTAAAATCTGATTTTGCTGAACTTGTCTGAATATCCAGATCGTCTTCAAAATCATTTAAAGAAATAGGTTCTTCCGAAATATCATCAAGCGAAACTGGCATATCCGGAAGATCGTCCAAAGAGATCATTTCATGGGATAAATCAGGAATATTAAAGGCCGTGTTTTCTATTGCAACGTCAACGCTTTCTTCCTTTTTAATTTCCTTTTCCTTTTTAGCGCTCTTATCCGGTTCAGAGCCTGTTTCCGGTTCTGTTGCCTGCAAGGCCTTGCGGATTTGGTTTAATTCTTCTGTATATAGCTCGTTATCAGTGTTTGTTCCTGATGTATCATTATTGTTGCGTGTGTCATAATTCTCTTCACCGCCACTGTTGAATATAGCATTAAAATCAATCCCTAATCCAGTTTCATCAGTTGAAACATTATCAGAAACATCGGTGTTCTTTTCGGGCAAAGGTTCTTGCTCTATGCCAGCGCTTGTTTCGGTCGGCAATATATTTTTACTCAGATTCTCAACAAAAGAAGAAAGCGTATCGGCTTCATTTTTTTCATTCGGAGATGATGTTTCTAAATTTGCGGAAGTATCGGCGGTGCTAATAATATTTTCCGAAGTAAATTTCTCGGATAATTCTTTGTTGTGTCTGTTTTTACCGATTTTTTTAGCTAAATCATTAGCCAAGGCGCTTATTTTCCCGAAATTAAGCGATTTTTTCTCTTGGTTGTCAGAATTTTTTTCAATCGGAATTTCTAAATCCGGCTCAGATATTGAAATTTCCGATTCGGAAAATGCAGTATTATCTGTTGGCATACTCTCATTTTCAGAAGTTTTTTCAGCAAAAATATCATCTTTTGCTGCTACGGAAACAGCTTGAAAAGTCTCTTCATCCTTTTTATTAGCAGGTTGTTTTTCCTGAAAGCCCGCTAATATGCTGTCTGAACTGCGTGTAGATTGGAAAAATATGGATTCTTTTTTTATCTCTGCAGCTTCATCTTTTTTTGAATTCTTATTTTTCTTTTTCGATACGGCAGCTTTTTCATCCGGCCGTTCCTCCTTTTGCTCAGCAAGCAACGTTTCATTTAAAGTTTGTTCGGTTGCGACTGTTTCTACTGCTTCTTCGCTTTTCTCTTTTTTCTCTTTTTTCCCTGTTTCTTTCGATGGCTTGGACGGGGAGGGCAACACGCTTGGCGTTGGCTGCTCTTGAGGCGTTTTTGCCGTTGTGTTAGCTGTCGGAGAAGGGGAAGCGCCTTCAACAATATTTTCTTTCGGAACAGACTTGAAAGAGGAATTATCATTGTTAGAGAGATTTTTATTTCGAGATTCAATGACGATATCCTTCATCATATTGGCAATAGCGGTTTGCGACGACATAATGGATTGCGTAATTGTTTCCGTCAAAGTTTTTATATCATCTTTATAACGTTTTTCCGTTTGTTGCAAAGCAAGAGCCAGCGAAGAAGAAAGCTCGGTTGCAAAAGAAGAATCAATCACAACGCTACCGACAGAAGATTTACTGCCACTGGAAGCTGTTTCAACAGCGTCTTTGTTGGCTTTTTTCCGAAAAGTATTGTCTTTTTTTATTGGTGTTGAAACAAGTCCGCGTTTTTGTTCAAGTTCTTCAATATGTTCCAACAACAGCGAGCCCCCCGGAAGCGTACTCAGCAATATTCTGATGTCCAGAGGAAGCTCCAAAAGCATATCGTCAAATTGATTTTGCCGTTCTTTGTTAAAAATATGCATCTGCCGATAAATGTTCAGATAACGCTGTGCAACCAGAATAGGGTCTTCCTCGTCTTTGCGTTTTTTGCCGAACTCGGCGTTTTCTATCAACTCGTCAGCCACAATTAATCCCTTGTCAAAAATGCAACATTTATCATCCTGGCATTCTAATCGTCAAGGAGTAAATTTCAAGTTAATAATACAAAAAAACTCCACGTTTTGAGTGGAGCTTTATAATTTACAGATTAATGACCACAATTTTATGCATCTTGCTTAAATCGCCATTTGTCAACTTAATTTTTTCATCAGGATTCCAACGCATGCCATAAAGCTGACCGCTGTCGTCTTCCCGAATGCTTAAAACTTGCGCGGTTGTATCGTTAATATAATATAAGGCAATATCACCCACGCTAACGACATCTTGAGGATCCGCAAACAAAATTGCGCGGTTGGGCAACAACGATCCTAAGCGACGGGTACATAAATTAACCCCGTAAGCATCCTTTTTACAAATCAGCTGAATCGGTCGCGCCACTTCTTTGGCTTCATTATCTTCCCGATTGATAATAATGTTGCCATCCTGTCCAGCTATACCGAAAACTTTAATTTTTGAATTCTCGTTCGGCAAAGAGAAAAAGACAGAAGAAGAACCTTTCGGCGTAGCTAAAAGTTTGTATTTTATATCATTTTTTTGTATAATATCTTCAAGCTGTCCGTCTTCATCTAAGCGTTTAACTTCCTCTTTAAGTTTCTCAATCGTTAAAGATAATGCCCGGGCAATATTTTGGTATTCTTTATCCGAAACTTCCCGCTGTCCCATTTCAATCCGGTGATAAACCGACAAGGTCATATCGGCGTTTTCGGCGACTTCCATTAAGGTTAACCCTCGGTCTGTCCTTAAATGGCGCAAAGCGGCGCCCAAAGTTTTTAATCCAGCGCTTTCATTAATTTTGCTGCGCCTTTCCTGCTCGCGCCGCCAGGCTAATACGACTTCCTGTTGTGAATTTTGCTCATTAACATATAAATCCTGTAAAGAACAGTCAGTCAGCTCGGCAACCTGGATAAGCTGCTCTTGATTAAGCCGGCGGTAGCCCTTTTCAATTTTGGAAATAGCAGAAAGACTGACCCCCAGATGGTCGGCCAACTCTTGCATGGATATACCCCTTAGCCTTCTGTGCATTCTGATTTGATTCGGGAAAATAATCTCTTCCATATTAGCCTCTTACACAATTAAAAACTAAGCACATAATAATACCTGCTTCAAAATATGCAAGACAAAAATGTACAAGGTTTGTATAAAGTGAACAAAAAGTTAATAAAAAACATAATTATTTTTATCCATCTATTGTAGTATTGTTTGATTTATCAGTTTGTGTGTTTTCGTCAAAAAATGCTAGTATAATAGGCTGTGGTGGTTTGAGGCTTGCCGGAATAAACCTGTTGGGTATGGGCGTCTTTGTCCGCGTCGCTGAAACCAAACATGGCAACATCTTCATCCATACCGAAAGCAAACTGTCCCATGCTGTTAAGAGGTTTGAAATGTTTATAACGACGGTAATATATATCATTAAATCCGTATGATACCGTTGCCGAAGCATCACCATTACGGTAATTGATGTTTTTCTTCATAATGCCGTTATCAACATTGACTGAGTAACTACCATCGGCAAAAGTTGTTTTAAGCTCGGTCAACATCTGATTTTTATTTTTTCCGCCAATAGCCATATTTAATTCAGTTACGGAACCGTCAACGTTCTGTTGTTTAAGATGCATAACCCCATTTTTATCAAAGCTAATCTGCCGGTTGGCAAATTTGTTGCCAACGGATATGCCGCGGGCTTTTAAAACTTCCATTGCCAGAGCTTCTTTTACAGTATTTTGATCAAAGTGGGAACCGTGCATGATTTGGTTGACCATATTCATATTTAATGTTCCATCTTTATTAACCAAATGTTTAACGGTTTTGGTGTTAAAAGCAATATCTCGTTGAATGACGTTACCGTTAGAATCTCTTCTTTCCCGTACCGACATCAGGTGGTCGGAAGATATACTTTGCCCGCCGTTGTTGACTTTATTTAAAGATTTTTTCTTGAATACGGAATTTTTCCGGGCAAAGTTGTTAACGGCCGAACCTGGTTTAGATATTTTGGCCAGTATCTCCATTCTTAAAGAATTTTTTTCTTTATTAAAATCAAAAGTTCCGTCGGCATTCTTCATGGCCGTTATTTTAACTTTTTGCCCGAGAGCATTACGATGCTCCATTTCATAGCCCACAACGTTGCCATTATTATCCAGAATTTGTTTTCCTTTTTTCATCATTTTGTTTAGTCGCCACTGATTAGCGGAATTGCGGGCTTTGTTGCGCAATTCGGATCTAAGAGACAGCTTGTTCTTTGACCATAACTCTTTCCCGTCGGCACCGACGGATACCTGGCGGGTCACTTTTTGTCCCAGCAGATTGCGGGATGTCTTTTCATATCCGACAACATTGCCGTTTGCGTCAAAGAGAGCCTTGCCGTTTTCCTTAACTCGATTAATACGGTAGTTATTACGCGCCTTACGAATTCTGGAGCCGATAAAATGATCGGCCATTTGTGCGCTGGCGCTGCCAACTGCTTTCCCGACTTTGGCAGCTGTTTTGCCAACTCTTTGGGCACCTTGAGCTATAGCGCCACCGACATGGCGGCCGATATCTCCCATCTCCGCGCCTTTGGCAAAATGGTTGGCAAAGCTTTTCCCCTCATCCAAAAAGACCCAGCCCATAAGGCAGACAACAACCAGTTTCATGCCAGTTACGCCCCAATAGGCCAAACCGTTAATCGGATCTATGAGAAAGTCCAGACCGGTTTTTGCCGCATCTTGGTCTAAACGATTCATAAATTGATCAACAACCGTCATTATAATATAAATAATGATACTTAAAAAAACGAAATTAAACATGGCATTCATAAAGAAATCCCAGATTTTCTTTAAATATCCGGCAGTTATCTTAAACGCCCAAGCGCCAATTGCGGCTGGTGCTAATCCAGCGGCAATGGACATCTGTAGCACAGCGTCAATCAGACACCAGGGAAACGCAACAAGCAGCAACAATGCGCCGATGTAAATCACAGCGCCAGTAATCAAAAATGGAAAGGACGGAATGAAGTTCTTAATAATAGCTTTTTCCCGCCAGCCAACGCACCAGGCTTGACTTCCGTACGCCTTCATTCTGCTGATGGAATCTTGGATGGTTTTAATAGTGCAAACAATACTTTGTCCCATAGATGCGGGCAGACCGCCTGATGCGGAGTTTGTAAAACCAGAGTTAGAATCATACCCCACAATATTTTGCATATATTGAGCATTATTGGAGCAATTGTTACCGCTACCGGTAATCGTTTGCGCAACCGTTAGGCCAGTATTAAAAACTGGTTCTAAGGTTAGCCCGATAATTTGAAAATAATTGACTTTTAAAATCAGTACAATAACCAGTACACGAAAAGCCTGTAGCAAAAATTCCTGAATCATTTTTCGCGGATCTTTGGTTTCCAACGAAGCGACATGCCGCAGAACAAACAGGCATATCCATAAAGCAAAGCAGACAATAACCAGATTTGCAACGCCACTGGCTAAAGCCGTGTAAGATTTTAAGGCGATCGTACTGGCGGTGTTGAAAATGACACTGAACATTGGGCAAAACCAGCATTCTTCGGTAGTTGGCAAAAACTTTTCTAGCGAACAGCTGGAAGTTTCCGCCGCCGCAGTCTGTGGCAACAAATATAATCCTATCGTCAACAATATAATGACGATTAATTTTAGATTATATTTCGCTATTCTCAACATTTGCTTTATTCCTTAATGCTATTCCCAGGTTCTATTTCTGAGTGCCTCTTCTTCCCTTTCTCTCCTCTCCCGTTCCTCTCTTTCCGCCACTGTTTCTTGATGAGGGGCATTTTTATTGCCACTTTTTTTATTACGCTGCATATTGTTGCCGACATGCATTAAGACATTGCCTGTGGCTTTGACGATGTTTGGAACATAAACCACCTTTGTCGCCGTTTTCAAAATTTTAACAGGCATTTTAACCGTGCCAGCAATAATGGCGGCTGGTGCTTTAACAACGCCGGAAGTTAAAGCGATTGAAGCTTTTGAAATGCCACGGGTCAGAGCTTTTCCAGCGGAAACAATTTTTGAATCGCCGACTTGTTTTCCCAAAGTTTTATCGATTTTCTGATACATTTTCTGTTTTAAATTTTCCGCCGGCTGGTTAATTATGTTTTTAACCTTGTCTATGCCTTGCTGTACCTTGTCAAAAGCATTGATGGTTTTATCATAAGCATTTTGAATGCGCCGACCAGCTTTTTTTATGTTTAGCTTGGCAGCACGCACTCCCTTGCCCAGTTTGGTTTGTTTTAATTTTCTTTCCGCTTTGTTGATGCGCTGGCTGGCCTGAGTGGCAGTTTTATCCGCAAACTGATTGATTTTCCCGACGCCTTTGTCAATTTTTTCATTAACCTTTTGCTGCAGAGCTTTGCTGGCATTTTTGCCGAGAATCATTCTGCCGACTGTACCCATAACGGCTTTGTTAAGAGTTTTTCCGGTTTTGCCGACCGCTTTTCCAGTAGTGTTGCCCAAAGCACGGATTCCTTTGTTAACAGCCTCGCCCGGGTTGGCAACATAATGAGCCACCCGTTTAAGCTGTTGATTATAACCGCCACTTAGCAATTTTCCGGTCGAAGCCGTCACCCGGCCCATTTGGGTTTTAGCCACGTCTTTGGCAAAGGAAGCCACGGGAGTTGCAACTCCTTTCTTGGCAAAATCCATTGCCTGTGTCAGGCTTCCGTGAATAGGCGAAGCGCTCATCCCGCCGCCAAAAGCTTTATCCGGGAAAAATTTGTCAACATAGTCGGACACGGTTGAACCAATTAATTTCATGCTGTAGATTAAAGTGAACAATACAATTAGATAATTAGAACTGGCTAAACTAAAATCTTGAGTTATTGTGTCCGTTTCATTGTTATCAATTCTCTGAAAAATGCTTTCCAACCCACCGCCAGCTTCGCCGATCATATTTAAAGCATAAGAAACGGACACAGCTAAAAAGGCAAATATGGCGGCGTTTTTAAGGATAATGCTGACCAAAATTGTTAATTTGTCTTTTGTCGGCGGAAAAGGCCATAAAGCTATGCCGATCGGCAACATAATAACGGCAAAACCTAACTTGAAACCAATGTCGACAAGATAAAAAGTGATACTTAACGTTAGCATAAAGCCGAAAAAATAGACAATGGCCCCACAGAGCCATACCGGAATGTTCGGATAACTGAAAAGAGTCACGCCGAGAATTTTAACGCTGTTTTTATTAGCATGAACGGCATTGCAGGTTAAAGCATGGCCTAAAACTAAAATTATAGCAACGGAATCGCTGATTTTTTGGGTTGTATTATAGATGCTTTGCAAAACCGAATCAGAAATAATACCGCCACCTAGCGAAGTTGTTTCGGATGATGAAGAACGGGATTTCGAATAAGAAGATTTGATTTCTTGACAGAGTCGGTTTCTTTCCGAAAGGCTTAAACGTTTGCCGTAATTGGCGGCAAGGCTTTGCGTCGGAATAGCAATAGCCGCCAGAATTAACAGTAAAAATGTTATGCGCATAATTTTTGTCATTGGCTACCTCCCAAAGTTGACGAGATACCCTCGTTGGCCACTAAAATCGCCGTTCCGAAATCTGTGCCAGTCAGCATAATCGGTTCCATGGTGTAGCTCAAAATGGTCGAGATACCAGCATTGATAATAACAAAAGCCAGAAAAACTTTAAACAGCTGTATAAGCAGATCTTGTATCATTTTCATTGGTTCAACGGTAGTAAAAGCGGAAACGTTTTTCAAAACAAACAAAGCAATCCATAATATCATCCCGACAACCAATATGGCATTTCCGGCCTGTCGTGAAACCTGATATGCTTTGGCGGCGGCGCGAACGAAGGCGGAAACCAACATTTCCACAATTTCACAGCTGTAGCAAGTGGATGAATACAGAGCTACTAAATTTTCAGTAACACAGTTTGTTCCCTCGACATGGGCTCGGTTAGAAGTTAATCCGAAAATTTTTACATCCTGATCGCCAACCGTACCGCCAGTATTTGAGCGTGTACAGTTTTTGGGCACTACAGTGTCTTTGCTGAGGCATTTATACACTTTCTCTGTTAGTTTTGTTGCCCAACTAATTCGACTTTTCTCTTCACATAGATAACAATAATGCGTTGACATGTCGCACTGAAAAGGCGTTCCGCCAACGGTTTGGCCACAAACAATGGTATAATCAGACCCTAAAGCAGCATTGGCCGGTGCCGGAAACAGACATAGCCAGCTGCATAGCAACGCACTGATGGTTAATATTGCGGTAAGAAAGGGAAAAATGCGATGTATCATTCTCTATCCCTCCCTGAAATACGCTTCATAAAGCGGCTGACTTTTTGGGCTTTCTCTCGAGCTTTACGCAAAGCCTCCACACGGTCGATAACCGACGTAACCGCTTTGCCGGAGCCCGCCGAAATAATCAAAAACAGTGTTTTTGCTGTCCATGCCGCTAGTTTGGCAATTTTCTTCTGGAAATTGGTTGATCCGCCACCGCCGACGAGAGAATCCGCCAAAGATACAGCCAACCCGATGCTTTTTAAAACTAGAAACGCAATTAAAATCATGGACAACATAACGACGCCGAATTCCTGATAAGCTTGTTTGTCGCCCAAAAACTCATAGTTGTCTTTTATAATGGTTTGCATAGCCAGCATTGCCATGGTAGCGATAACGGCAATACACATCATAACGGCAGAAGAGTTAAATATCGTTTGAATTCCGCCTTTTGTCCACTTTCGAGTAAACTTAAAGGGTATGGCCAAAATCAGGAAAGGCAGAATAATAACGATAATATTCATCCTGAAAATACTGTCCACCAGATAAAAAACAAAAGCGATTTTGACAAACAGGAAAATGACGAAAATCGAGATACCGGCAACCCAGCTGGATAAACTCGTTGCCGCCAGGAGTTCTTTGGAGATGACAAATCCGACTTGCAAACGGTCGCTGGTGGCACAGACCAGGCACTGCATTAATTCAGACGGTCCGTTTGGAAAAGACGCTACGCCACCAGAATAAGAAACATTTTCTAAAGCTGGTGCTGAGCAGACAAGGGAAGAGGTGTATATCAAGCAGGTATCTCCCAAAAGCTGCCCTTTGCCGTCAACATCTTCGCCATCGGCTGCAAGGGAAACAATTTGGCTGCCGTATTCTAAAAAGGCATAATAAACCGGAAAAATAAAATTATTAAGAGTGAACAAAAGAAAATTTGTTGAAGAGGCCAACAATCCGCAAAAGATACACATAAAAGCCATCCGCGCAACTTCAGTCCAAACTTCGGCAGGCGATTCTTCCTCGACTGAACTGACATGCTTTAAGATTCTGAAAGACAACCATAGGGCAAAGGCAACCATAATAAAGGGCATGGCGCTTTTCGTAACTTTGGGATAAGCTTTCATTGACGATTCGGCCATGGCGTTATAAAACATTTCAAGCAATCCTGCCTGCCAGCAGGAACGCTGATATTCGTCCAATTCACTCTGTTCACCCTCCAATTCCATACCAGACACATCGCCTTTATCGGAAGAGCAGGCCGTAAGGCAGAACGCTAGGGCAAAAATCATCAGCCCTGTTTTCAAAATTTTTAATATATCCTGCCACCTTAGCTTCATTTTTAAGTCCTTAAACGATATAATCTTCATATTTTCTAGTACCCGGAGGGTCATCCCCTTGATCAACAGTACCATACCTAATTCATGAATCTTTTAAAGCTCCATCTGACTTAGTATAATTACTGCTGATCATAGTCCCATCTTTATCGTAATATTCATAAGAATTGTTTCCTGCAGCATCTTTAGAGTAAATCATGCGCTTCTCTCCCATTTGTGTCCAGCCACTGCTTGAACCATCTTTATTTTTATGGAATTCGCCGATAAGCTCTCCTTTTGAATTATAACTTTTTAAATGTCTATTACCGTCTTTATCTGTAGAAGAAGAGCTGCGCAATTTTCCGTCAGCCGAAAAACGTCTAGATGAAATTATTTTTCCTTTTTTGTCAAAATCCTCCTCAGCATAGTCGCCGTAAACATCTCTGGAAGCATTATTATTGTTAGCACCATTTCCGCTTCCTGAGCCGCCGCTGGAGCTATTGCTCATGTTGTTATTTGATCCACTATTAGTCATCGCCCCCCCCCGAACTACTGCCTTGGGTTGAGTTTCCGCCGTCATTTCCACCATCGTTTCTGCTTCCGCTACCACCGCCGCTTCCGCCACCTGCACCATTTGGATTGGCCCTAGAACCTAATCCAACTTTTGCACCAATTTTATTCAAACCAGATTGAACATTAGCTCCTACAGCTGCAACTTTGGCTTTAGCACCGGTTCCTTCATAGACAGCGCCAGCCACTTTGCCACCGGCCTTAAGTGCTGTGCGACCGACACTTTTTGCTGCCTGAGCCGCAAGGCCACCGATTTTATTACCAATACCCGTACCGCCACTTGTGGAGGATACCTGATTAGCAAGGTCATTGATTTGTGCAACCAGTTTAAAAGCAAATAGACAGCAGGCTATCAAAACCAAAAAATCAGTGCCACTGATATCCATTAACTCTTTTAAAGTATCTACCTCATTACCATTAATAGCGTTTTCTAACGCTTCTACGCCTCCGCTCCCGCCAGTTAAAGCTTGAGAGATGAGTTCGCTGTTTAGGCTTATAATCAACCCCATCATAACAAAATTGAAAAAGGCGTTCATAAAAATATCCCAACCAGTTTTCGTATAAGATGCTGTTACCTTAAATGGCCAGCAGGCAATCAAAAACGGTAGCAGTGCGCAGAAAATACCAAACCGTACCACTGAGTCCAGTAGATAAAAACAGCAGGCCAGCGCGATACACCAGCCAAAGCAATACACCAGAAGTCCTTCAATAAACATGGAAACATCAATTAAGAACTTGGTGGCCTCATGTACGGAAATGCAAATGAGCGATGAGCCGATTGCCGGCAGTTGGGCGGAAGCCTTGCTGAAAAGTTTTATTGCTGCCATAACGCTGGCCAGCAGGTCTTGCCCAATAACCCCTGTGGGCATGCTGGATTTTTGCGATTGCACCAATGTCTTAAATTCGGATAATAAACTTTGCTTAAACAGTAAGGCTAGACCAAACTCTAGTCCAGCATTCATCAGCGGATTAATGACATATTGATATATATAAGTTGAGTTTGACAGCAGCAAAGCGGCCAACATAACCTTAAAAGCCTGTACAAGCAGGGTTGAGAGATATTTTGGAACATCCTGTTTTGTAAAAGAGCTGACGGTTATTAATGTTTGATAAGCGATAAATAAAGCCAGCACGACAATAATAACGTTACGGAAACTTCCGGCTAATGCGCTAAAAGATTGCGTAGCGATGTTCTGATCAGTGTTTAAAATAACCTGAAATACAGGACATAACAGACAAGATTCAATTTCTTGGTATTTTGAAGGCAGCGTTTGACAACCTTTGGAAGCACCCGCAGTTGCTATTTCAGCTTCAGCCACGGCCTCCGGAGCAAAAGAGCAGATAAAAATTGCCACAAGGATAGTAAAAGCACCTATTTTAATCAGTTTCTTCATCATTTTTATCATCCCCTGTCGCAAAAGGGTTGCCTAAAATTTTAAGAGCAAAAAACAAAGCGGCGACAACGCATACCACAGCAAAAACCATAATGTAAGGACTGGCCAGCAAATCAAAAACTCCTGTGAACATAGCTCCCAGGACAAAAGCAAACATTAAAAAGCTGACCAAAACCGACTTCATTTCTACCTCAATTAATATTCTAAATCATTTTAACATAAAAATATAGAGAATTATGTTACAATATTTTTAAATCTTGAAATTTCCTTTTTTCAGAAAATTAAGACAGGCCAAAGAAACTTCTGGATTATTGAAAATGTTGCGGCAGGAGTTTTCAATATCGATAATATGGTCGGCAAAACTTGTTTCCATTGTTTCCGATTTTAACGGCAGGCTTTTAAACCGTTTGATAATTGGGTTGAAAAGTTTCTGTCCCCATGTTTCGCAAAAGATGATTCCGCTTTGAATTTCTGCCGGAAGTTTGGATATGGACTGAACATTTTTGGGACTGCATTCTTTAAGCATGGGCCCGAAAATAAAGTTAAAGGGAGTGAAGCGAGCTAAAATGTCAAACACATCACTGCCACAGTTTATAGGATTGATGTTTATAACTTTGTTCAACTGAAAATTATCCTGCCAGCCATATGTGTTTGTAATGAGCATCCGCAACAACAGACATCCGGCGCCTTTGGTGATAAAAGATACTTTGCTGATGTCTTCACAGTGATTTAAAAAGAATTCCAGCTGCCGGATATGGGATTTCATGGATTTACGGGTTGAGGGATAATTAATGGCGACAACGTTGTAACCATTGGCTGTCAGATTTTTCCACAATTGGCGGAAAACGTTTTTAGTTTCTCCCAAGCCGTGCAGCAAAATAATCAGTTCGCCGCTTTGACGAGGAATTTCAAAAACTTCAATATATTTAACAAAAGCTTTTCGGCATTGTTCAAAACTACCTTCCGCCCGTTTTATATCCCAGTTATCAAGCAGCCGGTATTTTTTTGAACGGCAGTGGCGCTGAATCCGCCACTTCTGATAGAAAAAAACGTCTTCCCAAAATTGCGAACCACCGAGTGTGAAAAAGGCAAACTTCATAAATCCTCTCAAAATTATTTAATACTAAGCTGATTAGGTATCGCCGTAATAGTAATCAGAGACTTATTATCCCCAGTCGATTCTATTAGGATTTGCACGGCGCGGTTTCCTCGATAGTAAGTCATTTGACTGATTCTTGCACGGACAACAGCAACCTCAATCCAGCGGTTTTTAGGCATTTCGGATACGTAAAAGTCAAAGACTCGGCTGGCATTATAAGGCGCGGTGTAAACAAGGCTGCCGATCCATTTATCCCCACTACCTAAAGCTTTGGTGTCGCCCAATTCCATATAAGCCTGTTCCGGAAAAGGAATGTCCGGAAAATTTGCAAAGGCTGGAGGAATCGGGGAACCATCGAGAGCGTTTATTTCGAGAGTTTTAGAAGAGCAAGCG
>CAYPFN010000012.1:0-57401 GCA_964410325.1 uncultured Azospirillaceae bacterium
TAGCAAGTAATCTTCGCCCTGTCAGACCGTTATACGCCCTTAAGGCGTTCGCTGGCACTATTAGGGTTACACCCGTTAAAGAAGAACCACCGGCTTGGCCGGTGGGTTGCTGTTTTTGCAGATATTTTATAAAATGACGTATTCAATTTTATTATATCCGGCTTCAATGACATTAATACGCAAATCATTAATAATAATGGTCTGCTGTCCAGTCGGGAAAATAAATTCTTCCGCTTGACCGTTGGCTCCCAACGTTGAGTATGTGAAGCGCATATAATTGTTGGCAATGCCGTCATAGCGCAACTCCCAACCATTCAGGACTTCCGTATTTTCAGAACGAATCGTGATAACCGGTGTGAATACAATATCTTCCGGTTCTGGGAAAAAGACAATATCTAAAATAGCCAACCGCCCTTCAACAATAC
The DNA here is from genome assembly GCA_964410325.1 of uncultured Azospirillaceae bacterium. Taxonomy (GTDB): domain Bacteria; phylum Pseudomonadota; class Alphaproteobacteria; order RF32; family CAG-239; genus CAAFZY01. The sequence continues at coordinate 426 of CAYPFN010000012.1, forward strand.
GGCCAATGCGGTTAAACAACTCTCCGTTGCCGTTAATCATTAAAATGTCGCCACTTTTTCCTTGGCGCACCAACATATATTTTTCACCGTTAAATGTGGTTTCACCGAAAGCTTCAAACTTACTGTCTTTCTTAATATATAATGGTGTGTAGCTGGAGTTCATGACACTGTTTTTATTAACGGTCAAATTTTCCGAACCATAGAAATCGGTTCGATAGGTGCGGCTGAAAGCCATGACGGTGCCGATCTGGTTAATCAGAACCTGATTACGTTCAATGTTATCTTCAGTAATGGTTTTGCTTTCCGTTAGATATTCATTTCCGTTTTTAGTATCGTAATAAAAAATTTCTTCGGTCTGCCATACTTGGAAAAATTTGTTGCGACCGTGAAAGATGTCAATGTTTCCGGCGTGAATACAGGCCGATAATATGGAAAAGGACAAAAGTATAGCTAATTTTTTCATCGGATTAATCTCTTTTTTAATGTTTAAACATATTCTGTAAATTACTATAGAGTAAATTTAGTAAATAAATCAATAACAAATGGAATGATATGAAGAAGAATTTATCAGCATGCCTTATGATTAAGTTTATGCCAGTTGAAACCGTGCCGCCGGATATGGTTGATTTTTTGGATAATTATTTTGCGGTGACCGCTTGTAATTATGTGAATGACGGCAAAGAAGAATATGTCGGTTATGCGGATATGGATTTTAAAGAAGAAGATATGCGGCAATGTGCTACGTCAATCGGAATTGAACTTCTGCCTTATAAAATTGAAAAATTAACAAGTAAAAATTGGCTTAAGGAGAATGTTGTTAAGTTTCCGCCAATCGAAATTGCCGATTTTTGTGTTTACGGTGTTCATGAGAAACGGCCGCCTAAAACGGATAAGATGCTTCTTAAAATTTATGCCGCGACGGCTTTTGGTTCTTCGCATCAGACGACCAAATCCTGTTTGCAGGCTGTAAGTGATTTGAAAGCTTGCGGCGCTGCTCATCGAAAAATTTTGGATATTGGAACTGGATCGGGAATTTTGGCCTTGGCTTGTGCTAAGCAGTGGATGAAAGATAAGCCACATATCGTGGCAGTGGATATTGATAAGGAATCGGTTAATGTTACCGTGCAAAATGCTTTTGACAATCGACTGGAACAGTTTATTGACGCGGTGCAAAGCGATGGCTATGCCGCTGATATTATTGGTAAAAATGCGCCTTATGATATTATTATGGCAAATATTTTGGCTCGGCCGTTGGTTGAAATGGCGCCTATGCTTGCCGCGCATCTTGACAGTGGCGGATATGCTGTTTTATCTGGTTTTATAGACGAGCAAGTTGATTGGGTGGTTAAAGTGCACGAACAACACGGTTTAAAACTTCTCAAAATTTATGATATAGATAACTGGCATGCGGTTTTGATGGAGAAAAAGCAATGACGTTGGAAGATTTGCAATATACGTTGCGGCAAAAAGATATTCCGGCATTTTTTCAGCCGATGAATAATATGTTTTTGGGGCAGGATATATTAGTTGAAGAAAATAAAATTTATGAGTTGACCGGCTTTTCTGGTTCGGCTGGCATGCTGTTGGTTACGCCTAAACAGGTCTGGTTAATGGTTGATGGACGTTATTCTATTCAAGCGCGCCGGCAGGTTGATTTACAAAAAGTGACGGTGGTTGATAGTAAAAATTTTTTTTCAAGTTTAGGATTTTTATGCCGAGAAAACAATATCCGTGAATTGGCCTATAATCCGTGGTGTGTTTCAGTTAAAAACATCCGTTGTTTTCAAAAGAGTTTTTCAGATATTACTTTGCGGGAAGAAGAAAATCTAACCGGCGCAATCTTATCGAATCGTGAAGTTGAGGTTTTTATTCATGATGTTCGATATGCGGGAAAAACTTCTGTAGAAAAATGTGCCGAAGTCGTCGTGGCTCTTCCTCCGCAATATGCAGCATTGCTGATTACCGCAGCTGATCAGGTTTCCTGGCTTTTAAATCTACGGTCGCATACTTTGCCAGATACGCCGATTTTGAGAGCTTTTGCCCTTCTGGATCGTTCCGGGCAGGCAACGGTTTATGCGGATTACTGTTCTTATTCGGGGATTAAACCGTTGGCAGCTTTATTTGAAGATTTAAAAAGGTATCACGGCAGTACTGTTGGGGTTGATATAGCTACTATGCCACAAAAAGTTCTGGCAATGATACCGGAAAACGTTAAATTAAGTGAAGATATCTGTCATCTGGTCGTAAATATGAAGCTAGCTAAAAATGACGTGGAACTTGAAGGTTTTAAAAATGCCCATATCCGCGATGGGGTTGCCGTAGTTAAGTTTTTATGCTGGCTGGAGAATAATTGGCAAGGTATGACGGAATGGGATGTTGTGCAGAAGCTAGGAGAATTCCGTCGCCACCAAGCATTGTTTTTTTCAGATAGTTTTGCTACGATTGCCGCTGTCGGGGCTAATGCTGCGATTGTTCATTACCAGCCTTCTGTGGCACAAAGCGCAACGCTTGAAGAGGGAAGAGTTTTGCTGATTGACAGCGGGGCGCAATATTATGACGGAACAACGGATGTTACGCGTACGATTGCCTTAGGAAATGTTTCCGATGAAATAAAGAAGGCTTTTACTTATGTGTTGAAAGCGCATATGGCCTTGGCTTTTGCTCTTTTCCCTGAAGGAACGCCGGGTTATGCCCTTGATGCTGTTGCCCGTAGCCGGTTATGGGCTCAGGGGTTGGATTATGCTCATGGCACAGGGCATGGCGTTGGGCATTTTTCCAATGTGCACGAAGGTTCTTTCGCTATTAGTTCCGTTCAATCGTCGTCGATTCAGAAAAATTATGTTACCTCCAATGAACCAGGATATTATCAGGAAGGCGCTTTTGGCGTCCGGATTGAAAATATGGTTTATGCGTTGCCAGCGGAAAAAGAACCTTTCTTAAAATTTAAAAACCTAACCTTAATACCTATTGATAAGCGTTTGATTGATAAATATCTACTGGATAGCGATGAACAGGACTGGTTAAACAGCTATCATCAGGAAGTATTTGACTGTTTAGCTCCATATTTAGATACTAATGAAAAAGAGTGGTTAAAGTCTGTTTGTTCTCCGCTTTAATTTTTTAGCGGAGAGCGGATATGGATAAAATTTTTTGGGCAGGCGTTTTGGTCTGTCTGATGATTTTTAATGTGCAGGCGCAGACGGTTTTTGATGAAAGTTTTAGCGAGAGTCAGCCACTGCGGGAATATTTTGTGGCAGATGAAAAAAATTACAATAAATTGATTATCTATTTTTTTACAATGGTATACAGTGTTTTGAATGTCCGCAAACGATTACTTTGACTGAAGAACTTTGTAATGATTAATATGCCGGCATATACAGTTTTTTGTAATTGATTATATTAAGTTCAGGTTGGAAGCTTATGACTTTGTATGCTCCTTTCACAATGGTTCTAGTCAAAATCCGTGATGAGAAAATATTAAGCTGGCATAAAAACAATTTGTAGGATCTTGCCGATAATGAGGATTATTTTGCTGAATATCTGACGGGGTAGATTGATAAATTTTGGGGAAATAATGAATTTTAGAGGGTTAGTCAGCTTGATTCAGTTTTATTTTTAAATCTTTAATCCTTAATTTTAATTCTGGAGAAGGATCAGCCTCTTCCGCAGCTTCTATCTGTCGTCTGGCGGTGTCAAAATTGCGGAGGCTGATGTTATATTGTGCGGTGGCATAAAACATTTCTGCTGGTCTTTTATCTTCTTCATAAGCTCGAGAGAGCAGGAGCCAGGTTGTTGAGCTTGGCCTTTTTATTTGTATCTGGTTTAAAGTTGAAATAATTTTCTTAAGTTGGCTTTGGCTGTGAGGCGTTTCCATAGCAGCTTGTGCCCAGCCCAGCATGATGTTTGGCGAATCTGGATGCAACTGTAGCGCTTTTTGGTAAGCTTTTAAAGCTTCACTGACTTTACCGCTTTCAAACAAAAATTGTCCTTTAAGTTCGTGGAAATAAGGATTGTCTGGTTGGGAGGCGCTAAGAGAATCTAAAATTTTTAGAGCCTGTGCTAAATTGTTATTACGATAATGCAAAATAGCATGGGCATAACGTCCGGCTAAAGAAAGATCCGTTTCTGGATATTTTTTCCATCCTTGTTCAATAGGAAGCAGGAAAGCAGAAAGTTTGGCTTTGACAATTTGGAATTCGTTATCATAAAAAGAAGTTGTTTTGCCAGAAGAGTTATCCAACGCTTGATTAAAAAAGGCAACTCGCTCGCTGTTCATAGGGTGGGTACGGAAATAAGGAATTTCTTCATAACCGTTTAAGCGGTTTAAGCGGCTTATTTTTTTCATAAAAGTTTTAAGTCCGAGCGGTGATTGTCCGATTTTTTTAAGATATTTTATCGCGCTTTCGTCAGCGCTGCGCTCTTCCTGCATTTGATAAGCTGTCATACTGTTAATCAGCGAGCTTTGTGAACCCAATACAACGGCTAATGCGGCATCGCCGCTACCGGAAGCAGCGGCAGTGGCGCCGGCTGCAATTAAGGAAGCGACGGCCAAAGTCTGAAGTTGATTAAGCCGAAGTTTTTGTCGGACAATATGTCCGCCAGAAATATGTCCAGCTTCATGAGCGATAATGCCACTTAGCTCATTGACATTATCGGCATTTATAAGCGTTCCAGTATGAATGAACAGATAATTTCCGTCACTGACAAAGGCATTAAGGGAATTGTCATTTAAAATTAGTACTTTATGCTGGCTGAAAGGAATATCGGCGGCATTAAAAATGGGGCGGATAATATTTTGCAGCAAAGTTTCTGTTTCGTCGTCGGAAATAAGCGACAAGGAAAAAGCATTTTGGCATGGGAGCCATAACAGCATTAAACAACAAACCATAAACGACAAAAAATATGTACTCTTTTGCCGCTTGGTTTTGGATGTTAGATTTAGCCGATTAACTTTCTCCACCACGCTATTTTTCCTTCTTTTTTATTTTCCTGTATAGAAGTTTTTGAGGATGCCGCACTGTTTTCACGGTTGTCCAGTGTTGAAAATTCTTTTACATTGCTATAGGACTCTTCTCGACGATTATTTCTTCCGCGTCGACGATCATAATAAGAACGACGGCCGCGAAAACGACGATTATTTTGGCGGGTATCATTTTCTTTTTCACCATTGGCGACATTATCAATACCGTTTTCATCAGAAATGTCATCAACCGCCTCGGCGTAAGTTGTTGTCGGAGAATTATCCTCTTCATTTTCTGCTGTTTTGGTTTGTCTTATTCTTTCAATGCGGAAATCGGAAATGTTTTTGATGCTGTCATCGGCAGAAATAACGATTGACATTTTATAACGCCCTTCCAATTCGCATAAATGTTTACGTTTTTGATTTAACAGGTAAATTGCCGTTTCTTGAGGAACATACACATTTACTCTAGAAGAACGGTTTTTGGTTCCTTCTTCTTCTATAGCGCGCAAGATAAATGTTGCACAAGATTCCGTCGTACGAATAACACCTTGTCCCTGACAGAAAGGACAGGGTTGATAATTGCTTTCAATAAAAGATGAATGCATCCGCTGGCGGGAAATTTCCAATAGTCCAAAACAGCTCATTTTGGCGATCTGGATACGGGCTCGGTCGTTTTTCAGTGCATCTTTCATGCGTTTTTCTACTGCTTGATTGTTTTTGGGTTCATCCATATCAATAAAATCAATTACAATCAAACCGGCCAGATTACGCATTTTTAACTGTTTAGCAATTTCATCAGCGGCTTCCAAATTGGTTTTTAAAGCGGTTTCTTCAATATCTTTTTCTTTAGTGGCGCGTCCGGAATTCACATCAATGGCGACCAGAGCTTCCGTTGGGTTGATGACCAAATAACCACCCGATTCAAGCTGGACAACGGGACTGTGCAGCTTGTCAAGCTGAGATTCGATCTGGAAACGTTGAAACAGGGGCATTTCATTAGCTTTCCGGTATTTGATTTTCTTTAAATTATGCGGAGACAGAATTTTAACAAAATCTCTAGCGACTTTATAAGCTTCATTGCCATCGACGATGACTTCTGAAACATCCTTGGTATACATATCGCGCAGAGCGCGTTTGATCAAGTTACCTTCTTCGTAAATCATGGAAGGAACCTTATTTTTTAAAGCATCTAAACGAATATGATTCCAGGCGCGAATCAGATAATTATAATCGCGGACAATATCAACCTTAGTTTTATCTTCGCCAGCGGTCCGGATAATCATTGACATTTCATCAGTTAAAGGAAGTTCTTTCATAATATCTTTTAAGCGTTTTCTATCCACGCTATTGGTAATTTTACGGGAAACTCCACCGCTTTTAATACGGTTGGGCATTAAAACGCAATATCTGCCAGCTAAAGATAAATAAGTTGTACAGGCGGCGCCTTTGTTGCCGCGTTCTTCTTTGACAATTTGAATAAGAAGCGTCTGGCCTTCCCGAATTACATCCTGAATGGTGCTGTAGTGGTACAGTTTGCGGGCACGCAAGAGTTTGCGCTGGACTTCAAAATCATTTTCATCATCATTATCGGCTTCTGTTTCCATGTCGTTATCATCATTGTCTTCAACTACGGAATCGGCTTCATTGTCCTCTTTTTCCTCTGGAGCATCATTGACTTCCGTAACGGAGGGATCTCGGATACTGTTGTTTTCAGCCAGCGTTTTGACTTTTTCAGTTAGGTGCTCTTTTTTTTCTTCCGACAGAGATGGAATTGGAGCCTCATTTTCGGATGCTGTTTCTACCGCTTCTTTTTTGGTGGTTTTGCGGCGGGTGTATTTACGTTTGAGTTTTGCCTGCGGTTGTTTCGCATCTGCGGTGGCGTTTTCCTCTTTGGTTTCTGTATTTTCGGCAGTAGCTTCTTCTTCGGCTGATTTTCGAATTTCTTCTTCACGTTTGCGGGCTTCATACAAAGCTTGTTTTTCGGCGCGGATGTGTTCGCGTTGCTCCTCGCGTTCTTTTAGATATTGCTTTTTACGTTCAATGATTTCATCAGCTTCACGATTAACGGTTTCCAGAAGTTCCGGACTGACATGATAATAATCTGGGTGGATTTCTCCGAAGGGCAGAAAGCCGTGTTTGTTTCCGCCGTAATCAACAAAAGCGGCCTGCAACGAAGGTTCGACTCTGATGACTTTCGCAGTGTATATGTTTCCTTTGATTTGTTTGTGCGAGCTTGATTCTATTTCAACGTCTTCAACTTTGTTTCCATCAACAATGACGACTCTGGTTTCTTCTGGTTGGGTGTCGTCAATCAACATTCTTTTTGTCATAACTTTTTCCTATAAATATAATTCTATTTTATTTATGCTGGATATTAAAAGTCATAACAAACAACGATATTCAGGGAATATCCCTTACGATATCATACGCAGCAAATTGCAGCGCTGGCTGTTTTTCATGTTTGCTTTTAAAAATCTTAATTCTTGGTTCTCGGCTGCGTTTTTAAAAGCGGTAATATCCTGCACTATGCTTTTGATCAGGGCACATTATTTCGTTATGAAAAAATGGCGGCACCTCACATAAAAGAAAATAAAACAATTAAAAATCTGTAACGGTATCCTCTTATATCAGTGCATAAAAAATCTGATCTGTTTCCTACAATATAGGATTTGTTTTAAATTACAATACTAAATTTTATCTGGTAGCGGTTTTTTAACAGATTGGTAATAAGTCTGCGTTACAATTTCTTAAGATTTTATGGAGAAATGATGATAGGTTGTATATTAGGATTAAAACAGATGTTTTGGCGCCACTGGTTGGCTGTCTGGACGTTTTTTTGTGTGTTTATGCTGGCCGGAAGTGCTGTAGCTGGCAATATTACCAATATGCGAATCGGACAGCAGGTCGGTAGTGTGCGAATCGTGTTCGAAGCTGACGAGGCTTTTGATTATAAAGCTTTTTTGTTGACAGAGCCTAAGCGTTTGGTGGTAGATGTCTATGATATGGACATTAAAAACACTTTGCAGAGCGATAAAAACAATATCATTTCCCAGACCAGAGTAGGCAAGCTTGATGGCAATAATAAGCGCGTCGTGTTTGATCTCTTAAAACCGGTGTTTATTAAAAAGGCTTTTATCTTAAAACCGCAAAGCAATATGAAATGGCGGTTTGTAATTGATGTTTCCTTATGTTCGGAACGGGATTTTAACGCCAAGGTTGGTTCTAAACATGCTTTTTCAAGTCAAAACAACCAAGATGTTAAAACGGTGGCAAATGAGGGTAAAAGTTGGTTTTTTAATAATGAAGACAGGCCACGAAAAGCGCGCAAGAAAGTTATTGTCTTGGATCCCGGGCATGGCGGAAAAGATCCGGGCGCTATAGGCGTTTACGGCAAAACTTATGAAAAAAACATTACGTTGGCTATGGGCAAGGAATTAAAGTCAATTCTGGAGAAAAAAGGTTATACAGTTTATTTGACGCGTAGCACCGATGTTTTTATTCCGCTTCGCCAGCGGGTAAAGATTGCCCAGCGTCATAAAGCGGATTTGTTTATGTCTATCCATGCTGACAGTGCTTTGAACCGGAATGCCACAGGCCTGTCTGTTTATACGCTTTCCGAAAAAGCCTCGGACAAGGAGGCGGAAGCATTGGCCGAACGGGAAAATAAAGTTGATATTATCGGCGGTGTGGATTTTTCAGAAAATTCAAAGGAAATTAATGATATTTTGATTTCGCTTTCACAAACGGACAGCCGTAATAAGTCGTCGAAATTTGCCACTTATATGGTCAATGAAATGAGCAAAACGGTTAAACTGGTTAATAACACACACCGTTTTGCCGGTTTTGCGGTCCTGAAGGCGCCAGATATTCCATCCGTTTTGCTGGAGATGGGTTATCTTTCCAACCGTAATGAGGAGAAACTATTAAAACAGAGCAGTTATCGCAAAAAACTTGCGGATTCAGCCTCTAAAGCCATTGACAACTATTTTAATGATCCGGAAATTGCGGCATTGTATTAAGACTTTTATTTTCCGATGCAGGATAAGATTTTGATATTTTAAAATTTTCTTTTGCAATTTAAATTAAATGTACTAAAGTGGCGGAAATATCAAAGTTTGAAATAACAGGTTAATGCATGTTTAAATTTTTTTCTACATTGGTAAGTGCCGGAATGTTTTTTGCAATTCTGGGGTTAATTGCGCTTATGCTTATTTTTGGCATATTGAGTAAAGATCTGCCGGATTACCGCCAATTGGCCAAATATGAGCCGGCCGTTACGACGCGCCTGTTTGCCGGAGATGGCCAGCTGTTGATGGAGTATGCTGCTGAAAAGCGTTTGTTTGTTCCAGTTGATAAAATTCCCGAGCGTGTCAAACAGGCTTTTATTTCCGCCGAGGATAAACATTTTTACCAACATGGTGGCATTGATTATATCGGTATTGCGCGGGCGGTTATTAACAATATTAAAAATCTTGGCAGCGGCCGCCGTCCAAGCGGTGCATCCACCATTACTCAACAAGTAGCCAAAAACTTTTTGTTAAGCTCGGAGGTTTCCTATGTTCGGAAAATTAAGGAAGCTATTTTGGCGAATCGTATGAATAATGCTTTTAGCAAAGACCATATTTTGGAACTTTATTTAAATGAGATTTATCTCGGCAATCGTTCTTACGGGGTGGCGGCGGCGGCACTGAACTATTTTGATAAAGCGCTTGACGAGCTTGAACTGGAAGAAATTGCCTATCTGGCAGCTTTACCTAAGGGGCCGAATAATTATCATCCCGAGCGCCGATATGATGCAGCTGTTGCAAGGCGCAACTGGGTTATCGGACGGATGACGGAAGATGGTTATGTGACGCAGGAAGAGGCTGAAAGGGCCAAAGCTAAGCCACTGGTTACCGTTAAAAGAAAAACAGGGTTTCTGAAAGATGCCGAATATTACAGCGAAGAAGTGCGACGGACTATAGTTCATAATCTTGGGGAAGATGCTTTGTATGAAGGTGGTCTGATTGTTCGGACAACAATTAATCCCAAAATACAATCCATTGCCACGAAGGCGTTTCGTAAGGGGCTTTTGGATTATGATATTCGTCACGGCTGGCGCGGGGCGGAAGTAAACATTGTGCTTGATGAAAATTATCGCCAGGCTTTAAAAGATGCAAAATTAACCAAGGGTGCCGAGCCGACATGGAAAAAAGCCGTCGTATTAAAAGTAGAAAAAGGCAAGGCAGAAATTGAGACTGTCGAGGAAAGTAGGGGATATATTTATCTTGAAAATCTGAAATGGGCGAAACCGGCATTAAAAAATAAATTTGTCGGAGAAGAACCCAAATCAGTTGAAAAAGTTTTACAAGCCGGCGATGTAATTTATGTTGAGAAGCTGCAAAACAACGAGGACGCCTATCACCTGCGCCAGGTGCCGGAAGTTGAAGGTGGCATGGCGGTGATTGATCCGCATACCGGAAAAGTTTTGGCACTTGTTGGCGGTTTTTCATTTGCAAAGTCGCAGTTTAACCGGGCAACTCAGGCATACAGGCAGACTGGTTCAGCTTTTAAACCGTTTGTATATTTGGCTGCGCTCGAAATAGGTTATTCGCCGAATGACTTAATCTTGGACGCGCCTTTTGTTTTAGATCAGGGAGTGGGACAACCTAAATGGAAACCGGTCAATTATTCAAAAAAGTTTTATGGATTGATGACGCTGCGTCAAGGAGTTGAACAATCAAAAAATCTTATGACTGTGCGTTTGGCGCAGGATGTCGGCATGGATAAAGTTGCAGATATGGCTAAACGGGTCGGTATTAATGACCATTTGCCGCAATATCTTTCTTCTTCGCTGGGAGCTGCTTCCGCCAGAGTAATTGATATGACTAGCGCTTATGGTATTATCGTCAACGGTGGGAAAAAAGTAACCCCATATCTGATTGAAAGAATTCAGGATCGAACGGGAAAGACGATTTTTAAACAGGATAATTATGATTGTCAGGATTGTAATGTTGATAAATGGGAAGGGCAGAATCCGCCACATTGGCCGGATATGCGCGAACAAATTATTGATCCGCTGACGGCTTATCAAATGACTTCAATTTTGGAAGGGGTCGTTTTGCGTGGAACTGGCGCGCGGCTACGTAGCTTAAAACGGCATTTGGGCGGTAAAACCGGTACCAGCAATGATACAAAAGATGCATGGTTTATCGGCTTTTCGTCTGATTTGGTGACCGGGATTTATGTCGGATATGATGAACCAGAAACGCTTGGTCGCTATGAGACCGGCGCGTCGGCGGCTTTGCCGATTTTCTATGATTTTATGAAAGAGGCTCTTCAAGATGTTCCTGATACTAATTTCCGTATACCACAAGGCATAAAACTGGTACGGATTAATCCTAAAACCGGAAAATTATCGCAGCCAGGCGACGATACCGTTATTGTCGAAGCTTTAAAGCCTGATTATAGCTTTGATTCCGACAGGCAAAGAGTTATCGGCGGCGAAGGTGAAGATGCGGTGGTGTTGGATAATAATGACAGTATGCTTCAAGTTGGTGGCGAATATTAGGTGTTTTTTGCATTAGAGGCGGAAAATGAAAGCAGAATTTGAAAATATTATCATGCAGATTAGGCAGTCGTTGGCACTGCTGAGGAGGTCTCTTTGACTATGATAATGCCGTTTTGCGTTTGGAGGAATTAAACGCTCTAAGTGCGGATCCGAATTTATGGAATGATGCGGCCAAAGCACAAAAACTGATGAGTGAGAAAACTTTTCTGGAAGATGGCGTTGGCCGTTACCGAGAAATGGAAAAAAGTCTTGCCGATTATGTAGAAATGGCGGAATTGTCAGAAGATGACAAAGAGTTTCAAGCTGAAATTATGTCTGGATTGGAAGCTTTGCAGGCACAGGCGCACCACGGAGAATTGGAAGCACTGCTTTCTGGTGAAGCTGACGCAAATGATGCTTATCTGGAAATTCATGCCGGTAGTGGCGGTACAGAAGCGCAAGATTGGGGGGAGATGCTCTTGAGAATGTATGTGCGCTGGGCGGAAAAGCATGACTATAAGGTGGAATATCAGGAAGAAACCGAAGGGGAAGTGGCTGGTATAAAGTCTGTTACGTTAAAAATTTCTGGTCATAATGCGTATGGCTGGTTGAAATCAGAGGCTGGCGTTCACCGCTTGGTCAGAATTTCACCGTTTGACAGCGCAGGGCGTCGTCATACCAGTTTTGCCGCAGTTGGGGTTTATCCGGTAATTGACGATACGATTGAAATCGAAATTAATGAAACTGATTGCAGGATTGACACTTATCGTTCATCCGGTGCGGGTGGACAGCATATTAATAAAACAGATTCTGCAGTAAGGATTACGCATATGCCGACAGGCATTGTGGTACAGAGCCAAAGCCAGCGTTCGCAATTTCAGAATCGGGAGAATGCTTGGAAAATGCTTAAAGCGCGTTTATATGAACGGGAAATGCAAAAACGTTCTGATGCGGTTTCGGCGCAATGGGAGAGCCAAGGTGATAACGGCTGGGGTTATCAGATACGTTCATACGTTTTGCAGCCTTATAAAATGGTTAAAGATTTGCGCACGGGAGTTGAAACTTCGGATTATAAAGCGGTTTTGGATGGTGAAATTGATATGTTTTTAGCGGCAGCACTTGCTGGAAAGGTTGGCAATGAAGGAAACTGCTAAAAAAATAGGTTTGGGGATTGTCGCTGGATATTTGCTTTTATGCGTTTCCGTTTATTTTTTTCCAGAAATATATTTTTACCATCCGTATTCATATCCGGGAAATATTGCCAAAGCGAATGCTGATGGTTTTGCCGCCAAAGAAATTGTGTATCATGATTACGGTGGCTTAAATGTCAAAGGTTGGCTTTATCTGAATAAAAGTACGGAAAGTAACGGCAAAATAATTTTGTTTTTACATGGTAACTCATATAATCTTGAACATTATTACCATAAAACGGTTCCTTTTATAGAGACTGGATATTCGGTTTTTATTCCGGAATACCGGGGATTTGGCGGACAAGGAAAGAAAATTCGGCAAAAATATTTGGAAGAAGATGCCGTTAATGCGGTTAAATACCTTAATTCTATAGGCTTTTCTAATAAAAATATTGTTGTTTACGGTATGTCTTTAGGAAGTTATACAGCACTTTATGCTACGGTTAATATGCAACATGGTGGCGAATTTGACGCGCTTATTTTGGAGGTACCGTTCACCAGTTTGCTGGATACGGCCAAATTTCATGTGACTTTTGGGGGAATTCTGTCGGTGCCGCTTGATTTGTTAGTATGGGATACATATAATAATGTTAATCTGATTAGCGAGGTTAAAACTCGTATTCTGATAATGACGACTGAAAGTGATGGGCTTATTCCGCCGGCTCAGGCTAAGAGGCTTTATGAATTGGCAGCGGAACCGAAGATGTTGAAAGTTTATCAGGGGGCGACGCACGATACGTTGTTTAATCTTAGAAATTATCGTGATATTTTGGAGTGGTTACAGCTTTTATGAAGAAAATTTCTGGAAAAATATATTATATGCGTAAGGTGGCAGATTACTTTGGGGTAGTTTTGCTGCTTTCGTTGCTGTATTTTTTATGGATTTTATATCAAGGGCCGCTTTCTGTCCCGTTTTTAAAACCGTATATTATGCAGGCTTTAAATTCTGAAGAATCAGCATTCTATGTTGATGTCGGCGAAGTTAATTTAGAGTTGGTGCGATCTATCCAGCCAGTTAAAATTATTGCCAATAATGTGGTTTTTCGCCAAAATAACAATGAGTTTTCCGTACGTACGCCGAAACTTTCCCTTTCTTTCAGTATCCGGGCCTTGCTTAAGGGAATTGTGGCACCTAGCAGTGTTACTTTTGAAAATCCTGAAGTCGCGGTTTTTACGACTTATGGGGTCGAAAAAGATAAAGTTAATGAAGCCAATAAGAAGAAACTGCAGTTTTATTTTGAATGGTTTGAGGGTTTTCTGGAAAGGTTTAATTCGAAAGATGATATTTATCCAGAAAGTTTTATTAATGAAATAACGCTTAATGATGCTGAAGTGGAGTTTCATGAAGTTGATTTAGGACGAAAATGGCGTTTTCAAAGCGTTAATTTCCATTTTGAACGTAATTTAACAAATTTGGAGATTGCCGTCGGCGGTTTGCTTGATGTGCAGGATCGGATGGCGACGATTAAAGTTGGTGGCAAATATCGTCCGGGCACTAATAAGCTTGCGGTTAAATTTGATTTTTCTGATTTGGTTTTGTCGGATATTATCAGCAATTGGGGAACGGAATATCCCAAGATTGAAGTGCCGGTAGAGGGAAACTTTAGCGCTTTGATTGATTTCAGCGAAATTTTGGCACATAAGGATAATTTGGCTGAGGGGTTGGATTCTGCCGTTGAACACATTATTTTTAACATTACTGGCGATGCTGGGAAGGTTATTTTTGATGAAGACAGGGAATTTAACTACGCTATTGATGCTTTTGTTCTGGAAGGCACAATTTCCGGCGATCTGAATTCTATTACCATTGAAGACGCCGGTTTTGAAGTTGGCGGCCAGCAAACTCGTTTGGGGCTTGATGTTTCTGGATATAAAAAGTATTTCTTTGAGAGTTCATTGGAAGATTTAAAAATTGTTTTCAGTGCTGATATCAAACGTTTCAGTTTGGATGATCTGTCTAAATTCTGGCCGCGCTATCTGGCAGAACCAGCTTGGGTCTGGTGTAAAGAAAATCTTTATGGAGGTTATGCCGAAGATGGCCAGTTTGAGTTTGTTTTCAGCTATAGCAATGAACTTAAAAGTTTGTATTTGTCAAAACTTGAAGGGCAGGCTGAAGTGGTTGACGGCAATATTTCCTATCTGGAGGGAATGCCAGCGGTTAATAATGTGTATGGCACGGCTTTCTTTTCTTCTTCTGATATCGATATTAAAGTTGATAAAGGCGTTTCCGAAGGTGTTGTCATTACCGGAGGCAATGTTCGGCTGTATGATCTGGATAAATATCATAATTTTATTGATATTAACATTAAAGGAAATTCAAGCATCACGGATGCATTGAAATTTATTGATCATCCGCCGTTGAATTTTGCCCAGGAAATGGGCATTAAACCAGAGGCGATATTGGGTGAAGTTGAGATAGTACTAGGATTAAATTTTGAATTATATGAAGATTTAAAACCAGAGGATGTAAATGTTCAGGTTAAGGCCGATTTAAGCCGGGTTGAAATGCCAGATATTACCGATGGCAAGGCGCTTACCGCGGCAAATATGGCTGTTGAAGTTAATAGCCAGGGATTTATTGTTTTAGGTGATGCCGAATTTGATGGTATCCCTGTTAATATTGTGATTAATGAAACCTTTGATAATCCTGTCTATAAAAGTAAGGGCAAGTTTATACTTAAGATTGATGAAGTGGTTAAGAAAAAGCTTGGAATAGATACGGCGATTTTGGATGCGCCTTATATTGAGGGATATACCGATGTTACGGCCGATCTGACGATTTTTAATAATAATAAAGTACAGCTGGATATTGATGCCGATTTAACCCACGCCGCCATTGATTACAGTTTTTTAGGATTTAAAAAAGATCGCGGAGAATGGGGAAAAATTAAAGCTAAATTAGAGTTTGAAAATGGTAAACTGATTAATATTCCGTCTTTTTCGTTAACCAAATCGGATTTTAATTTGCAAGGCAAGATCGAAATTACGGCCAAAGGGGAAGTTAAAACCGTGGATATTACAGACATTAATGGACCTAAAACTTCAGCTAAAGCTAAAATTGAATTTATTGATGAGGGAATGAAAAACATAAAAATTAATATCAGCGGCAATAGTTATGATTTAACGGAATTATTTACCAAATCCGAAAAAACAAAAAATTCGACAATTGGTGGTGGTGACGATGATTGGAGTGATGTGCCGAATGCCGAAATATTTATTGCCGTAAAAAGTTTGTGGACAAACCCGAAAACTCCGATTAAAAATTTTGCTGGCAGTGCTGTTTTGAAAAATGGCGTCGGTATGGAAGAAGCGCATATGGTAGGCAACTATGGCACGGATAAATCGATTAGGCTAAAGCTTGATTATGTTCCGCGTCCAAATGGCGAGTATCTGCTTTCCATAGACAGCAATAATGCCGGCAGTACCTTAAGGGTTTTGCGTCTGTATGATAATATGAGTGGCGGTATCTTAAAAATTGAAGCCAAGCGAGATCGCAACAAACAGTTTGTCGGTCATACCCAGATCCGTGATTTCAGTATACAAAACACGCCGCTTTTGGCTAAGCTTTTAACAGTTGCATCATTTAGTGGCATGTTGGATTTACTGCGTGGCGAGGGATTGTCGTTTTCACATTTTGATGCACCGTTTGAATATAAAAATAAGACGCTTTACATCAAAGAGGCGAAAATGTTTGGTAATGTTATCGGTTTTACTGGCAACGGTTTTTATCGTCTTGTTGACAAAAAAATAGATGTTAAAGGCATTATTTCGCCGGCATACAGCCTTAACTCTTTAATAGGGAGAATACCGTTGGTCGGTTCTGTTCTTGCGGGGAAAGACGGTACGGTTTTTGCCACTAATTACAGTATTGAAGGAAGTTTGCAAGATCCGAAAATCAGTATTAATCCGCTTTCGGTTTTCAGCCCTAATTCTGTTAAAGATTTATTTTCATTAGCATCTGAGGAGGATAATGACACATCAGGTTAAAATTGGCGTGGATTATCACGGGGTTATTACTGCTAATCCGGTTTTTTTTAAAAAATTTAATAAACGAGCGCTGGAGAAAGGTTGTGAAATATATATTTTAAGCGGTGGTACGGAAGGAGATATTAAAGAATATCTTCAGCAGCATGAGATTGTCTATTCAGTTATATGGTCTATGCTGGATTATTTTGAACGTAAGAATATGGTTACCTATTTGCCAGATGGCTCTTTTCAGGTTAAAGAGGCGTTATGGAATGAAGCTAAAGCTAAATATTGCCGAGAAAATGGCATAAATTTTCATATTGATGATTCTGCTTTGTACGGGCAAAATTTTGAAACGCCGTTCTGTCTTTATGATGCTCGGCAAGAAAAATGTTCTGTGGGAGAACATAATCCGTTTTTTGTTGATTTTCGTTTACCGCCCGAAGAAGTTCTAGAACGAATTTTATTATTCTTGAGCCAGAAAAATTCAATATAAATTATTTTTAAGCCAGAAGAATTCGATATAAAAAAGCTCCTATAAAGGAGCTTTTTAGTTTTTAGAAATTGTTTTTTTCAATATTCATAAAATAATTAATGGTTTGTTCGGATAATTCTTTGGTGGCTGGTTTATCGCAGACAATAATACTGTGTGGATGCGTTTGTAGCGCGGATATTGTCCAGACATGATTAATCCCGCCTTCAATACCATGTTTCAGAGCCGTTGCTTTGTTTTCACCGGTAGCTAAAATCATAACTTCGGCTGCATCCATAACTGTGGCGACGCCGACTGTTAAAACAGTGGTTGGCACGCGGGATAAGTCTCCGTCGAAGAATCGGGAATTGGCTTTAATGCTGCTTTCGGCCAGAGTTTTGACCCTGGTTCGGGAAGACAGCGATGAAAATGGTTCATTAAAGGCAATATGCCCGTCTGTGCCGATGCCGCCGATAAACAGATGAATCCCGCCGGCCTGGCGAATAGCCTTTTCGTAGTCATTACACTCTTTTTCATAATCTTTGGTCATGCCGTTAAGCATATGGATGTTTTGAGGTTTTAAGTTGACATGCTTGAAGAAATTTTCTTCCATGAAGTAGCGGTAGCTCTGTTTGTCTTCAGGTTTTAGGCCGATGTATTCGTCCATATTGAAGGTGACAACGTTTTCAAATGATACTTTACGTTTTTTGTAAAAATCAATGAGTGCACGATAAAAACCGAGCGGTGTGGCACCAGTTGGTAAACCTAAAACAAACGGTCGTGTTGCACTTGGCTTGAATTTATTGATACGATAAATGAGATAATTGGCGGCCCATTGTGAAACGGCATCATAATCTGGTTTGATAATTACACGCATATTTTTTTCCTTTATGGTAGATGTTTCCTTTAATCATTGTATATAAAATATTTAAGTTTTTGTTAAAAATGACCAAATCCGCATCATAACCCGGAGCGATAAGCCCTAAATGTTCCTGACGCATAATCCGAGCCGGGTTGGTTGCCGCCATATGTACGGCCTGTTCAACAGTAAAGCCATAGGAAACGATGTTGCGGATGCTGTCAATCATGGTCAGAGCTGAACCCGCAATTACGTTATCGGATTTGCGATAAAAACATTTATCCAAGTAAACTTCTTCGCCGTTAGCTATAAATGGTTTTTTCTTTTGTTTGGTCGGCTTCAAGGAATCGGTTACCAGAACAATTTTATCCAATGATTTGCAAGTCAGCAAAAATTTAATAATATCTGGATTAATATGAATGCCGTCAGCAATCACTTCACAGGATAATTCTGGATGGATGAATACGGCGCCGACAGTTCCAGGATCCCGATGATGCATACGGCTCATGGCGTTAAACAAATGTGTTACATGTAAAATACGCACCTGCATGCCTTCAACCATTTGGGCATAAGTGGCGTTTGTATGTCCGGCTTGAAGGACAATACCTTTTGAGATGCAGTATAAAGCAAGTTCGCGCATATTTTTGAGCTCAGGCGCAACTGTTATGTTGACAATGCGTCCAGCCGAGGCTTCCCACAAATCTTCCATTAAATCCAAATCTACCGGACTAAGAGATTCCGCTGACTGAACCCCTAGACGTTCTGGTGAAATAAAAGGTCCTTCCAAATGTATACCTAAAATTTTTGCCCCCTTTTCATGTCCCATAGCTTTGATAATCGCTTTTATGCCACGGATAAGCTCTTGTCTCGGGGCGGCATACAGCGTTGGAATGAAAGAAGTAACGCCGTAAGAGGTTAAAATTTCCGACATATGTAGGATAGAATCCGCTTCACAGTCATCGGTGCCATAGCCGCCGATGCCGTGAATGTGGCTGTCTATAAAGCCTGGAGAGACATAAGCGCCTTTTGCGTCAATAAAAATCGTATCGGCTTTGAAATTTTTTTGGGAGAAGCGTTCTTCATTGAAAACGTCAATGATTTTTTGCTGTTTAATCAATACTGCACAGTTTTTCATCGTGGAAAAGCCATTTAAAACGGTAGCATTATGAACACAAATTGTAGCAACCATATTTTTATCCTTAATCAATAATGCGGTGGCGGTGTTTCCTCATTTAAGGATTTAACGTTTTCATCTTTAATTATACCGGCTAGAAATTTATTTTCTTTTGCCAGCAGGGCAATTTCTTTACCTTGGCGGATGATGACGTCATTTAAATCATCAATTGTTTTTTGTAGATTGGCAATAGCTGTTTCTATGTCTATTAAACGTTCATCCAATGTCATTGCAACCTCAGCATATTATCACGATGTTCCTTTTTAGAAGAGCAGTTTTTTTACGGTGACCCATTAATAAACTATTCTGGATAACCAATAGTCTGATGATAAGTGACAATTTCTTCATCATTTAAGTTAAGCGCCCGATGCAGACCGTCGTGGTTAACCAAGCCTCTGATGACGGTGGCGAGCCCTTTTTCGGCAGCATACAGATAAACGTTCTCGTAGGCGGAACCGCTATGAGCTTCGGCGTATTTTTTACCGCCGGCATAAATTAAATGAACCGGCGCCTGCTTTACAAAGTTTTGCGTGGCAAGGTAAGGCATTAAATCTTCTTTACCATATTCATTTAAAACATTGTTTTTGCCGTCATAAAGCCAGACAATATTGTTGTAAATAACAAAAATCTTTAGATCCTGCTGATTGCGGGCTGTTGGGATAGTTCGTTTGCCTTGGCTGTTGATACCAAATGCCGCCCATAAAATATTGCTCAATTCTTGTTCGGAAATTTTTTTATCGCTATAATCACGGCCGGATTGGCGAGCGTTGATAACTTTCATTATATTTGAGGAAATGTCTGGCTGTGGCAACGCCAATTCTGTCGCAGTAGCGTTAAAACTTCCTAAAAGCAGGGAAATGAGCAAAGCTGTTATCATAGATTTTTTTTGCATGTTTTTTTACTCCTTAAAAGTTTGCCATCTGTATATAAGGATATATGAGATAAAAAAAATTATAAATGTTTTTTTGTTCTTTTAACAGAAAAATTACGGTTTGTTTTCTAATTGGGCTTTTCCTGTGGCAAACGTTGAACAACTGCCTCTTCAATCCGGCGTCCCTTCATTTTGCTGATTCTGATTTTAAAATTTTGGTATGTAAATTTGCGGCTTTTTCGATCTTCTGGGAAACCGCCCATAATCGTCAGCAGAAAGCCGGCAAATGTATCGCTGTAATTATCGGAAAGTTTTATTCCTAACACGTCTGAAACATTATCGATTGGAGTGGCCCCCTGAATAATCCATGAATTTTTTCCGATGTTTTGAATTTGTGGTACGTCGGTGGGTGCGGCTATATCATCTTCCAATTCGCCGACGATTTCTTCCAATAAATCATTCATGGTGACGATGCCGTATACGCCGCCATATTCATCTATTACCACGGCAAAATGGTTGCGGCTCTTCTGCATGGTGGCAAACAGCTCGTCAATGTGTTTGGATTTGCTGATAAATTGTACAGGCTTAAGAGCTTTTTCCAGGACTTCTTTTTTGCCACGTTTTTTATATTTGATATAATCTTTAAGTGCGAGAGTCGCGACTATATTGTCCGAATCATTTTCATAAACGGGATAGACGGAATACTTGGAATCAATCATGATTTCATCCCAGGTTTCGAGAGAATCACCAATATTCAAAAATGTGACATTTGTGCGATGGGTCATAACCTCTTCGGCTATTGTATCGTCAAATTCAAAAACATTGTGGATGATGTTTTTTTCGATATCATCAATAGCGCCGCTTTTATTGCCGGCATCAATCATTATGCGGATTTCTTCTTCCGTAATCTGTTCATTTTTTTCATACGGATTAATATGTAATAAGTATAAAACAGTGTTGACAGAGGTCGTTAAAAGCCATACCAGTGGGGCAAATATTTTGGCAATTATATGTAGCGGGCCGGACATGGCAAATCCGATTTTTTCAGCATTTTGCACAGCAATCCGTTTTGGGAGTAGCTCGCCAAAAATCAGTGTGATGTAAGATAAAACAAGCGTAATGGCAACAATTGACAGAATGCTCAATATTTTAGTGGATACGGTTATTCCTAAAGACAGTAGCTGGTTAACAATCCAGCTAGAGAAGTTAACGGCAGCAAAAGCGCTGCCCAAAAATCCGCTCAGAGTGATACCGATTTGGATGGTGGTTAGAAATTTTACAGGCTGTTCTAATAAGAGTGCTAGGCGTTTGGCAGGTTTGTGTCCGGCTTCTGCCATTTTTTTGAGCTTATTATGGTTAATTGATATGACAGCCGTTTCAGTGCTGGTAAAAATGGCGTTCAGAAAGATTAGGAATAATTGAAAAAGCAGCAGTTCGGCAATTGTGAAATCAGACATGATGACTCTCAAAAATAACATTGTACAATTTAAAATAAAAACTGTGCGTTAAAATTTATTTAAATGGACAGCTTTTTATTTTTCAATTCAAAATTTTTTAATTTGATTTGTTAACAATATTTATTTTTGATTAAATTTTTGGCGTAAAGCCTCAAAAAAAACTTTAGCAGCAGGCGTAAATACCTGATATTTTTTCCACACAACGTCTAAGCCTGATTCTACAGTTGGGTTGAGCCGTCGAAAACAAACATTGCAATTCATTGTATCAATCAGTTTATCCAAACTGAGAGCATAGCCGACGCCTTGTTCAACTAAAAGAGCCGCATTAAATAACAAATTATAGGTTGCAACAATATTCAATTTTGTAAAATCTCTGCCAAACCAATGTGAAAATTCGTTATAATCGCTCATTTTTCGCAAGCTCTGTCTGGAACAAATCAACGGCAGATTTATCAAATCCTGTTTGGTTATACTTTCTTTTTTTGCCAATTCACAGTTTTTAGGTATAATTACTCCCCAAACATCTTTAACCGGGAGAGTAAAACTGTCGTACTTTGATATATCTGTCGGCTGGATAAGTAAACCAAAATCAAGTAGCCCTTTATCCAAACGCTCTGTAATATCTTCCGCATTGCCACTGTAAAAATGGTAATGTATATCTGGATAATCTTTCCTCAACTCTGCAATTATATCTGCAATTAGATGCATTCCTCGAGTTTCGCCACCGCCGATATAAATATTGCCGGATATAATATCATTATGTGTGTTAAATTCGGCTTTGGTTTTATTAACCATTTCCGTTATTTCTTCCGCTCTTTTGCGTAGCCTCATTCCCTCTGCGGTTAATACAATACTATGACTGCTGCGAATAAAAAGACGATGTCCGAGTTCTTCTTCTAAATCTTTCATCTGGCGGGAAAGGGTCGGTTGTGTGACATTGAGAGAGTTGGCCGCACCGGATATGCTTCCTTCTCTAGCAATTGCAAGAAAATAACGCAGTAGTCTGAATTCCATGATAAAACCTCTTTATAATTGAGCCTATAATTTTTAATTAAATAATACCACCATGTATGCCTGTCAAGCATATCATGAAATAGGATATAAGTATTTGCTATTTAAGACGGATTGACATATATTTTAGGAAAATGAATGTTGATATTTAAGAAGGGTTTGCAGGATAATGCAGGATGTAAAAAGGAGTATTGAACAAAATTTGATAGATGCCGGTGTTGATGCCGATGTTATTAAAAAGTTTTTGTGTTTGGAAGAGCAGCATAACACGGCCGAACAACTGAAAATTCTTTCCGAACATTATGAAACCTTATTAACGATAGGGTAAATTAATTTTTAGCAAAAGCAGCAGATTTTGATGGCTATATTTTTGGTTCTTCCGTTTATTATGCCTCTGCAAGTAGCAATATTGTGCTATTTCTGCACAGAACGTTTATAGCAGAAGTATATTCGGGAAAAAATATATTCAGGTTAAAACTCAGTGCGGTAATCACCATTGCGCACCGAGCCGGCACGACGGTTACGATTGACCAACTGAATAAATATTTTCAAGTTACCGAAATGCCTATTATTTCTTGCCGGTATTGTTGCATTGGTAGCAGAAAAAGTTGTATGGACTAATTTTATTCGCTGATGAAAGGAAAAGCAATGAATGAAAAATTAAAAACAAGTTCATTAAAGTTGTTGTGCACAGCTTTGTTGGGAGTATTTATTTCAACCTCAACCGTTTTAGGAGAAGAAAATATGAATTTAGATAATAATGTATGGGATAAAGTTTTTGCTCAAAGCGATAAAGTAAATGTTAAAAAAGTGAACTTTAAAAATCGTTATGGCATTACTTTATCGGGAGATCTTTACATACCAAAAAATATTAAAAATGGCGAAAAGCTTGCGGCGGTTGTGGTTTCTGGTCCGTTTGGCGCAGTTAAAGAACAGGCTTCGGGATTGTATGCCCAGATTTTGGCTGAACGCGGTTTTATAACATTGGCTTTTGATCCGTCTTATACCGGTGAGAGCGGTGGTGAACCAAGAAATGTGGCCTCTCCGGATATTAATACTGAAGATTTCAGCGCGGCGGTTGATTTTTTGAGCGTACAGCCGGAAGTTGATATTGAAAAAATCGGAATTGTCGGTATCTGTGGCTTTGGCGGCTTTGGTTTAAATGCGGCGGCGATAGATACGCGTATTAAAGCGTCCGTTGTGTTGACAATGTATGATATGACCCGCGTTACAGCCAACGGATATTTTGATGTCATGGATGCCGAAGGACGGCAGGAATTAAGAAAACAGCTGAATGCCCAGCGTACGGAAGACTTCAAAAACGGCAGCTATGCTAAAGCGCCGGGATTGCCGGAAAAACTGACTGGTGATGAACCGCAGTTTGTGCAAGATTATTGGGAGTATTATAAAACGCCGCGTGGTTTTCATGCTCGTTCCATTAATTCTAACGGCAATTGGAACACAACTTCTTCCCTGTCGCTGTTAAACATGCCGATTTTGGCTTACAGCGATGAAATTCAAAATGCGGTGCTGATTATTCATGGTGAAAAGGCGCATAGCCGTTATTTCGGTGAAGATGCTTTTAAAAAGCTTAAGGGAGACAATAAGGAACTTTTGATTGTGCCGGATGCCAATCATGTAGATTTATATGATAATTTAGATAAAATTCCATTTGATAAAATCGAAAGTTTCTTTAGAACTTATCTTAAATAATACCGAAATAATATTTTATTAGACCTCCGAAAGTCGCTGCGTTGTTTGTGTGGAATGGCGCAGTAACTTCGGACAAGGGTATAAAAATATGAACATTTTAATAATGGTGGATGATTTGCCGAAGATGGCTAAAGTTTAAGATGGTTATCAGATTGGCGATATTGCGTACCGGATGTTGGAAAATTGTTTGGTTGTTTATTATGGTAAAGGATATGTTTCGGATTGGATTGTCATGGGCAGAAGAATATCTGGATTGAAAACGTTGTCAGGATATGGACAGGCCTTTATGGTACATTTAAGGGGGAAAACTGAGCGTGCAATATGTAACACTTAATAATGGCATTAAAATGCCGGTTTTGGGTTTTGGTACATGGGATTTGCGCGGACAGTCCTGTATAGATTGCGTCTTACAGGCTGTGAAATGTGGCTATCGGCTGATTGATACGGCGCAGATGTACGGCAATGAACAAGCGGTTGGGAATGCATTGCGTTTAAGCGACGTGTCCCGGTCAGAGTTTTTTGTAACCACTAAAATTTGCGCGCCTAACAACAGTTATACCGGTGCCCGCCAAGCGATTGAACAGTCACTTGAAAAATTGGGTTTGGATTATATTGATTTGATGCTTGTTCATGAACCGTATCTGCAGGCTGGAGAAATGTATCAGGCTATGGAAGAAGCTTATGCCGCAGGAAAACTTCAAGCGTTGGGCGTTTCTAATTTTAATACAGAGGTTTATACCGATTTGGTGCGACAATGCCGCGTTGTGCCTGCGGTTAATCAAGTTGAAGCGCATGTTTTTTATCAGCAGAAAATTCTGCAAAAAACAATAGCGGAATATAATACCGTGCTTGAAGCCTGGAGTCCGCTGGCGGCTGGAAAAAAACAAATATTTGCGCATCCGATTTTGCATGCAATTGGGCAAAAGCATGCCAAAAGTCTGGCGCAAACGGCATTGCGGTTTCTGTTGCAAAGCGGTATGGTTGTTATTCCGAAATCAGCTCATAAGGAACATATGAGAGAAAACATAGCTCTGTTTGATTTTGAGCTTACATCTGATGATATGCAAGCCATTCGCGCGCTTGATACCGGCAAAACATTATTTGGATGGTATTGATTTTGTGTGAAGATAGTTTGAGTTTTAAAACTCTATAAACTCTGAATTATCGCTTATTTTTGTAGTTGATTTTTAATAACCAATTCTTTGATGTCTTTGCGGATAATCATAGCGTGATGTACGCTGTCCATGTGGGTGATAATGATTTTAGCCTGCAACGCGGTATGATAGACTTGTAATATACCATCTAGTACCATTGATAATGGAACTGTTTTATGCTTAAATTTTGATTCTTTAATCGTTAAAGCGGTCAAAAAGCATTTTTAATTCTTCGATTTTTTTATCACGGTCGGCATCGTTGGTAAAAGACTGGGCGACGCAATGCTGCAGGTATTTTTGTAGAATTCTGGATTCAACGGCTTTCACCGCTGAGCGGATGGCACGTAGCTGGCTGATGATTTCCGGACAGTAGCGCCCATCCTCAATCATTTTTTTGATACCTTCAATTTGACCAGCTATGCGGTTTAAACGCGGTATATTTTCCAAATGACTAGGGGTGTGGTTTTCCATTTTTATTCCTTTGTGTCTGACAGGCACTAGGCAAGCTCATTCTGTCAAGTGCCTCAATAGATTATTTGTCGGCACAGGTACAGCCATGGTTGCATTTATTTTCTTTTGTGTATTGGCAGTTTTCATCGCAGGTGCAGTTTTCTCCGCAATGACATTCTTTACCACATTGGCAATTTTCACAATGACAATTTGGGTTCGTGCATTTGCTCATTTATTTTCTCCTTATTTGAATATACTTCTTGCGAGTATTTAAATACATATACCTGGTATGTGTATTTATCAAGCTTTATTTTCAAATTTCGATGGTTGAAAAGCATCATAAAGCATCGGTGTGAAAAGCAGGCTTAAAACAGTGGTGGTTAGCAGTCCAAAGGCGACAACGACCGCCACCGGATAAAGAATCTCTTTGCCTGGCTCGCTGTAGCCAACAATTAGCGGAATAAAGCCAATGATTGAGGTTAAGGCTGTCATGATAACTGGTTCTAAGCGTTCCTGTGTGAGAGATATAATCTCTTCTCTACTGAGGTCTTTTGTCTGAGTTTGCCGTTTGTTGATGTATAAGTCTATCAGCAAAATGCCGTTGCGGATGGCAATTCCGGCCAGAGCTATCATGCCGATAATGGTAGCTATTGAAATAATGTTGGAAGTCAGTAAGACGCCGATAACACCGCCAATTAAGGCAAATGGGATGCTTATCATTAACTGGGTTGCCAAATTAAAGCTTTTGAAATTGATGTATAAAGCGCTGTAAACTAAGACAAATGACATCAGCCCCAAAAATAAAATATTGCGCGAGGCTTCGGCCTGGGTTTTGAACTGGCCGTCAATCTGGATAAAGGTATCGGCCGTCAGCTTGATTTCGGTAGCGAGTTTTTTCTGCAGTTCAGCTACCACATGAGTGGTGTTACGAGTGGCAAAGTTTGCTTGCACAATCAGTCTGCGGGTGGTGTTTTCGCGAGAGATTTCGTTTTGACCTTTTAAATGAACGATGTCTGCCACTGTGCCGAATGCAACCATATTACCTCCTTCGGTTGCCAGAGGAATCTGTGAAATGGTATGGTCATCTATGTCACTTTGCGTTTTAAAGCGCAGGACTATGTCATATAATTTTTCATTTTCAAGCATTTGAGCAACGGTGGTTCCGGAAAGTGCCGTTTCAATTGTTTGTACGGCCGGAGTTATTTGTACACCGTAGCGAGCGGCTTTTTCCCGGTCAAAGAGAATATGCAACTGGGGTATTTGTACCTGCATGTCGCGACGGATATCGATTAAACCAGGAGTTTGGTGCATGACGTTGACAATTTGATCAGCTACCTGATTTAGGTTTTCGTTGTCGTGACCGAAAATTTTCAGGACAAGACCGGCCTGCACGCCGGAAATGATAAAGTCAATGCGGTGTGAAATTGGCTGGCCGACGCTGACAGACACGCCGGGCATATCCAGTTTTTGACGGATATCTGCCTCAATTTCTTCTTTCGAGCGCTGTAAATTATCTTTTAAACGTACTTCAATTTCGTGAATATTGACGCCTAAAGCATGTTCATCCAATTCGGTACGACCTTGTTTGCGACCAGTGCTTTTTACTTCCGGAATGCTTAAAAGTGCAGCTTCCGCCATTTGTCCGATACGGGAGGCTTCCTCTAAATTTGTACCAGGTGGTGTGGCCATAACAACTGTAAAACTTCCTTCGTTAAAAGGTGGCAAAAATTCACGTCCGAAGGAAAACAAAAAGCAGATACCACTGACGACCAATATACCGAAAGTGATGAAAATGGCTTTGGAAAACTTAAAACCAAAAGTCAGCATTTTATGATGAATGTGTTTTAAGGTGCTTACCAGCATGGTATCCTTCCGGTTGCCTAAAGCTTTGACATGGGGTAGCAGGTAATAAGACATCACTGGGGTTAAGGTCAAAGCGACGATGGTTGAGCAGACCATTGATAAAATAAACGATAAGGCAAGCGGTGCAAAGATACGACCTTCAATGCCTTGTAAGGCGAATAAGGGTAAAAAAACAAGAGATATTAAAACGGTTGAAAAGATTATGGCATTGCGTACTTCACGCGAGGCCTCATAAACGACTTTTAAGATTGGTTGTGGAGTTTTTCTGGCTTTATTTTCTTTCAAGCGCTTATATATGTTTTGCATGTCAACAATGGCATCGTCAACAAGTGACCCTAGAGCCATGGCTATACCGCCCAAGGTCATGGTGTTTATAGAAAAACCGAAAACTTTGAAAACAATGGCTGTCATAATCAGTGTGCAGGGGATAGCGGTTAAAACAATCAAGGTACCGCGGAAGTTCAACAAGAAAATGAAGACGACGATTGCCACTAAAACCGCACCTTCAATCAGAGAAGATGAAATATTGTTAATGGCGTTTTGTATAAAGTGGCTTTGTTTGAACAGATCTTTTTCAATTTTGATGTTCTGAGGCAACGTTTGGGCAATTAGGTTAATCTCTTTATCAAGAGCTTTGGTTAATCTGATGGTATCAATGCCCGGTTGTTTGGCAATGCTTATTAAAACTCCTTTTTGCCCGTTTATGCCGGCTTCACCGCGTTTATTGGGATCGGGGGCAATCTTGGTTTCGGCAATCTGGCTTAAAGTAATGGCTGGTAGGCCTTTACGCTCTTCTTTGGCAATGACAATTTTTTCTAAATCTTCAACCGATTGCGGGCGACCGATGGTGCGAATGAGCTCTTCGGTATGAACAGAGTTTAAAAAACCACCAGTGCCGTTAATGCCTGAATTGGCAATAGCTTCCAACACATCGTTTAAGTTGATGCCTAAAAGAGGCATTTGAATAGTATCCAAGATTATCTGGTATTGTTTAACATCGCCGCCGATAATACTAACTGAAGCAACGCCTGGGACTGAAAGTAGGCGTTTGCGGATATTAAGCTCGGCAAAGTCGCGTAGTTCAATCGGGCCGAAATTTTTATCTGTAGCGGTTAAGCCGATGAGCATCACTTCGCCCATGATGGAAGAAATCGGTGTCATGGCGATTCTTGTGCCGTCAGGCAAATCTTTTTCAATCTGGCTAATGCGTTCGGTAATAGTCTGGCGGGCTTTGTATATATCGGTATTCCAGTCAAATTCGGCCTTTACTAGGCCGTAACCGATTTCGGCCGATGAATAAAGCCGGGTAACGCCAGTTGCGCCATTAATAGCGTTTTCTATCGGGATAAGAACAAGCGTTTCGATTTCTTCTGGTGCAAGTCCGCCAACCTCGGCCAGCAGCGTAACCGACGGTTTATTTAGATCTGGGAAAACGTCGATTTCCATTTTGGTGATTGTCTGCCAGCCGTAGCCAAGCAAAAACAAAAATGCGGCAATAATCAGGATACGGTATTTTAATGAAAATTCGATGATTTTGTTAAACATTAATTTTCTCCGTGGAGGGCAATGTCTGTTTCTTTAAAAGGCGTTCCCTGAGCATAACGGAGTTGGTAAGCACCACGAGTGATGATTTTTTCACCTTCTTTGACACCGCTGATTTCAATAATATTTCCATTTTTATGGCCGATGGAAACTTCTCTTTTTTCAAAATGATCGCCGTGATCGATAAACACAAAGTAAGTGCCGAATCCACCCTGAACGGCTTGTGCGTTGATGCCCAAGGCTTTTTCAAGCGGAGTTGTTTTTATTGTCATGGAGCCTTTTAAACCCTGGCTGTTTTGTGGCAGTGCTGTCTGAGAGTCGGCGTAAACGCTGTAAAGTCTGGTTTGCGGATCAAGCATTTTATCCACGCGGACGATTTTGCCGTTGAAGTATTGTTTGGGAAAAGCATCAAGGATAAATGTAACATTCTGGCCTTTTTTAACTTTTAAGATATCTTGACCCTCGTAAATAAAACCGTGTACCAGAGGTTTATCATTGTGCATGGTGTCTAGGATTACCGGAATTTCAATTGTTTGATAAAAATCATAAATTTGTACTGGTGCAGAACGGAGCTGAAGATTTTTAATCTGATGTGGGCTTAAGGTAAATTCGACGGTGGCCGTCTGCTGGTTTTCAAAAGCAGTATTACCGTGGTTGTGTCCGTCATAAGCCATTAAAGGGCGGGTGACAAGAAGTACGGCTGCCAAGGTGTAAGTAAGGTGTTTCATCTGATATCCTCCAATCTGGTTCCGATAAGTATTTCCAAAGTATGTTTGGTGGTTAAAGTGTTGTTTAACAAAGCAAGGTATTTTTCCTGTGCCGCCAAATATTTTTCTCGTATCTGCCAAACATCAAAAATGTTGAACTGGCCGGCATTAAAGCTGGCCTCCATTTTTTTCACACTTTGACGGTAATCGGGCAAAATATGCTGGGTGTATTGCTCCAGAGCTTTGCTTTGTGCGGCCAGGTTTTGATAAGCTTTTTTAACTACTTCCGGAAAAGAAACGGCATTTAAGGCTTGTAATTCTTTTCGGGCGGCATGTTCTTTGGCTTTAAGCGCGCCATAAGCACCGTTTTGACGGTTCCAAAGGGGAACAGATAGGGAAAGCCCGAGTTTCCAACTGTCTGAATCTTCCATATTATCATAGTTGTAGACAACTTTGGGCACAATAACTGGCATGTAACGATCCTGACGAACAAGCGCAACGTTATTTTCGGCTTCTTGCGTCTTTAAGGTAAGCATTTTTTGCAAAGATGGATTGGTCTGTGCTGTATTTAAGATCTGTTCATACGAGGCTGAAAGCTTGATTGTTGGTGGTTGCTGCAAATATATGTGACTATTTGCCAGGCCAAAAATCTGGGCAAAATCGGTTTTGTTTGTTTCGAGCTCTTCTTTAATCAGAGACAGTTCGGTGCGGGTTGAAAGTATGTCCGCATCAAAGGCATAAATTTCGGCGGTGCTTAAATTGTTGTGATTAATGGAATGATGTACCGTATTGCTGACTTTATTTAAAAAATCCAGATGTTCTTCAATGTATTTTTTTTGTTCCTGCAGGGTATAGAGATTGTAATATTTTGTGGCCAGCTGTTGATAAGTCTGTAGCAAATCAAGCTTTTTTTGATAAGTGTTAATTTCTTTTAAAAGATTTTTGTATGCATAGCGTTGTAGGCTGATATCGGAAAGACGTAGCGGCTGAGACAGCGTGATTTCATGTTCGCGGCTGTCAAGATTGTATTCATATTCAAGCTCTGGATTGAGCAAAGCCGTTTCATCCAAGGCCGGTCCGATTTTTTCCAGGCGGTAGGCTTTCTGTTCGGAAACAATCGGACTGTTTTTTAACCCCAGCGGCATCGCTTTTTCATAACTTAAGCTTTGAGCCTGAGCCTGCAAAGTGGCAAGGCACAGTATTAAAACGGCAATTTGATGTATTGAGGCCATTTTTTTCTCCCTAGACGAATATTTGTTGACAGAAAGTAATGTCTATAGTAGCTATAGAGTCAAGATTTTTTTGTAAAGGAATTTCAGATGTTCATGAAGATTGGCGCATTGTCCGAAAAGACTGGCTGCAAGGTGGTAACTATCCGTTATTATGAGCAGCAGGGCTTGTTGAAAAGTCCGCTCCGGACATCAGCAAACTATCGTTTGTATGATGATGAAGATGTGGGGCGGCTTAATTTTATTATGCATTGCCGAGATCATCATCTGAGTTTGGCAGAGATTAAAAAATTAATGGCCTGTCCGCAGCATCAGGATGAAAGCTGCGAATGGGTTGGGGAGATGATTGATGGGCATATTAGGGAAATAGACAGACAGATTGCATCGCTTAAGGATTTAAAAAATAATTTGAAAGAATTGCGTAGCCAATGTGCCGGGCATAATGTGGTGGGTAATTGTCCGATTGTCAAGCAGCTACACAAGCATATGCATTGTCGGCATCGGGTAGTTTCTGCTGTGGCTGAATGAAGGTTTTGTGAGGAAATGAAAGTTTTTGCTTGCAATTTTCTGATGACCGATATATAGAAGAATGCTGTGAATGGGTATTGTAAAAGCTTTTAGTCTTTTATAATAAGTGGTAATTATTATTAAATCCAGATGATATAACGGGACGTAGTTCAGTCTGGTAGAGCGCTTGCATGGGGTGCAAGAAGTCGGAGGTTCGAATCCTCTCGTCCCGACCAAAAATTATTTGAAAAAATTATCAGGTTTAAACGGGACATAGCTCAGTCTGGTAGAGCGCTTGCTTTGGGAGCAAGATGCCGACGGTTCGAATCCGCCTGTCCCGACCAAGAAAACCAAGGGTTTGAGCCATTTTTCAAACCCTTTTTTTTGTGTCAATTTGAGCCGATTTTTTACTTTTGCCTTAAGGCTTTTAATATATTGATTTTACATAATTTATCCTATGTCATAGTATGTTAAAAAATATGACATTTGGGACAATTTTGGAACAAATTTCATAAAATATTTACTCATAATTGACATTATATTCATTGCGCGTTATTATTCATTATAAACATTATTAGGTGTTGAAAATGAAGATGATGACGAGAGAAAAGTTTGTAATGACAATGGTTTTAAGGCATTTGAGAGATAGTAAGCAATGTTATCTCAATATTTCAGAGCCAAATCATAGAATTAGGTTATCATTATACACCGAATCATTTGTCAGCATTTTATCAGTTACAAAAACACCGTCGCCGGTTTTACTTCCGTTTTCTTTTTGCCGGTGTTACTGATAACGGACAAAAAGAAAGGGCCAGCATTTGGCGGACCCCTTCTTTTTTGTACTCCAGTCTTATTTAAGGTTAATGAACGGTGTAGATTCTCCCAGCATATACTGGGGAAGTTTCCCGTCCCATTTCTGCACGGCCTCATACTCGATCAGGCTTTTGTTTTTCTGCAAAGCCTGAGCCTTGATTTCCATGGCCTCGGCTTCAGCTTTGGCCGTGATCACCTTTTGCTCGGCTTCTTCCGAAATCCTCTTCGTATTGTTGATTGCTTCCTGAGCTTTCTGCTCGGCAATCACCTTATCTTCAATCGCTCCTTCAAACTTGTCGGAATAATCGATGTTGATAAACTGAAGAGTGATGTTCTGGAAGAACCTGTTGTCCAGTTTTTCCTGTAAACCGGCAATTACGGCAACGCGCGCTTTGTCGCGGTTAGATACCAGCTCCTGCGCCTGCCACTTCCCGATGACGTCTTTTAAAACGTCATTTAGGACAGGGATTATCTTTTTGCCTTCATAATCCTTGCCGACGGTTTCGTACAGCACATGGACGTTGTCTGGCACGAGATCGTAGGTAAAAACATATTCGATCTCGGCTGTCTGCACGTCCGATGTATAAGTCGCTGTTTTCTGCGACATCTTCTGGGTCCGGATATCCATTTTGTGCATGATTGACACAAAAGGAACTTTGAACCCTATGCCGTTTACATACGAATGCTGATCAACCTTTCCTAAGGTAACCAACACGCCCCGGTATCCCGGGGAGATGTAGTACATTGCGCTGATAAGTAAAATCAGGGTAAGTACGCTACCGATACCCCATTTAACCCAACGGCCGATTTTCTGAGCTGTTCCTTTCTTTTCGCGGTCATTCCTATACATAATTTTGAAATTTATGGTAGCAAAACCTCTCTTTTGAAAAGTATGCGCATTTTTACAAATTTTGTTTGGATTTTATATATTGATCCCTGAAAGCACGTAGCCAAAACTGCAAAAGCAGCGGGCGGTCATTGCGACTGACTCTTTTATCTAAACATCTTAAGTGGAAAATTTTTCATAAAAACTTTTCCTGCGTTTCTTTTTCAAAAAATACAAGTTTTACCAGATTAATAATATACTAATTAATTTTTTTATCTTTGATTAGAATATATCTTTTTTAGACAAAAATCAAGCAAAAATTTTCTGGATCAGATTAAAAGCTTTTTTAAGATATAATCACTGATCTTCGCTGCATAAAACGACGGATCAAAAATCGGCTTCTTCTTAGCGATTTTTGCCTGATAAAGCAGCAACCGGGATACATTCACAGCCTTCGGATCAATGTAGCATCCTCCATCGCTCTGCTCAATTTGATGATCAATGGGTGATAGGGATTTACTTCCAAAATCTGGGTCGAAGCAAAAGTCGTTTGTTGCTGGTGATTACACATCAATCGCTCCAGGTGAATGCTCATGTATTCGTTTTTGAACGTCAGGCCGATTGGACTGATGGTTAGTTTTTCGGTAACTTCCACCTTGCCCACTTCGTCTATAAACATTTCTGTTCACTAAGTAAAAAAGACTTCAAATGATGACGAAATAGCTATTTCTACCAAATCACTACTTGGGAAATGACTGTTTTCACCAATGGAAGGGTGTTTCCTTTCCGCTATAAATACTGGGTTTCCCATCTACCAAAAAAGACAAAAAACACTTGAATTTGTCGAAAAGCGTATTATACTTTCCTCAATAAAATAAAATTTATGTTTAATTATTAAAAATTCAATTATTATGAAAAAAATGAGAAAAATCACGGAAGAAACTTTTGCACAACCCAATGCTGGCAAAATCATCTTGAATTTGGTAAAAAAAGGAACAGAAATCTCCGAAAACTGCCAGCTCAAAATCTTTGACTTGCCAAATGCTGCAGAGATTATGCTGGAATATGTTAAAAGAGGTGGTTGGCTCGACTCTGAAGTTTGGCTCAAAATTTTTAACTTGCCAAATGTAGCCGAGTTTGTACTGGAATATGCTAAAAGGGGTGGTTGGCTCGACTCTGAAGTTTGGCTCAAAATTTTTGACTTGCCAAACGCCGCCGAGTTTATACTGGAATATGCTAAAAGAGGTTGTAGGCTCACCGATGAAGTTCAGTATAAAATCTTTGACTTGCCAAATGCTGCAGAGATTATGCTGGAATATGCTAAAGGGAAGGGTCCGCTTAACTATGAAGTTCAGCTCAAAATCTTTGATTTGCCAGATGTTGCAGAGATTATGTTGGAGTGTGCTAAAAGGAACAACGATTTCGACTCTAAAATTCAGCTCAAAATCTTTGACTTGCCAAATGCTGCAGAGATTATGCTGGAATATGTTAAAAGGGGTGGTTGGCTCTTCTATAAAGCTCAGCTCAAAATCTTTGACTTGCCAAACGCAGTAGAGATTATGCTGGAATATGTTAAAAGGGGCGGTTGGCCCACCTCTGAAGTTTGGTTCAAAATCTTTGACTTGCCAAACGCCGCTGAGTTTATACTGGAATATGCTAAAAGAGGCTGTAGACTCACCGATGAAGTTCAGCTCAAAATCTTTGACTTGCCAAATGCAGATGAGATTATGCTGGATTATATTAAAGTTAAAGAAGGGCACTATTGGCTCACTAATGAAGCTCTGCTCAAAATCTTTAACTTGTCAAACGCAGCCGAGATTATGTTGGAGTATGTTAAAGGGCACTGTTGGCTCGGCTCTGAAGTTCAGCGCAAAATCTTTGACTTGCCAAATGCAGCCGAGATTATGTTGGAGTATGTTAAAAGGGGCGGCAGGCTTAACATTAAAACTCAGCTCAAAATTCTTGACTTGCCAAATGCAGCCGAGATTATACTTAGGTATGCCCTGTATGCTCGAGAAAAAGGATACGAGTTCTGCAATGACGCTTTGAGAGAAGTCCTGACAAGGATTTTAAGCTATCCCAAAATCGGCAAGATTTTAGCCAAACTTGCGCAAAAGTAATCTAATCAAAAGTGGTTGTTCCAGAGGAGGAACAACCACTTTTTGTAACAAGAGAACTACTTTTCTCGAGCTTTTATTTTACTGAGCATTTTATCAAATCTTTCAAGACATTGATAATGCTTGTAAAAAACGGTGCTCACACTCCTTAAGACTACTTTCGGTTTGGGCGTGCTTTTAAAAAAGATTTTTCCGATAATGCTGTCCAAAATCCGTAAAACCGCTATCGGAATATATCTGTATAATGACACCTCTAACAAAGAGTTCTATCCTTTTAATATATTTATCAAAAGGATGAAGTTAAGTTAATTCTAAATCATTGAAAACAAAGGAACATTTGATTTTAATATACATTAAAGTTGTTAAAAGAGTCAATTAAATTTATTTTGTTGTTTTTCCTTTTCTTTGAAAACTCTGGATTACAACAGATTAAACTAATAAAGCAATATAAATAACAAAATATTGGATTCTGGCGTTCAGTTTTAAGCAATATTTTTGAGCTGAGCATTTTTACATATAGGTAATGATTTTTGCTCAATTATGATTAGCTTATGATAATATTTTAAAATGATTGTCAAGAAAATCATATGCTAATCATTTTTAGAAGAAGGAGAAGGAAAATGGAGCTGTCAGAACTTTTTTATGCTCTTGGAGATGTTGTGGCAGGCAAGCGTAGTTTAAAAGACGTTTGTAAGGATATGGCCGAAAAGGATAAAGAGAAGTTTCAAAAACTTTTTGATGCGGGAAAAGTTTTTTTGCAAACTCTTACAAATAACATTAAGAATGAAGTAAAAAGGGAGGTTAAGAATGAGGATATGCGTGCAAACTATGATATGTCCGCCGCTGTAGCCGTCAACATAAACGGCACATAGGCTTATATGGGTGTAAAACCTAAGGAAAAGCAGTCCGCGTGGAAAAAGTGGCGCCAAAATATGGCAAGGTCATTGCGGAATATGGCAGATGTTTTCAGCGGAAAAAAGACTGTCAAATAAGGTATCTCCGACTTTCATAGAAGGGTGATGGAAAATGAGGTAGTCTACCGTAAAGCGGTTAGTGTTGGTAAAGGGAGCGTGAACGGAGTTCGTAAAACTCTGGATGAGTTAAGAGGCAGAAATAAAAAACAAACAACTGTTGAAAATCCTTATGAAAAGCTTTCTCCGGAACGTTTCAGCGTAGCTATGAAAACCGCATATATAAATATTATCCGAATGGAACACATGGGGGCAGCGTTACCAGCGGAAGAAAAAGAAAAGGCAATGAGCGAGTTTCAAAGTATTTTGTCCGTTGCACAAAAAAGAATGCCAGATGTCAAAGCAGAGGCCGGTGGAAGTTATTTTACCGACGAAAAACTAAAATCGGTAGAAGGACAGATGTTTGCTTATATGAAAAGTGATGTAGAAAAAGGAAAAGATATGGCAGCCAAAGGCGATGTTAGAAAATTTGAAGCATGGCGGCAAGGAGAAAACTGGAAGATGCCATTAGGAAATGGAAAAGTTTTGGAAGAACGGCCTTATCACAACAAAGAGGTTTTCCTGCGGCGTGGTGATGATAAAGTCACATTTAAATATAATGTGCAGGATTATTTGTATAAACCGTTGAAATCGGCTAAGAATACTTTAAGCAAAGAAGAAATGCAGGCAGAAATGATGAAATTGCGGGAATTGAAACTCCGATAAGCCATTTTTTCATCATAATAAAAATACCTGCCCTTAATTTATCTCCAAGTTGACTTATTAAGGGCAGTGTTTTTATGTGTCTTATAAGCAGGCGGCTCTCAACTTGTCTAAAATAATTTCTATATGCTTTCTTCTATGGCTGACGGCTATGATGCCCGAAAACCATTGGATAAAAGAAAACTTGGAAAACTGTTAAAGAAACTCGGTAAGGGTGATAAAATTATTGCCACCTGGACAACATTGCATCGTTATATTCAGGAATGCGTTGTCATCTCATAATTAAAGGCGGTATAACCGCCTATTATATTTTGTATTTCTTAACACTTGCTATGTGATACTAAAAATTATCTCATCATGATTTTCTGAACATCGGCTTTTTGTTCTTGGGCAAACAAAGCATAACCGGAAGGGGTAAATGCTATCGGCCTTAATTTTCCTTCTTTCATCCAATAACGGATGGTTGATGTAGGAACATCGCACAATTGAGCAAATTTAGATATTGTAAGCAATGATTTATTCGGTTCTTGTTTATGAACATCCAGCAAATCAATCATCATTTTAAGGGAACGATTCAATGTCGAGAGCATAAATTTATGATAAGGTTCGCTATTTTCCTTTGTTTGGTATGTTTCTAAAACGCTTAAATATCTTTTTCTATCAATGGGACGAATGATTATGGGAGCATATCTGTTGTTTAGCAACATGCTGTTAAGCAATAACCGTGCTGTGCGGCCATTACCATCAATAAATGGATGGATTGTTACCAAACGATAATGAGCTTCAATAGCTTTAAGCAGTATATCATCATCTTCTTGCAACAACCAAGTAGAAAACTCTTTCATCAAATCAGGAACTTTAAGCGGGTTCGGAAGAATTGTTTGTGAACCAGATATTCTCACCCGAACACTACGATAAAAACCGGCATTACGGTCATCAATGCCTGATAAAATAATTTTGTGTATCTGCAAGATATAGTTTTCATCAATTTTAACTGCATTGGCCGCAGATGCTTGAATAAATTCAAAAGCTTTTGCATGGTTAATTGCTTCCAGATAATCATTGATAGGCTTAGATCCGGAGGTAATTCTTTCTTCAATAGCCATTTCAGTTTCTTTTCGGGTTAAGGTATTGCCTTCAATAGCATTGGAAGTATAAGCAAGCTCTGTTTTCAACCATTTATCAAGAACCTTTTGATTATCTTTATTTTTCAAAAGGTTCTGCAAAATAGCTTTATTTTCTTCTATTTTTAATCTTATTTCCTGCATTGCAACCTCATACTTCATAATTTTAACATTTACTAACCATAAACCTTAAAGTTCCAAATGTCAACAAATACTTTATAGTTACAAAATAACAAAAGTATGAAGTTTGTAGATAATCACAAATCTACATTTCTGTTACCATTTTTCCGAGACATACAAAATCCTTCTTGACTATAGAAACTGGTGAGATATGGCGGTTATAAATTCATTCAAAGGGTAAGACAGTTGGATGTGTTTAAGGGTTCGGCAAAAACACTCATCCAGAAGAAAAATCATACTTTTTCATAAGTTTGGCATTTGTGTGGTTATGGCTTCTGGGAATCCTTGTAATCTTGCCCTTTCTCTTGGAGACAATACCAAAATCATTACCTTTAACTTTGTTATTCTTTTTGTGCCTCTATAAACCATCAATATATTTTGTATTTCTTTATCAATCTTTCTATTCGTTCGTTTAGTATCCTATGTCCCTGTTTTAATAATGGTCTTATGCGAGAATCATTAAAACATTCGCTAATCTGTTCCATTTTTTGATTGAGATTATAAAGCAAATCATTAGAGGCTCGCCGGTTCTGGCAAAGCATAATTGAATAATAATCCTTGCTTTTACCCAAAAATTGTATGCTATACTGGTATTTATTTGAGACAATATCCAAATCAGATAATAGTTTATAACAGTCCTGAACATATTTTGTGCTTATATCCATTTGTAATCCTTACTCTATATAATATTTATCTTTTTAAGACTTATTTTTTGTAATGAGTTCAATCTTTATAAGCCATTACAAAATATCGGAGTAGGGATCTAATTTCACTTCTGACATTCTTAAATCAGCAATTTTCAGCATTCATATCAATGTATGTGTTTCTCAATTTTCTTATTGTTGCTTCTGTTCCTTGGGTTATTCTGTTCTTAAAAACACTTTTTATAATATTCTCCAACAAAAGCTCCCCTCGTTTAACACAAGTTTTCATTATTCTAAAACCTGCTTTATTTGCAATGAAAATTTTTTCCTGAAAAGTATCGTAAATTGTGTTACCTGTAAATAGGCATGCATCTTTCGAGGTTGCGGGTTTTTTATTGTTGATTCAAATAAAAAAAAACCGCCTCTTAAGGTGGTCTTCTGCAGTGGTCGGATTGACTGGACTCGAACCAGCGACCTCTTCGACCCGAACGAAGCGTTCTACCAGGCTGAACTACAATCCGTCATCTTAAATTAGGTATACTAATACAACATTATTTTTTTAAAACAAGTCTTTTTTTCAAAAATATGATATTTTTATGGATATTTGTTTTTTGTGCCTTATAGTTGATATATTGTTATTATCGGAGAAAATTTTAATATGTTGCATATCGGTTCTCATTTATCGTCGTCTAAGGGGTTTCTGGCAATGGGTAAAGATGCCCTTAAAATTGGCGCGGATACTTTGCAATTTTTTACCAGAAACCCTCAGGGCGGGCGCGCTAAAGAGATTAATTCTGAAGATGTTAAAGCTTTTTTAGAGTTGGCACAAGCAAACAAATTTACTAAATTTGTGGCTCACGCTCCTTATACCTTAAACCCCTGTTCGGCCAATCCATCTACTCGGGAATTTGCCGAAATGGTGTTTGCTGATGATTTACGGCGCATGGAATTTTTGCCGGGAAATTATTATAATTTTCATCCAGGTAGTCATGTCGGGCAGGGGATTGACAAGGGTATTGAAATGATAGCTGGGCTTATGAACAAAATCCTGAAAGCAGATATGTCTACAACGGTTTTATTAGAAACAATGTCCGGTAAAGGCAGCGAAGTTGGGGCGCGGTTTGTAGAACTGCAAAAGATTATTGAAAAAATAAAGTTATCCGAGAAAGTTGGGGTTTGTTTAGATACCTGCCATGTTTATTCGGCCGGGTATGATATTGTCAACAATCTTGATGGCGTTCTGGCTGAGTTTGATGAAATTATCGGTTTGGATCGGTTGAAAGCTGTTCACTTAAATGATAGCAAAATGCCTTTTGTCAGTCATAAAGACCGTCATGAAAAAATTGGGAAGGGGACAATCGGGCTGGAAGCAATTGTGCGCGTTGTTACGCATCCAAAGCTTAACCATTTGCCGTTTATTTTGGAAACTCCAAACGAGCTTTCTGGATGGAAAGATGAAATCAATCTGTTGAAATCCTGTGCCAGATAAGTTTTTATAAGCTTTTTTAATATTTACGCATACTGCGAACATCAAAAATTTTGATGCCGAATAGATAATATCTTTTATAATTATTGTTGGATAAAATCTTGATAATCGGTAGACCGAAAACCCGGATTTTGGTCTTTTTTGCATATGGTATCTTAACATGGATCTTATTTTTTAAGATTAAATCAACCTGTGCTTCTTTGGATTTTTTTATCTTCCGTTCGTCAGGCACTGTTTCGGTATCGATATCCTGCCGGCGGTGATAATAATATATTCCCGGAACGGAAACAATTTTTTCAGCTTTTTGGGCTACTTCCGAGCACCATTCAATGTCGGAAGTCTGATCGTCCACATTAAAATATAATTCTTGGGTGTTGATAAAGTCGCGTTTGTATATTTTATTACAAACATAATTAAGTTGTGGCATGTGAAGCAATTTAAATTTCTGGGTAAGCTTTTTGGCTGTTTGTTTTTTTGTATATTTTAAAATTGGTTCGGTTTGCGTTTCGTTATTAATATACATGACGCTGCAGCAGGCTATGTCGGCGTTTTCCTGAGTGGCCGCATTATAGAGTTTTTCAAAATATCTGGGGTCAACCCAGTCGCTGGCTTCAATAAAGCTGAGGTATTTTCCTTGTGAGGCGACAATCCCCCAATTTCGGCAAGCGGTCATGCCTATGCTATTTTGATTAATGATTTTTATTTTTTGGTTTTTGGCCGCATAATATTTTAAAATTTCTGCGGAATTATCGCTCGAACCGTCGTTGATGCAAATGATTTCGATATCTTTTAAACTCTGGCGGCACAGAGAACTTAAGCATTCGGGCAAGAATTGTTGATTGTTGCGAACAGGGATGATTACTGAAACCTTTGTCATCATATTTCTCCAAAAAATGAACCATCTCGCACAGGTGATCGGAGAGTTCAGAAATCATATATCAGGATATGATTTTTTTTGATTTTTAAGCCTATTAAATGTTCTGAACCTTCATCAAAAACTCTCCGATCATGATTATAAGTCCATAATCGGGGGATATATTTACTGCCACGATAAAATCGATACAGCATTTTCGATGTTATATCCTAACACCGCCTGATATACGGTTTCTGATAGCCAGCACCTGAAAAAGTACGTAATATGTATATATTATATTTTAGAAACACTCAATTAAAAAAATAAAACTTGTTTATTTTTTTAGGACTTTTTGTCACAAAAAAGCCAACCGATTATGTTATCTGCCGGCATGAAGCTAAATTTGGATTTAATAAACCGGAAAACGGTGGCAAAGTGCAATCATATCTTCAGCCGTCTTTTTGACAGCTTCTTCCGCGTTGCCAGTAGCTAACGCATCAATAATGTTGCCGATGGCGTTGCCGATAATCATAAACTCACGTTCGCCAAAGCCGCGAGTTGTTCCTGCCGGCGTGCCAACCCTGATGCCAGAAGTTACTTTAGGAGGCATAGGATCAAAAGGGATGGCATTTTTGTTGCAGGTGATGTGCGCTTGTTCTAGTGCAGCTGCCACAACATCGCCAGTTAAATCCTTGGGACGTAAATCAACCAGCAAAAGGTGCGTGTCTGTGCCGCTGGAAACAAGATTCAGGCCTCGCTGCTTTAAAGTTTCACCCAATACTCTGGCATTATTGATGATATTACGGGCGTAAAGTTTGAAAGAATCGCTTAAAGCTTCCTTAAAACAAACTGCTTTTCCGGCAATAACATGCATTAACGGGCCACCCTGGATGCCAGGAAAAACTGCAGAATTGATCTTTTTGGCAATGTCGGCATTATTGGTAAGAATCATACCGCCGCGTGGGCCGCGTAATGTTTTATGCGTGGTGGTGGTGACAACATCGGCCCATTCAAGCGGATTTGGATGGGCACCGCCAGCGACAAGTCCGGCAAAATGCGCCATATCAACCATTAAATAGGCTCCGACACGGTTGGCAATTTCACGAAAGCGGGCAAAATTGATTTGTCGTGGATATGCCGAGCCACCGGCAATAATTAGCCTGGGTTTATAATCAAGGGCTAAACATTCAACCTCATCATAATCAATTAGGCCAGTATCTTCCCGCACACCGTATTGTACGGCATTGAGCCATTTC
The DNA here is from genome assembly GCA_964410325.1 of uncultured Azospirillaceae bacterium. Taxonomy (GTDB): domain Bacteria; phylum Pseudomonadota; class Alphaproteobacteria; order RF32; family CAG-239; genus CAAFZY01. The sequence goes on from CAYPFN010000012.1 coordinate 43,055, forward strand.
CCCGAAAGCGAAACTTTGGCGCCGTGGGTTAAGTGTCCGCCGGCATCAAGGCTCATACCTAAAATGGTATCCTGAGGGGTTAAAAGGGCAATGTAAACAGCTGTGTTGGCTTGTGAACCAGAATGCGGCTGAACGTTGACATATCCAGCATTAAACAATTCTTTGGCGCGGTCAATGGCCAGATTTTCAACAATGTCGACATTTTCACAGCCATGATAATAACGTCTGCCGGGGTAGCCTTCGGCATATTTGTTGGTTAAAACGGAACCTTGAGCTGCCATAACGGCTTTGGAAACATAATTTTCAGAAGCAATCAATTCAATTTGTTCGAGCTGACGAACCTGTTCCTGCCGGATGGCATTGGCGATATCAATATCCTCGTTTTGCAAATCTTGGGCAAACTCCATTGTTCTTATTCTCCTTTATCCAATTTTGCCAGACGCTGCTGATGACGGCCGCCTTCAAAAGTTGAGTTTAAGAAAATTTCGCAATATTCAATAACTTCCGGCACGCTCATGGTTCTGCCACCAAAGACGATAATGTTGGCGTTGTTGTGTTCTTTGGCTTTGGCAGCAACATCCTTGTTGTACAAAAGGGCTGCGCGAATTCCTTTATGGCGGTTGGCAGCAATTGAAATACCGATGCCAGTGCCACAGATTAAAATTCCTAAATCAGCTTGTCCAGATAAAATATAATCCGCCATTTTATCGGCATAATCGGGATAATCTACCGAGCAGGAATCGTGCGTGCCCAAGTCTTGCAAGGGCATGCCTTTTTTTGCAAAATATTCAGTTAAGGCCTGTTTCATTTCAAAGCCACCGTGGTCGGAGGCAACAGCTATTTTCATTTTATTCTCCAACAGATGTTCTTGAAACTAGTAGACACCACTTTTGCCTTGAAAAAAAGAGTTTTTTTATATCTATGCAAAAAAAATACACTTTTTATTAAAAAAAGTGTTGACGGAAGAAAAAATATTTGTATATATGTAAATCACCGACTGAGTTTGGTATCAGTAAGGGCCGGTTGGCAGAATGGCTTATGCAGAGGACTGCAAATCCTTTTATATCGGTTCGATTCCGGTACCGGCCTCCATATTATTCCGACTTAGCTCAGCGGTAGAGCAATCGGCTGTTAACCGATCGGTCATCTGTTCGAATCAGATAGTCGGAGCCAAAGTGACCCGCCTGTGCAAGGGCGGGTTTTTGTTTGCTTTTAAAGCAAAAACCCTGACTATGCAAAAAGTCAGGGTTTTCGTGAATTTTTTAATCAAGCCATCGATTTTGCCGCCATCTTACGAAGCGGTAGATAAGACAGATAAGGCAGAGTAAGCATAAAGCACTTGCCGTAAAGAACATTGTGATGGAAATTTTCATATTTCCATAAAAACCGAAAATCCAAAACAGGATGAAGGCAATTTCAGCCATAAAAAGGCTTATCATTTCGATATTTTTCATATAAAATAATTTTGATTCGATTTGAATATATTTTATTTTGTGACGAAAAACAAGTTTTTTTAAGGATGATAATTCTATGCTTTCGTAGCTTTCATGTTTACCGCCCGGAAAATTAACACACACCTTGGTTAATACTGTAATGGTGGATGGGCAAAATTTGTGGTCTGTCGTGTTTTCAATTATGGATAAGCCAGCCTTTTTTGTGCTTTTTTTCTTCAATTAAGATATTTATTGACAGAGTGTAATCCGATGTGATGTCAAATTTTTAAATGCTGGTTTTTAGCAATTAGTAGGATAAGTCTGGGTATGGATTATCGGACATTTTATAGATTTTTAATAGCCAGAGCTTTCAGCGCTTTAAGTTTGTCACGGTAAATGGCCGCCTGTTCAAATTCCAGATTAAGCGCGGCTTCTTTCATCAGCTTAGTATATTCTTTGATTTTCTTTTCCACATTCTTAATTTCTTCGATATCGGCCGTATCATCTTTGACAAAGTCGGTTTCGGTCATTTCTTTTAAGGTCGAAGAAATGCTTTTTTTAATAGTCTGTGGCGTAATGCCGTGTTCAATATTATATTTAATTTGTTTTTCGCGACGGCGATTGGTTTCATCCAGCGCTTCACGGATAGAGCTGGTTATTTTGTCGGCATACAAAATAACGCGTCCCTCGGCATTGCGCGCCGCACGCCCGATGGTCTGGATTAGTGAGCGGGTGGAACGCAAAAAACCCTCTTTGTCGGCATCTAAAATGGTTACAAGCGAACATTCCGGAATATCCAAACCTTCGCGCAGAAGGTTAATACCAACCAGCACATCAAACACACCCAAGCGCAAATCGCGGATAATTTCAATGCGTTCCAACGTGTCAATATCTGAGTGCATGTAGCGGACTTTGATGCCGTTATCATTTAAATATTCGGTTAAATCTTCGGCCATTTTTTTGGTTAAGGTCGTTACCAGAACGCGTTCGTCTTTTGTGGCGGTTTTGCGGCATTCATTCATTAAATCATCAATCTGGTTTTCAACCGGCCGTACAACACATAGGGGATCGGTCAAACCGGTCGGACGAATGACCTGTTCGGCAAAAGTTCCGTGGCTTTGCTGTAATTCCCATTCGCCGGGTGTGGCTGAGACAAAAATCGTCTGTGGGCGCATGGCATCCCATTCTTCAAATTTCAAGGGGCGGTTATCAATACAAGACGGTAACCTGAAACCATAATCGGCTAGCGTGCTTTTACGGTTAAAGTCGCCGCGAAACATTGCTCCGATTTGTGGCACGGAAATATGGCTCTCGTCAACAAACAACAAGGCGTTTTTCGGGAAATATTCAAATAAAGTCGGCGGTGGCTCGCCTGGATTACGTCCGGTTAAATAACGTGAGTAATTTTCAATGCCCTTGCAGTGGCCAGTTGTTTCCAACATCTCTAAATCAAAGCGCGTACGCTGTTCCAGGCGTTGGGCTTCCAAGAGTTTGTTTTGACTTTTAAGCTCTTTAAGGCGGATTTCCAAATCCTGCTTAATGTGGATAATAGCCTGTGACAATGCCGGACGTGGTGTCACATAGTGATTGGCCGGATATACCGTGATTTCAGTTAGATCGGCAGTTTTTTTGCCGGTCAGCGAATCGATTTCGACAATGCTTTCAATTTCATCGCCAAAAAATGAAATGCGCCAGGCACGGTCTTCATAGTGGGCGGGGAAAATGTCAAGCGTATCGCCGTTGACACGGAAAGTGCTGCGTACAAAACTCATTTGATTACGTTCATACTGGAGTTCGGCCAAATTACGGTATATGTCAGCTGGGTCTATAATATCGCCGACTTTCAGGCCAAAGGCCATGGAGGAATAAGATTCCATGCTACCTAAACCGTAAATGCAGGAAACGGAAGCCACGATAATAACGTCATTTTCTTCTAAAACGTTGCGGGTGGCGCCATGGCGCATCCGGTCAATTTGCTCGTTAATGGCCGAATCTTTTTCAATATAGGTATCGGTTTTGGGAATATATGCTTCTGGCTGATAATAATCATAATATGAAACAAAATATTCAACACGGTTGTGCGGAAAAAATTCCTTCATTTCTGAATAAAGCTGGGCAGCCAAAATTTTATTGGGTGCCATAATCAGAGCTGGTCGTTTTGCCTGTTCAATGATTTTGGCCATGGTAAAGGTTTTCCCTGAACCAGTTACGCCTAAAAGCACCTGGTTGCGTTCGCCCCGTTCTAAGCCTTCGCATAATTCTTTAATGGCCTGTGGCTGGTCGCCCGAGGCTTCAAACGGACTTTCGATTTTGAATTCTTTATCAATCATCTTCCAATACCTTGGAAGGTATCATATATATTTTTAAGCAAAAGGAAATAGCAAATATGTTATTATCTGTTTTTATTCCAAAATCCGCTCAAAAACTTTGCTTAGGGATGTCGTGTTTTCAGGTTGCAGCTTTTGACGTAAATCGGCCATGTATTTTGATTCGGGAAAACGCATGTTCAAAGCGACGTCTTGTATTTTAGTGTTAGGTTTTAAGTTCTGTTCAAACGCTTTCCATAAGTTCTCCGGCAGTGAGTCTTTTATGCCGTTTAAGGCGGTCCAATCAATTCGCCCAGCAAAAATTGTGCCTTCCGAGAGGTGTCTGACTTTATAAGCTCCTTTGGCTTCCATGCTTTGATGCTTATCTTTGTTGACAACCAGGCAGTTGTTTCCGAGTTGATTGACAAGTTCACAGGATTTTTCCAGCTTCTCATCGTGTTCCAGCGAGCCGAAAAAACGGGTGATAACGTCATCGGCAGCCCCTACAGGCAAATGATGGTGGACAGAAGCAATCTGTTCTTCGGCTGTCTTCTTTAGGATTTGTTTGCGAATTTCCCATTCTTTGCTATTGTTGGCGGGGGCCTCCTTACTGGTCGGTTCAGTCATCCCTAAAGCGAGGACATTGTTCTCCCCATTACAAAGATTGTGGATATAATTATAATCAAGGATTCTTTCGACGTACTCTCCGTAATTAAAGCGGTCTTTGTTTTCTATGTCATGTTTGCTTTTTTCTATGTCATATTTGCGTTTTTCAGATAAAAGCGAGGCAACTAGTTGACAATATAACTCGCAGCTTTTTTGATTGTAAGTCTGAAGGCGTTCCTGATATAACATTTTTTTATCTTTTCCGCTGCTTTTGATGTTAAGCGCTTTATCAATAATTTGTTGATAATCTTCTTCGCCGTAATATTCTTTTATCCGCTTTTCAAATTCGCTGTAATTTGAAGACAAATGAGGATGTTTTATGAGGTTTTTACCGTTTTCAGCCAACAGTCCGTTTATAGTCAAAGTTTTTCTTTTCGAGCCTCCTTCTTCTTTTTCGAAATCTTTGCGTATTTCTTCTCGAAACGGTTTGGTTTTTTCAGGGGTTGTGTAATTTAAGACGATTTGTATGCCGTTAATGTTGGCTTCGATATCAGGAAGAAATTCTTCAATAATTGGATTTTTTAAATCCATGTCCTTATATGTTTGTCTATCAAGATAAATTTTTTCTTTTAAAATCTTTTGTTTGTCGAAGATGTTTTTAGCAAGCAAATCAGCCCAGCGAACGGGGTTTTCTTTGTTAGAGCTTTTTTTTCGTTTGGAATTTTTTCCCGCCAGTTCATTGAATTTATCGTTCTCTTCTGGAGTTAATTCATCCTTTAATTTGCGTTCGCAGATGCTTTGCGCCAGCTTTCCTGCAACGGCACCTTTAATACCGATATCTTTTAGAACGGAGGCAATATTTTCACGATGCCGGTTAATGTCAGTGGGGATATCGTCGGTTGCATAATAGTCGAATATTTTTTCGGCAAGTTGGCCCCGCATGGTTTCAATGCGTTTTTTCAGCTCTTCGCGGGAAGTAATGGTGTCTAAATTATATTTTTCAACGAGTTCAAAAGTTTTCTCATCGTTGAAGCAGTCTTCATTAAGCTTTTCGATTTTGAGATATAATTCGTCAATATCAGCTTCTGAAACGTGTAAAAAGCGCCCATAATCCAATAGCGCCGATTCGATCAGGAGTCTCTTAGATATGTCTCTAACCAGAGGTTGGTTATTGAATATCTGGTTATGCGCTTCATTTGTGTGTCTCTTAGATATGTTTCTAATTTTTTTTGTCATTTTTTCCTCCAATTTCTTTTATAATATGATAATCGTTTTAGTTTGTCAATTGTTTATACAAAATGCTTGACATTATAATTTTTTAGCGTATTATTCTCGATTACATGAAATTTATTATTAAGAAATTAAAAAAGTATGGAATCGAATTTAAAATTTTTGCAGGAGTATTTTAGAATTCCGGCAAATAAGAAAATCGGATGGGGAATTATCGAAACCCAAGAAAAGGATAAAGACCCGGTTTATGCGCTGGGTATTTATATTCAAAACTCGAATGTTTATATAGATGTTGGGAAACGCCGTTTTTTCTCGGAGGTTTCCAATGCTATGATAAAGAAAAAAATTCATCCAGCCAGGCAAATTAAGTCTGGGTTTGGATGTTGCTATAAGGCAAAGGATAATCCAAATATAAAAATCTTCAGATCCAAGTCATATTTAGCCGATGTGTATTACACGGCAATATATTCCAAAGATTTGGAAGAAGACATAATTATGTATTAGTTAATATTAATAACACGCTACTAATTAACCAAGACTCTCGTTTTTTATTAACGGGAGTCACTTTTTTTTAAAATGTACTTGTCTGTTTGTTTAAAACTGTGATATGTTTTGAATGTAACCATATAATTTATATATTATGATTGAGGATATTTTATTTAGATTCATGCAAGCGGAAGATGATCTTTATAAGGCCGTGAAGCTTGGCGAAGAAATTATTTACGGACAGATAGAAATTGAGCTGATTGATTTGATGGAAATGTATTATTTGTTGCGTAAATGGAAAGTAAGAATAGGTGATGGCGTTTTAAACAGTTTGGAGGCGTTGCTCACCCAATATGAAACGGTATTGGAAAATATTGATTCAGAACTTTTGGCAGATTATTTTGCTGCTAGAAAAATTGAAGATATCAAGGATGCCGTTATTGAAGCTGCCGCAAAGCTTGGCTTGCCTGAATTATGTTTGGTCATGCCAAATAATATGCCGGAAGCTTGATAAAAACACTCTTATTTGACAGAGTGTTTTTTTTTGTTTTATTTTTTGATTAAATGGATAGCTTTTAGGTTTTTTAACATCGAAAATTGCTTTTTTGCAATTAATGAATTTAAATCTTGACTATCTGGAATGTTTCATTTATGTATTGTTTTCAGGAATGGATGGTGGCATTAAAGCTATCGGAAAGTGTTTTTTGGGCGCTTAGCTCAGTTGGTTAGAGCCGGCCGCTCATAACGGTCTGGTCGTTGGTTCGAGTCCATCAGCGCCCACCATAAAAAACTCTCCCTTTAGTGGAGAGTTTTTTTATGGTAATTTTTGACCGATTGAACTAACGAGTATTGGTTCAACTGCCAGGGATAGGCGAGTCGAGAAAGGTGTTAGATAATGACTTCTAAAAAATACTAGAGTTTTTAATTTGGTCAAAAATACCACAATCACAAAATGTCAAAAAATCTTCTTTGCTTTAAGGAAAACATAACTCAAAAATCATATTTTAACGTGAAATTTGCTAAATCCTCACGTTCTCCATGGCATTAGCGAGCATTTATTCGTTAGTATATGAAATAAGGTTGGGTTGTGCTAAGGTGTTTGTGGTTTGTTAATATTTGAATCAGGCAAACATTTATCCCAGTATTTACAAGTCTTGGAACAAACAAATGTCTTCTCTGGCATTGTTAGCCGAGTTCAAGTTTTTTATTGACCTTGCCAATTAGCTCGTCAATATTATCAAAACAAATAATAAATAATATTATACTTTGGTATCAGTATTTCTCCACATACATTATGGTTAAAACGGCTTGGCTTGGGTCAGTGTCATCAGGGGAAAAGTTAATTCATGATAGTAATAAATCTTCCCAAAAATCTTTCTGCCTTTAAAATCAAAAGCAAAGCCACGCTCATTATATAGGGCATTACCTCGTTTAAATGTCTTATGATTGCGAACAAGACTAATAATCTTTTCAATATCCTTCATGGCATTCAGATGAATACCTTGGTTCAACATCAGTGTGCATGGGGTACATTACTTACAAAATGTAATCTTTTTCACCATTTTTAAAGTCCTATAAGTACTTTGCAAATTCACAAGATTTACTGAAAATCAGAACTTGGGATTTCAGCGCATTACGTTGTTGAAAACCAAACTCTATACCTAATGCCGTTAATTTAGCTTTGGTCTGAGCAATTGTATTCTGTTCTCCTGTTCTTTCGGCATCATCAAAAATAATGATAAAATCTTGTGCCAAATTATGTTCCACCAAATCAACGATATTAGAACGAGGAAATTTTTGAGCACCACCAAACGGTCCATCAACTAAAATCAGATTATACTTTTTATCTTTGGTTATTTTATAGAGTTCTTTATATTTACGGCTTTGAGCACCATCATAATCAAAAAACTCTATGTCACACTGATGTAATTTGATATTTTGACTCTTTGCCAGCTTAGGTTCGTAAAATTTTATCCAATTTTCATCATTTTCTATAATATCCAAAACGGCCTCAGGTTTATTATTTGCGATGTACTGAGAAGTTACAACAGACGTTTGCCCCAATCCCATTTCCAATATGTGAGCTGGTTTCACATTATCCAAAATTCTGAATAATGTATAAGTAAAACTATAATTAGCGGCCACTCCATATAAAGCCAAATTTTTATCTTTAAGCCAAGGACTATTGCGCATGCTATCGTGCAACAAATCCGCAAAATTTAATTCCTGATATTGTCGCTGAGCTTTATTTTGCAAATTTTGCATTTCACTCATCAAATGAGATTCTTGAGTTTCCAATTCTGACATTAAAGCCTTTAACTCTGTCTTTTGAGCAAAATCAATATCTTTCAAATGTTCCAGTCCATTCAGATTATCTTTCATTTTATCCAGTATAACCAATTGCTGATGAGCTAATCCCTGAAATTTTGCAAAATTGATCTGCAAAGATTGCTCTGTTTGATTAATTCCGGCAATAATATTATCTTTATTTTGTTGAGATGTTTCTCGTTGTCTATTCAATTCATTCAGCAATTTCACTTCAGTATTACCAAGTTGATTAGCAAAACCGGCACAATGAGTTTTTATTTCTGAAATGCCTGAAATACCGGCTTTCTGAAGTTCGTTAGTCACCCGTTGAAGTTCAAAAGAGATCTTATCACCTGTTGCCATTAATTGTTTTGAACGTTCATCTTGTTGTTTTTTGAAATCCGATAATTGGGTATTGAAAGTACCTTTTAACACTTCAATTTCTTTTTTTAACTCACTATTTTTATTTTCCAAGTTCGTATTTTTTGCTTGAATTTCTTGCAACATTCGCAACGTTTGAGCTTGATTTTTTTGCATCAAATCCATGACGGGAGCAATTTTATGAGTAAATGAAAATTTATCTTGCCATAGTTTTATTTGTTTCTGAATAGTTGTATTCTTAATCGTTATTTTCTTATAAATTTTATCAGTTAGTTTATCGATATTTTCCTTAATATATTCTGAATTTGGATTGAGTTTCAAAATTACATCTTTCAACTCATCTTTGCCGTATTGATGATATTGTTGAACTACCTCTACATTGATGACCTGACCGTCTTTAACCGGCATTTCATAGCGATACGGCTTATCATGCCAGGTTGCAACAGGTGCGGATAAAATCTCTTTTCCGTCAATCTTAATCGATTTGTAATCAATCCATACCGGAAAACGAGTTCCCTCAAAACGTTTATCTTGACCTTTGAAAGACAAGACTAGTTTACCGTCTTGAATTGCTTTGATAGTGATATTTTGAAGCTTTTTACTTGATTCTACTACTTGTCCTTGCCCTTGAGTATTGTTTAACCATGCTGGAGCATTTATTTTACAATTTTGAGCAGTAATTTCAACAACACTCTTTTCATTACCAAAGTTTTTAATATCAATCCTAAAATGTTTGAGTTGATGACAAATGTTTTTAATTTCCTGTTTTTTATATTTTTCTTTCAGGCAAACCAACTCATATAAATTATATGGCAGTAGCAGCCACGGCTTTATTTTACTCTTTTTCGGTAATTTATAATATTCTCCTGTATCTAGATTATAAGCAAGTTTGGGAAGTTTTATCATATTGCCCAACATTTTATTATATTTTTCATCATTCCAATGTGCAATGCCTGAAGATCTTGTAAAAGTCATTTCGCCAAAATAAATTGTCCCGTCGTTTAAGCGATATAAATCGACACAAACAACGGCAAATCCTTGGCTTAACCTTTTCGCTATATCAATCATTTCCTGAAAATTATCCGGCTTTTCAAGTTCCTTATCATACAGAGGGTGGTCATAGTAAAATGGTTGCTTTTTCCAATTCAAATCATAAAACACCATTTTCAAATTTGCAGAAAAATCATCTCTGAACTGCATGTATTTTACTTCACCGTTGAAACACCAAAATTTATAATCATATAAATTCTGACTACCTCTATTCTCCTTATATTCCTCAATAATAATTTTCGGTTTAATATCTCTATAATGTAGTTCAAAACCCGCTTTAAAAGCGAAATTTTCGCTCATCCACTTGTCTAATTTTTCTTTTGTATCCTTTAAATCAAGTTTTGTCTTATCTTTAACAATAATATTATATCCTGAACCGTGATTGCATTTTATCACAAATTTATTTGGAAGTTTAGCAAAATCAATATCTTCAAATTTATCATATACTCCCAACAGCGGGATAAGATATTGTTCACCAATTTTTTCCTTTACCCAATCGCGTACTAAATATTTATCTGCTAAACGGGTTTTAAGCGGTGTGGAATCATAAAGTTTTAACCACTGTATTTTTTCATTAAACGTGCGTGGATTATCTAAATTCAAATATTTTCCAGTTACACGGCTATACCAGTTTTGTAGTTGTTGTTTATATGGAATTTCATTTAATATATTGTTGTTTATTCTTAATTTACGCATAAGTGCAATCATTTCTTTTTTATATTTTTCCTTATCTTTAGGAATAAGACTATTATATTTATGTACAACATTTTGTATGTATAATTTCATTTTTTTCTTAGTAAAATCTGAATTATCATACTTTTTTAACATTTCATGTATCAGTAAAATTATTTTAATATAATCTTGAAAAAATTTGCTCCAATTTTGCGTTATATTATCTCTATGTATTCTTCTATAATAAAGAATTTCTCTTAATGTTCCAAATCTAGGTGCCAATACTGATGCTTTTAAAACAAAGTAGTTGTCCTCAAAACATATTTTTTCAGGAAAAAACATATCGTTATCAACTAAAAATTTTCTTTTATAAAAATAACGACATGATGAAATCGGTAACATGTCTCGAATACGATTAAAATCATTTCCTGTATATACTTCTTTATTTTCAGTTAAAGGAATATAGAAAATTGTTTGCGCTCTTGTCTGCATTTTGTTTTTGTTATTAAAATTTATTCCTTCAAAATTAATCATATCTAGATCAAATTTTGAACATTTATCATACAGTTTTTGACACGCTTCTTTAATGATATAATCATCAGAATCAACAAATTGGACATATTCACCTGTTGCTATTCTTAATGCATTATTTCTAGAACAGGACAAACCACTATTTTCTTGATTTATAATTACAATTCTTTTATCGTTTTTTGCATATTCTTGGAGAATACTTAGACTATTATCCGTTGAACCATCGTTGACACAGATGATTTCTATATCCTGTAGAGTTTGATTAATAATACTGTCTAAACATTGAGGCAAGAATTCCGCTGTATTATATACGGGAACGATAATCGATACTTTAGGTTGTTGACTATAGTCTTTACCTAAAACATCAATACTTAATTTTTTTAAGTTTTCTTTCTGCTCTTTATTACACTGGCTTGATTCCCAATTAAAAGATTTATCTATCCTCGTTTCCAATGCTTCTTTATATGTGTCATATGTTTTATATTTCTTCAGATTATTTTCTAATTTTTTTATAGCATAAACAAAGCAACTTGCGTTTGTATTTCTATTATCGGATAGGCGTGTTTTTTTTGTTGTATTTATCCTATAGTGAACGTAGGGATAATTTATAAGTGATATTCTATGAGCCAACGTCAACATTAGACTAACAAATGTTATATCATTACAGGTTATATAATTCTCAAAAAATACATTATTTTCTTTTACTATATCTTTTTTAAATAATTTTGTCCAAGCGTTGGGAGAACTTATGAGGAATATATCTTTGGAAAATTCTTTAGGATTAAATGGAGATTTTTTAATAAATTTTTCTAAATAAGATACTTTCTTTATATCTTTTTTCTTGCCATCATCGTATACATAACTTCCGAAAATACATATATCCGCCTCATCTTGCTTTGCCTTATTATATGTTTCTTCCAACATATTAAGTTCAAAAAAATCATCAGAATCAAGAAAACTCAAATACTCTCCCCCCGCTACAGCAAGACCAGCATTGCGGGCAACACCGGCATGCAGATTTTCTTGGGTTAATACACTTATTCTATTATCTTTCTTGGCATATTCTTTTAGTATTTCTAAAGAATTATCTGTTGAACCGTCATCAACACAGATGATTTCTATTTCTTTTAAGGTTTGATTGATAACACTATCCAAACACTCTCTTAAGTACGCCTCCACATTATATACAGGAATAATAACACTAACTTTCGGGATATAATTTATTTTATTCTGAAATAGTATCTCGGCCTCGGTATCTGGCTCGCCTTCGGCATTTTTTACTGTAATTATTTTTATTTTCATATTTTGGGCTTTAGCCAATTTAGATGCTTTAATACCTTGCTTATTCTTCTGCTTTTTCATGTTAAATCTTCCTATAAAAAGCTATGGAGTTATTTCATTTATTGTTCCAAAATTTTTATTTCAGCCTTTAGTCGGTCGCATTCTTCTTGCAAACGTATTGGATACTCCAACGCATAACGCAATTTTCCATACCAACTCATTTCTTCTATCTTCGGTTGACTTATCTCTCCACTCACACTGCTGTAATATCTGCCTTCTTTACATCCACTGATGATATAATGAACAAGCGGACACAGATTGGCGGCAGCAACGTCGTCATATTCTGCCAAATAGGCATTTCCATCAAACTTCGGACTTGGATTGCGACCTTCTTTCCACCCATATTTCACATAATGCTTGGCTGCACTTATTTTCTTCGATTTCACATCCGGATTTTGCGCTAAATACCACTTTGTATCAAACAAATCTGAGGCTTTTATCAACTCAATGTAACGCTTTTCATTGTATTTCTCTTTGTTAATGAGGTACAATAACCTCATCGTTTTTAATACACCTGTTGTCATTTTTGCTCCTTTACATAGTTTCGTGGAGACGATCGTTTGTACTTTCGGTCGTGCCATTTTCAATATTTTCTTTAAACTTTTTTGGAATTGTTTATCTTGCGGATAATCAGGATATGTCCGATATAGAAATCTCTTCAATTCTTCTGTTGCAGCTTTGGAAAAATCTCTTTCTTCTGCAAACAATAATGCCTGCCGACTGACTTCCAGTATATCCTTTTTGCGTTTTTCTTCACGGTTTCGAGCCTTGCCTATACTGTCCGCTTGTAAAGTGTATTTATATACCGGAGAATTTATCAATTTAACTTTTCCGGCAAACCAAAACGCTTTTATATTAAACAGATTATCTGCCGTATACAGCCCTTCGGCAAAAGTTATTTTATTATCTCGCAACATTGATGTCCGGTAAAGCTTGTCCCAAACCGCCCCATTGCGCAGCGAGGACAGTTTCATATTCAAATCCGTAATATCTCCTTCTTTATGATGCCAGCCGTTATATGCCGTATAAACAATATCCGCTCCCGAACTTTCGGCTATTTCATATAATTTCAAAAAATAGTCCTCTGGTATCTTATCATCACTGTCAAAAAAGCCAATATACTGACCCTTTGCCATGTCAATCGCCCGATTGCGGCAAACTGAAGGCCCGTTGTTTTGCTTCTCTGATAGAATTCTGAAACGCTTATCTCCGGTTGTTAATTCTTGCAACAGAGGCAAAGTTTCATCTTCTGAACAGTCATTAATTATCAAAAACTCTATTTCCTGTAATGTCTGACTACGCAAATATGTTACCATTTGCGGTACAAACTTTTCCCTGTTGTATATCGGAGTGATAACGCTCACTTTTATTGACATCTGTCTGCCCTCCTGATATACATCGGCATTTTGCAGACTTTGATGATTGTTTTACCGGATTTGGTGTGCTTCTTCTGATAGAAAAACCGCTTAATCCGGGCTTTTAGAAATGCTCTACCATAATGATATTGTTTTATTCCCTCTATTCGTTTTTCTTGTGCCAATACTGCACAGCCGAATACCCGCTCATAAACATGAGCTTTCGTTCCTTCTTTGATTCTGCCGTCGGTTTGTGCAAAATCACTGATGTTTATCTGTAAAAACGGTTTAAGCAGTTCAGCTCTTACCATAAACATAGAACCGGCAATAAATTCCACTTTATCTGTCTGCGGCAAATAAAGCCGAGCCATCTCTGACTTAATTTGTTCCTGCAAATTCTGATATGCTTGCTTTTCTGAAGTCAGGCAATATTTGCTCCCCAGCATACCAATATCGTCGTCTTCTGAAAATTTTACATAATTTCGCTTAATCTGTTCAGGACTTCCGAGTAGAGCCTCTTGTAAAACTTCTCCCCAGATAGCGTTATCCATTCTATTGCCATTAATAATGGTATAGTTTCCTTGATTTTTATTCTTGGTATGCAGTTTTAAGATGTAATCATAATTATCCAAATTGATTTTATGTAAGA
>CAYPFN010000013.1:0-47610 GCA_964410325.1 uncultured Azospirillaceae bacterium
ATCAGCATGTTTGGCCGTAAAATTCGTAACCACATTCTCATTTTCTTCTGGCAGCACCGAACAAGTCATATACACAATCCGCCCGCCTGGTTTGGTATGCTGATATGCCGTTTCTAAAATCTCTGCCTGAATGTTATTAAGCTCCACCAATTTTTCCGGCGTCAGACGAAATTTCGCATCCGGCGAACGCCGCCAAGTGCCACTACCGGAGCACGGAGCATCCAGAATAAAACAATCATAATCTTTGTCTGCAACCGCACGGAGCAGTTTAATATTACGAATACCTAGCCTTTCTGCCCGGTCTTTGATTACATCCATGCGATTCCAATTAGCATCATGGGCATAAATCACCCCTTCATTACGGTTATATGCAGCAATTGCCAAACTTTTTCCGCCAGCGCCAGCACAATAATCCACGGTTTTTTCATCTGGACTGACACAACACAAATATGCCACCACTTGCGACGCTTCATCCTGCACTTCAACCAGCCCTTCCTGATAAGCCATACAATTATTAAGATTTATCCTCTCTTCCGAACGCAGTCCGAAAGGAGACAACGGCGTTAAAGAAAAGAACAATCCCTCACTTTTGAGCCGGTTTTTAACTTCCTGCCGTTCGGCCATATTTACTCGCAAATCTGCCGGCGCCATCTGATTCAAGCTTTTCACCAGTGCCGAATTATTAATTTTTTGATAAAGCCAAGCCGGACATTCGTTTTCAACATAATCAGGATAAACTTTTTCTTTCAAATTTTTAAGCCACGCTTTTTCTTCTTTACTGAGGCATTTTAAACCATACTCAGAACCATCGGCAACAATATCCCAATCCTCGTCTCGCAAATATGCCAGCAATATCCGTCGCACATCCGTGCTTTCTGTCTCAAACGCCAGACGCAGTCGCCGGCGGATGATTTTCCAAACCATATCCACAATAAACCGCCGGTCTTTAGAACCGATATACTTCCGTTTACGGACATAATCATTAATGATATTATCCGCTGGAAGCTTGTCTTTAAACACCTCACTTAATATTTCAAAAACTGCTTGATAACGTGCGCTGAGCCGCATATTCTTTTCCTTTCGGGCCTAAATATAACGGTTTAATATTAAGCGCGCAACAAAAAAGGAGAGTTATCTCAACTCTCCTTCTAAAAAAACTCCGCTACCGTCGGTGGCTGCTCTCATGAGCAATTCTAAGCTCCTCTGCCGTCGGCACCTCATTATATATGAAGTGCATGGGCGGGAAATAATATGTTTCCAACACATTTTTCTCCACCCGGCTAGAAGCTCCATCCTCATATGCTTCGAGCTTGCCACCTCTCAGGACAAATCCCCGAGAGATGATTACTCCCTCCTTTTTGAATAGAGAGTAATAATAGAGCTCCTTTCTCCACCATGGGCGGGATTCTACCTTCGCCACCTCCTTCGAAAGAAGGATAACCTCTTCCGAAAAAGGTTCGTAAAACAGATAGCCAGTTTTTTTACTAGCCAACTGCTGATCGGCTGCATCATATGTCAGCCAACAATCGTACACAAACCCGGTACGATTGTGCATGGCTTTCACCTCTGCACCTACCAGAAGGTAGACTTCGGGCCTAATCACTACAGAAGCGAAAGTACCCTTTTCAATATTCACGCGAAGTCCCCCATACATGAGGTTTTCGCTATTTAACATTTTTCCGACCATTTCACTAGTTATGGTCTTGTAGCCCCATAATTTCCTGGGTACGTTCTTAATTTTTATTTTCTTCATACCTTTATAATTATATAACTAAATAATTTCTCATTTGTATTTATATTCACATAAACAACCGCTTTTGTCAACATGCTTTTTTGTCAACTATGACATTTTTGCGAAAACCCTGCGCCACCACATATGTTTCCGGCGATCCTTGCCGGCTGGCGTCTGGTTTAAAGTGTGCAACTTTAGCAAAATTTTTTTTCATATCGCTCAACAATCCGCCTTCAGCACCACCTTGAAACACTTTAGCAATAAAAATACCGCCCTCTGTCAGAACTTCTTTAGCAAACATATACGCAGCTTCTACCAAGGCAATGGTACGCAAATGATCGGTCTGCTGGTGTCCGGTAGTGTTCGCTGCCATATCACTCATCACAATATCGGCCTTGCCGTTTAACAAAGCTTTTAACTTTTCCGGCGCATCTTCCGCCGTAAAATCCTGACAAATTAAAACCGCTCCGGCCACTGGCTCGGTTTCCAGAATATCGATTCCGATTATCTGACCGCTACCTTTGTTACGCAATGCAGCCACCTGCGTCCAACCGCCAGGAGCACAGCCTAAATCAACAATGGTTTTTCCTTTGCCCAAAAATTTATACTTTTCATCTAATTGGATAAGCTTGAACGCCGCCCGCGAACGATAACCCAAACGCTTGGCCTCAGCCACATACGGATCATTCAACTGCCGTTCCAGCCAGCGATTGGAAGAAGACTTCCGATATTTTGCCGTCTTAACTTTAACCGTCAATCCTTTACGACCGCGTACCAGCTTGGCTGATTGTGTCAGTTTTCCCATTTTTAATCAACTCCTCAACCTTCCCGTGGTAAAGAAATAGCACGCTTGGGTGTCAGTTTTCCCATTTTTAATCAACTCCTCAACAATACCCTCCTGCGCGCTTTTAAGAGAGGCTGTCATCTTGTCAAATCCTAAACTATCATAAATTGTTTTAAAAATAGTACAGGATGCCACAAAAATCGGCGCTCGGTTTTCGCCGATATGTGGCGATTTTTTCCGTTCTTCGGCACTCATCTGATAAGCTTGGCCGATAATACGGTCAAAATCGCTTATCAAAACCGTTCTGCCGTCTGCTCTAAAGCGGTCATATACTGGCCAATTTTCCACCAATGAAATCAGGCGTAAAGGCATGCTGGAGGTGGCCAGCAAACAGCATTTATCTTTATAATCCCGCAAATGCGATTTAACCACGAAATCATCAGCGTATTGCTTTATTTCTTCAATTAAACGCCACTGCTTAGATTCGTCATAATCCACCAAAGCAAACGCTTCCGCCGCGGATCTTCCCCCCCAAGGAATAGAGATTGTATATAAAATTTCAGGGCTTTCATTATTTGTCGCCAATGTTATTTCGGTTGAACCGCCACCTAAATCATAAACAACCGCATATGCGGCGTCTTGTGGCGCATTCAGAAGAGCCCCTTTTAAATTAAGTCTGGCCTCTTCATATCCGTCAATCACATCAAGCTTAATACCACTGTCAGTTTCCACATTTTTAACAAATTCCGCCACATTTTTCGCCATCCGGCATGATGCCGTGGCAATTGCCCGGTAACCGCCGACATTATATTTTTTCATTATTCCGGCATATTCTTTTAAAGCATGCAACCCACGCTCAACCGCCGCTGGCGTAAAACACATATGCTCATACAGCCCTTCGCCCAACCTCGTTGCTATAGAGTTACGATAAAGGCATTTGCCGTTTTCATCAACAATCATCAACCGGCAGGAATTTGTTCCCAAATCAATTGCCGCATAATTGGTATTCCGCATTTATTTTTCCTGTTTTTGCAAATGTTTATTTTTAGCAGATCTGGCGTTTCGGCCTTGGCGGTAAAAATTTCTATGCCGGCGGTAAACATTACGTTTGTGGCGTTGGTGCCCCTGTCGGCGTTCATCATGCATCATATCCAGCAAAATCCCTTCACGGATACCTCGGTCGGCAACTGTAATTTCGGCAATTGGCCAAAAAGTCAGCAAAGGTTCGATAATGGCACAGCCGGCAATTGTTAAATCGGATTTCAAAGGTCCGATACACGGGTGTTTCCGCCTTCCTTCATCGCCGATATTTTTAATTTTATTGATAACACGCGCCAAATCTGGACCAGAAATGGAGATACCGTCTACTGCCGAACGGTTATATCGCGACAGATTAAGATGCACAGCCCCCAAAACTGTTACTGTTCCAGAAGTACCGATAATCTGTATTTCTTGATTTTTAATTCCCTCATAAATGCCAAATTTCTCGTCAAATTCTTCTAAAAGCTTTTGCGTACGTTCCATAATGGTCGTATAAGCCAAATGAGTCATTTCCTGTTTCGGGAAAGCTTCGGAAATAGTCACCACGCCATAAGGAAGAGAAACAAAACCTTCTATGATTGTTTTACCACTGTCCGTAATCCGCGCCAGAGAAATTTCCGTTGAACCGCCACCGATATCAAACACCAGCATTCTTTTAATATTACGGTTCAGAAGAGGCACACAGCCCACCACGGCCAATCGCGCCTCTTCTTTTGAAGAGATAATTTCCAAATCAATTCCGGCTTCTCTTTTAACCAAATCAACAAATTCACGACAGTTTTTCGCCCGGCGGCAGGCTGCCGTGGCCACAAATCTTGATTTAACAATCGGCGCATATTCATTAATTACACCGCGACACACTTTTAAAGCCGTAACCGTCCGCCGAATAGCCACTTTTGAAAGTTCATTATCATTGATAATACCTTCACCCAAACGCGTAATTTTAGAAAAGGTTTCCACCACATGAAAAGAGGTCGGTGTCGGCGTAGCAATTACCAGACGGCAGGAGTTTGTGCCTAGATCAATTGCCGCATAATTACCGGCCAGAGCACTATCCTGACGCAAAGGAATAAAGTTTTTTTTTATACCTTCATGTTCCACCATTTTCTTCATTCTGCACCATACATTTCATCACGGACTTTTTGGCGAAGTTCATCAATACACACCAAATGATTTCCAGCATCTTCATAATACCAGTAAACCCAGCCGTTACAGGCAGAAGCGTTTTGCGCCGCCGCACCGACCTGATGAATTGACCCTTCAATCTCCTCCCCTTTGACTGTTCCGTCTGAACGGATATAAGCTTTGTGTTTGCGGGTAGCATCATACAGCACTGTTCCCGGTTTCAACAAACCGCGTTCAATCACCGTGCCGAACGGTATCCGTGGCTGCTTGCGTTTACAACTGTATTCCAACGCCGGATTTTCAACAGGAACGATATTATCAATGCGTTCTTGTGCACCTTGAACATAAACGGCATTTTTTTCAATACCGATATAATTCCGTCCCAGTTTTTTAGCCACTGCTCCCGTTGTTCCCGTTCCAAAAAACGGATCCAGAATGATATCACCAACCTTTGAAGAAGCCATAATGACGCGATACAAAAGCGCTTCCGGCTTTTGCGTCGGATGCAGTTTGCTACCGTCCTTGCCCTTCAGCCTTTCCTTGCCCGTACACAGTGGAATCTCCCAAGTGGAGCGCATCTGCGTATCTTCATTTAAGGCTTTCATTGCTTCATAATTAAACGTATACCTGGCCTTCGGATTTTTAACCGCCCAAATCAGCGTTTCATGCGCATTGGTAAACCTGGTTCCTTTAAAATTCGGCATCGGATTGACTTTATTCCAGATAATATCATTTAAAATCCAAAATCCTATATCCTGCATAACATATCCGACCCGGAAAATATTATGGTAAGAACCGATAACCCATATACTCCCATCCTCTTTCAAAACTCGACGCGCCGCCGTCAACCAGCGGCGGGTATAATCATCATATGCTGCAAAACTTTCAAAACTATCCCATTCTTCATAAACCCCGGAAACATACGTATTATCGGGTCTGGTCAAATGTTCGCCCAACTGTAGATTATACGGCGGATCGGCAAAAATCAAATCCACAGAATTTTCTTCCATAGCATTCATTGTTTTAATACAATCATCATTGATAATGGTATTGAGAATTTTTTTTATTTTCATGTCAGCCATTATTGATTACCTTTATTTTCTTTTCCAATAACATTCATCATAAAAGAAAGATGGTTATAAATTTATTAACGAGTACAGACTTAGCCAAAAACATGAAAATTTGAACAGAAACGACGGAAAATATTTTTCTGCTGATTTATTTCATCCGAAAAGCTGTCATTATAGCGTTTCATCATCCGTAAATATTTTGGATTAAGCACCATTGCCGCAATTTGCAGATTGTCTTTACGGCCCCGGTTTTCATTATAAGCTCTGGCATAGCGATATTCTTCCGGTTCGCGCCCGCCTGCTGGCACCTGCATTTTTCCTTTCCAGGAATGCCGCAACAAAAAAGCTTTCCCCAAATGTTTGCCCTGAACCTTTTTTCCGCACTGAAAAGCCGCAAAATGGCAGGGTTTTGTAAAAAGTTTTAAATCTTTATCTTTAATACATATCCCATGCGTCGCAGCATAAAATTTAAATTCTCGACGCGCCAAATCTCTTTCGTAATCAGTTTCAAAATCAAACCCCTGAACAGCCCATACATATCCGCCACTGGTCATAACGTCGCCCACTTTTCCTGAATAGGCATTCAGTTTTAGCCTTGACGGCGGCAAAATATTAGACATTTCTCTGCTGGCATCAAAAGCTTTAATAAAGTCCATGTGACGCCGTACCAACTCATATAAAAAACTGCTGCCGGAAACACCGCTTTTCTTTATAACCGAAATAAATTCAATTTGCAGACAATCATCATATTCCATTGTTTCCGCAACGATCAATTCGGCATTTGGCGTTTTAAAACCGGTAACACAGTTTAAATATTGGCTAAAACCTAAATTAGCCTGCTCAATCTTGGCCGTGTAATAAAGCACCGATTCATTATCTTTTTGCGCAGACAGCGGCCATATGCATTCATTATTACAAGACGGTGGAAACTCCGCAAAAAAATCACGCAAATCATCAAGTTCTGAAACATTCCTGGCGTTCGACCATAAATTCAAATGATTATATATGTATTCACTTATTTCCATCTTGTTTATATAAAGTTTTGCCGTTTAACACATTTTCAATAAGTTGTTCTCTTCCCCGCACAATTTGCAATTCCGCCTCGCTGACAACTTCCACATTGGCAATAGCATCCTGCATATCAATCATACTCTGATAACTCGCCTTTTTATTCTCATCAATTTCATTTTTCATCTGCACACTCAAGATTTCTTTCACAACCTGAGTATGCTCACGCAAATATAATGTACGGATAATTGCGCGCAAACGCTGTTCCACATAATAAAAACGCTCTGCCGTCCAACAATGCCTGTTCAACCAAAAATTAACCTTCCACGGCAAAGCGGTTTTTAATTCGCCGGATATTAAAGAAACTTTATCAGATATGTCGTTGTTCAACCCCTCTGCCATATATTCCGACCATACAACGAGAAAAGCGTTTGCCTCCATAAGAGAAATTTCCGTCGCCGACGATAAAGGCGGACAGCTTTCCCGAACAAAGGAGAAATTATAGTCAACTAGCCGGCAGCTGAAAACTTTCATCAACAGCAAAAACGCCATCAACAAAACCAAATACCTTTTCCAAGGCTTCATCTTTTCCTCCGTCAAGCGGCAATATTTTTCTACCATCTCAAACCGGAAATAACATAATCCGGCCAAGCGTCAAAATTCATTGCCAGGTTTCGCGCCTTTTCCACATCTGGAATATAGCCTTCTCCTAGAAAGTTAACATGAATTCCTTTAGATATCAAGAGTGATGACGCATTCAACAAACTGCCTGATTTCATGTCCGTAGCAAAGCTATCGCCGATACATAAAAGACTTTTCGGATGTTCGGCATAACTTTCCAGGGCATAATCCAAGAAAAAAGTATCTGGTTTGCCACAAGTAATAATCTTCCCGCCCATAACCGCATATTGCTCCGCCAAAGCACCTGCGCCCATAGATATTTCGCCATTAAGATAAGTCGAAACATCATTGCCAGCGCACAACAGTGGCAGTCCTAAAGCAAAACCATGTTCCAAAAGTGGCATGTATTTTTCAAGCGTATCACTTTCATTCTCAGCCATTCCGATAAACATAAAATCAGCCTTTTGAATATCGGCCACTTTCTGGCATACCGTCCCGGCAAATACGGCTTCTGCCACCGAATTACCTAAAGTATAATATCTGTTACCAGGAAGACCGAGGTGTTTATAATCTTTAAGCCGGTAATGCAAAACTTCACCAGCAGAAATAATCGAAGATAAAAATGCAAGATCTGTCGCGTGCGTTTCCAGAAGAATTTCTATAATCGTCTGCACCCTGAGTGGCGAATTTGTCAATACGACAACTTCTTTTCCGGCCTCCGCGCATTTCTGCAAAGCGTGCAAAGCTTCCTTATTAACGGTTTTGCCATTATATAAAACACCATTAAAACCGCATAACACAGCATCATGGTTATCAATAATTTTTGATATAGCGACAATTGGTTTAATTATTTTCATTTCTCATTCATTCCGTAACATTTTTTCTTATAAAAACATATAAACATCCATCTCTTTATTTTTCTTTAATTTTTTTGTAAAATGAAAAATATTTATGCAAAAGATAAGTCATAACAGTGGCTATCACTAAATAAACCGCCTGCGCCCACAATTCATAAATATTGCATACTTCAACCAAAAATGTCAGAGCAATGCTGTTAAATAAGAACATCCATAAATAAACCCCCCAGGACTTTCCATATTCTTTTAAGAAGTTGCCCTTGCTTTGAAAAACATAATAACGCATTGTGAAAATAGAGATATTGATTGTTATAATATTTTGAACAACCAACGCCCACAAATATGGCAGTCCCACGCAAGCAAACAGCAATGCAAAAAAGCTGTAAGCCAGCAACGTATTAAAACCCCCGACCAATAAAAAGCGGATTTTCTGGTTAAGCCTAAACCAAATTTTCTCCAAACTGCGGTAAACAGCAAGCGGCTGCGGATATTTTGCACCAAATTCAAAATTCTTTAAAATATTTTTATCCAAAAGCGTTTCCAGTTCAACCTTGCGCCAGTCAAGCAGGATACTGTTATCAAAAACATCTTCCGGATGCTTTTTATCAATTTCCGGAAATCCGGGATGTATCATTATCTCAACTGCATCAAAACCTTCCGGCACCAACACCTTTTGAAAACGCTCCTTAGAAAGTTTGCAGGTATAAAGCATAGTATAAAAATACGTTTTAGACGGATAGTTATTGCACATATCCAAAAAACGCAACAGCATATATTTCACAACGCCACCGTCAAAAAAGCAGCTCAACCCTTTATTGTTTTTTTTAGTCAGCAAAGCACATTCTTTCATCGTGCGGATGCGTTCAATGCCATATTTTTGCGCCAATTCTGTCACAACAGCAAACACCGCCGGAATCATCTGCACATGGCGATGCCCGTCAATATGCTTAAGCTTGACCCCTAATTTTTGCGCCTTTTGAATTTGCGCCTCTATTTCCTTTCTGACCTGTGCCGTAAAATCTTTATGCTTAAAAATCGAAAGCCACAGCAGTTTCACAAATCCGTTTTTAAACCTGCTTCTATCATCAACCAACAGTGGAATATCCGTGCTTGAAAGCGCTGCCTGCTCATTGGTAAGATTAACATGTAGTCCTATTTCCAAATCCGGCATATCCTTAGCTAATTCCACCGCCTCTCGCGCATACTTCTGATTAACCATCAGGCTGGCCGAATTTAAGATTCCTTTTTTATGAGCATGGCAAATTGCCTCATTCACCCCGTAGCTGATGCCAAAATCATCAGCATTAAAGATAATCCGCCCGTTCATTATTTTTTCGCTTTCTTGTTTTGTTCTTCCGCTTCAATATAATCTGCCAGATACAGCGGCCGTTTTTTTACCTCCATATGGATTTTGCCAATATACTCGCCGATAATGCCGAGCGTGACCAATTGCACAGCGCCGATAAGCCCGACCGCTGCCACAATCGTGGCGTAGCCCGGTGTCGGATTATGGCGGATATAACGTTCCACCACCACATACACGGCCAACAATCCGGAAAGCGCACCGCCAGCTAGTCCAAGCCAAGTAGCCAGATGGAGCGGCCGCACGGAAAATTGCGTAATGCTGTTAATGGCCAGACGCAGGCTTTTGATAAAGTTATATTTGGTTGTGCCACTGAAACGTTCTGGCGCCACAAAATCAATCACAACCACTTTATCATTCGGCATAATCCAGCTGAGCAGGCCACGAAACAAACGATCCTGTTCATTAAATCCTTTCAAAAAATCAACATATTTCCGGTCAATTAACCGAAAATCAGGCATACTTTCCGGAATTTTTGTTTCTGAAAGCATATTTAACAACCAATAAAAGCTTTTGGCACAGAATTTATAAAATTTAGAAGTCGCCACATTATCCACCCGTTTGGTCAACACAATTTCCGCACCGTTTTGCCAAGCTTCAACCATCCTCGGAATATAAACCGGCGGATGCTGCAAATCAGCATCCATAAAAATAACCGCATCGCCTCCGGCATAATCCATTCCGGCGGTCATGGCAATTTCATGCCCGAAATTGCGTTTCAGCTGAACAATTTTGACTCGTTTATCTTTCTTTTGCAGTTTTCTGACTTCAGACAAAGTTTTATCTTTGCTACCATCATCAACAAACAAAATTTCAAACGCCGTACCTTTAACTTTTTTAAGCTCCTTATCCAGCACTTTATGAAGCTCCGCAATATTTCCTTCCTCATTATATGCCGAAATAACAATACTGATCTTTTTCATGAGCGTTTCCCTACAAATTATAAAAACCGTAATAAATTGTTTTTCGTTTCATCTTTCCTGCCGGATTAACAAACTCCAGCTCCAGCGTCTGTGGCTCGGTTGTGTTGCCCAGCGTCTGGGCGGTGCTGTCATATTCGCTTTTGCCGGCAGCAACCACTAAAGCGCCGGAACGCGCCAAATCCAATTCGTCAAACCAAGGATTTTTCTTAATATTTCCCCCAATAACCGGTTTAGGTTTTGCTGGTGCAAACAAAGCGATATTATCCGCCCACCACACATCGCCGGCAACGTATTTAAAAGGACGGTTCCCGGCTGCCTCACGCCAAATTTCTTCCATTTTCGCACCATAAGCCGGGGCATCCATATGCAACTTATCGCTTTTGTTAAAAACAATAACACCAATCTGCGCCACCGCCATTAAAGCCATAACAATATAAACACCTTTAGTCAGGCACATCCGCACTTTTTCGCTCCACGCACAAGGGAAAAAGACAAACAGCATAATCCCGAACATATAAAACACCGGAAAGCCCCACATGCTCTTAAGCTTTATACCACCAATAAGACTGCACAAAAGCATAAGCACAAACGGCATCATACCGTTAATCAGCAAAAATTTACGGTCATTTTCCATCACATGATTTGTTTCTTTCGGCGCCCGATAAGTCCCGATAAAATAAATCAGTACCGCACCCAAACCAAACAAGACCTGCGCCCCGAAAAACTTTAACGGATACACAATATGCCTCAACAGCGGAAAACTGTCAAACTCCGCTTTGTTGCCACGTCCCAAAAAATAATCAATCACATAAAAATCATGCCGATAAAGCCAGTACACATGCGGCAAAATCACCAAAGCACAAACCAGCGCCGTTAAATAAGGGCCGAAAGTCTTAAATTTGTGGCGAGCATTTTTATCGTAAAGCATATAAACAAGCATTGACAGTAGCAAAACGCCACTGACATATTTGTTAAACAGATTCAACCCCGCAAACAAACCCGTTAAAAACCAGGCAGATAATTTATCCTCTTGCAAAGCTCTGTAGAAATAATAAATCGTCGCCGGCCACAAGGCAAGCGAAACCACATTAACATTAAATTCTAAAGCGCTGAACCCATAATATATCACACCTTCCAAAACCATAACCGCAAAAACGGCTTTTCCTTTTTCCATAAAACAACAGGCTAATTTATAAATATAAACAAAGCCAAACAGCACGCACAATTGGCTTAAAGCGTAAATTGCCAAATGGCTCCGCGCTCCGAAAGTGTATGCCCAATAGGCCAGAAAACCTGACAAAGGTGGATGCTTATTGGTACCCCAATCGCAATATTGCCCCCACACAATCGCCTCAATGCTGTCCATCGGCAGGCTTGTACGTAACAAAGGGATTAATGTCCACACTAAAAAATGAATAATTAAAAATATAGTCAGAGGATATTGTTTCAAAGATATCATAAGGCCCTTCCTAAAAATTATATTATTTTTTCTATATCTTACAGTTATTAACGATTCTGTCAACCATAAGCCACACTCTTTCCACCCATTTTACGGTATGTAAAATTTTTAACATTATAATATAATTTTCTATTGACATTGAAAGTGTTTAAAGTTATTAAGATACACGAAATTATGGCGGGGTAGCTCAGTTGGTTAGAGCAGAGGAATCATAATCCTTGTGTCGAGAGTTCGAATCTCCCCCTCGCTACCAAAAGAGATAGGGGTTGGTTTTTTAATCCAACCCCTTAACTTTTTAAGGTAAATTTACAGTTAAGGTGGCGAATTTTGAGCCAAGTGTTCTTTTTTATTATATTTTGCTACCTTTCATCCCTTTCGGCTGGGTATTATTCCGATAATTCGCATTATTGACATTTGCCTCTATAGGGGTTATACTTAAGGTATCTTCCGATATTCTGGAAGTAAACCCCTCCACCCCTGTTTTGGTAACAGTCCCGGTCTGAGGGGTTTGATTTTTTATCTGCAAGTCATAAAAATAGTTGCCAAGGTTATCTTCTTTAACTGTTAAATGGACATTATAAACATTATCATCAATATTTATCGGCAAGTCTGCCTTATAATATGCTTTAATATTCCTTTCCTTTTCCGGTATATAGGTATTCTCACTGACAAACTTTGCCTTTCCCAGTAATTCTGGAATATAATGGACAATAAGGTGTTTATTTCTGTCGCCAAAGAATTTCCTGTATTTTTTTGATTGATGATGACCTTATCTCAATATCACCATTTAAAGATTGATTAAAAACCTTTTTACCCTTTAGGCTTTTAAGTGTATCTACAACCTTTTTATCAAATTCTTCATCAGAAAGCCCTTGCATTTCTTCTTGAGAATTAATCGTAAGCTCAACACTGCTTCCATTGTCAACAATCCGCTCCCTCAAATATTTTGATAAGCCTCTTGTTTGCCTCAAACATCCCTTTTGGCTTACGGTTATTTTGATAATTTTCCCTATTGACAATAGCGGATTTATAAAGTATATTTTTATTCAAAGAGCTCAGCAGGGTTTTCACTTGCGGCCGCAATCGGAGCGAGTCCAGTGCCTGGGGACTCTTTAAATATTTTAAATTCCCTTCTACAATGTTTTTATTCAAAAAGTTATTGAAATTATCCTTTCCGTAAAAACTCGGTATAAAGTGATAACCTCTCTCTCCTTTTGTATTAGGTGATATAGCCACAACAATTTGATTGCCGTTTTTATCCTGCGCATCAATAACAGACAATAATCTGTTTTCTTTTGAGGAAGATTTAAATACCATAACCGAGGTAGTTTTCTGCATTAAAAAACCCCGGTAGGAGAATACCGGGGACATAACATTAAAGGAGGCTTTTTATAATGAAAAAGCGAAATGGAGTAAAGCCTCTTAAAGACACTTACTCCACTATAAGCAATTTACTTCACGACAGCGTCGCTGTCAAGTGTTTTTTTGGGTTGTTGATTAAAATGTATATCTTATACCAACTGAGACATCCACCATATTTTCTACATAATCAGTGTCCAGATTGACATATCTGGCCATAACGCGAACGCCCCAGTTATCCGTGAGGTTAATCTGGCCACCAACACCAACTCGGAAACCCAATCCATCATCACTTAAATCATATATGTAAGTACGGTCGTGACCAGTCATTTCGAGGTCATAATAACCTATACCGACTGTACCGAGCAAATCAAACGCTCTTGCCACCGGCAAATAACCGACCAAATCCAAACCATATGCTTTGTATTCGTATTGTGTTTCAACAGCTCCGGTAGTTTTTTCCGCCTCTTCAGATTGCTGATAAAAGACCTCTATGCCAACATTTTGATTAACTTTAAGACCTAAGGAAAGCGCCCCTGCGCCTAAATCATCTTCAACATAGCTATCTAATTCAAGACCACTATAAGCATAATCTATATCATTCATCGAATACACAAAGTCCAAACCAATATAAGGCCGCACTACTGGAGCGTTACTCTGCTGATAAGGCTGGGGTTGTTGGTATCTTGGCGCATATTGTGGCTGACTATAAGAAGGAGCTTTGTACTGTGGTTGATTGTAATAGTTTCTTTGTCCACCGTAATAGCTTTGCGCATTTGCTGTAAAAGCAAATGCCACCATAGCACCGGCCAAAAGTAGGGTCTTTTTCATCTAAATTCTCCTTAAATTAGTCCTAAATAAAAATAGCCACCTTGATGAAAGGCAGCAGGAAGTTAGAATCTATTTATGGAAATAGTGTAGTGTATTTGATGTATCTAAAACATCTTATTAACTACCTTCCTGCCGAAGCAAAAAGGTAGTTTTTACATCTTTGACAGATAACCATAAAGAGGATTCTAAACCCCACTTTGGTAATCAACCAAAGCAAAATCAGGTTATTATTAGCAAATTTAATTGTCAAGCATTTTTATTAGATTCATAAATAACAAAAATCTCCTTATAAATATTTGTGTAATTTTATAAAGAGGAATAAGAAATGTGGAAAAAGATAAAAAATGGTATTGCCGATTATATTTTCCTATTGCAAAAAAAATCCGCTTAGATTAAAATTTCGTCATGGAATTAAAAGAATTAAAACAAATTTTAAAGCCTTATCAAGCGCTTTTAGGATTTGACTTCGGCGAAAAACGCTTAGGCGTTGCTGTTTCAGATTTAACGCGCACAATTGCCACACCGCATAAAATTATCCTCCGCCGCAGTTTTAAACAAGATTTAATTGAAATCAAAAAAATCATTATCGAAAAGGAAGCTGGCGCCATTATCTATGGCCTGCCTCTGCAAATGAACGGCATTGAAGGCGGGATTGCCACCAAAGTGCGCTCTTTTGCCGATAAAATATATATCGACACTGGTTTGCCCTATGCCTTTTGGGATGAACGTCTGTCATCCTCAGCGGTTGAAAGTTTCTTAATCAAAGAAGTCGATATGTCGCGCGCCAAACGTAAAAAAGTTCTGGATGCCGCTGCTGCCACTTACATTTTGCAAGGCGCTTTAGATGCCCTGACAAAATTATGATTAAAAAATTTCGGTTTTTTAAGCATTAAAGAAAAATCTTATTTAATCCAAGGCAAAGAAGTCGCCAGATCTTCCGGCGTATTGATATCAGCCGGCGCTTCTTTAACCAGGCGTATATCTTCCACCAGCCGAGCGCGGATAACCATACCGTTTTCCAGTGCACGCAACTGCTCCAAAGCTTCGCGTTTTTCTAAAACGCCGGTCGGCAGAGAAACCATCCGGTGTAAAGAATCTGCCTTAAACACATAAATACCGATATGGTGATATAAATCCTGATTCGGACATTTTTCCGGATTGCGGGTATAAGGTGCAGTTGCTCTGGTAAAATACAGACAACGCGCCTCTTTTTCATCCTCCTTTAATCCCATAATAATCTTGACAATATTCGGATTATTTTTATCTTCTTCGTTTTGGATAATCATGCCGCAAGTGGCAATATCGCAATCAGTTTTCCTGACCATCTCCACCAAAGGCAGACATACCGCTGGATCAACATTTAAGTTATCTCCCTGAAAATCAACCACAATATCATACTTATCGCCTTCAGGATCCAAAACTTTTAATGCCGCGGCAATCCGGTCCGTGCCACTGGGGAGATCAGGATCCGTCAAAACAGCTGTAGCATTAAACTTTTGGCACTCATCAACAATCGCCTGATCTCCTGCAGCAACAGCAATATCACTGACATCACCCAAAGCCTTTTTTACATTTTCATAAACACGTCTCACCAACGTTTTGCCGTTAATATTCAGCAACGGCTTATTAGGCAGCCGAGTCGCCGCCAGACGCACCGGCATCAAAGTAATCACTCTGGTCATCAAAAATATCCTTTTCGATAAAGTTCAAAACTAGTAGGAACAGTAACTTTTTTTCATACAATAAACAACTTTTTTCACCTAACTGTACACAAAAAGACACCCTGTTTTTCACAAGGTGCCTTTTATTTTTTTCTATTTCAACTTTTTAGTTTTGATAGAAAAAGCCTCTGCTTTTTCTATTAACCCTGGATCGCCACACTTTTTGATTTTCCTGAGAAGTTTTGAGTATCCTTCTTCACAACTCAGGATATATGTCGCTTTCTTTAACAACATAGTTATCCTTAGCCGATCCATTTCATCTAATGAGGCTTTGCTGACAAGCTCATTGACGATATGCTGGCGCTGGAGATTGGATGCTATTCTGATCCTGAACTCTTGCGCCTTTTTATGTTTTTCCCATTTTCTCATAATATATAAATAATTAAATAGATTTTTATAGCATAGCAGATAATTTTCCAAAAAAACAATAAAAAAATCGAAAAATTAAATCTTTTTTTGTATATTGTCATTATTTTATAGATAAACACGCTTTAATGGTAGAAAAAACATGAAAAAACATTGGAAAATTCTTATCTTTATCATCATCTGCGGCTGTGCGTTTCTCATTTACCGCATTTCCCGACAAGAAAAAACATTTCAAACGGCTATTGTTGAAACTGGAAAAATCCGACAGGTTATCACCGCCTCCGGCATTATTGACCCGCTCTCTACCGTAATCGTCGGCACTCAGGTTTCCGGCACTATTAAAGAAATTTATGTCGACTATAATTCCGAAGTTAAAGAAGGTGAAATGATGGCATTAATCGACCCTGATTTATTCGAGGCCACCGTCGCCCAGCGCAAAGCTGCACTTGACATAGCCAAGGCTCAGGTTAATGTTCAGGAAAATGATATAACATATTATAAAAAAACTTTAGACCGCATCCAAAAACTTAACACTGCCAAATATTCCAGCGAAAAAGAACTTGAATCTGCCCAACGCGATTATGATAATGCTCTCGCTCAGCTTAAACTGCAAGAAGCCCAAGTAGAACAAGCTAAAGCCGCGCTCAATTCTGCCGAAACCGAATTGCGTTATACCAAAATCAAATCGCCAGTAGACGGCATTGTTATCTCTAAATCCATAGAAGTCGGCCAGACAGTTGCCGCCAGTTTTTCCACGCCGGAATTATTTACCGTTGCCGAAGACTTAACCAAAATGGAAATTGATGCCTCCGTTGTTGAAGCGGATATTGCCAAAATTGCTGTCGGACAAGACGTCTTGTTCAGCGTTGACAGCTTTCCGGACGTCTTTTTCAAAGGCATAGTCAAGCAAATCCGCAACCAGGCCGTCACCACTTCAAATGTTGTTACCTACAGCGTAATTATCAGCATTGACAATGCTGACCTAAAACTAAAACCAGGAATGACCGCCAATGTTGAAATCATTACCGCCGAAAAAGATGACGCTTTGTTGGTGCCTAATCAGGCTCTCCGCTTTTATATGGATGAAAACTCCCGCTATAAAGAAAAAGGCGTCTGGGTCATGCATAACGGCACACCGCAGCGTATTAACATCAAAGAAGGCATTTCCGATGATAATCATACGGAAATCATTACCGACGAAATAACTCCCGGAGATGAAATCATTATTGCCCGCAGCAATAATAAAAAAGAAAAAAAAGCTGCCCTCCCAAGACTGATACGTTAAGAGAGTTCAGCATGGCGTTGATTGAATTAAAAAATATCTGCAAGACTTATCCGCTTGACAATTTTGAATTAAAAATTCTCAAAGGAATAAGTCTAAATATTGAAAAAGGCGAATTTGTCGCCATCATGGGGCCTTCTGGTTCAGGAAAATCTACACTGATGAATATTTTAGGCTGCCTTGACAGCCCTTCTTCCGGACAATATATTCTTGATGGTGAAAAAATCGATAATTTAAGCCCTGATCGGCTGGCGGAAATTCGTAATCAAAAAATCGGATTTGTTTTTCAAGGATTTAACCTTCTTCCGCGTACTTCAGCGCAAGAAAACGTTGAACTGCCGATGGTATATCTTTCCATTCCGCTTGCCGAACGTCGAAAACGCGCGGCCGTGGCTTTAGAAAAAGTAGGCTTAAAAAACCGCCTGCACCACCTGCCCAATCAGCTTTCCGGCGGCCAACAGCAGCGGGTTGCTATTGCCCGCGCCATTGTCAACGATGCGCCCATCATTTTTGCGGACGAACCGACAGGCAATCTCGATACCAAAATGAGTATTGAGATTATGGAGCTGTTTACCAAACTAAATAAGGAAACCGGCCGTACCATTATTTTGGTAACCCATGAAGAAGACATTGCCCGTTACGCCGGACGGATTATTAAAATCGTTGATGGAGAAATCCACTCCGATCAAACTTTGACAGATTCACGTTCCTTTATTACAAACCGTAAGAAAGGAAAAAAACATGATTGATATCCAAACCACCTTTAATATTGCCATCCGTTCCCTCAAAGCTAACAAAATGCGTTCCATTTTAACCAGCTTGGGCATTATCATCGGCGTGGCTGCCGTCATTGTCATGCTTTCTATCGGCCATGGCGCACAAGTCAGGATTCAAGAACAAATGAAAAGCATGGGATCAAACCTAATGATTATCCGCTCAGGAACTTCAACTTCTGGAGGACAGCGCATGGGACACGGTTCGCAACCCTCTATGAAAGCATCCGACGGCAATGCCATCCAAGATCGTATCAAAGGCATACGTCTGGCCGCGCCGGTTCTAACAGATACCGGACAAATTGTTTATGGCAATGCTAATTGGTCAACGTCTATTACCGGCACCGATAATCGCTACTTTGCCATAAAAGACTGGGACTTGGCTTACGGACGCTTTTTCAGCGAAACAGACATTAAGAATGCCGGGAAAGTCGCGATTTTGGGAACAACCGTTGTAAAAGAACTGTTTGGCGATGTTGACCCAATCGGTCGCACTATTCGCATCAAAGGCTTGCCATTTACAGTCATTGGCGTAACTGTCAGCCGCGGTCAAAACAGTTCCGGAACTGATCAGGATGACATTGTTTACATTCCTTTAAGCACCGCGCAAAAAAAAGTAATCGGCATTGCTTTTCCCGATATGGTAAAAATGATTATGCTGCAGGCTGTCGATGCAGAAAGCACCTATTCCTCCGAGTCTGAAATCCGCGCTCTGTTGCGGCAACGCCATAATCTTAGCCGTCATAAAGAAGACGACTTCGTCATTCGCAACCTGACTCAGACAATGGAAATTCGGGAGCAATCCACCAAAGTCATGACCATCCTTTTAGGTTCAATTGCCTCAATTTCCCTTTTAGTAGGCGGTATCGGCATCATGAACATTATGCTGGTTTCAGTAACCGAACGCACGCGGGAAATCGGTATACGCATGGCCATAGGCGCCAAAAGCTGGGACATACGCCTGCAATTTTTAACCGAAGCTTTGGTCTTATCTTTAATCGGCGGTGCAATCGGCGTTATCTTCGGCCTGATTAGCGCCGGACTGGTTTCAGCTTTTAGTGCATTTAACGCTCTTATATCGCCACTTTACATATTGCTGCCGTTTTTATTTGCTGGTTTAGTCGGCCTGTTTTTCGGCTTTTATCCAGCATATAAAGCTTCTCTTTTAAGTCCCATAAACGCTTTAAGATATGAGTAATATTACTTAAAATGTTTATAAGCCACTGCTTTTAAAGCATCTAAAAAAATTTCGCCTTTTACTGCAAATGTTTCTGAATATGGGTGGTTAATCAAATGCTGGATATCCTTATCAACCGGCACAACTGACGGCAAATAATGTCGGCAGAATGCCCATGCCGCCGCTTCATAACACCGCACATCATACCCAATCACCGCCAAAAGTTTTTGTGGATTATTTTCTTTAACTTTTACACAATCTCTTAAATTATACCACCGGCCGATACCGTGGCGCGCTAAATAAACCCATGGAAAACCTTTGCCAGGATCAGCTTTTCGTTCCGGAGCAACATCCGAATGGCCGAGAATATTTTCTGGTTTAATGTGATATTTTTTCATTAATCGTTTACACAATTTCAGCAGAGAATAAAGTTGCTTCTGCCCATATGGCGACTGCCCCAAATCCAAATGGCAAACCTCAATGCCGACAGAATAATTATTTAAGCTTTCACGCCCTTTCCAAAAACTTTTTCCAGCATGCCAAGCGCGTTTATCCTCATCTGCCAATCGGATAATTTTACCGTCTAAGTCAATAATATAATGTGCCGAAACTTCCGCATTTTCAAAGGTTTTGACAGCATCTGAAGCTTTAAACGCACTGCAATGAATAATAATCGTATCAATCATTGCCTTTGGTCGTTCATCAAAAAAGGGAAGTTTGTATTCTTTCATTTTTCCTCCGTCACAACATAATACAGGAATACTGTGTTGGATAATCAAAGGCAACCTTGATAAGCCCTTGTTTGGTATTGCGCCTAAAGCTAAAGTAACCGTTTTTTTCCGGATATGTGTCCACATTAGAATTCACAACATCTTCTATGCCGAAACATCGGAGTTTATCAACCACAAAACCGCTTAAATCAAATTGAAAATGTCTTTCATCTTTTCCAGCCGTAAAAAATTTCCGGCTTTCAGGCACGGCACCACAGACTTCTGCCAACATATCCATCCCCACCTCAAAAGAAGTCTGTTGAATACATGGCCCAACGGCAGCTGAAATATCCCGTTTATCTGCGCCTTTTTCAAGCATAAGCGTCGCCACATTTTCCACAATACCTTTATATGCCCCGCGCCAACCAGCATGCGCCACACCGATAACACCATGTTTATAATCAGCCAACAGCACTGGCGCACAGTCTGCCGTCTTCAAGCACAACAAAACACCTTGTTTATCCGTTGCCGCACCGTCTGCCATAATTTTAAACTGCGAAGCTTCATCAATCCAAACCGCCTGTGCTGAAACTCCCTGCTGCAACGTTAGCATATTCTGATAAGAAAGTCCGAAATTTGCCGCAACAATATCCAGATTCCGCCGCACGCTTTGCGGATTATCCCGACTTTTTAAATTAGTGTTCAGACTGGCATACAGACCTTGAGAAACACCGCCTTCCCTGCCAAAAAAGCACTGCTTGTCTTCTGGCAAATTTTCCGCCTTATAACTCATAAAAAACTCTTTCCATAATGCATCGGCGCCAAATTAAAATATTGTGCAATAGTTTGCGCAACATCGGCATAAGTTTCCCTCTGGCCAATATTTTCCGCTACGACACTTGGTCCAAACATCAATACCGGCACCTGTTCGCGGGTATGATCCGTGCCTTTATAAGTCGGATCACAACCATGATCCGCCGTAATGAAAACCAGATCCTCTGGTTGCAAAAGCCGCACTAATTCCGGAAGACGGCTGTCAAAATATTCCAAACCCTTGGCATAACCTTCAACATCGCGCCGATGTCCCCATATCATGTCAAAATCCACAAAATTTGTAAAAACGAGCGACATGTCCGATACATTTTTAACCGCCTCAAGTGTTACATCCCAAAGTTCCTCAAGGCCGCTAGCTTTCAAAACTTGGCCGATTCCGCAGCCAGCATAAATATCGTTTATTTTACCGATACCAATTACCTGTCCACCAGCATTTTTAAGCTTATCCAACACGGTCGGCGCCGGCGGCTTTACCGAATAATCATGCCGGTTTTTGGTTCGTTTAAAAGTTTCTGGCGTTTCGCCGTCAAACGGCCGAGCAATCACTCGAGCAATATTATAAGGCTTAACTTCTTCAAACGCAATCTGGCACAAATCATATAAACGTTCCAAACCAAAATATTTTTCATGAGTGGCAATCTGCAACACGCTATCGGCCGAAGTATAAAAAATCGGCTTACCGGTTTTGATATGTTCCGTGCCCAGCCGTTCAATAATTTCAGTTCCAGAAGCGGCCTCATTGCCTAAGATTCCCGGAATTTTTCCCCGCCGGATAATATTTTTAACCAATTCTTCCGGAAACGACGGATAATCTTTTTTAAAATATCCCCAATCAAACAACACCGGAACACCAGCCATTTCCCAATGTCCAGAAGATGTATCTTTGCCATGGCTAATCTCTTTGGCATAACCGAACTTCGCTGGCACATTAATTGTTGCCTGCCCCATAAGTTTTGCCTCAAATCCCGATGCCGCAGCGGCTACTTTTCCCAACCCCAGTGCCGCCATATTAGGTACGTTAAGCCCCTTAACGGCTGCTGCAATATGCCCTAAAGTGTTTGCGCCCACATCATCAAACTTTTCGGCATCAGGCGCACCGCCGATACCAAAAGAATCAAGCATTAAAATAATCACGCGTTTCATTGAATTTTATCCCTCATAATCAAAAAGCATAAACGACAAAATTTAAAATGGCAGCATTTTTCATAGATACCGCGCCCAAATTTTAAAGTTAGCTTAAAAAATAATCTCTGAGATAATTCGCCAATCTGGTAATTTCAACACGTTTTTGCGCCATGGTATCGCGATCGCGCACCGTAACCGAAGCTGGTGTCTGCTCGATTGTTTCAAAATCAACCGTCAGGCATAACGGCGTTCCGATTTCGTCATGACGACGATAAGCTTTTCCGATATTGCCAGTATTTTCAAGTGCCACGCGCCCGATACCGAGTTTCAACAAATTGTTTTTGATTTCATAACATTTTTGCATAATGGCATCATTATTTTTTTTCAGCGGAATCACCGCCACCTTAATTGGCGCTAAATGTTTTTTAAGTTTCAAGACAATACGGCTGTTTTCCCCGCCCAAATCTTCTTCGGTATAAGCTTCAGTCATCACCGCCAAAACACCGCGGTCAACCCCCATTGACGGCTCAATCACAAACGGAATAATCCAGCGATTATTTTCTTCATCGCGAATGCAAAGTTTAGTTGTTGAATCCGGATTTACATGACAATGCGCCTCCAGTTGAAATTCTTCTTGTTCCTTGGTATGATTACCCAAATCATAATCTCGGCGGTTGGCAATCCCTTCCAGCTCTTCCATACCGTGCGGAAATTGATATTCAATATCATAACAAGCCTTGGCATAATGCGCTAAATCAGCTTGCGGCGTGGTATAAATATTCATATGTTCGCGCTTCAAACCTTGTTCTTCCCACCATTTAATCCGTGCTTCTTTCCAAATTTCGTGCCATTTCTCATCCTCTCCTGGCAACACAAAATATTCAAGCTCAGCCTGTTCGAACTCCCGTACACGGAAAATGAAATTACGTGGCGTAATTTCATTCCTGAAAGATTTCCCGATTTGCGCAATACCAAACGGCAGTTTACGCGAAGTCGAATCAACCACATTTTTAAACTGAGTAAAGATTGCCTGAGCTGTTTCTGGTCGCAGATAAGCCAAATTTTCAGCACTTTCCACTGGTCCAACCTGCGTTTTAAACATCAGATTAAACGGCCTCGGCTCCGTCAAATCTGCAGAACCACAATTAGGGCACTTGCCATCCTTTAAATGATCGGCTCTGAAACGTCCCTTGCATTTTTTGCAATCCACCATCGGATCTGAAAAGGTATCTTCATGCCCGGAATATTTCAAAACTTTTCGGTTGGTTAAAATAGCCGCATCCAACCCTTCCACATCGTCACGTTCATAAACCATAGCACGCCACCAGGCGGCTTTTAAATTATTTTTCAACTCCACACCGAGTGGCCCATAATCATACACACCCTGCAGGCCACCGTAGATATCTGCATTTTGAAAAATAAAACCACGCCTTTTACACAAGGAAACCAACTGATCCATCGTTGTTGCTACCATCTTAACCCAACCTTTGTAAAAAATTGATTAATTCTTAACTTATTTGTTTTATATTATACTATTCCAAAAAGCAAGAGGAGATAATAAAAAATGAAAAAAACCAAGGTGGCACTTGTCTATGACTTTGATGAAACTTTAAGCACAACCTATATGCAGGATTATGTGCTTATCCCTGAACTCGGCATGAAACCTGAAACTTTTTGGAAAAAAGCCAATCAATGGTCGGTTGACAACTGTGCTGATCAAATAACTGGTAGTATGTATTATTTTACCAAAGTCGCCCGTGAAAAAAAGATAAAATTAGGACGCGACAACCTGTTTTGCTGCGGAGCTTTAATTGAATATTTTGAAGGCGTCAAAACCTGGTTTAACCGCATTAATGCCTACGGCAAATACTTAGACCTCGATATTGAACACTACATTATTTCTTCTGGCTATGAAGAAATTATTGAAGGCTGCAGCATCCGGCCATATTTTAGAGATGTTTTCGGTTGTTCTTTTGCCTTTGACGAAGAAGGCTATCCGGTTTGGCCAGCACGAGTCATCAACTATTCCACAAAAGTACAATATCTTTCCAAAATCAACAAAGGTTTGAAGAAAACCGATGACAAACTCGTCAATGAATTTACCCCCGATAAAGATCGGCGCATACCATTCCGCCGCATTATTTATTTTGGCGACGGCTTAACCGATATCCCTTCCATGAAAATGGTCAAAGATCGCAGAGGCAACGCCATTGCCGTCTATAAGCCCAAGAGCAGGCACAGTAAAGACAAAGCTATTAAACTCCTGCGCGACGACCGAGTTAATTTTGCTCTACCTGCAGATTACTCTGAAGGCAAAGATATTGATAATGTCGTCAAAACCATTTTAAATAAAATTGCCACTGAACGCGATTTGGAAATTTTAAAATTAAGAGAAGAAAAGAAAAAACAAAAGACCTAGCACAAAAAAACGCCACTGATAAGTGACGTTTTTCTTATTTTCAAAACCTTAAAACAAAGTTCACGTTAAATTAACGTGATTCTTTCATATGTTTTTTTGCCGCCGCCACGCGCGCTGTAGCTACCTCTTTATCCAGATTCTTCTCATCTTTTGCTAGCTCTTTGCGCGCTTCAGACACCTCTTTCCTTTCTTCTTTTAGCCTATCGCGCAGTCTAGACACCTCTCTAGCCAGCTTCTCCTCTCTTGTTAGTTTATACACCTCTCCTTTTCTCAATTTTGCGAGCAGACGGACTGCGTCTTCGAGATCGTCTGCGGACATCTTTACATAGTCTACACGTTCTGCGAGACATTCTGCCAGCTTCTCTTCTTTTTCCCTATGTTTTGCGAGGACCTTTTCTGTAGCTTCTCGCAGTATGGCTTCTCTTGCGGCAAACTTGTCCGTACCTTGGGTAACTCTTCCACGCTTGCGTTCGGTACCAATTATATGTTTTTTTGCCGCCACCACGCGCGCAGTAGCTACCTTTTTATCCAGCTTCTTCTCCTCTCTTGCCATATCTTCGAGCAAGTCAGACACCTCACTCGCCCGTTTTTTTAAACCATTGTACAGTCCAGACACCTCTCTAACCAGATACTCCTCTATAGCCTGCTTCTCCTCTCTTGTTAGTTTAGACTCTTCTTTAACCAGATCCTTCTCTTTAATAACAAGATCCTTAACAAGATCCCTCAATTTACCCTTTGCTGACGCTGCCCCCCTGCTTCTTAATGTTCTGCGATTTGGTCTTCCTTCACAAACATCGTCGACCTCTTCTTCAGAAAATACCTCTCCTTTCCTCAATTTTGCGAGTAGATCTTCTACGTTTTTGAGCCTGCGTGCGTAATACTTTTCGTCTCTTATATGACCTGCCAGCTTCTCTTCTTTTTCCCTATGTTTTGCGAGAATCCTTTCAGTAGCTTCTCGCAGTATGTCTTCTCTTTCGGCAAACTTGTCCGTGCCTTGTTGGGCGGCTCTTGCCCGCTTGCGTTCAGCACGAACCTCATAAACCTCAAATGACCGTCTTGCTTCCTGTTCATACTCTTGTTCGCTAAGGTTCTCTTCAAGTATCCAAGGGCGACGGTAGTCATCTTCATAGGTGTCAAGATAATGGTGCATTAAATGTAATAATTCTTTGCCACTTTTTCCAACCATTTCATAAGGCGGGTCTATGTCCCACACAAAATTGGTTTCATGTGTGGAGATATCTACAATTTCGGTCACTTTGCCGTTTTCTATCTTAGCGTAAAATCCTCCTGAACCGCCAACATCAGATTCACGAGCCTTGAAACTTTTGTATACTACCCCGTCTCGCTCTATCGCGTTTCTTGCTTTCATTTCGTACTCTTGTTCCCTAAGGTTCTCTTCAGCTATCCAAGGGCGGCGGTCTCCAAAATCTTTATCGTCATAATAATGAGCCATCGCCTCTGATAATTCTTTGCCACTTTTTCCAATCATGTCATAAGGCGGGGCCATGTCCCAATCATAATGGATATTATGCCCCCACTTGGTTTCATCGGTTTTATATATGGAGACATCTATAATTTCCGCTACTTTGCCGTTTTCTATCTTAGCGTAAAATCCTGTTGAAGGGCCATAGTCAGGTTCTAAAACCTCAAAAAATTTGTATTCTATGCCACGTTGCTGTAGCTCTATTTCTTCTTTCTTTAATCTCAACTTTTCCCGTTCGTACTCTTCTTTGCTAATCGCTTCCTCACGAATAGATACTCCGTAGTACTCAACATTAGAATCGTCGGAATAATGTTCTAAATTGCGATAATAATGTTTCATTACCTCTGATAACTCTTTGCTACTTTCTCCAACCAGGTAATAAGGTGGTTTTTCTATCCCCCACCACTCATCAGTTTCATATGTGGAGGCATCTATAATTTCGGCCACTTTACCGTCTTCTATTTTAGCGTAAAATCCTGTTGAACCTTTTTCGTCACCACTAAAAGCCTGGAAACTTTTGTATTCTGTAGACATATATCTTCTCCTTATAATGTTATGTATTTAATTGTGTGCGGTATTTTTACATACCATGCAGGCAATATACCATATTCTACCCCCCCCCCGTCAATACTTTTTTCCTTTACGGGCGAGCATTTTTGCAACCATTTGTATGATTTCGCCATACTGTTATTTTAAAAGTAACAGTCTCATAACTTTCCACTTGTCGTCATCTGAGAAGTTAGCAATATAACTTTTAACCATAATAAAAAATTTTAATTATTAATTCAAAATTATCTTATGTATAAAAAACAGGACTTCTTATCAAACAATGTTTCAAAAAAAATCAGCCCAGATTTTTCTTAACCCACGGATATTTTGCCACCGCTTCTGCATTAAGTTCGGCGCATTTTGCTTCAATTCGTTTTTCCAATTCCTTCATAAACGCCTTTTTATCTACACCAGACGTCGCTTCCATCGGTTCCAAAAATTCAAAAACAGCTGTTCCTGGATATCTCAAAAACGATGCTTTTCGCCAAAACAGCCCCGTATTTAAAGCTACCGGAACAACTTTTATCCCCAAATTTTCCGCCATAAATAAAAACCCCGGTTTATAGCCTTTGGTTGTTCCAGGTTTGCAACGCGTTCCTTCCGGAAAAATAACCACCGGACGATTAGCATCAATTTTCTTTTTAACTTCTTTAAGCATATTTTTCATAGCCGCCGCCCCGCCTTTGCGATTAATCGGCACCATACCGTAAAAATGCTGTGACCAGCCAAAAAACGGAATATAGGTCAACTCTTTTTTTAGAACATACGAAGTGGTCGGCACCGCCTGGGTAAAAGCATACGTATCCAACGCCGACTCATGTTTGCAGGCATAAAGCGCTGGCTTTCGCACAATATTTTCTTGACCTCTGAACTCGATTTTAAGCCCAGCAAAAATATTAACAAAGCGAAAGGCCAACGGCATGAACAATTTATCCCAAAAAGCCAGAGTATATTTATGTGGCAACAGGGCGACCAAAGGGGAAAATATGCTGCCGATAATAATGGTTCCGAAAAAAAACACATTTGCAAATAAAGACCGAATATAAATCATATCAGTTTCCTTCCCTTAACTTTGCAATAAAATTTTTGATATAAACAAACATAAACTTATTATATTCGCCAGCAATCAGATAAAAACTCCCCCAACGCTTCCACCACTTATCCGACACATTTTTTGAATACACCGGATGATAAATAATTTTAACATCCGGATTCATCGCCAAAATTTCCTGTTCGCTACGTGGCATATGATAATAAGAGGTTACCAACCTGAGCGAAACCGCATTATTACGGCGAATTGCCTCGCTAACTTCAATGGCGTTTTCAATCGTATTGGTCGCTTCATTACCTAGAATCACCTGTTGATGATTTTCAGCAATAACCGTTTCATTCTCTTTTTCAAGCTGTTCTAACGTAATATTTTGTCCTACGCCGGAAATAATCAGAATTTTAGCCAATCCTCGATTGTACAGCTGCATGGCCTCCGCAACTCGGTTTCGACCGCCCGTCAAAACGACAATCACATCCGTAACCGATGTTTCATCAGCGGGATAACTGCGTATCAGACGATGAAATGCCATAAATCCGCCAAACCAGACAATAATAAAAGCCAACACTGATATTAAAATTAAAAAATTTACACGCCGCATCTTACATAATCTTTCTTAATGCCCGCCGCACAGCCCAATAAGAAGTCGCCATAGATAATATTGCCGCCCATAAAGGCAAAGACAACACCCCTATCCAGCCTCTGGCCGATAAACGCATATGCCCTAAAAGACCAGCATTTAACGGTTGCACCGAATACTGCAACCACCAAAAAGCCGTCAAAGTCAGAAACGTTCCGGCTATTCCAGAAAATAAGCCGATCCAAAACCCGCGCCGAGCATACTGCCGGGCAATATAATCATCTTTAGCACCCATAATGTGAAGAATTTCTATAATCTGGGCATGAATCCCCAAACTGGTACAAGTGGCATAAAAAATTGAAAAGACGCTAACAATCAACACCATCCATAAAATAGAAAGCGCAAGCGTCTGTACAGAATCTGCTAAAACCAAAAGCTTGTGCAACCAGATATTATGATTGTCTATAGAGGCATAAGGTGCAAGTTCCCTTAAATTTTCAGCAGCCTTATCATAATCAAACCCAACGCCTTTTTTCAGATGCACATCCAAAAGTTCTGGAAGTGGCAGCGTATTGATATCAATTTCTTGCCCAAGCCACGGACTGATTAATTGTCTTTTTTGGTTTTCATTAATTAAAATTACCCTTTCAACAGCCTGCTGATTTTCAAAAAATGTAATAACTTTATTAAGGCGCAACCTTTTTTCATGGCTGTCCAACACCTCAGAAGAAGGCATAATCTGTACAGTCAGCGTTCCGGAAATGCCGCTACTCCAGCTTTCGGCCGTAGAATCAATCAGCTGATAACCGGCTAAAGTAACAGAAAATAGAAAAACCATAACGGCCGTCACAATTTCCATAAACAAATTAGCCTGATCTTTTTTAAGCGGTAGTTCAGAGGTGTAATTGAGTTTGATTTTATTTGTCATCAGAGAGCCTCCTCAAAGCCGGAAACACCCGTAAAGACTTATTCTCCAGATGAATCCGCGGATAATTATAACGATTGATAAGCTCCTGGCTATGGGTTGCAATCACAACTGTTGTTCCCAACCGGTTCATTTCCACAAGAAGTTTCATTAATTTTTGGGCAATGTCGTCATCCACATTGCCAGTCGGTTCATCGGCCAGTAAAATTTCCGGACGATTAATAACCGCGCGGGCAATGGCAATACGTTGTTTTTCACCGCCGGAAAGCGCCGAACAAATTTTGTTCATGCTTGATTCCAGTTCAACCCAGCGCAACAACTCCTTCACACGCTTGGCAATTTCGCTTTCTTTCATGCCGCGCACCCGCAGGGGCACAGCAACGTTATCATAAACAGACAAATGTTCTAACAGACGAAAATCCTGAAACACCACCCCGATGCGCCGCCGCATCAAGGCCATGGTGTCCCGACTGGCAAAACCGATATTAGTGCCAAAAACAGTGACAGTTCCTCTGCTCGGCCGCAAAGCCAGATACATCATGCTCAAAAGTGATGTTTTCCCCGCGCCACTTTTACCGGTCAGAAAATGGAATGAACCTTTTTCCAAGCTCAATTTAATATCGCTTAAAACCTCAGGATCAGAACCATAGCGGATGCTGACATTTTGCATATCAACTACCGGCTCGCTGACGGAATTTTTGTTTACGGTCATAAAACCTCCCTGTCAAAAACACTTGCACATAATATAACAAATATATATTTAATAAAATACTTTTTTTCTTGGATTCTGTGCTTTTTTATGCATAATATAAGAAAAATTAAGCAACTTTTTAGTTTTTAGCCAGAGGAAAAATGTTAATAAAGTGTCCGAAATGCCGTTCGGTATATGATATCCCCGACAATCTGCTACCAGAGGAAGGTCGTGTGTTGCGCTGCGCTGAATGCGGCGAAATATGGACGGCTTTTACCAAAGATGCTGTAAAAAAAAGAAAATCTTCATCACAAGATATTCAAAAAATGTTTGAACGGGTTTCCAAAGAAACTGACAGCTTATTCAACGAACAGGAAGTAAAAACCATTGAAAAAATCCGTGTTGTCAACGTTACCCGATATAAACAAACCATCAACATTGTTTTATTACTGATAGCGCTGATTTCCTGCATCGCCATTTTATATTATATGCGCTATGATATC
The DNA here is from genome assembly GCA_964410325.1 of uncultured Azospirillaceae bacterium. Classification (GTDB taxonomy): domain Bacteria; phylum Pseudomonadota; class Alphaproteobacteria; order RF32; family CAG-239; genus CAAFZY01. The sequence continues at coordinate 30,360 of CAYPFN010000013.1, forward strand.
GTCCGTTTAATACCAGAAGCAGAAAAATTTTATAATAAAATAGAGGTTTCCAGCATTCCGTATGGCCGCAATCTGGAATTCAGGGAAATTTCCACACGAGAATTTTCCGAAAACAATATTGCCAAAATCGAAATCAGCGGCATCATAACTAATACTGGAAAATACCAGTCTGAAGTTCCACCTATTAAGATTGATATTTACGATAAAAACGGAAATCTGCTTTTAAATACGATGCATTATCTGCCGATACCACGTTTAGAATCGGGATATAACCTTTTATTTAATGTTGTCGTTACCAATCCAACGCCATCTGGAAAGTCGATTTACCTTACTTTCAATGATAATATATAAATCAGGAGAAAAAAATGTTACGTGAAGACTTGCAAAATGCTCTAAAAGAAGCTATGAAAGAAAAAAACATGTTTGAAGTCAACGCCGTCCGCATGATCATAGCTGGCATGAAAGAAAAAGATGTTGAGGCCCGTGGCAAAGGAAAAAAACAGGCCGAAGATGCCGAACTGCTCTCCATGATGCAGACCATGATTAAACAAAGAAATGAATCTATTAAGTTATATAACGAGGGAAATCGTCCGGAATTGGCTGAAAAAGAACAATCTGAGATTGCGATTATTGAACGTTTTCTGCCCAAACAACTTTCTGCGGAAGAAGCTGCCTCTGTTATCAAAATGATTATTGCGCAAACCGGCGCCCAATCCATAAAAGATATGGGCAAAGTTATGAGCGCACTGCGCAGTCAATATGCTGGTCAAATGGACTTTGGCAAGGCTTCAGAAACAATAAAGCAGCTGTTAGCCTGACAGAACGATTAGAAAATGGAAAGCGACTTACAAAAATTTATTGAAGAATTGCGTAGCCGTATATCCGTGGCCGATGTTGTTGCCGAACGGGTAAAACTTACTCGTAAAGGACGGGAATATCTCGGTCTTTGCCCTTTCCATAATGAAAAGACCCCCTCTTTTACGGTTAACGAAGCTAAAGGCTTTTACCATTGCTTCGGATGTGGCGCGCACGGCGACATTATCAAATTCGAAATGGAAGCCAACAACCTCCCCTTTATGGACGCTCTGGAAAAACTGGCACACAAAGCAGGCCTGCAAATGCCAAAATTTTCCCAGGAAAATGCTCCCGAACAGCAAAAACGCCAGTCTTTATATGAGATTATGGAACTTTCCGCCTCATTTTATGAGAAGACCCTTTTTCTACACGAAGGCGCCATCGGTCTGGAATATTTCCGCCGTCGCGGCTTAGATGACGAGCTGATAAAAAAATTCCGCTTAGGTTATGCACCAGGCAACAATGCCCTGAAGGCCTATTTAAGCGGTAAAGGCATCAATGAACACGACATGGCCGAACTTGGGCTTATTGCCATTCCCGAAGACCGCAATCGCACACCACACGACTTTTTCAGAGAACGTGTCATCATCCCGATTCGCGACAAACGTGGGCGTGTTATTGCCTTCGGCGGACGAATTATGGGCGACGGCCAACCCAAATACCTAAATTCCCCGGAAACACCAGTGTTTAACAAGCGAAAAATGCTCTATAACATCCATTTCGCCCGGGATAAAGGTTTTGCCGAACGCAATTTCATCATTTGTGAAGGCTACATGGATGTCATCGCTCTGGATAAATACGGATTCGGTTATGCCGCCGCTCCGATGGGTACGGCTTTAACCGAAGAACAGATTATTGAGGCTTGGAAAGTTGTTCCCGAACCTATTTTATGTTTCGACGGCGATAATGCTGGAATCAAAGCGGCGCTACGTTCAGTAGATCGAGCTCTGCCGATTTTAAAAGCCGGATATTCTCTAAAATTTATGTTCTTGCCGGATAAAATGGATCCAGATGAATTCCTAAAAGCCAAAGGTCGAGATGAGTTCATAAAACTCATGCAGGAAACCACTCCTTTAATGCAGCTGTTATGGGATAAAAACACAAAAGAGCAGCCGGCACAAACTCCAGAACAAAAAGCCTTGATTGAAAAAAACATCATGGCAGAAGTGGCTAAAATTCAAGATGAAAAAGTCCGCGACTACTACGTTCAAGAAATGCAAAAACGAATTTATGACACTTACGGCCGTGGTATGCTACGTTCTTATTATCACAACAACTCCCGCCCTCTTTCTCGAAAACAAGCAAAAGCCACGCCACCAATCCGAGATGTCGATTTAAGATTTATCTTGGCCGGCCTACTGTTGTTTCCACCGTTAATCGGCGATTTTGAAGAAAAATTATTAACTTTTGACATCTCCAAATTCAGCCTTTACAATCTGTTACAGGCGGCTATTGAGACATTTCATGAAGATGAAAACATAACTTCAGAAAATCTGTTGGAGAGGTTAAAAGCCAACAATTATGAAAAACAAGTGCATAATTTATGGGAAATCGGTATGCTGAAATCACAAAAGCCTTTCATCATTGATATAAAGCGTCAAATCGGCACCCTGCTGGCAGCAGTTCAAATCCGACAACTCAATCAAGATATTAATGAATATAAACTGAAATTAGATAAAACCACAGCCTCTGATGAAGACTATCAACATTATCTGGCGCTGACAGCCGAACGCAATCAGCTACTCATCGAATATAATTTAGATTGAAAATACGGCGACATTTCTTTTCATTATCTTGAAACTTCCCGTAAAGCTGACTATCTTATCGGCAAACACGAATGTTTTTTAAAGATATTTTATAAATCTTAATTTTCTAACACTTTGACACCACATAATAATAAATTAACACAGTTGATATATATTACAGAAAGATTTTAAATATCTGAAATCAAAGTCGAGATTTTAAAAATATCGTTTAATTCGCAAACCGGCTTCTGTAATATCCGTGCCATAATTTTGCGTATAATTAAACACCACCTCTACCGCAAGATTACGCGAAAGATAATAATCGGCCATCAATGACCAAGTTAGATCGCTACCGGCTTTATCCGTAGCAAAAACTTTTTTGACTTCCGCCGACAATCCTGCTTTTTCAAACGAAAGTAGCATTCCGGCGGCAAACCCGACGCCAAGCAACTGGTTATTCGCCAAAAATCCGCCATAAGCGCCTTCAACACTACTTAAACCATAAACCCATAGATGCTCCATCAGGGCATAAGTTCCGCCACCACCGACATTGCCATTTAAAACATAACCTTCATCTTCAGTTCTCGGATTAAGCTGGCGGGAAACATTCAAACCAATCCGATATGACATAGCCTGAAAGACGGCATCAATCGGCGAAAAAGAAGATAGTTGCAAAATGTTTAACTTATCCAGCACATATTTGTCATGCTTATCGTAATGCCGAAAATTAACATCTAAAAAATTAATTTCCGCACCTGGCAGAAAACCAAACCCGTTATCTGTCAACAAATGATAAGCCGGCCGAAAACTCAACTGTTCATAAAAGTCACCGTTACGCACACCAGCGCCAAAACTCATCATCATAGAATCATGGCCTAAAACTGGATTCTTTCCTATTTTTAACTCGTCAAATTTCTGACCAGCTGCCGTTTGGTTGCGTGCCCGTAGTAGAGTAAAACTTTTTTGGCGGTATTCTGCCAATTCCAAATCACCAGCGACATATTGGTATTGCACATACTGGTAAGCCGTCTCCAAAACATCGGCTTTTTCCTCTTCCGGCAAGGATTCTGACTTTTTCATATCTAATTTTGTCGCATCTAAAAAAGCTTCATACAGCCGATTATTCATCTGCGTAATCCGATAACGGATTTTGCGCTGGCGCGAAGGCCGATAATTAACCGATTTAACCAGCCCTTTCCGAGCGTTAACTGCCTTAATGGTATCCAACGGAATGGTCTGCGCCTTAAAATCATTTGCCAGTTTTAACTCCGGCCGCACAGCATCAAACAATTCCATCAACATATATGAACAATTCTGGCTAAAAAAATAATAAGGAGTTATTGTCTGTCCCGCTTCCCAAATATGAGCCACAAACAAATCAAGCTCTTCTGGGCTTAAATCAAGATTATATTCCCAGATATCACGATTTTCGATATTGTTATAGGTATTGATAATATCATAATACGGTTTAACCGTATAACCGCCCGGATAAAATCCTACCAAACCATAAACAGCATATAAAAAGCTATTTTCATAACCTTCCGTCCAGGCGCCGTAATTAATGCCGTGCGCCAAAAGCTGCGTACCTTTACGCGCCGTATCTACCCTCAAAAGCGTATGTCCAAACAATGATGATGAGTTGTTCATATAAGCGTCCGTAAACAACAGTGTAATCCCCGCCGGACGCAAATCATCTTTAAATTGTTCAAATTCCGTACATTCGGGAAATTCTGAATTTATTAGGCCATTCCTTTTCAAAACCATATATCTGGCCGGGAATAAACATTTTTTTTCATTATCATCAGAATTAAACAAAGCAATTGTTGCCACCAATTCTTTTTCCGGATTATTCCTTCCTTCAGGACTCAAATAAAAACTATCAGAACCGATTGTACCTTTATAGCCAAACCAGCCTTTTTGATAATGCACCAATGCCAACCATACCAGCGAACGAGCAAACGGCAACTCTGTCGCCGTAGCGGCAAAAGCATACAAAAACAAAGCGGCAGTCAAAACAATTTTGTTCATCAGAATTTTCCTAACACAAACAGACACGGCTATTTTACAAGCCGTGTCTGCTCCACACATATCAGCCTGTTTTGCAGATTTAAGCTTTCATAATTTCATAAAATCTTAAAGTAACATCAACAGCGTCAACATTTTCATTCGGAAACAAAACTGCAAAATTCTGATAAGATTTTGCGGCCACGGTTTCAGCATCCATATTCATAATACCAGCCAGCGTTGTCAACGTCTCACCTTGGCCAGCGGCTGCATCCATGGCGAATTGTTCCAAATTGTTTTCTAAAAAGACCAAAACCATTTTCTGGGTTCCGCCAGTAACTCGGCCATTCGGATCGCATCCCGAAGTACCAAAAGTAATACCGAAAGTCTGCGTACCGAATATTCCATTAGTAGTAACGGCGGCAACCTGCGGAAGAATACCGCTCTGACCGCGCCATGCCATGGAACCAAGGCCACATCCGGTACTGTCAATCGCCTGCGCCGGTGCGGAAATCATCATAACGGTACCAAGCATTAAAGAAGCTACTAAAATTTTATTCATTAGTTTTCTCCGTTAGTATAGAAAAATTTACTTCTTAAAAATACCAAACCCCAAACTTTTGTATATACAAATTAAAAGTTTTACACAAAAAAGAAAAAGCTTGATTTATTTTTTATTCGTATTATAAACACATTATAAATGTAAAGCTCGGCTGTGACAGAGATTCTTTGTCACAGTCAAATTTTTCAAACTTTTTTAAACGCATCTGCCTTTCAATAAAAAGAAAGGAAAGGTTTTTATTGGAGGATTAAAAAATGGATAAATTTCCTTTGACCAAAAAAGGGTATTTACAACTTGAACAAGAGTTAAAAAACTTAAAAGGCACAGATCGGCCAAACATTATTGCCGCTATTACCGAAGCCCGTTCCCACGGCGATTTGTCTGAAAACGCCGAATACTCCGCTGCCAAAGAAAAACAAAGTTTTATCGAAGGCCGCATTCAAGAGCTAGAAGCCGTTGTTAGCCGCGCTCAGGTCATTGATCCTCAATCCGTTAAGGGCGATGTTATACGTTTTGGCGCCACGGTTTTAGTTGTTGATGAAGATAGTGATAAAGAAACCGAATATCAGATTGTCGGCGATTATGAAGCCGATATTGAAAAAAATTTGATTTCAATTTCTTCTCCGTTGGCTAAAGCTTTAATCGGCAAAGAGGTCGGCGATATTGCCGAATACACAGCGCCTGGCGGCAAAAAATCTTTTGAAATTTTAGAAGTCAAATATATTTAATTTTAATATTTTATACCTAAATAAAAAGCCGGATATAAAAATCCGGCTTTTTATTTCAGGAGAGAGAGCATAGACAAAGAAAATGCATTTACGATTATGCCAACAAATTGGCAGCTTTTTATATTTTAAAATGCCAAAACCTTAAAACGTGGCAATAGCAGCCACTAAGCGTTGTTCAAACTGTGCGACATTAATAAGATTATCCCAGCCGCGAAGCTCTAGCGGCAAAATAATTTTATCCTGCCGATAACAAAATTCATGCAACCCAAATACCGGTATTTGGCTACAGGCTTCGGGCAAAGCTGTATCAGTAAAACAAAACACGCCGAAATATTTTTCCGGCAGCGTTCCTTGCGGAAGTTTTACTTTTTTTTCAAGATGTTCATAACAAACACGAACATAATCTCTAAAAAAATCTTCCCAATTTTCACATATTTCCTGCCAGACAAACAGCACCTGCCCTTGTTGATTTCTAAGTTGATAAAGCGGCAACGGATGTTCATCGGCAAAAAGTGGAAAATTTTTAAGCACCCGCGTCAAAAGAAAAATCATCAGCGGATAAAATAATAACTGTCGCCGCTGCACCACTTCCACCAACCGGCTGACATCTATTTCAATAAGTTTATACTGCATACGTTCGATCTTCGTAAAAATTATTTACTACGCTGAACCTAATTTGCCTCAACGGTCAAGATTTTTCAAGCCATAAATACTCGTATCGATAATACCCTGCTGGTTTTACAACAGCATAAAACTCATTCCTCCACTTCCTTATACTTTTAAAGATCATTATTCTGTCATGTCTGCGAGAGGATATTCTCTCTTCCTTTGCTTATCCTCAAGAAGCAGGCAAACAACCTGCCGAATATCAGATATCCACATGCAAATATACGCATGCCCCTTATCCGAATGCTTGAGTATGTCAGACGCTTATTGCCAACAATAACGCTTCTGACTGTTTTTGATTTTTTATTACTTTATATTTCGCACCTGTTTCTTACCGCAATAGAATCAGAGTCTGATACCTTGTGCAAATTTAAAGCCGCGTAAAAGCTCTTCCGTTGTCATGGCTTTTTTCCCCTGCCTTTGAATCTGCCTAATTCTCAAAGACTTATCTCCGCAGGAAATCAGAAGTTCCTGCTCCCCTTCTAAAATTTCACCTGCCACACCCGTAGCCTCTGCAACCTCGGCCAACAATACTTTAAACCGCTCGCCACCGTATTCAAAAAACATCGCCGGAAACGGATTAAAAGCCCTGATTTTACGTTCAAGTATTTCTGCCGAATTGAAAAAATCCAGCCGACACTCAGTTTTTTCCAACTTAGTCGCATATGTTGCCAACCTTTCATCTTGCGGTTCAGGCCGTAGCGTCGGAAGCTTTCTTAAAACATCAACCATCAATTCTGCCCCGATTTCGGCCAGTTTATCATGCAAAATTCCTCCAGTGGTTTCCGATGTAATCGGCACTGTGCCTTTAGCATACATAGCACCGGCATCCAGCGCCTCAACAATTTGCATAATCGTCACGCCGCTTTCACTATCACCGGCTTCAATACTGCGTTGTATCGGCGCCGCACCGCGCCAGCGCGGCAGTAAAGAAGCATGTACATTTAAACATCCATATTTCGGTGCCTCAATAACGGCCTGCGGCAAAATCAATCCGTAAGCCGCCACCACAGCCACATCAGCACCTAAATTTTTAAAAGACTGTTGTTCTTCAATATTTTTAAAGGTTCTAGGTGTCCGTATCTCAAGCCCATATTTTTCAGCAGTCAGATGCACTGGCGTCTTCATCAGCTTATTTCCCCTGCCCGCCTCTTTAGGTGAGCGAGTATACACACAAACGACTTCATGCTCTTTGACTAAATTTTCCAAAACCGGCACCGCAAAATCCGGCGTGCCCATAAAAACAATTCTCATACGCATTCCTCAATTCAATAAGCCGCCTAACGGCGGCTTATACCTTAATACTCAAAACCTAATAACTTATATTTAATCTGAATATCATACTCATTAGCATAACTGGACAATAGGGCTTGAGCAAAATCATACGCCAATGACTGATATGCTTTCTGTTTAATTAACAATTGCTCGGATTCGCTTAGCGGAGCTGAATTTTTATAATCCTCCTCAGCAACAGCAACCACATAATCATCCCCTTGTTGAATCTGCCGCGGCGTATTAAGTGGCTCGGTAAACATTTCCCGAATATCGGCATAACCGATATTGGCAAAAGTTTCATTACGGGTAATCGGCTGTGAACGGTAAACCGTTAAACCATAACCCTTGGCTGCGGCACTGAGTTCGTCGCCATTTTCCAAATCATACATCAGATTATTAAGTAGTTCTTGGGCAATAGCTGCTTTTTCGTTAACTGCCCACAGTTTTTCAATTTCATCACGGACATCTTCCAAATCATTCGGATGTGAATCCATAATCTTATCAACCCTAACCACAGCCAACCCTTCTTCCGTTTCCAAGACCTGACTGATTTCATCTTCATTATATGAGAAAATCGTATCAATAAAATCAATATCATGCACCAGCGCAGCCAATTCCGCATTAACTTCAGAAACACTGCCATTTTCCGCCAGGCCTTTTACTTGAAGCAGCGCTGTGCCAAATTGCTCAGACAATGTTTCCAGACCAGCACCAGCTCCCAAAATGTCTTCGATTTGAGTTAGAATTGTATAACTTTCATCATATAAACGTTCGTTTTTTAAATTTTCTCTGATTTCTTCTGCCGCCTTCGCATAAGGAACCTTTGTTCCAACTTTAATGTCAGCCACCTTTAAAATCTGCCACATATCGCCAATTTGAACAGGTTTTGTATAACCGCCCTTTGATAAACCGAAAGCAACTTCAGCCAATTCATAAACCAATTCATCTTTCGCGACATAGCCTAAATCCGTATCTTCTTCAGATTGGCCGGCTTCATTAGCGGCAACTTCATAAAAATCAGTGCCGTTTTGCAAAGCAAAAAACGCTTTATTTGCCGATTGTTCATCAGCAAACATCATTTGCAGAACCTGTCTTGTTTCCGGCATTTCATATTCGCTTTTATGTTCGTTATAATACGTTTCAACATCGGCATCATCAATAACCATCTGTTTAGCAATATCTTTTAAAGATAAAACCAGAACCGTCGCATTGCGGCGCTCAGGCTCAATAAAATTGGGAGCGAAATCCTGATAATACTGTTCAACTTCTTCCTCGGTAATTTTACGGTCAATTGCAACCTCATCTGGCCGGATAAAAACATATTTAAAAGTCCGGCGTTTGTTATCAACCACTGCTTCCGCCTGGAGGAAAACTTCCGGAACATTAATACCTTGAACCGGCATATCAATCAGCAAGCGGCGAACCAGATCGCGTTTAATATCGGCAATCAGTTCATTCTCCGTAAGCCCTCCCTTAGACAGAACCTGCCGGAAAATCTCTCGATTAAAACTACCTGACACATCTCTAAATGCAGGGTCATTAAAAATGATGCTTTGAACTAAACTCGGTTTAAAAGCAATATGATACTTGTTTTCTGTCCGATCAAGAACCGCGTTCTGCACTAATTGCTGCGTCTGCATTTGAATAAGCGTCTGCCGCATTTCATCGGTCAAATTAAAACTATCGCCAAGCAAATTGCGGGCGGCATTGATTTCTTTCTGCAGCAAATATGAAAACTGCGCCTGAGAAATTTCAATATTATCAACTTTGATAATCGTCCGGTTGCTTCCGGCACTGTTGATGTATCCCGTCACGCCGAATAACGACATAAAACTTAATGCCGTCAAAATCAAAATGAATTTTGCAATCCAGCTTTTCTGCGCTTTAGCCAATCTATTTATCATTTTTCTTTCCCATTTATAAGTAAACAATACATTTTTGCCACATTATAAATTATTAAATAATTAATGCAATTATTAAATGTTCGTGTTGAAAAGTTTTTTCACCGTTTTTGATTGTTGAAAAGTATTTTTATCTGGAAAAAACGAAATCAATGTGCTAAAAGAGTGCCAATAAATGTTTTTAACTTGATTTTGGAGAGATAATGTCACGTAAAGTCTTAATCGCCGGAAACTGGAAAATGAACGGCCTTTTGCAAGATGGTGGAGCTTTGGCCAAAGAAGTTGCCGCTGAAGTTAAGAAATTAGGAAAACCAGAATGTGAATTTTTGGTTTGTCCGCCGTTTACACTTTTAACCACGGTTAAAAAAGCTCTGCGCGGTTCAAAAGTCGCATTAGGCGCACAAGATTGTCATACGGCCGAAAAAGGCGCCCATACTGGCGATGTCAGCCCGGTCATGCTCAAGGACTGCGGATGCGCATATGTCATTATCGGCCATTCTGAACGTCGCGCCGACCACACGGAAAGCAACGAACTCATCTGCCAAAAGGCTGAAGCAGCATACAAAGCCGGGTTAAAAGCTGTCATTTGCATCGGTGAAACCGAAGCTGAGCGCGATGCCGGCAAAACCATTGAAGTTTGCACCAAACAAATTATGGGCTCTGTTCCGGATTCTGCCACGGCTACCAACACGGTCATTGCATATGAACCAGTTTGGGCCATCGGCACCGGTAAAACTCCCACAACAGATGATGTTGAAGAAGTTCATGCCGCCATCCGTAAAGTCATTGCCAAAAAACTGGGCAAAGGCAACGCCAACAAAATGCGCATTTTGTACGGTGGTTCCATGAAACCGTCTAACGCCGCCGGCCTGCTCGCTTTGCCTGACGTCGACGGCGGACTTATCGGCGGCGCAAGTCTTAAAGCTGCTGATTTTATGGCCATTGCCGCTTCTGTCTGTAAAAAGTAATATAATTGAAAAGGAAAACAAAATGGGATCTGTATTGTTAGTCATACATCTTTTAACCGCAATCTTTCTGGTTACCGTTATTTTAATGCAACGCTCCAGCGGCGGTGCTTTAAATGGTTTAGGCGGTGGCTCAGGAGCTAACAGCTTTCTGACTGCCCGTGGCACTGGCAATCTTTTGACCAGATTAACGGCTATCCTGGCAACAGTCTTATTTATCACCAGTATTTCGCTGTGCCTCTATTATAAAGGTGCCGAACGCCGAAGCACGTCTATTTTAGACATTGCTCCAGCAAGTCAAAACGTTCCGACACCGGCCACACCGGCAATTCCTGATATTCCGGAAGTTCCGACAGCGGAGTAGGTTGATGACAAAACAACCCAATATAAGGCACCCTGAAAAGCACGGTGCCTTTTTCACTTTTAAAACCTTAAGTTTTTTGCTTAAAAAACATGCATAAATATCGGGAAAACAAAATATTATAATAGATTTTAACGAGGGCTTGAAACATGACAAATCCAAAAACAAAATTTATTTTCATTACCGGCGGCGTAGTATCCTCTTTAGGCAAAGGCCTAGCTTCGGCTTCCATTGCCGCCACACTGCAGGGCCACGGTTTCAAGGTACGTCTGCGCAAGCTTGATCCTTACCTTAACGTCGATCCCGGAACCATGAGTCCTTATCAGCATGGGGAAGTTTATGTTACTGACGACGGTACCGAGGCTGATCTTGATTTGGGACATTACGAACGTTTTTCCGGTGTGTCCGCCACCAAAAATGACAGCATTACAACCGGCAAAATTTACCAACGTGTTATTGAAAAGGAACGCCGTGGCGAATATTTAGGCGCCACCATTCAGGTTGTACCGCATGTTACCAATGAAATTAAAAACTTCATTCTTTCCAACCTTAACAACGAAGATTTTGTTTTGTGCGAAATCGGCGGAACCGTCGGCGATATAGAAGGCCAGCCGTATTTGGAAGCCATTCGCCAGGTGGCGTATGATTTAGGACGCGACCGAGTTATGTTCGTTCACCTAACCCTCTTGCCGTTCATTCCGACTGCTGGCGAACTCAAAACCAAACCGACGCAGCATTCAGTTAAAAAACTTCAGGAATACGGCATCCAGCCGGATATGCTTTTATGTCGTTCGCAAATACCGATACCCGAAAATGAAAAACGTAAACTGGCTCTCTTCTGCAATGTTAAAGAAGAAAATGTCATTACTGCCTTGGATGTCAGCAATATTTACCAAGTTCCACTGGTCTACTCTAAAGAGGGAATGGACGCTGCCGTATGCCGTCATTTTGGCATACCTTCCGAAAACCCGGCTGATTTAGGCAAATGGGAAAAAATTATTGAAACCGTTAAAGCGCCCGAAGGTGAAGTAACTGTTGCCGTTGTCGGCAAATATACCAAACTCTTGGAAGCTTACAAATCTCTTCACGAAGCAATCAAGCATGGTGGCATTGCCAATCGCTACCGTGTCAACATCAAATGGATAGATTCCGAAAAACTGGAAAATGAACCAGTCGGAAATCATTTAAACGATGTCAATGCCGTTATTGTTCCCGGCGGATTCGGCCAGCGTGGCACCCTGGGAAAAATTGAAGCAATCAAATTTTCCCGCGAAAACAAGATACCTTTTTTAGGCATTTGTTTTGGCATGCAAATGGCCGTAATTGAAACCATGCGCAACGTATGCGGCATTAAAAACGCCAACACCACCGAATTTGATGAAAACTGCGAACCGGTGGTTGGTCTGATGACGGAATGGGATAAAGACGGCAATAAAGAAACCCGCAGTAAAGACAGCAATTTAGGAGGCACCATGCGTTTGGGTGCTTATCCATGCCGCTTGGCGCCCGCCAGCAAAATCCGCGAAATTTATGGTGTTGACGAAATTTCCGAACGCCATCGCCACCGTTATGAAGTCAATCTTAAATATGAGAATATCTTAAGACAAGGCAACATGGCAATAAGTGGCAAATCTCCGGACGGAAAACTGCCAGAAATTGTTGAACGCCTGGATCATCCATGGTTTATCGGCGTACAATTTCATCCAGAACTCAAATCACGTCCATTTGCCCCGCATCCGCTGTTTACCGCACTAATTAAAGCGGCGATTACCAACAGCCGCCTGGTTTAAATAAAATTCCCCAACACTGAACTTAAAAAATCCTCAAATTCTGGGGATTTTTTAAATACGCATATATTTTTTCTCTTTAAAACTTTTCCAGAGCTTTTTCAATACGGTCTAAAACTTCATCTTTTCCTAAAACCACCGCCAGTTCGGTAGCGCCTCCCGGTGTTGTTTCTTTTCCGGAAAGCGCAATCCGTACTGGATAAAGCACTTGTCCGTTCTTAAATCCATATTCTAAAGCCAAGGTTTTCAAAGCTTCAAATAAACTATCGTTATCCCATGCCTGAAGTTTGCACAAAACATCCAAACTTAAAGAAAGCGTTTGCTTTGCCACAACTTCGTCGGTTTTCATTTTTTTATTCCGAAACAGAGAAATATCATACGCAGGAAGATTTTCCAAAAAATCCGTCTGTAAACAAATATCGGCCAGCGTTTCCACACGCGGTTGCAGCACCGTACTTAAAAATTTTAAATTAAGTCTGCGGGTCAAACACTGGGCATAATACGGCAACGCCAGCTGATGAAATTTTTCCGGCGATAAAGCCCGAATATAACAGCCATTCATCCAAGTCAGTTTGGTAATATCAAAAATCGCCGGCGATTTTCCGAGTCTGTCCATGGAAAAAACTTGTTTTAATTCTTCCAACGAAAAAATTTCCTGCTCTGTCCCCGGATTCCACCCCAACAACGCGATATAATTTAACACGGCTTCCGGCAGATAGCCTTTAGCCACCAAATCTTGAAATGAAGCATCGCCATTGCGCTTGCTCAGCTTATGCTGCGAATCTTTCATCACCTGTGGCACATGCACATAAACCGGCGGTTCCCAACCAAAAGCCTCATAAATCAGATTATACTTAGGCGTTGAAGAAATATACTCATTGCCGCGCACCACATGGGTGATTTCCATTAAATGATCGTCAACAACATTAGCAAAATTATAGGTAGGAAACCCGTCTGATTTCAGTAACACACCTTCATCCAGCTCATCATAGTCAATTTCTATTTCGCCATACACAACGTCTTTGAAAATTGATTTTCCTTTTTTATTGATAGTTTGGCGGATAACATACGATTCGCCAGCAGCAATACGCTGTTTGGCTTCATCCAGAGATAAAAATTTACAAGGATCTTCAAATTTGATGTTTTCTTCTTCGCTTTTTTGTTCATCTGCATCTTGTTTTGAGCAAAAACAATAGTGTGCACCACCAAGCTCAACCAGCTTGTGAGCATATTCGGCATAAAGCGCTTTTCTTTCAGACTGAACGTACGGTCCGTAATTTCCACCGATATCCGGCCCTTCATCCCAATTCATGCCAACCATTTTTAAGGTATCATAGATAATATCAATTGCCCCATCGACATAACGTTTTTGATCCGTATCTTCAATTCGTAAAATAAAATCTCCACCGCTTGATTTGGCAATCAGATATTCATACAAAGCCGTGCGCAGGTTTCCAATATGCATATAACCAGTTGGACTAGGTGCAAATCTTGTTCTTACTTTCATGAGTATTCCTTGAAACTAAAATTAAATCAACGCCAGCATAAAACAAAATATTTTCAATGCAAGTTTTTTTTGCCCGGCAAAGACGCTTTAAAATAAAAAAATACCTTATATTCTCAAGGTAATACTTGACATTTCAAACAAGAATTATTAAAAGAAACGCAGCTGGCAATTTCAAGGAGTCGCACAGGCTTCTCTTAAATCGATTTAAGGAACGTTATGTCTGAGAAAGAAAACCAAGACTTTTATGATGGGAATAATGCCGATTCGCCATTAATCGACACGCTTGGCAGTGCGGTTAAAAACTTAATCGAAAAAGGCAAAGAACGCGGTTACATCACTGTTGAAGAACTTAATAAAACTCTGCCGCCTGAAAAAGAATCATCCGAACAAATTGAAGATATTATGTCCGGCATCTCCGATTTGGGGATAAGCATCATCTCCGAGAGCGAAACTGATATCTTTGAAGCAGAATCTGGCGAAGAAGAACAAGGCGATTATGCTGATGAAAGCGGTAATTTTGATGAAAAAGAGCTCGGACGATCAGACGATCCCGTTCGGATGTATTTAAAAGAAATGGGCACAGTCGAACTTCTTTCTCGCGAAGGAGAAATAGCCATTGCCAAACGTATTGAAGCCGGAAAAACCGTTATGATAAGCGGCTTATGTGAAAGTCCGATGACCTTAAAGGCTATTGCCGACTGGCGTGACGAACTTATTGCTGGAACCATGCAATTGCGCGATATTATCGATCTGGAAATGATGTATGGCGATGACAGCGAGGCCATGGTTTATGATGAAGAAGAAACTCAGGTTGACGACCTGGATAAAGTCGCTAAAGAATTAACCGAAAAAAATCTTGATGAAATTGATGACGACTTAGATCCTGATATTGAACTAGACGATGCCGTTGATGAGGTCGAGGATATGGCCGACGACGAAGCCGATGAAGATGAACACGGGCTCGAAAGTGGCGAAGGAAACAAAGAAGATATGCCTGATGATACAGACGGCAATGCTGGACACGCGTCAACTTCAATCTCAACCATGGAAACCGCCTTATTAGAACCTGTGTTAGAAATTTTAAATAAAATTTCCAGTTATTACGATGATTTAAAGAAAATTCAAACGCAGCGCATGGCGGCAATTTTATCCGGACGCAAAACATCTGCAGCCGTTGAGAAAAAATATATTCAAGTAAAAAAAGAACTGATTGAACTAATGAGTTCAATTCATTTAAACGCTTCCCGAATTGAACAGTTGGTTGAACAACTTAACGAATTAAACCGTCGTTTAATGGGGCTTGAAGGAAAATTGCTACGTTATGCCTTATCTTGCAAAATCAAACGGGAAGATTTTTTGGAAGCCTATCAAAAATCAGAGCTAGATCCATCTTGGCTTGACGATGTTTCACGCAAAAAAGACAAACATTGGCAGATGTTTGTTGAGAAGTTTGGCAAAGAAGTCGTCACCCTACGTGATGAAATTGCAAAAATGTCTAAAGAATGTGGCTTGCCAATAAGCGAATACCGTAAAATGGTTGACACGATTAAACGCGGCGAACGCGAAGCCGAACGCGCCAAAAAAGAAATGATTGAGGCCAATTTGAGGCTTGTTATATCCATCGCCAAAAAATACACCAACCGTGGCATGCAGTTTTTAGACTTAATTCAAGAAGGAAACATTGGTTTAATGAAAGCGGTTGATAAGTTTGAATATCGCCGTGGCTATAAATTTTCCACATATGCCACTTGGTGGATACGTCAGGCCATTACCCGTTCCATTGCCGACCAGGCGCGTACCATTCGTATTCCAGTTCATATGATTGAAACAATAAATAAACTGGTAAGAACTTCCCGCCAAATGTTAGCTGAAATGGGACGGGAACCAGTACCAGAGGAATTAGCCAAACGTCTGTCCATGCCTTTAGAAAAAATTCGCAAAGTCATGAAAATAGCCAAAGAACCTGTCAGTCTTGAGGCTCCAGTCGGCGATGAGGAAGATTCGTCTTTAGGTGATTTTATTGCTGACGAGGGCGCTCTGCAACCGCTGGATTCGGCGATTCATTCTAATTTGAAGGAAACCTGCACCAAAATTTTATCATCGCTTACACCGCGTGAAGAAAGGGTTTTGCGGATGCGGTTCGGTATCGGCATGAATACGGATCACACTTTGGAAGAAGTCGGCCAGCAGTTTAACGTTACCCGTGAACGCATTCGCCAAATTGAGGCAAAAGCTTTAAGAAAATTAAAACATCCCAGCCGTTCACGCCGTCTGCGTTCTTTCTTAGATCAGTAAAAACGCCAAGCAGGCTCCTGTCTGGAGCCTTTTTCTTTAAAGGATAAAAAAATGACTTGTATTTATTCTGCAATTGATAAAGATATTATGTATCGGACAGCAAAATCAGCCAACAAATCCCGCCTGCAAGAATTAATTTCTTTTGCAAAGCTTTCCGGTTTCCAACGATTGGGCATCGCCAATTGCATAGCGGTCCAGCCCTACGCGGAGAAATTATCAGAATTATTACGGGCTGCTGGTTTTGACGTTTTTATTTTAGGTTGCCGCGACAGCAATTTTGACGGACGGGAAATCTCTGAAGAAATGACCGGCCCTTGTTGCGATCCTATTTCGCAAGCAGAATATTTAAATAATGCTCATACAGATTTTAACATTATGGTTGGACTTTGTCTTGGGCATGAACTAATTTTCCAGAGGCATTCCCATGCAGAATTTACAACCTTTTTAGTTAAAGACCTGGCAACCAACCATCGCACAATTGAAAATTTAGAATAGCCTTATAGCTTGTACATATACTTTCCTGCTTACCATGCCGATGATAATGCTAAATCATCAATATTCAAAGGGTATGAAAAATCTTTTTGCATTAACATTTTCTCT
>CAYPFN010000014.1:0-41117 GCA_964410325.1 uncultured Azospirillaceae bacterium
TAGATAAAACGGTGTAAAAAATGAGTAGTATGTATGAAATCAATTGACAATATTAACCTTATATTAAAGGCTGGTTTAGCCAAAACTATTAAACCGGATAGTAAGGTATCAATTGCCTCTGCTTGCTTTTCTATTTATGCATTTCAACAATTAAAAAATCAACTAAGAAATTTTAAATATGAATTAGAAAATTTGACAGATTAACTAAGCAAATAAGATAAGTCGTATCGGCTTGTCTTAAGCCGATCGGCGCCATAAAGGAAGGAGAACGATATGAAACGATTGGCAATGGAAACCGATAATATAACGGACAAGAATATCCAAAAGATTTTGGAATTATTCCCGAACGTTGCAACGGAATCAAGAGATGAGAACGGCAATTTAAAAACCGCTATTGATTTTGAAAAGCTTAAACAGGAGTTATCGGAAAATATTGTTGACAGCCAGGAAAAATATGAGTTCACCTGGGTTGGTAAAAAAGAAGCCATGCTCGAAGCTAATCGTCCAATAAGAAAAACCCTGAGACCGGACAGAGAATCCAGCGTAAATTGGGATACCACGGAAAATATTTATATAGAAGGAGATAATCTTGATGCACTGAAACTTTTGCAGGAAAGTTATATGGGCAAAATCAAGATGATATACATTGACCCACCATATAATACAGGGAAAGACTTTGTGTATCGTGATAATAGATACAAGACTATAAAAGAAAATGATGAAGATTTACAATATAAAAATGAAGATGACGAAATTAATTTTTCTAAACAAAACGAATTGTTTTTAAATACAGAGTCAAATAATAGGTTTCATTCTGACTGGTGTTCCATGATATACCCAAGACTTAAACTTGCAAGAAACCTGTTATCTGATGATGGGGTTATATTTATCTCAATAGGTGAACAAGAAGTTTTTACTTTAAAAACAATATGTAATGAAATATTTTCAGAGTCAAACTACATAGAAACTTATATTTGGGAAAGTACATTCAGACCTGATAACAGTTCAACGCTTATGCGAAGAAACGGAGAATATATAATATGTATTGCAAAATCTAAAGAGTATATTAAAAGATTTATAGGTATTACTAAAGAAAAAGAAGGGTTACCTTCGTTAACAAAATCAAATATGAAAGAAAGTATTTTAAGATTTCCTTCAAACACAGTAAAAACATTCCTACAAGATGGAATATACCACAAAGGTACTAAAAAATCATATGAATTATTAAATGATGTAAAAGTAAAAAACGGAATTATATTAAATGAATTTTCTTTAAAAGGACATATGATATGGGGGCAAACAAATTTAATTAACGAAATAAACAACGGTACAGAAATAATAATAAAATCAGAAGACTTTGTCCCCTATACAAAGAAGGCGGGAGACTGTATGATGGCTCCTACTAAAATCATACCGAGAGAGATAGTCGGTGATATTTTATCTGCAAATGCAGAAATGAATGAATTATTTGAAAAAAAAGTATTCTCATATCCAAAACCTGTTTCTTTATTAAAATATCTCATAAACTATATTGATGATGATAATTTTATTGTTCTGGACTTTTTTTCTGGTAGTTCTACAACTGCACAAGCCGTTTTTGCATTAAATGCTGAAACTAATAAAACTAATAAATTTGTTATGATACAACTTAATGAAAATTTAATTGAACATTATAAACAAGCTTCAGATAAAGAAAAAGTTATAATTAAAAATGCAATAGAATTATGCGAAAATCTCGATTTAAAAAAAAGTATAACTAGTATTGCTGAAGAACGTATCCGCCGTGCGGGTAAAAAGATTCAGGAGGAAAATCCTGATAAAAAAATAGATATCGGCTTTAGAGTATTTAAAGTTGATGATACTAATATGAAAGATGTCTATTACACTCCAAATGAAACTGACCAAAAACAGTTAGAGATATTTGAAAGCAACATAAAAGATGACCGAACTGATGAAGACCTGCTATATGGTTGTCTGCTTGACTGGGGTGTTGAATTATCGCTTCCGCACAAAGTTGAAGTTATTGACGGAAAAAGAGTTCATATTATCAATGAACAGGAAGGTTTTGAACCAGATTTGATTGCCTGTTTTGAAGATAGTATTCCTGAATCCGTAATCCGAAAAATAGCGGAGAAAAAGCCGACACGAGTTGTGTTTAGGGACAGTTCTTTTGTTTCTGATGATAACAAAATTAATGTAGAAGAAATCTTTAAACTCATCACTCCGGAGACAAAAGTTAAGGTTATATAAGGAGTGAAGAATAATGAAGTTAAAATTCAAACATCAAAAATTTCAAGCCGACGCCGCTAAAGCTGTTGTTGATGTATTTGCAGGTCAGCCGCATTTATCCTCCAGCTACATAATGGATAAGGGCTACACTCCATATAAACAATTTGAACAACAAAAATTAATAGATGAAGATGAAGAAATCTATGGTTTTGGCAACCATCCTATTGTACATGAATTAAGTAATAGTATAATCTTGGAAAACTTAAACAAAGTTCAGCGGGCAACACTTTTAAAACCATCTGAAAGTTTGATAAACGGCTACAATTTAACGGTTGAGATGGAAACCGGAACGGGCAAGACTTACACCTATATAAAAACGATGTTTGAACTATATCGCAACTACGGCTGGACAAAATTCATCATTGTTGTACCGAGTATTGCAATAAGAGAAGGTGTGTATAAAACTTTTCAAATCACGCAAGACCATTTTGCAGAAGAATACGGAAAAAAGATAAAATTCTTTATCTATAATTCTGCAAGGTTAAACGAATTAGAACAGTTTGCAAGTGATGGCAGTCTGCATGTTATGATTATTAACTCTCAGGCTTTTAATGCACGAGGTAAAGATGCCCGCAGAATTTCCAATAAACTTGAAGATTTTAAATACAGACGTCCTATTGATGTAATTGCAAAAACTAATCCTATCTTAATTATTGATGAACCGCAATCTGTTGAAGGTGCTGTTACAAAAGAGAAATTAAAAGATTTTAACCCGCTTATTACTCTCCGATATTCCGCAACACCAAAAGAAAAGTATAATCTTGTTTACAGATTGGATGCAATAGAAGCTTATAACAGAAAACTCGTCAAGAAAATTTCCGTAAAAGGTGTAACAATCCAGGGTGATGATGCAACAAACGGCTATATGTACCTGCAAGAGATTGCCTTATACAAAGATAAATCACCTATGGCAAAAATTGAATTCGATAAAAAAGGCGATAAAAAAATTCGAAAAGTCAGCAGACTTCTAAAAGAAGGCGATAACCTGTACTATTTGTCCGGTGAACTTGATGAATACAAAAATAACTATATTGTCTCAAGAATTGACGGCAGAGATAATTCCGTAACATTTCTAAACGGTATTGTTATAAATGCCGGCAGTGTTTTAGGAGAAGTTAATGAAAACCATATCAGGCGGATTCAAATTCGAGAAACAATCCGCTCGCATATAGAAAAAGAAAGAAAACTTTTCTATAAAGGGATTAAGGTTCTGTCATTATTCTTTATTGATGAAGTTGCAAAATACAAACAGTATGATGATTCCAATAATGAATTAAACGGAATATATGCAGATATGTTTGAAGAAGAGTACGAAAATTATATGAACGAACTTCAAATCCAAATAGGAGAGGATGATTATATTCGCTACCTAAGAGGAATTTCCGCAAAAGGAACTCATGCTGGCTATTTTTCAATAGATAAGAAAAGCAAAAAAATAATAAATTCAAAAGAAGATAAAAAAGAAGGTGGTTCAAATGACGTTGATGCTTTTGATTTGATTATGAAAAATAAAGAAAGGCTTTTGAGTTTTGAAGAACCTGTACGGTTTATTTTTTCTCACTCCGCATTGAGAGAAGGATGGGATAATCCGAATGTATTCCAAATCTGTACATTAAAGAAAAGCAGTGCAGAAGACAAAAAACGTCAGGAAATCGGCAGAGGTTTAAGATTATGCGTTAATCAAAACGGTGAAAGAATGGATTCTGCAAAACTCGGAGAAAGGGTTCAAGATGTAAATGTACTCACAGTTATTGCAAATGAGAGCTATGAAAATTTCTCCAAGAAATTGCAATCAGAAATTGCGGAAGCAGTGGCTGACAGACCTAGAACTGTTGATGTTAAGCTGTTTGAAAATCAATCTATTACAAGTGTTAACGGGGAAGAACAAATTATTGACAGTACTCTTGCAACAAGAATTCATAATACTTTTATCAGAAATAATTATATTGATGACGATAACCGGCTTACGGATACTTATTACGAAGTTAAAAAATCTGGAAAAATTGTATTGCCGGATATCTTAAACGGATATGAAGAAGCAATTATTAATATTGTTAATACAATTTACGACCCCAAAACAACCAATCCAGGTAACGAGTATGAAAGTAAAAGAAGATTGGAAATTGATAAGGAAAAATTAAACAAAAAAGAATTTCAAGAACTATGGAAACATATTAATACCAAAACGGCCTATACAGTTAGTTTCAACACAGATGAACTAATAAATAAAGCTATTAATTCTATAGATGAAAATCTTGTCGTTACAAAATTATATTCGGTTATTCAAACGGGTTCAATGGCAAAAATTGGCTCAAAAGATGCCTTAAAAGAAGGAACAGCATTTGATAAGGAAAAAATCCAAAAGAAAGTTTTAGGTACTCAGGATTATGGAATAAAATATGACCTGATTGGTAAACTTGTAGAATCAACAAAACTTACAAGAAAATCTATTGTCAGAATTCTACAGGGCATAAGAGAAGATGTGTTTAATCAGTTTAAAATGAATCCGGAAGATTTTATAATAAAGGTTTCTAATTTAATCAATGAGCAAAAAGCAACGTTAATCATTGAACATATAACTTATAATAAACTTGATGCACAATATACAACAGATATTTTCACGGAACCTGAATTAAAGGTTATAACCAATAAAAATTCCATTCCGGTTGAAAAGAATTTGTATAACTATTTAATATACGATTCAGACGTGGAAAAAGAATTTGGGGAAGAACTTGATAAAAACCAGGAAGTTGCTGTGTATGTAAAACTTCCGAAGGGTTTCTATATTAATACACCGGTCGGGAATTACAATCCTGATTGGGCAATAGCTTTTCATGAAGGGGATATGAAACATATTTACTTTGTGGCGGAAACAAAAGGCTCTATGGAAACACTTAAACTCAGGGCCATTGAAAAAGCTAAAATTGACTGTGCCAGAGTACACTTTAAAACAATAAGTTCTAATCGCGTCCTGTATGATGTCGTAGACAGTTATCAGGCTTTATTGGATAAAGTAATGAAATAAGCCCAAATCTGACGTTCCGTATTATAAAATATTAAGTAATAGGAAGGCTTTTGCAAAGGTTAATAAAAAATCTTGATAGAATAATGATAATCGTATATCTTCAATAAAACAGTTTTTTTAAGGTTAGAACATGATTGCAAAATTACGTGGCAGCGTTGACTGTATTTATGAAGATTGCTGCATTATTGATGTCGGTGGCGTGGGTTATCTGGTGTCAGCCTCATCGCGGACTTTGGGAAAGTTGATGAAAGGGGCGGAAATTTCCCTTCTGATTGAAACAGTAGTGCGTGAAGACAGTATATCTCTTTATGGTTTTTATGATGCGTGGGAAAAGGAATGGTTCAATACCTTAACCAAAGTTCAGGGTGTCGGTGCCAAAGTATGCTTAAGCATATTGTCGGCATTATCCCCGGTTCAGTTGGCACAAGCCGTATCGGCTCAGGATAAAAATTCATTTCTGCGAGCTTCGGGTGTCGGGCCGAAATTGGCAGCACGTTTGGTAACGGAGTTAAAAGATAAAATTGTGGTGATGCCCGACGCCGACATTTCTTTGCCGTATGTTTCGGCCAATGAAACACCAGTGGCGACTGTTTCCATGCCAGCAGAAGATAATAAGGCTGAAGACGTTATTTCAGCGCTGGTTAATTTGGGCTACCAGCGTTTGGAGGCATACCATGCAGTTTCCAAAATATATGCTGAAAATGCAGATAAACCGCTTGCCGAACTTATCAGGCTTTCGTTAAAAGAGTTTGCCCAGAAGGATTTTTAAGTCATGGAAAAAGAAAGAATAGTCAGCCCGCATCAGCAGCCAGAAGATGAAAAAAACAGCATTAATGCTCCAGTAAATATTCGTCCAGAAAGTCTAAATGATTTTGTTGGTCAAACCGCCGTTTGCCAAAATTTAAAAATTTTTATTGAAGCCGCTAAACAGCGCCATGAAGCCTTAGATCATGTTCTGCTTTTTGGTCCGCCAGGCTTGGGTAAAACAACGCTAGCCTCCATTATTGCCAAAGAATTAGGTGTTGGTTTTCGCGCCACCTCGGCACCGATGATTACCAAATCGGGCGATTTGGCAGCTATTTTGACTAATCTTGAACCGAATGACGTTTTATTTATTGATGAAATTCATCGTTTAAATCCGGCTATTGAAGAAGTGTTGTATTCAGCAATGGAGGATTTTCAACTGGATTTAATTATCGGCGAAGGGCCATCGGCGCGTTCGGTGCGCATTGATTTGCAGCCATTTACCTTGGTAGGCGCCACCACGCGCTCAGGCTTGTTGTCCACCCCATTGCGCGAACGTTTTGGTATTCCTTTGCGGTTAGATTTTTATAATCATGATGAGTTAAAACAGATTGTACTGCGCGGTGCGCGTCTGCTTGACATGCCGATATCTGAAACCGGTGCGCTGGAAATTGCCAAACGTTCTCGCGGTACGCCACGCGTTGCCGGCCGCTTGCTACGTCGCGTGCGTGATTTTGGAGAAGTTGCCGGTGGCAGTGAAATTGATAACAAAATTGCTGATACCGCTTTACAACGCTTGGATGTTGATAACTATGGCCTGGATGCATTTGACCGCCGATATTTACAATGCATCGCCGTTAATTATGGTGGCGGACCAGTCGGCGTAGATACTTTGGCAGCGGCCTTATCAGAGGAACGTGATACCATTGAGGAAGTTATAGAACCGTTTTTGTTGAAGCTTGGTTTTATCCAACGTACCCCTCGTGGTCGTGTTATTTCAGATTTAGGTTGCCAATATATGGGCATATCGCGTTCCAAGATAAAACATGATGACCAGCAGTTTGATTTATTGACCAATATTGAAAATGAAGGTAAAAAAAATGACTTATAATATTGAAGCGCCACATGGCAAAATGTACGGCAATACGTTTGTTTTTCCGATTCGTATTTATTATGAAGACACGGATGCCGGCGGGATTGTTTACTATGCTAATTATTTAAAATTTGCTGAACGGGCGCGTACGGAGTTTTTGCGTTATATCGGTGCGGCGCCACAGCAAAATGCGCTTGAAGACGATATGTGCGGTTTTGTCGTGCGGCATCTGGAAATCGATTATCGCGCCTCTGCTAAATTAGATGATTTTTTAACTGTCAGTTGTTCTTTGACCGAAGATAAAGGCGCTTCGGCTGTTATGCATCAGGAAATTTGCCGCGGCGATGAAATATTAGCCGTTATGGATATACAGGTTGTTTATGTCAGCTTGGCTAAGAAACGTCCGATACGGATTCCAGATGACATCCGCAACAAGTTAAAAGGCTCAGCATAATTTTGCCAGCCTCTTTTAATATAGAGCACTGCAAAATCAGAGCCTGCTAATGTACGATTTGTCTTTTGTTATCTAAAATCCCGCCTTTGATGAGGCGGGACAAAATCATTTTTTTACGGAAATTATTTTTAAAGCATCTTCTAAAGTTATATCTTTCTGGCGCAGATCTTTTGGCAAAGCATAATTGGTTTTGCCACATTTTAAATATGGTCCGTAACGCCCAGAGCTTAAGTAAATTTCATTTCCATCTTGCGGATTTTTTCCCAAAGCTTTTGCTTCTGTCTTAGCCTTTATGTTTTGCAAAAGTTCTGCCGCCCGTTCAGCAGTAATATTAAAAATATTATCATCCCCGATTAGCGAGCGAGATTTTGTCCCTTGCTTAATATAGGGACCAAATTTGCCGATATTAACCTCAATGCCGTTACCCAAATCTTTTGGCAGGCTGACCAATATGACAGCCTGGTCAAAAGTTAATTCTTCTGGTTTAATATTTTTCGGCAAAGCTATGCGTTTCGGCTTTTCAGTAGTGGCGGTAGCGTCTTCGCCCCATTGCACATACCAGCCGTATGGGCCTTTTTTCAGATAAATGTTAAGCGTCTTGTATTCGCCTAATTTTTTGTCTTCCGGCTTCTCTGATTTTGATGCATCAAAGCTTTGAGCTTCTTCATCTTTAACATCGGTTAAAGGTTTGGTGTATTTGCATTCAGGATAGTTGGAACAACCCAGAAAGGCGCCGAATTTACCGAGCTTAATGCTCAGGTGCCCTTTGCCGCATTCTGGACACAGTCGTGGATCTGAACCGTCTTCTTTAGGCGGAAAGAGATGGTAGGCTAAAACCTCGTCAATTTTATTGATAACATCTTTAATCTGTAGCGGTTGCACAGAATCAATATTTTTAATAAATTTAACCCAAAAACCAGTTAACAGTTTTTTCCAATCCATTTCGCCGGCAGAAACGTTATCTAAAAACTCTTCCAGTTGTGCGGTAAAATCATATTCCACATACTTCTTAAAATAATTTTCCAAAAAGACGGTAACGATTCGTCCCCGGTCTTCTGGAATAAATCGCAGCTTTTCTACCCGCACATATTTACGTTCCTGCAAGACGGCGATAATTGTGGCATAGGTTGACGGTCGGCCGATTCCCAGTTCTTCAAGTTTTTTAACCAGGCTGGCTTCGGTAAATCGTGGCGGTGGCGTGGTAAAATGTTGTTCAGGCTTAATGTCGCCTTTATCAACATTTTCGCCTTCATTAACATTCGGCAAAATCCGATTCTCGTCATCTTCGTCACTATCATCTTTGCTTTCTTGATATAATTTCAAAAATCCATCAAAGGCAATAACCTGTCCGTTGGCGCGTAGCAAAATCTTTTTGTCCTCAGATTCGGAATCAATTGTTACACGATCCAATACGGCCGGATTCATCTGGCAGGCGACTGTGCGTTTCCAAATAAGTTCATAAAGCTTATGCGCATCGGCCTCAAGTTTAATTTCCATTTTTTTAGGCGTATTCATCATGTCAGACGGCCGGATGGCTTCATGCGCTTCTTGTGCATTTTTCGATTTAGTTTTATATTCTTTAGCGACTTTGGGCAGGTAATTGTCGCCAAAATATTTTAAAATGGCGTCTCGGCAGGCGGTAATCGCTTCCTTTGAAAGGTTGACCGCATCGGTACGCATATAGGTGATATAACCGTCTTCATAGAGCTTTTGTGCCACCTGCATAGTTTTTTTAGCCGAAAAACGTAATTTGCGAGCAGCTTCTTGCTGCAAAGTAGAGGTGGTAAATGGCGGTGCCGGATAACGGTTGGTTTTTTTACGCTCAACTGCGGCAATATGGAAATTTTGCTCCTCAATTTTAGCTTTAGCATCAAGTGCTTTAACTTCGGAGTTAAGATCAAACTTTTCCAGTTTTTTACCGTCTAAATTAACAAGATGTGATGGAATAAGTGCTTTTCCCGCCGTGAATAAATCAACGTCAATCGTCCAATATTCTTCTGGTTTAAATTTTTCAATTTCCGTTTCCCGGTCACAGATTAATCGCAATGCAACAGATTGCACGCGCCCGGCGGATTTTGATCCCGGAAGTTTGCGCCATAAAACTGGCGATAAAGTAAACCCGACCAAATAATCAAGCGCTCGGCGCGCCATATAGGCAGAAACCAGATTGTTATCAATTTGCCGTGGATTTTTAATAGCTTCTGTTACCGCCGATTTGGTAATTTCATGAAAGACCACACGTTCGATTTTTTTGCCAGCAATTTTTTTACGCGCTGTCAACTCTTCCAATATATGCCAGGCAATTGCTTCTCCTTCTCTATCCGGGTCGGAAGCCAGAATGATGGTGTCGCAGTCTTTTAGAGCGGTTATAATATCGTTTAAGCGTTTTTTTCCACTGGGACTCAGTTCCCAGGTCATGCTAAAATCATGATTGGGATCAACAGAACCGTCTTTGCTCGGCAAATCGCGAATATGTCCGAAACTGGCCAAAACTTTATAATCACTGCCTAAATATTTGTTAATTGTTTTGGCTTTGGCCGGAGATTCTACAATAACTAACTTCATCAGTTTTTCCTGCCCTTTTTATTTTTCAAAAATAACATATTGCCGTTGCGTCGCTCAATGACATCTGCAAATTCCAGTTCAGTAATCTGCATCATGGTTTGTGTCGTATCTCGACCGCCAAGGCGGATAAGTTCATCAACTTCAATGCCTCCGATTGGGATTAATGCCGTTAAGGGTATTTCGGGCGCATTGTTGTTTTCTTCAGCTTGAAAGGGAATATTGTCGCTTTTTTGTTCTTTGTCAAGAGGCTTTGCAAACAAATCGGTATTTTTGAAAGCTTTAATCTGCCGGTGTTGTGTAAATGCCAGAGTATTTAAGATATCTTCAGCGGATTCGGTCAGATAAGCGCCGTCGCGGATAAGTTGGTTGCAGCCAGTTGATCTTCCTTCCAGCGGCGAGCCGGGGATGGCAAAAATATCTTTGCCTTGTTCCAATGCCGTGCGTGCCGTAATAAGAGAGCCAGAGTTCAATGAAGCCTCTACCACCAATGTCCCAGCGCTTAAAGCTGACACCAGCCGGTTTCGCCGCGGAAAATTCGTGGCTTGGGGTTGCGTTCCAAGTGCAAATTCGGAAATAACTGCTCCTTGTGCACAGATTTTTTCATAAAGTTCCTGATTTTCCGACGGATAAACCACATCAATGCCCGTACCCAAAACCGCGATGGTTGTGCCTTGCTGGTTCTTGGCGTAAAGAGCGCCTTTATGTGCGGCTGAATCAATACCGCGCGCCATGCCTGAAACCACAATGACATCATTTTCGGTTAAATCATAAGCAATTTTTGCTGCAATTTTCCGCCCATTTATCGAAGCATTGCGGGCGCCGACAATAGAAATCATGGCTGGGTAATTTAAAATATCCGTAAACCCTTTAACATATAGAACTGGTGGCGCATCATTTATTTCGTTAAAATTTTGCGGATAGTCTTTAGAGCCACGAGCAAAAATGGCGATATTCAGCCGCTGTGCTTTTTCCAATTCATATGCGGCGTCTTTTTTAGAAAAAACAGCCTGCTTGGTTGCAAGAGCTTGCAGGCTTTCGGCAGCCGTACCGTACTTTTCAAGCAATTTGTAAAAACGAACCGGCCCGACCCCGTCGGTATTGATTAATTGAATCCAGTCAATCAGTTCATTTTCAGTCACGACCGTTTACTTCTTTTTTTTGGTTTTCTTCTGCGTGTTTTTGCGTTTTTCTCGCTTATCGGCTTTCTTCTTAAAAGAGATTTTGCTTTCCTCGCCTTTTAACAGCCGGATAATATTTGAACGATGCTTGAAAACAACCAAGGCGACAATAACTGTGTAGAATAAAGTAAATACCTGAGGCAGTATAAAGAAAGATAAAAATGGAATAGAAACAGCCGCTGTCAAAGCCGACAAAGAAGAATATCTGAAAATAACCGCCATGGCAATCCAAACAAACAGAGCAATCAAAGCAATTGGCCAATAAGTTACCAGCAGCAAACCAAATGCGGAAGAAACACCTTTACCGCCTTTAAATTTGAGCCATATTGGAAACATGTGCCCGATAACGCCGCATGAACCGGCAATCAGTGAGCCTAAAAGACCAGTAGTCGCTGGCCAGCCGAACAAAAAGCATAATTCATTAGGCACGATTTGAAGCGCAATAAAGGCCGCCAATGCTGCTTTGCATGCGTCGAGCAAAACCGTTAACAGCGCTAAAGATT
Source organism: uncultured Azospirillaceae bacterium (assembly GCA_964410325.1). Classification (GTDB taxonomy): domain Bacteria; phylum Pseudomonadota; class Alphaproteobacteria; order RF32; family CAG-239; genus CAAFZY01. The sequence goes on from CAYPFN010000014.1 coordinate 11,852, forward strand.
TACTGCCGGTTACCCGCAATACGTTTGTTGCGCCGATATTTTTAGAGCCAGATTTGCGGATATCCCCATAACCGGCCAGTTTTGCCAGAACCAACCCAAACGGGATTGACCCTAAAAGATAACCTCCTAAAGCGCACAACACAAATATCATCATAAAAGTCATTTTATTCTCCTGCTGTTTTATTATTACGCCACTATAAACACAAACTGCCGGCAATTTCAATCTTTTTATCAAAATTATCATGTTGTCGATTCTCATCTGGTGTTTTCCAAAAATCATGATATTCGTCCAGCAGGATTTTTGCAGATGTTGCGCAAAACCATATTTAAAAACAAATTTATTCTGCCAAACAATGATTGTTGCCGTATAAAAACGAAAGCCATAATTGATAGATAGTGGATGCCGGATTAATATATCTTGTCAAGATTTCTTCATAAACTGTTAACCTCTTGCAAAAAGATGATGACAAAAGGCTTAAAGTCGGTAATATAAAAGCATAAATAAGATGAAAAGGAGTGTTTATGCAACCTATATATAAACGAATTTTATTAAAACTTTCCGGTGAAGGCTTGATGGGTAACCGGGAATTTGGTATGTCGGCAAAAGTTATTTCTGATTTGTCTGAACAAATAAAACAGGTCAGAGAGCTTGGAGTTGAAATTTGTATTGTTGTCGGTGGCGGAAATATTTTTCGTGGCGTCAAGGAAGCATCTAAAGGCATAAATCGCAATATTGCCGATCAGATTGGCATGCTGGCAACAATTATGAACGCTCTTTATTTACAGGATGCGTTAGAAAAAAAAGGCATGGAAGTTCAAGTGATGTCAGGATTGAACGTACCGCAGGTATGCGAGCCGTATATGTACCGTAAAGCATTGAATTATTTGGAAAAAGGGCGAGTAATTATTTTTGCCGCCGGCACTGGAAATCCGTATTTTACAACTGACACCGGCGCCGCGTTGCGCGCTGCGGAAATGCAATGCAACGCTTTATTTAAATCAACGCAGGTTGATGGGGTTTATGATTCTGATCCGCGACAAAATTCGAATGCCAGGCGCTTTGACGTTATTACCTATAATGAGGTTATTGAAAAAAGGCTAAAAATCATGGATATTGCTGCCGTGGTGCTTGCAAAAGAAAGTAAAGTGCCGATAATTGTTTTCAGCCAAAAAGAGAAAAATGCGTTGCTTAACGCCGTTTGTGGCGAAGGCAATTTTACAACAATCAAATAAATTGCAGAGGTTAAAATGTCAGATTTTAATGAAATTAAAAATGATACAAAAACAAGAATGGATAAAACGCTTGATTCTCTACGCGCTGATTTTGGCGGTTTGCGCGCCGGCCGGGCGCATGCCGGTTTGTTGGACGGGATTATGGTGGAATCTTACGGTAGCATGACGCCTGTTTCTCAAGTCGGCACGGTTAACGTGCCAGATCCGCGCACTTTATCAATCAGCGTGTGGGATAAAAGTTTGGCTAAAAGCGTTGAAAAGGCTTTGCGTGAGAGCGATTTAGGGTTAAACCCTGTTTCTGACGGCGCGCTTATCCGTATTCCGATTCCGCCATTAAGCGAAGAGCGGCGCAAAGAGTTGGTTAAAATTGCCGGTAAATATGCCGAACAAAATAAGGTGGCGATTCGCAATATTCGTCGCGATGCTTTAGATAGTGTAAAGAAATTAAAAAAAGACAATCAGATTTCAGAAGATGAGGAAAAACGTTATGAGAACGAAATCCAGAAATTAACTGATGACGCTATTAAAAAAATTGATGAAATGTTAGAAAATAAAGAAAAAGATATTATGCAGGTATAGGGCTTTAACGTGACGAGTAAATTAGAGCATATTGCCATTATCATGGATGGCAATGGTCGTTGGGCTGCAAAGCGGGGTTTGCCGCGTGGCGCCGGACATAAAAAAGGGGCAGAGGTTGTTATTGAAATTGCCAAAGCAGCTAAGGATTTTGGCGTTAAATACCTTACATTATATGCCTTTTCAACCGAAAACTGGAAACGTAGTCGCGAAGAAGTTGACGGATTGATGAATCTTTTGCGTGAATGTTTGGATAAAGATTTTAAGGAGTTAAAAGAAAATGACGTTCGGATTCGCTTTATCGGAGAGCGTCAGATGCTGGCGGAAGATATTGTCGCAAAAATAGAAAATCTGGAGAAAAATACGGTCGAAAACAAAAGCCTGAATTTGCAGGTAGCTTTAAGTTATGGTTCCAGACAGGAAATACTGCATGCCGTTAAAAAAATTGCCGATAAGGTAAAATCTGGCGATATGTTATTAAAAAACATTGATGAACAAACTTTTTCTGATATGCTTTATACCAAAGATATTCCTGATCCGGATCTGGTTATACGCACCAGTGGCGAACAGCGGGTTAGCAACTATTTGTTATGGCAAATAGCTTATGCCGAGTTTTTCTTTACAAAAACTCTATGGCCGGATTTCACAAAAACCGAACTGCAGGATATAATTGAAGATTATCAAACAAGGGAGAGAAGATATGGCAAAGCCTGAAGCAAAAAAACAAAACAAAACCGTTTTTCGGCCAGTGCGCAAAAAAAGCAATAAATCAGTTCAGGAGCAAGTGTCAAAACAAGAAATGCCCATGGTTAAGAAATCAGGGGCGGTAAAAACAAAAAAGCAGCCCGAGGCTCAAAAAAATGAGCTTGTAAAATCGCCGTCGGTCAAACATTCTGTTAAAACGCCAAAGCCCTCGGCTGTGGCACCGGTTAAAGCGAGCATAAAAACGCCGGCCAAGACCAAAGAGTCGCTACTAAAGCGTGTCGTGGCCTCTGTTGTTATGTTGCCGATAGTCATTGGCGCATTGTGGGCGGGGTATCCTTTTATTGATATTTTAATTTTAGTTGTCGGTGCGCTTTTAGCCTGGGAATGGAGCAATATGGTGCCTAACCGCACGGCGGCTGTTTATACAGCGGCATATATTGTGTCTTTAGCAATATCATTGTTGGTTTATAATATGCCAATTGTCGTATCTTCAATCTTTTTAATCAGTTTATATGTATGGCTGAAAGCCCGGCGTGAGTCCCATCGTTATCTTCTGACGCTTGGCGTGCCGTATATTTCCATAGGTGTTGGTGCATTATTATGGTTGTATCGGGATGTTTTTATTTACCATCCATATAGCTTTTATATGACTTTATGGTTTTTTATAATGGTTTGGGCTATGGATATCGGCGGTTATTTTGTCGGTACGACTTTTAAAGGGCCGAAACTGGCACCGAAAATCAGCCCGAACAAAACCTGGTCGGGGCTGATCGGCGGTATTGTTTTGGCAATTTTAGCCAGCATGCTGTATTTTTATCTGTTGTCTTTCCCAGGGGTGATAGGTGTTAATGCCGGCGCACAGATCTTTTTCGCAGTTTTGGGCGGAATAATTGCGGTAATATCTCAAATTGGCGATTTAATAGAATCTGCCATTAAACGCCACCTTGGTTTAAAAGATTCCAGCAATCTAATTCCCGGACACGGTGGCGTTTTCGACCGTGTGGACGGACTTGTTTTTGCTGCGCCGTTTGTCTATTGGTTGTTTGCTTACGGTTTATGGCTGTTTTAAGTTAGAGGTGATTGTATAAAATGGAATGGTTGTTTAACGTAGTTTATTACATAGTCCCATTTCTGATTTTATTAGGCATACTGGTTTTTGTGCATGAGTTTGGGCATTTTATTGTTGCTCGTTTAGCTGGTGTGCAGGTCAGTGCCTTTTCTATCGGGTTTGGTAAAGAGCTGTGGGGAAGGGTTGATAAAAAAGGCACGCGCTGGAAAATTTCAGCCATACCGCTGGGTGGCTACTGTCAATTTTTAGGCGATGCCGACGCCTCTTCTTCAACAGTGGATGAGCAGGCATCCATTTTGCCAGAAGAAGAAAAGAAAAAAGCTTTCCCTTATCAAAGTCCGTTTAAAAAACTGGCCATTGTTTTAGCCGGCCCAGGTTTTAATTATTTGTTTGCCATTTTAATTTATACGGGGCTGTTTGCCACGCTCGGCACATTCACTTTTCCTCCGCTAGTTGGCGAAGCTGTTCCGGAAGGCGCCGCAGCGCAGGCCGGTATTATGAAAGGCGATCGGATTTTGACCATTAACGGGCATGAAATTAACGATTTTTCGGAAATATCCCGTGAGGTTGCAATGGCCGCCGACCGTCAGGTTGATATAGATGTCCGCCGTGGCGACGAGGTTTTAAATTTTAAATTTCCGCTGACGGAAATTACAATGGAACAAAGTAACGGAACAACGGTTAAACAATATATGTTAGGCATTAAATCCGTTACAACAATAGAAAGCGGATATGAGCGCGTTTCTCTGCCGAAGGCCTTCGTTTTGGCCGCTGAAGAAACCTGGGATGTCACGGTGACAACTTTGCGTGGCGTCGGACAAATGCTGACCGGCAAACGTGGCGGCGAAGATATCGGCGGTGTTATCCGCATTGCCGAGATGACCGGCGATATCAGCAAAAGTCAAAGCTGGCTTGATTTTATAGTATTTATGGCATTGCTTTCCATCAATCTTGGGCTGATTAATTTGTTTCCCATTCCGGTTTTAGACGGTGGCAGTGTGGTTATTTATCTCTTAGAGATTATCAGTGGCCAGGAGATGAACGAACGCGCTAAGGAATATTTATTCCGTTTCGGTCTGTCGCTGTTGGTTGCGCTTATGTTATTTGCAACATGGAATGATGTTGTTCATTTATTTAACCGTTGGTTTAATACCTAATTGATTTTAAGGATTTTGCCATGAGAAAAAAATTGTTTGGGATGATTTTGACAGTTTGTCTTTTATCCTATAATGTTTTTGCTGCTGATTTTTATGTTCAAAAAATTACGATCAGCGGTTTGCAGAGAGTGGAACAAGAGACTGTGCTTGCTTATTTAGGAATAAAGCAGCATGAAAAAGTTTCGACTGATAAATTGGACGCAGCCTTCAAAAATCTATATGCAACCGGTTTGTTCGCCGATATTAAAATGGATACGTCGGCCAGTGGCGTGCTACAGATTACGGTGGTTGAAAATCCGCTGATTGGCGAACGCGCTTTTGATGGCAATAAAAAGCTTGACGATAAAATTTTGGAAACGGAAGTTCAAAGCGGACCAAACACTATTTACAGTCGCGCCAAAGTCCAGCAGGATGTTCAGCGCATTTTAGAAGTTTATAAACGTGCTGGCCGTTATGCCGTAGAAGTTGAGCCGAAAATCATTGAACGTGATGAGAACCGCATAGATTTGATTTTTGAAATCGATGAAGGGCCGGAAGCTAAAATTAATAAAATTAATTTTTTCGGCAACAAACATTATTCCAGTCCGGATTTGCAGGAAATCCTGATGAGCAAGGAAAGCCGCTGGTATCGAATTTTTTCTAGTTCGGAAACCTATGACGCTGAAAAAATGAATTATGATAAAGAGCTTTTGCGGCGGTTTTATAACCAACGTGGTTATGCGGATTTTCGAGTTGTTTCGGCGGTAGCAGAGTTAACGCCAGACAAAAAGTCATTTATCCTAAACTTTACCTTAGAGGAAGGGCAGCGTTATAAAATCAATGAAATCAAAATAAATTCGGCGATTAAAGAAGTTTCAACTGAAATTTTGTATAAGGAAATAACCTTTAAATCCGGTAGCTGGTACAATGCTGATGCCGTGGAAAAATCTATATCCGGCATAACGGATGAATTAGGCAAAAAAGGTTTTGTCTTTGTCGAAGTGAAGCCGGTTTTGGAACGTGTGGCGGAAACCGGCGTCATGAATGTGACTTTTAAGATTGAAGAAGGCGAGCGTATTTTTATCAATCGCATTAATATTTCGGGCAATACTCATACGTTAGATGAAGTTATCCGCCGCGAATTTCGTTTAGATGAAGGCGATGCCTTTAATGTTTCGAAAATTCGCGATTCGCGCCGCAATATTGAAAACTTAAATTATTTCAGCAAGGTTGATATTCAATCTGCGCCGATTGATTCAAGCAAAGCGGATATAAATGTTGATGTTGAGGAAAAATCAACCGGATATTTCAATATCGGCATTGGTTATTCAACCGTTAACGGCGCCTTGCTTCAGGGTGGCATAACTGAAAACAATTTTCAGGGCAAAGGTCAGCAGTTAAGTGTTGACGGTAGCGTTTCCGAGCGTTCGAAAGATTATTCTGTAAGCTTTACCGAGCCATACTTCTTGGATCGCCGTTTAAGCGCCGGCGTTGATGTTTTTTATAGCGATGAAGATTATCAAGATGAAAGCTCTTATGACAGTTCCAGCATTGGCACCCGGGTTCGCTTGGGGTGGAATTATACGGATGATTTATATCAGGTTGTCCGCTATACTTTGCGTCAAAATGAAATTAAAGATGTTAAAGATTATGCTTCCATATATATCAAGAACGAAGAAGGCAAAAGTACGGGTTCAGTCGTTGGCCAGACCTTAATTTATGATAAACGCGACAGTGCGATTCGCACCAAAGACGGCTATTACCTGTCCTTTGGTAACGATATTTCCGGAGCCGGCGGTGATGAAAAATATTTCAAGTTTGATGTTAAGGCCTATAAATTTTTCACGGTTTCTGATTATTGGACATTTAAGTTTCATATCAACGGTGGCTATATTGTCGGCTACGGTGGCGAAGACGTGCGTTTGTCGCAGCGCTATTATCTGGGTGGTAACACGCTTCGCGGTTTTGAGTTCGGCGGTATCGGCGCCCGTGATAAAGCAACGGAGGATGCCTTGGGTGGCAACTGGGTGGCCTACGGTGGTGCTGAAATGTCTTTCCCGATTGGTTTGGATGAAGTTGGTATTCGTGGCCGCACTTTCTTTGATATTGGTATGATGGGCAAGCCGGACAATATTGATACAGCATTGGTTGATTATTCTTCCAAACCGCGCGCATCGATAGGTTTTGGTTTTGAATGGTTCTCGCCAATGGGCAAGATTGATATTGACTTTGGTTTCCCGATCATGAAAGAAAACTATGATGAAACGGAAGTCTTCCGCTTAAATTTCGGCACAAGCCTATAAGATATATCAGGGATTCCACCAGCGTGTGGCATCCTCTTTTAAGGAGTTAAAAAATGATAGATAAAACTTTTTATAAAAACAACGGCCCCTTTACTTTGGCGCAAATCGCCGAAATCACTGGTGCGACCTTAACAGATGAAAGCAAAGCCAAAGAAAAAATAAAAGAAATTGCCACTATGGAAAAAGCCGGAACGGATGACATTTGTTTTTTCTACAATCGCAAGGCAAAAGAAAAAGCTCTAAACATCAAAGCCAAAGCCTGCATCACCAAAGATGATTTAAAAACATGGATTCCTTATGGTGTAACAGTTTTGGTTTGTGCGGATCCGAAGCGGGCTTTTTTAAAATTGAACAAGGCCTTTTATGAGGAGTATATCCCGGCGCCGGAAATTGATGCAACGGCCGTGCTTGATAAAAGTGCCAGAATAGGGAAAAATTGTTATATTGGGCCAGGAGTTGTAATTGAAGAAAACGTCGTCATCGGGGATAATTGCCGTCTGGAGGCCGGCTGTGTTGTTGCCAGGGGTTGTCAAATAGGCAGTAATTGTCGGATAGGGGTTAATGCATATGTTTCATACTGCATTATGGGCAACGATTGTTATATTTACAGCGGTGCCCGGATTGGTTGCGACGGGTTTGGTTTTAATTTTATAAACGGTGAACATGTGCGCATTCCGCAAATCGGTCGGGTGCTGATCGGCAACAATGTTGAAGTTGGTGCCAACACCTGTATTGACCGCGGCGCTTTGGATGATACAATCATTGGCGATGGTTGCCGGATTGATAATCTGGTTCAAATTGCCCACAATGATAAATTGGGCAGAGGTTGTCTCATTGTTTCGCAAACTGGCATTGCTGGCAGTTGCACATTTGGCGATTATGTTGTATGTGGCGGTCAAAGCGGTTTTGCCGATCATCTGGTAGTGGGCAATGGCGCCCAGATTGCGGCCCAATCGGGTGTTATGCGCGATATTGAGCCAGGTGCCGTGGTGATGGGGTCACCGACTGTGCCGTTTAAGGATTTTATGCGCCAAGTGGCCTTTTTGCAGCGAAACAGCAAAAAATAACTTGCTATCATCTTGAAAATATGTTTTGTTCAAATGAACTTAAAAAATAACAGAGGGGTAATAAAATGTCTGAAGTGAAAGTTTACTGCATTGAAGATATCTTGAAAATGTTGCCACATCGTTATCCATTTTTGTTGGTTGATCGTCTGGAAGTCGAAGTTCCGGGTGAAAAAGGTGTCGGCATTAAAAACGTGACCATGAATGAAGAGTTTTTCCAGGGGCATTTTCCGGGAAATCCGGTCATGCCGGGAGTGTTGCAGATTGAAGCCATGGCACAAACGGCTGGCGCCGTGGTGATTGCCAAAGATGAAAATTATGCTGCGCAGAAACGCAGTGTTTTGTTTATGTCGATTGACGGTGTCAAATTCCGCAAACCGGTTAAGCCAGGCGACCAACTGCGGATGCATGTTGAAAAAGTAAAAGAACGCCACAATGTGTTTGTGTTTAAAGGCCAGAGCATGGTAGATGGTCAGATTGTGTCTGAAGCCGAGTTTACGGCGATGATTGTTGAATAAAAAAGCATGTGTTAAAGGCAACTTGTCGCTTTCTGAAAAGAAAGCGGCTTTTTTTATTGTTTTTTAATATAATTTCCTGTATAATTATATTCAGGACGTTGCTCCGGCAACGCTTAAGGATAAGATAAAAGGGTGTTGAATTTATGTTATCCGCTTGAGCTTTATGTTTGAGTTTGGTTATAAATTATTTCTTAAGGGTGTTGAAATGAGTAAATTTTTTGATTTCAAAATTGCTTTGCTGGTTGCTATATTGCTTTCAAGTAGTAGCAACGTATCAGCTGACTTAAACTGTACGGAACAACCAGCTTGTACGGATCTTGGTTACTCAACTTCCGATGTCGACAACTGCGAAAGCTATATCTATTGCCCCTTTGATACAAGTTATAAAGCTTGTACTTCTATCAGTTGTACAGATCATTGGTTGTTTAACTGTCCTACCAATGCTAAATCTTGCACAAAGTGTTCTGCCGGTGGACATACTCTTTATAAGGTAACTGAATGTGAAGATGGATATACCGCTGTATATAGCACCTACGCCGACAGATCGACCTCGACATTGTCCAGCACCATTGGTGGCACAACCATCACTGGTAACGTCGTCAGCGTCGCCACGGAATACATCTCCGATTGTGTTGCTGATTGTTCTGATTATACACTTACCGCATGTATAGATAATGCAAGTTGTGACGAGTGTACCCAAGACGGCGTAACTACATACAAATTCCTTTCTTGTAATGATAATTATACACAATCTGAAGATGACGGTGGCAACATAGTCTGTAACAGGGATGGAGCTATTAGTGGTGATCTTGGTGATTTTGCACAGGTAACGTGGAAATGTCTTGCTGGGCAGTACTACTGTACAAAAAACAGTATCGATTGGGAATGCCTCGATGAGTACCCATGTCTTAAAACTTCTAGTGGTCTACAAACGTCGTGTGAATGGGCTTGCCTAGAAGAAACTCAGGTTAAAGATGATACCATTACCGGCAACAATAGCAGTAGCAGTGGTAGTATTATAGGTAGTATTGCCATGGACTGCGATGACGAATGCTTGCAGTCTAACAGCTGTGAATGCTATAAATGTCAGAATCCAGATTATTGCATAAATAATTACAATCCGGCATGCTGTGCTACCGAAGATGCAGAAAACACTGTACAAGACACTGTATTATAATGGCTATTAATCCTTAAAATCAGCAATTATAAAACGCCCCGTGGATTTATCGGGGCGTTCTTGTAATCAGAAAACTACCGGTTAAGCCGGTGGTTTTCTTTTAAGCAACAGCCATAATTACAAAAACGGTTGGCCCCCAGCTTTGTTGTGCTTTCGTTATATTTGACAGAATTGGGTAAAATCCATGATGAAATGCTGGAAATAGAATTATTTTACGGCGTTGTTTCTAACGCTTAAAAACATAGCGTCGTTTTTAAGCGCGTCAAAAACATGTGCTTCGGTGGAAGTTATCCAGGCTTGCAGGTGCAGATTGCGGATTTTAGCAAGTAACGCATCGCGTTTGGCATCGTCTAAGTGCGTGGTAATCTCGTCTAACAGTAGCACCGGCGCAAACCCTTTATCTAAAATTTGGCACTTGGTCTGCGCTAGAATAATGCTCACCAGAAGTGATTTTTGCTCACCAGTGGAACAAAGCTCTGCCGGCATATGTTTTTTCTTATAATACACTTTAAAATCGGTACGGTTTACCCCGTCTACATAGTCATTAACAAGCACACTGCGCCTTTGTTTGAACAAACTGTCGCGATAATAGTCTTCCACGTCGACCGCCGCCATTTTATCAAGCATTTTCTCAATAGTGCCGTCAAGCTCTAAAGATACATCCGGAAACACATCGTCTGGCTCCTGCTCAATGAAAGTATTTAAACGAGCAATCAGTTCCCGGCGCGCTGCCGCAATGGCAACGCCCAGGCTGGCCATTTCTTCTTCAAGCGATGCTAGCCACATATGATCGCAACAACCAGCTTTCAAGAGTTGATACCATTGTTTGTATAAATGTTCAAAATTAGCCGTGCGCTTGGCGTGTTCCAAATCAAAAGCGTAAACGACCCTGTCTAAAAAACTGCGCCTCGGCTGCGTGCCACCTAAAAAAAGCCTGTCCATTTGTGGCGTCACCCATACAGCGGAAAGATATTTGCCGAGTTCGGCTTGTGTTGAAACTTTTATTCCGTCAATTTGCACGATTCGCCTCTCAAAAGGTTTGGCGGATTCGTCATCTTCTCGCATAGTTTTCTGCACCATCGTACCAAGATTAAATTCTTCGCCGTTTTTCTGCACGGTTGCCGAAACCGCCCAGCTGTTGCCGGCGTGAAGAGGCGGTTCAAAATCAGGCGTCACCAGTGCTGGCGTCAGCCGTTTAATATCGGCAAGCCGCGCCCCGCGCAAGCCACGCCCCGGCGTTAAAAAAGAAATCGCTTCTAAAATGTTTGTTTTGCCACTGCCGTTTTCACCAATCAGAATAATCGGGCATAAGTCAACATTTAAACGCAAATGGGCATAGTTTCTAAAGTCGGTTAAAGTCAGACGCATAACGCCTGACTTTTCCTTTAAGATTTCTGCAAATTTGCCAGCTGAATTTTCCACCATAACCTCGCTTTATTCCGATGATACCACGCAGGCTCTTAACCGAATGTAAAAACAATCGGAATTTCCACCTCTAAACGCGCATCGGCATCAAGACATAAATGGCACTGGTATCAGATGTATCGTGGATAACAGAAGGCGATGCACCGTCCGAGAAAGTAATTTGCACGTTTTCCCCCCTAATCTCACTTAAAATATCCAACAGGTAACGGAAATTATAACCTACCTCCAATGCCTCGCTCTCGTATTTGGCTTCCAACTCTTCCAAAGCACTACCTAAATCCGGACTGGAAGTGGTCAGCATCACATGGTTTTTGCCAGTGATAAGCTTAATAGCACGCGTGCGTTCCGCCACCACTGAAACACGGTCAACAGCGGAAGACAAAGCCTTAACGCCGACTTCCAGAACTTTATCATTGTCGGTGGGAATAACACGTTCATAATCCGGATAAGTCCCGTCAATCAACTTAGAGGTAAGCGTAATATCTTCCAACGTGAAACGGATTTTGTTTTCAGATAAAGCAATGGCAACGGTTTCAGATTTTGTGTCTTCCAATAGTTTGCGGATTTCCGCCACCGTCTTGCGCGGTACAATCACGCCGGCCATTTTTTCAGCTCCTTTAGGTAGCGGCGATTCAACGCAGGCCAAACGATGCCCGTCAGTTGCCACAATTCTTAAAACTTTTGTTTCGCCTTCGGTTTTAGCATGAATATACAGACCGTTCAGATAATACCGGGTTTCTTCAGTTGAAACGGCAAACTGCGTGCGGTCGATTACATCTTTCATTTCTTCTTTGCCCATCGCAAAATTAATCGGCAAGCTGTCGCCAGAGATAACCGGAAAATCTTCTACAGCAATGGTTGAAAGTGAAAATTTCGAACGCCCTGAAGCAATACTGAGCTGGCCTTTTTCATCCGGAAAACTAAACCCGACTTCCGCACCGTCGTTTAATTTGCGCACAATGTCATAAAGCATATGCGCCGGTGCGGTCGTAGCTCCTTGTTCATCAATTTTGGCATCGGTAATTTCCGTGATTTCAGTATCCATGTCCGTTGCCTTAAAACTAATGCCATCACCCATTGCTTCGATTCGTACGTTCGATAAAACTGGAATGGTGTTCCTTTTCTCAACAATGCTTTGCACATGGCTGAGAGTTTTTAACAAAGTAGCTCTTTCAATTGTAAATTTCATGTCTTTTAACCATTAAAAAATTAAAGTTCAACTATTCGAAAGCATATCATAATCCGCCAAAAGCAAAAGGCAAAAAAAAGAGTCGTTCACAAGTTTTTTATAAATAAAAGAGGGCTTGCTTTATTGTTCTTTGCTCTGATTGCCGGCTGTTTTTTTAACCATTGCAATTTGGTTGTTTTTGATCGGATGTTTATCTTTGCCCGCCTCTTTAAACTCCTTTACTTCCCGTGTCATTCTTTCCACGTTGACAATAAAATCATGATATTCTTTGCGGATTTTACTCGCCAGTGTTATCAGTACGTCTTCAAGCTCTAAACTCGGCCATAAAAGATAACGCTCCATCGATAAATTTTCAATTTTGACACCAATAGGCATATATGTTCGGGCGCGATTTCCGTTGCCACGGGCATCCCATAAAATATTTAACCGCTTTTGCCCGAGTTCTGATGTGTTTGGTATATAAGCCGCCCGATTATATTCAGCAACCGCCGACCATAATTCTTCTTCATAATACTTTCTTGTCAAAGAAACAATCGGCGCGGGATATAATGTCAGATTTCAGATAAGTTCAAAATTGTGGGTCTAATTTCCAGATATGGAGAAAAGACATAAAAAAACACCCTGATAAACAGGGTGCCCTTGTGATAAAGTAACATGTTTAATTTTCCAAAGAACGGCGCAAAGTTTCAACATTTTCAGCCAAAGCGGCATCTTCAACAATTAGCTCTTCAACTTTGCGCACCGCATGCATAACCGTTGTATGGTCGCGATCAAACTTGCGGCCGATTTCCGGTAACGAACGCGAAGTTAACTGTTTGGCTAAATACATGGCAATCTGGCGCGGACGCGCAACTGTACGGGCCCGACGTGAAGATTGTAGCTCTTTAACCGAAATGTTAAAATATTCTGCGACCTTTTTCTGAATTTCATCAATCGTGGTTTTCCGATCGATTGAACGCAACATATCTTTTAATACATCTTGCGTCATATCAAGCGTAATTTCTCGACCAGACAACAACTGTGAGTGGGCAACGATTCGCCGCAGGGAACCCTCAAGTTCGCGGATGTTGGACGTAATTTTTTGCGCCAAAAACTCAGCCACTTTTTCTGGAAGCGCTACGCCCATTTGTTTAGCCTTGTTTTGCAAAATCCCCATTCGCAAGTCAAAATCAGTCGGATGGATATCAGCAACCAGACCGCTGTTTAAGCGGGATTTTAAACGTACTTCAATTCCTTCCAGATCAGACGGGGATTTGTCTGCCGAAATAATAATCTGCCGCCCTTCTTCAATCAAGGAATTGAATGTATAAAAGAATTCTTCCTGCGTCGATTCTTTGTTGCTCATAAACTGAACATCATCAACCATTAAAACGTCAACCGAACGAAACTGTTCCTTAAAAGCTGCCGTATCTTTATAACGCAACGCCTTAACAAACTTATACAAAAATTGTTCGGCTGACAGGTAAATAACGTTGCGGCTCGGATCTTGCTGGCGAATATGCCAGGCAATGGCATGCATTAAATGCGTTTTGCCTAGCCCCACGCCGGAATATAAAAACAGCGGATTGAATGAAACATTTTTGGATTCGGCCACTTTTCGGGCAGCGGCATAAGCAAATTCATTGGTTTTGCCGACCACGAATGTATCAAACGTATAAGAGGGATTCAAAGGTGCCGATAATTGCAGACTACAGTCCGAATGCGCAAAATCATTAACCGCCGCACTGTAATTGGAAGCGTATAAATTTTGCGGCGTCGGCGTTGAAATAATCTTTTTCAACAGGGAGGTATCGCCGGAAGGAAATTTATTGTTAGTATTCACTGTTTGAACGACAAAATTAACTTGTTTGATTTCCGGATTCTTGTGTTCCCATATTTTATGAATACGCGCCGAATAATGGGTAATAACCCAATTTTTCATAAAAGTCGTCGGGACACAAATATTCATCACGCCATTGTTAAAGGAACCTATGCTTAAAGGTTTTAACCAACTGTCATAAGCCGTTTCCCCAAATTCCAATTTTAATTGGCTGCAAATTTGTCCCCATTCGTCCTGAACAGAACGGTCGTTGTTGTTTATCGCTTGTTCCGCCATTTCCGTTTCCCAATCTAAAAAGTTAACCAAATTTTTATCATGTTTAAGAAAATGTCCTTTTGCCACCCTTTCAAGATAGAATCTGGCATTCGGTAAAAAAAACATTTCCTGTTTAAGCCCATAGGCTGTTTCTTATAATAATTTCGTAATGTTCCATAATTTGAAACCGTTTTATTTTTATCGCGTTTAAGAAAATGTCCTTTTGCCACCCTTTCAAGATAGAATCTGGCATTCGGTAAAAAAAACATTTCCTGTTTAAGCCCATAGGCTGTTTCTTATAATAATTTCGTAATGTTCCATAATTTGAAACCGTTTTATTTTTACCGCGTTTAAGAAAATGTCCTTTTACCACCCTTTCAAGATAAAATCTGGCATTCGGTAAAAAACATTTTCTGTTTAAGCCCGTAAGCTGTTTCTTATAATAATTTTAATATTCCATAATTTGAAACCGTTTTATTGCTTTTTATTCTTCTTACGGTAAATTTGTTTAATTCATCAAATTAAGAATACTTAGTACCAATTGTGCTCAGTACTAAAATACTAAACACGAAAAAAAACAGAAAAACAACAGAACATTTACCGAACATTTAAATTAATTTTCTTGACATAGGGATTCTGCAGAGTCGTGGCAATCCTTATTTTTAAGGCAAAAAAAGACACCTAACCATTGCTTTAAAAGCAAGGTTAAATGTCTTTAAAACTAAAATAAAAAGAAAATTTATAAAGCTTTAATTTTCTGAGCTAAACGAGAAACGGTACGCGAAGCCGTATTTTTATGAAAAACGCCTTTTTGAGCAGCACGCATCATTTCGCTTTCGGCAACTTTTAAAGCAGTCAAAGCCTCATCTTTATTGCCAGCAGCAATCAAAGCATCGACTTTTTTAACAAAAGTTCTAACCCGGCTTTTTCTCATGCCGTTAATCATACTGCGTTTGTTGTTTCTTCTAATTCTCGTTTTTGCCGATTTATGGTTGGCCATTTTTTCTTCCTTAAAATTAAATTACAAAATTTATTCTGGTATGCTTTATAGCCGCTACCGGAAGAGAAAGTCAACAATAATTTTTAAAAAAGTAAAAAATTTAATGTTGTCCGGTTAAAGTAACGCGTACAATCAGAGGCTTTTCGGATACTAACACAATATCCAGTTCTTCCTGATCACGAACAAAGCTCAAGTACTCGCGTTCCTTTTGTTGCAGTTTCCAACCAAGCTGCGGCAAGGTATCCTCATAAAATCTGGCAACAGAAGAAAATTTGCCGAAGTCTGTCTGCAGATATGCTTCAACAAAACGGGTTTCTTCATTGCCAAAAGAAATGTTGTCAGATTGTATCTGCACCATTTTGTCAGGAGTAGGCACGTCTTCCATGCCTTCAATAAATGAATCCGCAGCGTTAGTTTCAAAACTGAAGATAAGCTCAAGCATCAATAACAAAGCAAAAAGTTTTTTCATGTTTTTTCCTTTACTTTTGTAAGGTTGCGCAATAAAAAGTTGATCGTCCTCCCAAAACCAATTTTTGAACGCCGCCAGTTTTTAGGATGTTGCATATACAGTCAGGACAGCGTTGTCCGGTTTTGTCATAAACACAATGTTCATTTTGGAAATAGCCCATACTGCCGTCTGGTTTTCGATAATCTTTTAAGGTTGATCCCCCGGCTTTGATTGCGTTATTCAAAACAGTTTTAATAGATTCTGCCAGGCGGATGCATTCTTTTCGGCTTAGACTCTTTGCCGGACGGGTTGGCAGAATCCGAGCTTTGTAAAGAGCTTCGGAGGCATATATATTACCGATTCCACAGATTAAACGCTGATCAAGCAACGCTACTTTAACCGCAAGAGCTTTATTTTTGAATTTTTCGAAAAGAAAATTTCCGTTAAAATTAACATCCAACGCGTCCAAACCGAGATGGCATAATAATGAATTCTCAAGTGTCTGTTCTGTCCGGCAATACGTTAGCAGACCAAATCTTCGGGCATCATTAAAAATCAGGCAATTTTTATCTGTATCCAAAACGACATGGTCGTGTTTTGCCAATACTGTTGGCCGATTCTTACAAATTTTAATCTGACCGCTCATGCCTAAATGCCAGATAACAGTCAAACCATTATCAAGATTGATAAGGATGTATTTGGCGATTCTTTTTAAAGAAACAATAGTCGCGCCGCTTATTTTTTTTTCAAAATCATCAGGTATCGGCACTCTGAAACGCCGGCATGACACTTCGACTTTTTTAATGGAAGCGCCGAGAATGGCCTTATCTAAAGCTTCTTTAATTGTTTCCACTTCTGGTAGTTCCGGCATTGCCTGTCTCCAAATCTTTTTTATATTTTTATCATACTCGCAGAAAAATATTACGCAATACTTAATTAATATTGCCAATTCCAATAAATTAGGCTACAAAAAAGGGTTATGAAAGAAAAAAGGATTCGTACTAAAAAATATTTTGCACCGCAAAATGAGGGCAAAAACCACCGTTGTGATCATCCAGGTTGCCAAGAAAAGGGCGAATATCGTGCGCCCAAAGACCGTAACTTAAAAGAATATTACTGGTTTTGCCTGAAACATGTGCAGGAATATAACGCACATTGGAATTATTATGCGGGCACTGATGATGAAGAAGAGGATAAGTTAAAATCACGCATGCATTTTGGCGGCTTCCGCTCCAAAATCAAATATCAGTTTGGCTATGATTTTATTGATGAATTAGGCATTGAAGGCAGTTTTGCCGATTCTGAATGGAAGCGCAACATCTATTTCAACGCAAATGATCGCAGGCATGCCGCCGCAATGGAAATGGACTTAAATGAAATAACCGCCGATTCGCTAAAAAAACAATATAAAAAGCTGGTTAAAAAATATCATCCAGATGTTAATGCCGGCGATAAACACTGTGAAGAAAAATTTAAAAAAATTACTGTTGCCTATAAAGAACTTTCTGCCAAATTAAGAGATTGATACATCGGAGCATTTATGCTACAATAAACCCATAATTGAGCGTGTGAAAATTTTCGGTAGAAATTTTTACATTTCGCTTAAGAGCCGGACATATTTTTTTATAATATCAATTCTCTTTTTATAATTGCTTAAATCTCCTTCAATAAAAAGTTTCTGATCCGGACGGATTTTGATAACGCCGAACGAACGGTTCATTAAGTCAATCAGTTTGTCAACAGCCTTAAAGGTATCATTATGGAATGTAATCAAAATTCCTTTAGCTCCGGCATCAATTTTGGCTATATTGGCGGTATAACACATTTGTTTAATTTCAATGGTTGTCAGCAAATTTTCAACTTCAACCGGCATTTTTCCGAAACGGTCAATTAATTCTTCTTTCATATCCAAAATTTCATCAAAGGATTTAAGCGAGCCGATTCTTTTGTATAAACTAAGACGGACTCCCAAATCTTTAACATAGGCTTCGGGAATCATAATCGGAATTCCGGTTGTAATTTGCGGTGCCCAGTCATCGGCGGTAAATAAATCTTCAGAAGAAACTTTTTCCTGATTATGCAAAGCGCTTTTTTGCCGGACGATTTCTTCTTCCAGCATATGATGATAAAGAGCAATGCCAACATCTTTGATATGTCCGGATTGTTCTGTTCCCAAAACATTGCCGGAACCGCGGATATCCATATCATGGCTGGCCAATGAAAAACCGGCGCCCAAAGTGTCTAAAGCCGATAAAATCGTTAAGCGTTTTTCAGCCACCGGTTTAAGTTTTTTCTTAGAAGGAATGGTAAAATAGCAATAACCGCGCACCTTTGAACGTCCGATTCTACCGCGCAATTGATAAAGTTGCGCCAGGCCAAACATATCTGCGCGATGGATAATCATTGTGTTAACGGTCGGCATATCAATGCCGGATTCGATAATGGTTGTCGAAAGTAGCAAATCATATTTGCCAGCGGCAAAATCATTCATCACGTCTTCCAGTTCCTTTACCGGCATTTGCCCATGAGCCACGGCAATTTTAATATCAGGAGCCAAAGTTTTTAATTCTTGTTCCATACCAGCAATATCCGAAACTCGCGGGCAAACAAAAAAAGTTTGTCCGCCACGGAACTTTTCACGGTAAATAGCTTCTTTAATCATCACAGAATCAAACGGCATAACAAAGGTACGTGCGGCCAAACGGTCAATCGGCGGCGTGGCGATAATGCTTAATTGTTTAACGCCGGTCAGAGAAAGCTGTAGAGTGCGTGGTATCGGTGTGGCGCTCAATGTTAAAACATGCACATCGGCTTTAAGAGATTTAAGTTTTTCTTTATGGGCAACGCCGAAATGTTGCTCTTCATCAATAATTAACAGCCCAAGATTGCAAAACTTTACATTTTGTGATAAAAGGGCATGCGTGCCGATAACAATTTCTATGGAACCGTTTTTAAGCCCGTCTTTTGTTTCGCGCATTTCTTTGGCAGAAACAAGTCTTGAAAGCATCCGTACTTTTATGGGAAAGCCTTGCAGCCTTTGCTTAAAATTAAAATAATGCTGACGGGCCAGAAGCGTTGTCGGCACAATTAAAGCCACTTGAGCGCCATTCATTGCAACGGTAAAAGCCGCGCGCAATGCCACTTCGGTTTTACCGAAACCGACATCGCCACAAATCAGTCGATCCATTGGTATGCTCGCGTTCAAATCTTTTAATACGTCAGCAATGGCGCGGTACTGGTCATCAGTTTCATTATAGGGGAAACGGGCGCAAAAGTCATCATAAAGGCCGGCTGGCGGTATGAAAGAATCAGCCGTTTTAAGCTCGCGTTCGGCGGCAACTTTAATCAGTTTTTCGGCGATGTCTTTAATTTTTTCTTTAACTTTAGCTTTTTTTGCCTGCCAGGCCAAACCGCCCAATGTGTCAAGCGTTATGTTTTCATCATCGGCGCCGTAACGTGAAATGACATCAATGTTTTCAACTGGCACAAACAGTTTGTCGTCATGCGCGTATAAAATTTTCAGACAATCATGCGGTGCACCGCCGGCAGTAATATTTTCCAAACCCATAAATCGTCCAATGCCGTGTTCGATATGCACAACCAATTCTCCAGCAGATAAAGAAGAAACATCGGCGATAAAATCTTCAGCATTGACCTTTTTTCTAGCTTTGCGGTTTTGCCGCTCGCCTAAAATATCCGTTTCCGAAACAAGGCAAAATTCATCATTTTTAAATCCGTGTGGCAATCCCAAAACTATGAGCGCAATTTTTTTATGTGCAGTTTTATTCAAAGCGTCGGCAAAAGTATCGGCAAAAACCATATCTTTAATACCATACTCATTCATTAAAGTATAAAGCCGTTCGCGCGACCCTTCAGAATAACAGCAGACAATTCTTTTCAGCCGACCGTTTTCCTTAAGATAATCTTTAATGTCTTGATAGACAACGGCCGTATTAATATTTTTAGCATGGGCAAAATCTCTTCCTGGAATAACTTTCCGGTTAATAATAAATTCGTTATCTGGCAGACTCAACGGCGTTAGCTTAACGGCGCCACGTTTTTCGATAATGTTGTTGAATCCCTTAACGTTAAGATATAAAAGCTCTGGTTTTAACGGTCGATAAACAGTTTCTTCCGCCGTATTTTTAATGTTTAGGGCTTCCAGCCGGGCAGTATAATAATCAAAAATACTATCTTCTTTAGATTGCAGGGCATCATCATAATTGTTCCCTAAAACAATGCTTGCCGCTGGCAGATAATCAAACAGCGAGGGCAGGGGCTCTTCATAAAAAAACGGCAGCCAGTTTTCCATGCCGATATATTTACGTCCGTTGGAAACGGCTTCATAAATTTCGTCTTTTAAACTATCGGTGCCGAAAGCCTCTCTATAGGAGGAACGAAAATTTTTAATTGTATTGGCGTCTAGTACAGCTTCGCTAGCTACGCCGAAAGCATACTGATCAATAATGCCAGTAGTTCGCTGCGAAAGCGGATCAAAAGTGCGGATTTTTTCAATATCTTCATCAAACAAATCAATCCTGACTGGGCTTAAAGCACCGGTTGGAAAAATATCAATAATATCACCACGCACGGCATATTCGCCAGGTTCCATGACTTGTTCCACTTTAGTATAGCCGTTAATAGCGGCATAATGTATAAAGTCATTGAAATTAAGTTTTCCACTAGTTTTAAAAATCCGCCGGGCATTCAAAAAAATCTTTTTAGGTGGAAGTTTTTGAATGACCGCGCCAATGCTGGCAACAATCAGTCGCGGTTGTGCAGGGTTTGGTGTTTGTACAATTTCCGAAAGTGTTTCCAAACGTGTTGAAATAAGATTAACATTTGGAGAAACTCGGTCATATGGCACGGTATCCCATGCCGGAAAGGTTAAAACCTTTAAGCTGGGATTAATATATCTGGCTGTTTCAGCAGCTTGCTCCAACTCCAAACCATTGCTGACAATGTACAAAACATCCTGTTTGGCATTTTGGAGCGCCTTTGTTAAAAGAAACGCCTCATAGCCACTGGCAACCGAAGAAAGCGTTTTCCCGCGCCAATTTTCAAAACTGTCTTCCATGGCAAAATTTATAAACGCCTGCAAAAAATAAGGCAATAAAAAAGTGCGACAGTTAAAGTTTTTTATTCATTTTAAAAGCACTTAAAAAAGTGATATCAATTGCAAGCCGATTCTGTTCTTTTTAAAAATGAAAGTTGTTTTTTTAATCCATACTTGTTTACAAGCTAAAAATTTATTGTTAGGTTATCTTTAAGGAGAGTTTGATGCGTCCAGAAATCTTAAATCCGCTGTTTGGTCTGATTGAAAATTTAAAAGGTGTCGGCAGTCGCTACAATAAACTGATTTGTAATTTGGTTGGCGGTAATAGGGCGATAGATTTGCTGTGGCATTTGCCGGCAAATTTCATTGACCGAACCTATAGCGTTCCTTTAAGCAAGGCTGTAGCAGGGCGTATCTGGACCGGAAAAGTCAAAATTGTTGAGCACCTTGTGCCACCTACTAAAAAGCAGCCTTACCGAATTTCGGTCATAGATGAAAACGGTATGGAGCTGACTTTAAATTTCTTCAAATATTACAAAGATTCTCTGTCTAAAGCCTTGCCACCTGAAAGTTGGAAAGCCATAAGCGGTAAATTGGAAATTTTTAATGGCCACTGGCAGATAAACCATCCGGATTATATAGTTGCGCCAGAACTGCTGGAGACGCTTAAAGGTATTGAACCCGTTTATCCGCTATGCGCCGGCGTGTCTAACAAAATGATGTTAAAACTAATACAGCAGGTTTTAGAGCGTGTACCAGATTTGCTCGAGTGGCAGGATAAAAGTTTCCTGATGCGGGAAAAGTTTGCCTCATTTAAAGATTCTTTACAGGCGGCGCATCATCCTTACCACTTGGCGGATTTGGGAAACAATTCTCCTGCCCGTCGCCGCTTAGCTTATGATGAACTATTAGCCAACCAACTGACTCTGGCCTTAGCGCGCGAACGTGTTAAGAAACAAATCGGCCGTCTTGTTAAAGGTGACGGACATTTAAGTTGCCGCCTTCTGGAAAGGTTAGGTTTTGACTTAACTGCCGCTCAGAAACGCGTTTTGGCGGAAATTAAAGAAGATCAAGCGGCGCCGTACAAAATGCTGCGCCTTTTACAAGGCGATGTCGGCAGTGGCAAAACGATTGTGGCGTTCTTGACCATGTTGAATGCAGTGGAATGCGGTGCGCAGGCAGCAATTATGGCGCCAACTGAAATTTTGGCTAAACAGCACATGGAGAGCATGGCGGCATGGGCAGCAATTGTCGATATTCGGGTTGATCTTTTAACTGGTAAAATCAAGGGTAAAAAACGCAATGAAATTTTAGCCGATTTAGCTTCCGGAAAAATTGATATTTTAATTGGTACGCATGCCTTATTTACAGAAGACGTGGCATTTAAGGATTTAGCCTGCATTGTGGTTGACGAGCAGCACCGTTTCGGCGTAAACCAGCGTTTAGAGCTTTCTGCCAAGGGGAATAAACCAGATGTCTTGGTTATGACGGCAACACCAATTCCGCGCACATTAGTACTTACCCAATACGGTGATATGGAATATTCTAAAATTGATGAAATGCCTAAAGGCCGCCAGCCAGTTGATACACGTGTGGTGCCGTTAAAAAAAATAACCGATGTCGTTGCCGGTTTAAAACGTAAACTGGATTCTGGGTGCCGGGCATATTGGGTGTGCCCATTAGTGGAAGAATCTGAAAAAACAGATTTAGCGGCCGCTGAAGAACGTTTTGCTTCTTTACAAAAAGTTTTTGGCCATAAAATCGGCCTGATACATGGCAAAATGAAGGAAAAAGAAAAAGACGCGGTCATGGAACAATTCCGTTCCGGAATGCTTTCACTTTTGGTTGCCACAACGGTAATCGAGGTTGGTGTTAACGTTCCGGAAGCGACGATTATGGTGGTTGAGCAGGCTGAACGTTTCGGTTTAGCGCAACTTCATCAGCTACGCGGGCGTATTAAACGCGGTTTTACGGCCTCAACCTGCATATTAATGTATGGTTATCCGCTGAGCGAAACCGCCCGCGAGCGCTTAAATATTATGAAAAACAGCGAGGATGGTTTTTTAATCGCCGAGAAAGATTTGGAACTGCGTGGTGGCGGCGAAGTTTTAGGCACCAGACAATCCGGTTTCAGCGAATTTAAGCTGGCAGATTTATCATTGCATAAAGATTTGCTTTACACAGCCCGCAAAGATGCCGAACTTATTTTGCAAACCGATAAAAATTTTACCAGCTCCCGCGGTCAGGCATTAAGGATATTACTTTATCTCTTTGAACAAGACCGTGCTTTAAAAACCTATCTTGCCGGTTAAATAATAAAAAGACAAGCTAACGCTTAAATAAAAAAGCTCTGAAATCTCCAAGCTTATAATTAGTCAATGTTTTCGTCTTCATAGACGCCGAATAAAATATTTTTTGGCACCCATCCTTCAATTGTATCAAATTGAATAAGGCAGAAAGACTTTCCTTTACGACATTTTTTTATTTCACCGATAACGCCGTCCTCAACTTTGGCAATTACTTTTGATTGATAATCGTCTTCATTGTATATATTATTCTCACCCGGCGTCATAACCCGGACAAACCGCCGGCCAGTCAACATAGATTTATGCACCCACGATTCGGAACCTTCCCAATCTTTAATTTTGCGCCACAGCCCGAACTCATTGATAATTTCCACCGGTGCTCCTTTTTGTTTATATATCCATTCAATCGGATATTTTGTATCTGGACCAGATCGTCCGTTAATGGTATTAGAGCGCAAGGATACCATACGTGGCAACTGCAGGCCGCTTTCGCTGGCGTCTATTTCTTGTGCGAAGGAAACCGATAAAGGCATAAGAAGAGAAATTATTATAGTTAATAATGTTTTCATTTTATTTCCCTTTTACTGGTTTATATTATATTAAATATATCCTACTTAAAAGAGATAAAGAAAAGGTAAAAATTAATGGATTTAATGCAAACCATAGAAGAATTAATCCGCTTTCGTACCGAAACTGGCAATGTGGCGGAAATTGAAAAGTGTCTGGCTTATTTAAATAAAAATCTGCAAAACAGTGGCGCC
Source organism: uncultured Azospirillaceae bacterium (assembly GCA_964410325.1). Classification (GTDB taxonomy): domain Bacteria; phylum Pseudomonadota; class Alphaproteobacteria; order RF32; family CAG-239; genus CAAFZY01. The sequence continues at coordinate 35,892 of CAYPFN010000014.1, forward strand.
ATGGTCCAAATTTGTCGTAATGAAGGCGTTTCGCCGGTTTTCTTTGCCTCTAACCAGGTGGCAGATGTTTATGATGTGCTGGTTATCGGCCATATTGATGTTGTTCCAGCGGCTGAGGAAATGTTTAACCCGCATTATGCCGACGGTAAGATTTTTGGTCGCGGTGCATTGGATATGAAATCTTTTGCCGCCGTGGCGCTGAATTCGTTGCATTATGTGTTAGAGCATAATCTGCCTTTAAAATTTGCCGTGATTTTATCAACCGATGAAGAAAAAGGCAGCAAAAGCACTGAAGCTTTTTTAGCCACCCATCCGAAATTAAATGCCAAAATTGTTTTGGATAATGATGTCGGCGGCGACATTACAAAAATTGTTGTCCGCTGTAAAAATCCGGTATTCGTAAAAATAACAGCAAAAGGAGAAGTGGCGCACGGCTCAACGCCATGGGAAGGAAGGGATGCTAACGAAAATTTATTTAAAACTTGGAAAAATATCCGCAAAATTTATCCCGCCTTTTCCAAAGATGAAGCAAAACCAGAAAATACTTGGATTGATACGGTGCATGTTGCTAAAATTTCCGGCGGTGAGGTTACCAACAGTATTGCGGCTAAAGCCGAAGCCCTTTTAAATTTCCGCTTAACCGAAACTTCAAGCGTGGAAAGTTTGTGCGCCAACCTTGATAAATGCATGGCAAAAGGCGTTTCTTATCAAATTGTTTCTTCTGCAACACCAGTGATAATGCGGGAAGATAATCCAGCCATTGCGGTATATAAAAACTTTGCCGAACATATTTTAGGCCGCCCGCTTGGGTTTGAGTATATCGGTGGCGCCACTGATTCTCGGGAGTTTGCCGTGCGTGGCGCAACAGTGATTATGCATTCTGGCAGCGGCGAGGGAATGCATGCCCCTGGTGAATATGCCATCGTCGAAAGCATTAAGCAGATTGCTGAAATTCAGATAAAATTTTTAGAGAAATTAGCAGAGGAAAAAACAAAAAATGAATAAAATTACCAGTTTTACGATAGATCATCTGCGGCTTTTACCTGGGCTTTATGTTTCGCGCGTGGATGATTTTAATGGTATAAAAATTACGACTTTTGATATCCGCATGATCAGACCGAATTTTGAACCGGTGATGAATACTGCGGAAATCCATACTCTTGAACATTTAGGCGCCACATTTTTACGTAATCATGAAAAATGGGGAGATAAAATCGTTTATTTTGGGCCGATGGGCTGTCGCACCGGTTTTTATTTGGTCGTGTCTGGAAAATATAATTCCGAAGATGTTTTGCCGTTAATAAGCGAAACTTTTGCATTTATCAAAAATTATCAAGGCGATATTCCCGGGGCTTCCGCCAGAGATTGTGGCAATTTTCGAGATATGAACCTGCCAATGGCTAAGTATTTGTCTGAAAGATATTTAAGGGAAGTTCTGAGAGACATCAAAGAAGAACAACTTTTTTATCCGGAGTAAACTGCCGATATAGATATCCTCGCTAAACAAGGGTTAAAGTAGCTACAAGCCTAACGATTTGATTATATTGGTCAGGATGAAACAATGTTGTGCAGATTTTGTTCTGAGTAAATTTAGGATTTTCTGTAAAGTATGTAATATAAAAGGGCAACGTTTGATAACGTGCCCTTTTACATTTATTTAGTGATTTCCTCTAATATCTCAGACATCACAAGAATGTGATGTCTGGTTTTCTTTGAGACTGTCAGTCCCTTGAAGTTGAACTCTAGGAGTTCCCTCCAGGCTGACCAATTTCCGTACTCTGGAGATTGGATTAATTCTTTCAGTCTCTTATGGACCTTTATCATGGCCGGTTTGTATGTATACCGACCGAGTTTTATATCCTGCAACGCTAAGATAATGCAATCGACAATCTCATAGAGATTGTGGAATACATCTCTTTCTGTTGTTGATTCAGGGAATGTCACCAATTCCCGAAACTCTTTTTTAAAATAATTAAGAGTTTCTATTGTTCGGGTAATTGATTTAACATTTTCACTGTACTTCTTCATAAAAAACCGGGTTTGTTTAGAGAGGGCTTTAATTACTCCCGTTCCCTCTTTTGTTATTATTATATGTAAAAAAATTCTTATATTAAATATTAAAAAAGATAGAACCGGAAAACCATCAAGGCAAACCCCTGTAAATTCCCAATAATATCTTTATAATTAAAATCTAAGTACATATTATCATATTTTTGTCCAAAAGCAAGAGCTTTTTTTATAAAAAATAACTTGCAATTTTTATCAGAGAGTTATTATTCTTGGCTGAAGCAGTGTTGGCACATTCTTTAGGATAAAGAGCAAGCCAGACTAAATCCTGTGAAAAAAAATCCCCTTATTAAGGGGAAGTTTACCTCATTAAGAAATATTAAAAAACAAAAAGGCTCCGATTTAATCCTCAAAGCCTTAAAAATTGGTGGAGCTGAGGGGGATCGAACCCCTGACCTACAGATTGCGAACCTGTCGCTCTCCCAACTGAGCTACAACCCCATAGTCATAAAAAAGCCAAACCACATAAAGTGACTTCCTTATAAAACAATAATTTTAAAGAATCAACCCCAAAATTATGGTTTTGCCAATCATTAATACCTTTTTACTTATCGAATAAAGATTTTGGCAGATTATCTATGTTTAGAAACGTCTGCATATTTATCTGTAAAGATATTTTAATTTGATTTTGAGGTTTTTATATTTTTCCTTTCTGTCGCTTATATTTTTAGATATTATGTTTTCCAAGCGCTATTCTTAAAAAAAATTCTTGCTTTTTATCCGTTTTGGTTATATTTCAAAAGTATCTTGTCGGCGTAGCTCATCAGGATAGAGCAACAGTTTCCTAAACTGTGGGTAGTGGGTTCGAGTCCCGCCGCTGACGCCAAAAAAAGCCCTGTCTTAAAAACAGGGCTTTAAAATAATAAGTAAAAATTATCTAACGGCTGTGCTTAAATGATTTTTATGGATAATAGAGATTTTCGCCGTTCATGACCGTTTAACGAATACAAAAATTTAAGCTTCAACACGAATATTGACCAATTTTAACGGCAATATCATGAGCTTTTCCTTGGTTTCTACAGATATAAGGCTATATCGGCAAATTTAAATAGAAAAATCGGATATTATAGCTTTATTAAGCATTTTCCGTTACAAAAGAAGAAACCATGAAAAGGAAAGAAGAATGTCTAGAAAAACTTGTTTTATGATTTTTATTGCTGTAAGCGTTATTTTATTGGTGGCGCACATATTAAATCTTAAAGTTGTTATGGCGCCGGCCGGAAATATTTTTTCTGCAATGGGTAGTCCGTATATTGCTGGATCTGCTGTTGTATTGGCCTTATTATTGAACAAGCAAAAATATTATTGGCTTATCATGTTAGGTTGCGCTGTTTTGGCAGCAGTTTTAATACAACTGCTGGTCGTAGGCTCAAGCCTTATGGCCTTAAGCCTTATTTATAAAGCCACGGCTTTTTTAATTTATGCATATTGGGTTTCTTTAATAAAATTCATGATATGAGATTTTTGTTCAATCAGACATGTTCATAAAATTCAAATAATTTATTAAAGCATATATCAACGTATGGCTTAAAATAATCTAAGCCAATGCCGATATTTAATATGCTATTTATCGCTTGCTATATTTAAGGGTAGGGTAAAAACTAAAAATTATTAATATATTTACGCACGAAACGAGGGTTTTTCCCTAGCCGCGACATAATTTCATAAGAAATTGTGCCGGCATCGCGTCCCATATCATCAAGCGTGTAAAAATCTGCCGCCAAATAAGCCATATCCCCCACCTGCAGATTATCTATTCCCGTTACGTCACAGATAACGTTATCCATAGATACCCGTCCGATAATCCGTGTTTCATGCAAGGTGTTGCCGTTTTTGAAGAAGACTTTGCCGACATTAGAAAGGGAACGAGGCAACCCATCACCATAGCCAATAGATACGACGGCAATTTTACGGTTGGTGTTGGCTCGGTAGGTTGCTGAATATCCGACAAATTGCCCTCTGGGCAAATTTTCAATTTGCAAAACCGGTGCCGTAACCGTTATCACGTTTTTCATCTGATTTTCTCGATATGGTGCCGTATTAATGCCATATAAAGCCGCGCCCAGCCGCACCATGTTATAATGAAAATCATGCCCTAAAAATACCCCGTCCGAAGCCGCCAAAGATGCCGGCAACCCAGGAAAATATATATCCTTTAAACGCTCAAAATTTTTAAGCTGATAAGCGTTCATAAAATGCTCTTTTTCATCACCGCAAGCCAGATGTGACATTACAAGCGAAAATTCTTTTTTATCGTCATCGCTTAAAGCTGCTAACTCATGTTTGCGAAAGCCTAATCGATTTAAACCGGTTTCAATATGAATAACCGACTGCCGTCCGGACAAACGGTTTTGTTTCCAAAATTCAAACGCTTCCGGACTATTAATGACCGGAACTAATTGTGGATATCGCTTAAAAATTTCCACATTATCAATTCCCATGCCTTGCAAAACATAAATAACCGCCTTTTCAGCTAAAGGAGCAATTTTTAAGCCTTCAACAGCATGCGCGACAAAAAAATGCCGGCATCCACCATGTTGATATAACAAATCAACAATTTTTTCTGCCCCTAGGCCATAAGCATCGTCTTTGACCACGGCAGCAACGACAGCGGGTTTGGCGAATTTCTGCAAGGTAAAAAAATTTTCAAGCAAACAGTCTAAATCGATTTCTATAATTGGTTGGGTAAGTATGCTCATTTTTTTATGCTTTCGGTATGAAGGTTTTATAGTTTTCTTCGTTAATTTTATAAAGAAGTTATTTTTTTTGCAATGCTGTTTGCAACTTTGCTCAACATTTGGCTTTAGGCTTTTACATAACTTTCATAGGTCTTATTGATTTTACGCGTTAAGTTAATATTTTGTTCGTATATAATCTGCTCATTAGACTTTAAAATTTGCCAGCTGTCTTGCCCCTTGACAACAATGGTTTTAATCTGTTGTTTTCGTGCAATTAAAACACTGACTTTTATTAGATAAGAATTTCGGATGATTATCTATGGTTAGAAAAATTTGAATGTTTATCTGCAAGTGTGTTTTGTTTTAATTTTTCTGGCGTATTCTTTTTTTCGCCCTGCTTAATTTGTATCACCAAATCAAGCAACCGAGCGATGCTTAATTTAAGCCTCTCGTTAAGCTGGATTTTGCGTTGAGTTTCTTC
>CAYPFN010000015.1:0-39203 GCA_964410325.1 uncultured Azospirillaceae bacterium
ACTTTCCTTGGAAAATAAAGTTTATGTCTAACTATTAAAATTTTACAGTATGGAATTGATTATTTTTTGTACAGGAGTGGTAGGCTTTTTAGCATGTGCAATAATTTATATGTTTAGTGAAAAAGTCTATGAAGACAAATATTACACAAAGATGACGATAGTCTCGAACGTCTTCGCTTTCATTGCTATGACGGGACTATGTCTTATGGTAACAAGACATATATTTCCGGGGAATTACCTCTTGGCAGTGATTTCTGCAGTCGTTGCAGCACTGTTAATGATAGGGGGATTTTATCTTTGTAGGTCTCCTAAATGAAAATCAAAAGAATCCCGAAAAACCAGAAAAGGTTTTTCGGGATTCTTTTGATTTTGTTTTAAATATGCCACTTTAGCGGGAAACTGTTTTTTGTTTCTTTTTTTTCCTTCCGGGGTATCAGCATTTTTCCTCAAAGGTTACAGACAGAACCAGAAGCACATTTACGCAGAACACCATAAGCACCCACGAAGGACACCAGATTACTTCAATCACACCAAGGGGCGTCATTCCCAAAAGAAGATTAAGACTAATGGTAAACATACTTGCCAACAGCTAGAAAAAAGCTGTCCACCCCACAAATTGAAATTCCTCAATCAACAGATGAAAAGGTAGAATTTTTAATAGAATTTGTAAGAAATTTAATTACGGATGAGACACAAAAACTTAAATTTAGTCGTCTTTTTCCAAAACCCAATTCTTAATATCTTTATTTATGATTTTAATTCCAATATAATGTTTGTCTAATACACGATAAAGGCATTCAACAATGAATAGGGCTAACATCATTGCAGTTTCATTTCTATACCATTTTTTAATCTTTTTCCACTCTTATTCCTCCTTATAAAATTATACAAATATTTATAAGGAGATTTTTGTTATTTATGAATCTAACAAAAATGCTTGACAATTAAATTTACTAGTAATAGCCTAATTTTGCTTTGGTTGATTACCAAAGTGAGGTTTGAAACCCTCTTAATGGTTATCTGCTCAATTGCAGATGTAAAAGACTACCTTTTTGCTTCGGCAGGAAGGTAGTTAATAAGATGTTTTAGATACATCAAATACACTACACTATTACCATTAATAGGTTTCAACTTCCTGCTACCTCATCAAGGTGGCATTTTTTGTTTATGACTAATTTATGGAGAACTATAATGAAAAAAATGGCTTTATTAGCTGGTATAGCAATGATTAGTTTAGCAGGTTGTTCATCTATTCATCGTGGTGTTTCAACCAGTGCTTTACAACAAACAGTTAGAGCAGACCATGTAGCAAATATTAAAGTTGGAGAAAAGATCTCAGGTGAAGCGTCTGCTAAAATATTGTTTGGCTTCAAAATTGGTGGTGATAATAAATTTCTTGACGGTATGTCTTATGCCGGTGAAAGTAAAGGTTTAAGCGGTGTTTTACCGATTTCGACTCCAGCAGGTGGCATGGAGGATGTAAAATCCGCAGCAGCCTATAAGGCACTTGAAAATTCAGGTGCTGATGTAATTGTTGCTCCGACATATAAAACAACCGTCAAAAACGACTTTTTTGTTTATAAAGAGTTAGAGGCAAGAGTTGAAGGATATAGAGGAACAATTACAGGCTTCACTCAAAAAGACTAACTAATTTGCGGAGTTAGATTTTGAATAATAAGAGAAAATAGTGAGTTTATCTATTTTCTCTTCATTTTATATAAGGTTTCAGAATTAAAAAACCAATAAACAGTCTTTTATCAATAAGTTGTTATCAGCACCAGATTTTATCCAACTGAACCAATTCAAATAGTTTGTTAAATATTTGGTGCTAATTCCATTGAAATATCTTACAAAATCTTTTACCCCTTTGTGATGATTATTCACATTATTGATGTGATATTCTCCATTTTTGTGTTTACCAGTTGCTATTTTCTTGTGTTGTAAGTTGTGATTTTTAGCAAATTTTATATGATCTATGCGAATCAGTTACCAAAATTGAATCTTCTTCAATCTTATTGCCTAAAACCTTTTCAAGCTAATTGGTTGTTAATCTACCATTACCATATATATCAGCAACAGCTCATTCGTAGGCATGACGGCGTAAAGAGATTTGTTTTATCTTAATTGTCTGATAATTTTAGTGGCTATTTCTTCATAAGCCTTGGTATACGGACTTTCCGGTTCAACCATTACAATCGGTGTGCCGTTGTCGGCGTTTTCCCGGATTTTGATATGCAACGGAATTTCGCCTAAGAAGGTTTCGCCTAAAGATTCTGCCGTTTGTTTAGCGCCGGCATGACCGAAAATATCTGCATGATGGCCACATTTTTCACAAATATAATAACTCATATTTTCAATAATACCTAAAATTTTCACATCAGTTTTTTTAAACATGTTAACGCCTTTGACGGCGTCAATTAAAGCAATATCCTGAGGTGTTGAAACAATAACAGCTCCATCAAAATTAATTCGCTGCGAAAGCGTAATCTGAATATCGCCAGTGCCAGGTGGCATATCAATCACCATAATATCAACATCTCCCCAGTTCGTTTCGGTCAAAAGCTGTTCAATAGCCCCGGAGGCTTTGGCCCCGCGCCAGATAAGCGGTGTGTTGCGGTCAATCAGTGAACCGATAGATATGGCTTTGATACCGAAATTTTGAAAAGGCTCAAACATTTTTCCGTCATAGGATATCGGTGGCGTATTTTCAAAACCAAGCATAGTCGGCAGTGATGGCCCGTAAATATCGGCATCAAATAAGGCAATTTTTTGCCCAAGATTGGCAAGAGCTAAACCTAAATTAACGGCAGTGGTTGATTTTCCAACCCCGCCTTTGCCCGATGCTACACCGATAATTTTTTTAACGCCGTTGATACGCCATTTTTCAATTTCGGGAGTTAAGCCAGCCGCTTGGGAAGTTTGACTAAAAACAACCGTAACTTTTTTTACGCCGTCCAAAATAGACAGTTCCGCTTTTAATTGTTCGGCGGCCGCGGCTTGCTCTGGAATGTTTTTTAATGTCACAATCAGCCGTCCGTTAAAATTTTTAATACTTTCAATATTTTCAGAATTAAAATATTTTTTGACAATTTCTTCTTCGTTCATCACAAGACCTCCCGGTGCGGTGTGGATATTATTGTCTGCACAATTGTTTTTCAGATACATTTATATTATTTTACCAGAAGATGTAAATGTTTTTGTTTAATTTTTTTAAGGAAAACGACATGACACAAAAAGACAATCCCTGGGAAACGGATCTTCCTCCGAAAACGCCGAATGCTGGTGGTGAAGCCGTGCATCGTGTGAAATCTGATCCAATACGTGTGGCAAAATTTTCCAGCGTAAAAGATGATTTTAAATTTCCGTTTAAATTAATTGCCGGCATATTGTTTTTGCTGTGGCTAGCTTCTGGGTTTTATCAAATTCAGCCAAGTGATCAAGGGGTTGTTCTGCGCTTTGGAAAATATGTGGATACCACCAATGCCGGTTTGCATTACCATCTGCCGTATCCAATTGAAAAAGTTATCAAAGTCAATGTAACCAAAGAACGCAGCATCAATTTAGGCGTTTCGGAAACCAGTAATACTTATTATAACAACAATCAGTCCAGCGTAGCGCTGAATTCATTTACCGAAAGCCATATGTTGACGGGTGATGAAAATATTGTTGATATTAATTTAACAGTTGTTTGGCGTATCAAAGATGCAAAAAATTATCTATTTAATGTCCGTAGTCCTGACGTGACAGTTCGTGTTGCAGCGCAGTCTGTTTTGCGTGAGATTGTCGGCCAATCCGAAATGCAGCCGATTATTACCGGCGATCGCGGTTTGGTAGAAGAACAAACACAGACTGAACTGCAAAAAGTTCTGGATGATTTCGGTGCCGGCATTGTTATTGTCCGCGTCAAACTGCAAAAAGCAGACCCGCCTAAGCAGGTGGTTGATGCCTTTAATGAAGTTCAACGTGCTAAAGCTGATATGGAAAGATTTAAAAATGAGGCGGAAGCCTATCGTAATGAAGTTATTCCAAAGGCCAGAGGCGAAGCTGTTAAGCGTTTGCAGGAGGCGGAAGCTTATAAAGAAGCAGTTATAAATAAGGCTAAAGGTGATGCCGAACGCTTTACTTCGGTCTATAATGCTTATAAACAAGGCAGAAATGTAACGTCGCAGCGTATGTATTTGGAGGCGTTGGAAGATGTCCTATCTAAATCGGAAACGATTATTATTGATCCGTCAGCAAAAGGTTCAAACGTTTTACCTATACTTCCGGTCAAGAAATAAAGGAGAAAATTAAATGAAAACCAATGTTAAACACTCTTTTTTAATAGTCTGCGCCGTTGTCGTGGTGGTGCTGATGAGTTCTCTTTATATTGTTGATCAGACTGAGCAGGCAATCGTTTTACAGTTCGGCGAACCAGTGCGTGAAGTTAAGGATCCTGGTCTGAAACTGAAAATTCCCTTTATCCAAAATGTCGTCTTTTATGATAAGCGTTTATTAAATTTGGATCCGCCTGGACAAGAGATTGTTTTGAATGATAAAAAACGTCTGGACGTTGACAGTTTTACCCGTTATCAAATAGTTGATCCTTTAAAATTTTATCAGACTGTGCGTACAGAAATAGTTGCCCGCAGCCGTTTGGAGGAAATTGTCAATTCCTCGGTACGCAATGTTTTAGGCCGGGTAACGCTGCCGGAACTTTTATCTGAAAAACGTTCGGAAATTATGGCCGAAATGAGCAATCTGGTTAAAAAAGATGCGGAACAAATCGGTGTTAATGTTGCCGAGGTGCGGATTCGTCGGGCAGATTTGCCGCTTGAAGTTTTGCAGGCTATTAATGATAGGATGAAGGCCGAACGCGAACGCGATGCGCGTGAAGCCCGTGCTGAAGGCCAGCAGGCTGCACAGCAGATTCGTTCAACGGCGGATAAAGAAAGCACGATTATTGTAACGGAAGCTGAAAAGCAGGCACAAATTATTCGCGGTCAGGGAGATAAAGAGGCAATTGAAATTTGGAATAAAGCCGCGGGCGCCGATCCGCAGTTTTACGCTTTTTACCGTTCGCTGGAAGCTTATCGCAAGTCATTGGGCAAAGACGGCAGTTCATTTATTCTTTCACCGGAGTCCGATTTTTTCAAATATTTTAACGGGACAAAAGGTTAGTCATGTTGGCAAAAGGTTTAATTGCTGCGGCTTTAAGTGTGTTATGTAGCGCATTTCCAGTTTTTGCGCAGAATTCTTTTGCACCGCTTGTTGAACGAGTGATTCCCTCAGTGGTTAATATTTCAACCGAGTTGGTAAAAGCGGTGGATTCTCCGGAAATAATGGATGATTTGCTGTTTTCCACAGACGGGCGCGTGGCCTTGGGTTCTGGTTTTATTATTAGTGAAGACGGCTATATAGCAACTAATTCTCATGTGATTGAAAAAGCGAAAAAAATTTCTGTGGTGACAGCAGACGGAACGCTTTATGAAGCTTCCTTGGTCGGTACTGATGCCAGAACCGATGTTGCGTTGGTTAAAATAGATCCGAAAAAACAACTACAGCCGGTTGTTTTCGGCGATTCGGATAAAGTTCTTGTCGGCGACTGGATTTTGGCTGTCGGTAATCCTTTCGGATTGGGAAGCAGCGTTACGGCTGGTATTGTTTCTGCAAAGTCGCGGGATATAAATAATGGTCCGTATGATGATTATCTGCAGACGGATGCATCCATTAATCAGGGAAATTCCGGCGGACCGATGTTTGATATGGAAGGCCGGGTTGTCGGTATCAATACAGTTATATTTTCCAAAACCGGCAATAGTGTCGGGATTGGTTTTGCGCTACCCTCCAATCAGGCAAAGTGGGTTTTAAGCGAGCTACAAAATAAAGGCGAAGTTGAACGTGGCTGGCTTGGTCTGGAAATTAAACCGACAAAATTGGATGATGGCCGTCAGGGACTGAGCATAACAGCGATTAAGGATGATGCTTTGGCGCAGAAAAACAATTTGCAGGCCGGTGATGTTATTTTGCATTATGATGGCCGTCCGGCGGTCTCTGGCAAAGATTTTTCTTTGTATGTTGCAAGATTCCCCACTGAAGATAAAATCGAGCTTGAAATCTGGCGTAATGGCGAAGATCTTAATCTTAATGTCCAAACTGAACTGCAACCAGCGGAAGAAAACTATTCGACGAAAAAAGAACCAGAACATTCCGTCCCTGGAGAATATTATACTGGCTTGGGATTGGCATTTGACGCATTTGAAGTTGTCCGAGTTAATGCGCAAAGTGAAGCGGCGGCCAAAGGAGTCAAAGTTGGTGATATTTTGAAAAAAGTGAATAACACACAATTATATATCGCCGAAGAACTTAACCGCTGGACAGAAGAAGCCGCTTTGAGCGGCGAGCCACTGCGGCTTGACTTTATGGGGACAGATGGCGAAAACTACTTTGTTGAGTTGTCCGTAGGCCAAGATTAGGAAAATCAGGATGAGCCGGATAGATTTTTACCATTTGCAAAAACAGAATTTGGAAGATGTCCTTCCAAAATTGTTGGAAAAAGCGTATGCTTCCGGCAAGAGGATTAAGCTGAAAATCGGCAATGAACTGCGAATAGAGTTTTTGAATTCATTTTTATGGACATACAATGATGAAAGCTTTTTGCCGCATGGCAGTAAAAAAGACGGCAATGCTGAATTGCAGCCGATATGGCTGTCTGCCAGCGATGATAATCCGAATGATGCTGAGATGCTTTTTTTGGTTGATGGAGCTGGTCTGCCAGATGATATTACCGTATTTACGCGCGTCATTAATATTTTTGACGGCAACAATGCCGAGGCGGTTGCGGTGGCACGGAATTTGTGGCGCGAGCTTAAAAACAGCGGTGATGAACTACATTATTGGCAGCAAGATACCATGGGTCGTTGGGCTGAAAAATAGCGGGAGATAAGGTTGATAACCGATAAAAAAGCCTTGCGGAAAAACGAATAAAATTATAGTTATAGCATATAACTTGATAAAAAAAGAACTTAGGAGATTATTAATGGCTGAAAACAAAGATATTGTTAATGCAAAAAGAACAATTGACAAAGAAGTGGAAGCTTTAAGGTTCATGGAAGCTTCTTTGGATGAAAGTTTAACTAAAGCGTTGGACGTGATGGAAGGTTGCACAGGCCGGGTTGTGGTAACCGGCATAGGAAAATCCGGCCATATCGGCCGCAAGATTTCAGCCACGCTGGCCTCAACAGGCACGCCGTCTTTTTTTGTGCATCCGAGTGAATCCAGCCATGGTGATTTAGGTATGCTCTCAGAAGACGATGTCGTTATTGCTATTTCCAATAGCGGTGAAACTAAAGAACTGTCGGATATTATACTATATTGCAAACGTTTTAATATTCCTTTGATTGCCATTACCAAAAATCCGCAAAGTTCTTTGGGGAGAAGTAGCGATGTTATTTTGCTGTTGCCTGATGACGGCGAAGCATGCCCCTTGGGTTTAGCCCCGACCTCTTCAACCACGGCGACATTGGTTTTAGGCGATGTTTTGGCCATTGACATGATGGAACGCAAGGGGTTTTCTGAAACAGATTATAAACAACGCCATCCAGGGGGAAAACTCGGCGCCATTTTACGCAGGGTTGCCGATTTAATGCATAGCGGCGAAGATATGCCTATTGTTGATGAAGACACTTTAATGCAGGAAGCATTGCTGGTTATGACTTCTAAAATGCTTGGTTGCGTCGGTATTGTTGATAAGAATGGCGATTTAATCGGTATTATAACGGATGGTGACTTAAGACGTTGGATGTCGCCGGAATTAATGACGCAGAAAGTATCAGCGATAATGACTAAAAATCCTAAAACCATTCATCCGGATGCTTTAGCTATCGAGGCTTTGAAAATGATGAATACGACTGGAAAGGGAATTACTAATTTGTTTGTTGTTGAAGGCAAAAAACCAGTAGGACTTATTCATATCCATGATTGCTTGCGGGCGGGGGTTGCTTAAACTTGGTTGATTTTCACAAAATTGACGCTTTTTTTAACGGGGAAACGGCATTTGAAGATAAAATTCCTTTGAAATTGAGCCTAAGGGTGAAAGTATTGCGCTGGGCAAAGCTTCTGATGCCGTCATTGGCAGCTATTTTAATTGCGCTTTTGCTACTTTTCCCCATATTAAAAGACAATAATGTGATAGAAAGCATTGATGTCACTCTTCCTAAAAAGGGCGAACTTGAAAAGCTACACATGGAAAAGACGGAATTTTCCATTACGAATAAAGATAATAAAATCAGCGTATTTTTTGCAGATTTAGTCGATGAAACCGAGCCCGGTTCAAAGCTGTTGAAAATTATTAATCCGGAAGGCAGTATTCCAGCTGATGAAAACCAATTTATCCATATTGATTCGGATATAGGATATTATAATCAGGAAACGCAAATTATCGAACTTCAAGACAATGTTGTTGCCATGTACGATGAAGGAACGACGGCCGAAACAGAATATGCTCGCTATGATTTTACCTCAAATTACGGATCCGGAAACCAGGCGGTGCATGCGTACGGAAACTGGGGAAAGCTCTGGGCGGAAGGTTTTGAATATTATCAGGATAAAGAGTTGCTTGTTTTAATTGGCAAAGCAAAGGTTATTAATGAAAATAACACGTTATGGGCAGATAAGGAAATCAGGTACTATCGGTTGGAAAACCGAATTGAAGCGGAAAAAAATGTTAAAGCGGTTGATCCGGAAAATACCATATATGCTGACTTGATGAAAACTTTTTTAACATCGGTTTCTAAAATGGATGTTGAAAAAATTGAAGCTTATGGGCATGTGCGAGTTTTCAATGGAAATAATGTTATGCATGCGGATAAAATGACTGGTTTTATGCGGTCTGGATCGCCAAATATGCTTGAAAAAATTGAAGCTTATGGGCATGTTTTAATTGAAGATAAACAAAATATGAATAAAAATACCATATATGCGGATAAAATGTATGCTTTTTTTAGTGTCGGAAAAGAACAAAAGCTTGAAAAAATTGAGGCGTTTGATAATGTAAAAGTTGTAACAAGCGATGGTACGGCAGAAGGTGATTATGGGTTGTACATTCCTGATAAATCTGAAGTTGAAATACATCACAATGTTATAATTACTCAAGATGATAACGTTATCCACGGAGATAAAGCCGTTACCAACTTGAGAACATCTGTCAGTCGGGTTTTAGCTGATAAGGAAAATAAAAAACGAGTTTCCGGCGTCATTACCGGTTCAACAGTAAAAGGTAAAAAAGATGATGAAAAATAAACAGGAGTCGATTTTGGAGATATTCAATATCGGCAAAAAATACAAGAACCGGGCTGTGTTAAAAAATGTTTCTTTGCATGTCCGCCGCAGTGAAGCCGTAGGATTGCTTGGACCTAACGGCGCCGGTAAGACCACCTGTTTTTATTGCGTAACCGGATTAATAACTCCTGATTATGGCGATGTTCATATTAACGGCCAAGATATTACCAATATGCCGATGTATCGCCGTGCCCGGATGGGGATTGGTTATTTGCCACAAGAAGCATCAATTTTCAGAAGCTTAAGCGTTGAAGATAATATTAAAGCAATTTTGGAAATTGTAGAAGAAGATGAAAGTAAACGCGAAAATACTTTGGAAGAACTGTTAAACGAGTTCTCAATTGCCCATTTACGAAAATCTCCGGCAATTGCTTTATCTGGTGGTGAGCGTCGCCGCTTGGAAATCGCCCGTGCGCTGGCCAGCAATCCGGATTTTATCTTGCTTGATGAGCCGTTAGCCGGTATCGATCCAATTGCCGTCGGCGAAATTCGCTCGCTGGTGTCGCAATTAAAAAACCGCGGTTTAGGCGTGCTGATTACCGATCATAATGTCCGTGAAACATTAGATATTATTGACCGCGCTTATATTTTGCATGGCGGTTCGGTTTTAATGGAAGGCACGCCAGAGGAAATTGTTGCCAGTAAGGAAGTCCGTAAAGTCTATTTAGGCGATAATTTTTCAATGTAAAAAAACGGATAAACAATTTACCAGTTTGTCTATCATATTGATAATCAAAGGCAATTCTACACTTTCAATCGCCATGCCTCTCATTATTTTTCCTTAATTTATTTAAATCATCTGTTCGCGCGTTTTGCTAAATTTTATTTTCGGAAAATCTTCTGCAGCTTTGTTTAAATGCCAAGCGTTACGCGCTAGAAAAACATTAGCGTTGTCGTGATCTTGGGCAATGTTTGTTTGGTTGCTGTCAATAAATTTTTGCAATTGGGCTTTGTCTTCGCACTCAAACCAGCGGGCGGTATAATACTGCGTTGATTCGAAAATGACCGGAATATTGAATTCCGTCCGAATACGATCAGCCATAACTTCAAACTGCAAGGCGCCGACAGCCCCGACAATCCATTCCGAACCGATAATCGGTTTAAATATGCTGGCGCCACCTTCTTCGGCAATTTGTTGCAGAGCCACGCCCAGGTGTTTTGATTTTAAGGGATCAACGGCTCTTACCGATTTCAAAAATTCCGGTGCAAAACTTGGAATGCCTGTAAAATGAAGTTTTTCCCCTTCAGTTAACGTATCACCGATTCTAAGCTGTCCATGATTAGGAATGCCGATAATATCGCCAGCATAAGCATCTTCGGCCAATTCGCGTTCCTGTGCCAGAAACATGACCGGAGTCGGTACTTTGAGATTTTTGCCAGTGCGCACCTGATAAAGATTCATACCGCGTTTAAAATGTCCAGAACAAATTCGCATAAAGGCAATTCGATCACGGTGTTTCGGATCCATATTGGCTTGAATCTTAAATATAAATCCTGCGACTTTATCTTCATCGGCTTTAATGAGGCGCGCGGTGGTTGGGTGCGGTTGCGGCGACGGTGCAAATCGGAACAGGCCTTCCAATACTTCTTGAACGCCAAAATTGTTAATTGCGCTACCAAAAAATACAGGCGTTAAAGCACCAGCAAGATACAAATCCAAATCAAATTTCGAACAAAGTTCACGTGCCATTTCAACATCTTCGCGTAATTTGGCAACTGCATGTGCCGGCAAAAGCGCATCAAGCTTAGGATCATCAAGGCCTTTACAAGTTTCAATTACAGAGTTGATTTGCGATTTATCGCCGTTTTTGTTCATTAAAATTAATTGATCATTAATGATATCATAACAGCCCAGAAAA
Source organism: uncultured Azospirillaceae bacterium (assembly GCA_964410325.1). Classification (GTDB taxonomy): domain Bacteria; phylum Pseudomonadota; class Alphaproteobacteria; order RF32; family CAG-239; genus CAAFZY01. The sequence continues at coordinate 11,178 of CAYPFN010000015.1, forward strand.
TCTTTACCGCTACCAATAGGCCAGCTGGCAGGAGTTATGTCTAAAGCAAGCGTTTTTTCAATATCATCAAGCAGGACAAAAGGATCAAGCCCTTCACGATCAAGCTTGTTAATAAAAGTTAAAATAGGAATATTACGCAAACGGCAGACTTCAAAGAGTTTTTTCGTCTGATTTTCAATACCTTTTGCCGAATCAAGCACCATTACGGCAGAATCAACCGCCGTTAATACCCGATAGGTATCTTCCGAAAAATCTTCATGTCCCGGCGTATCCAAAAGATTGAAAGTTGTGTTTTTATATTCAAAGGTCATAACTGATGAAGCAACCGAAATACCGCGTTCCTGCTCAACTTTCATCCAATCGGATCGCGCGCGCCGGTTTTCACCGCGTGCTTTAACAGCTCCGGCTTGTTGAATAGCGCCACCGAACAGTAAAAGTTTTTCGGTTAACGTTGTTTTGCCGGCATCCGGGTGTGAAATAATGGCAAAAGTTTTACGTTGGTTGATTCTGTTTTCTGGCATTTTCTAACCTGTTTTTTTTTATTTTTAATCCGACATTTTCGCGCATAATATTAAATTTTATTTAACAATACAATAGTTTTATGATTTTTCTTGATTTAAATATTTTTTTAGCTAGTATTTCATCAGCCAAAAATAGGATTAACCGCGGACGTGGCGGAATTGGTAGACGCGCCAGACTTAGGATCTGGTACCGTAAGGTGTATGGGTTCAAGTCCCTTCGTCCGCACCATTGTTTGCCAATGGTTTGAATTTTAGAAGAGATAAAGATGAAAGTTACTGAAACAAAATCTAAGGGTCTAGATAAAAAATATAAAGCAATTATTCCGGCAGCTGATTTTGAAAAGGAAGTTGATGCCAAGATTGATCGGATTGCCAAAACAACTAAATTGCCAGGTTTCCGTCCGGGTAAGGCTCCTAAAGCTATGCTCAAACAAAAATACCGCGCTTCGATTTTAGGGGAAGTTTTGGATGAAATGCTCCAAAATGCCGCTGATAAAATTATTAAAGAAAATGAACTGCGTCCGGCGGTTATGCCTGAAATCAATTTAACCGTTTTCAATGATGGTAAAGATGTCGAGTTTGAAGTTATGGTTGAAGTGCTACCGGAAATCAAGCTGGGTGATTTTTCAAAAATTACCTTGGAAAAATTAACAGCAGATGTTCCGCCAGAAGAGGTGGAAAAAGCTATTCGCTATGTTGCCGAAAGCCGTAAAGAAACAATAAAGGTTGAAGAAGACCGTCCGGCTAAGAAAGGAGATTTTACCGTAATTGATTTTGTTGGTTCTGTTAACGGTGAAGAATTTAAAGGCGGCAAAGGCAACGCTTATCCTTTGGAACTTGGTTCCGGCGCTTTTATTCCTGGGTTTGAAGATCAGCTGATTGGAAAAAAAGTTGGCGATAATGTTGATGTTAAAGTAACTTTCCCGGAGAACTATCATGCTAAGGATTTGGCCGGTAAAGAGGCTGTTTTTGCTGTTGAAATCAAAGAAATTCGCGAACCGAAACCAGTTGTGATTGATGACGAGTTTGCTAAATCTTTAGGTGAAAAAGATTTGGATTCTTTGCGTGCTAAAATCGTTGAGCGTATTAAGACAGATTATGAGGCCGCCTCCAAAATGAAATTAAAGCGCGCTTTACTGGATGTTTTGGATAAAGAATATAATTTTGACGTTCCGCAAAAATTAATTGATACTGAATATGACAATATTGTCAAGCAGTATGAACAGGCTAAAAAACATAATCAGCTGGATGAATATGAAAAATCTAAAGATGAGAAAGATTTACTGGCTGAATATAAAGAAATTGCCTTGCGTCGCGTCAAATTAGGACTATTATTGTCTGAAATCGGCCTGGATGCAAAATTAACGATTTTGCCGGAAGATATCAATAAGGCCATATCCGCGGAAGCGCAAAAATATCCCGGACAGGAAAAGGCCGTGTTCGATTATTACTTAAAAAATAAAAAAGCTGTTGAAGCCTTAAAAGCTCCTGTTTTTGAAGAGAAAATCGTTGAGCATATTTTAAGCAAAGTGAGCTTAAAAGATAAAGTAGTAACCGTTGAAGAGCTTTATTCTTTTGAAGATGATAAAAAACCAGTGGCAAAAGAAGTTAAAAAGGCCGTAAAAAAGACGGCGAAAAATTCTGAAAAACAAAAAAAATAAAAACCTGCCACCTAAAGGTTAAAGATGAAAATCCCGAAAACTGCGAAATACAGTTTTCGGGATTTGTTTCAGATTTATAAAAAATTATCTCATGCGACAATTTTACATAGTTTCATCTGTTAAAATATAAACATATGAAAAACATAATTTATCACAAGTTAATCATCATAGAAAAAATCATAAAGGTGCAAAAAGACAATAATTTGAAATACCGTTAACAGAGCATATAAAACACCCAGTACAATAGAACCATTGGTTAAACCTATAAAACTTATAATAAGCGGAAAAATACCATATAAAAGTATAAAAATCAAAATCGTTTTACATAAATTTCCGCTAGTCTTAACATATGCGCTGATAATGGAGGCATCTTTACCGTTAATCGTCGAAATCCAGGCGAACCCCGGAATGAAAAAAGAAAATGTCAGGAGAGTGATAACGCCTAGGTAAAGAACTATTTTGCCTAAAGGATTGAGTAAAATAAAAATATAAATCCTCCGCAAAAAAGAATATATATCAGGGAAACCTATTAAATAACGGCTTAAGTAATGCAAAATATTAATGCCGATTTTTCCACAGATCAGTACAAACATGGAGAAAGCAAAAATAGTGATCATTTTAACAAAGGAGTCTACAAATTTTTCTTTAGTCAGCATCGGTCGCTGTTCATAATATAAGCTAACAAAAAAGAAATAAAAAAAATAAATGTAAAGACCATAAAGTAGTAATAATAAGAAGTTTTGGTAAATGCCAACTCTGATGGCCAGGTATGAACCGGCAAAAGAAAGAAATGCCAAAACCGCCAACAAAGCCTTATTCTTTCCGATAAAAGATAAGGAATCAATAAAAAGTTGACGGGTTGACAGTTCTTTCTTCATATGCGTCCTTTATTTATAGTGTTTTTCCATAAATTGCTCCAGCCAGTGGATGTTATATTGTCCATCAATAAAATCAGCCTGAGAAATAATTTCCTGATGAAGCGGAATGGTTGTTTTAACTCCTATTATAACAAATTCTTCCAATGCTCGCCGCAAACGCAGTAAAGCAGCGTTACGAGTTTTACCGTGAATTATGAGTTTAGCTATCATGCTATCATAATATGGCGGGATTGTATAGCCGGAATAAATCTCCGAATCAACTCGCACGCCTAAACCGCCTGGCGCATGCCATTCAGCGATTTTTCCCGGACAGGGGGTAAAAGTTTCCGGATCTTCAGCATTGATACGGCATTCAATGGCATGGCCGCTGAAAGTAATATCATCTTGGGTATATCCCAAAGCAGCGCCGCTGGCGATTCGAATTTGTTCACGGACGATATCAATGCCGGTGATTGCTTCTGTAATCGGATGTTCAACTTGCAGACGAGTATTCATTTCCATAAAATAAAACTTACCATCTTCATATAAAAACTCCAATGTTCCGGCATTTTGATAACCGATTTTCTGAATAGCTTTGCAGACAATTTCACCGATTTCTTTACGCTGTGCATCATTCAAAGCTGGCGAAGGGCATTCTTCAATCACCTTTTGGTTATTACGCTGGATAGAGCAGTCACGTTCACCTAAATGTACAACATTGCCGTATTTATCCGCTAAAATCTGCATCTCAATATGACGTGGTTTTTGTAAGTATTTTTCCATATAAACAACGTCACTGGTAAAAGCCGCCTTGGCTTCGGCACGCGCCATAGTATAAGCTTCGGTCATTTCCGCATCGTTAAAAGCAATTTTCATGCCTTTGCCTCCGCCACCGTCTTTAGCTTTAACAATAACTGGATAACCGATTTTATTAGCCCAGGTAATAGCATCTTCAATGCTTTCCAGCGCCGGCGAACCAGGCGTAATCGGCAAACCGGCATCCACGGCGGCCTGCCGCGCCATAATTTTATCGCCCATCAGGCGCATTTGCGCAGAAGTTGGACCGATAAAAACGATGCCGTGTTTTTCAACCATTTCCGCAAAATCAGCATTTTCCGAAAGAAAACCAAAACCCGGGTGAATAGCATCCGCGCCAGTAATTAAGGCAGCCGAAATAATTGCCGGCTTATTTAAATAAGAGTCTGTGGATCGGGCAGGGCCGATACAAACCGCCTCGTCAGCCAAACGGACATGCATGGCATTAGCATCGGCTTCCGAATGAACGGCAACCGTGCGAATACCCATTTCCCGACAGGCCCGATGAATGCGCAACGCCACTTCACCCCGATTCGCAATTAATACTTTTCCAAACATACAAAATTCCTAAATTTTATGAGTTAATTTTTATACGTTATTCTATAACAATCAACGGAGCACCGTATTCAACCGGATCGCCACTTTCGACCAGTATTTTACTGACTCTGCCACCCTTGTGGGCTTTAACCGGATTGAAAGTTTTCATTGCCTCAATCAGACAAACCGTATCGCCAGCGGCAACCGTATCGCCGACATTGACATAATTGGCTGAATTCGGATCACTAGCAAGGTAAACAACGCCGACCATTGGAGATTTAACCGCATTTGGGCTACTTGTGTAATCAACATCGGCAGTTACATTTTCAACCGGGGTTGATTCCGGAACGACAGCAACGGGAGCGCTTGGCGCTGGTGTGGAAACCGGTGTCGGAACATAAGTGGCGGGAGCTATGCCGGTCAGTTGCCGCGACAGGCTAATTCGACAGCCTTCATCTTCATATTCTAATTCGGTCAAATTTGTTTTATCCAATATTTCAGCTAGTTTGCTGATAACTTTTGTATCAATAGGATTTGACATTATTTACCCTCTTTAAAAAATTACTAAAATCAACTTTAATTTGTAGTATGAAACGGAATAAAAGACAACAGATTTTAACAAGATTTTAAAAAAATACACAGAATTTTATCTCTTTAAGAGAAAAAAGCATCTTTTCGCTATAAGATTTTAAAATACGCTTTTTTACTCAAAAACAATTTAGCGCTTGATTTTTTCCATAATAATTATTATTGTCAAAACATATATTCGTACAATAAAATTTAGAGTTATAAAAACAATGTCAAAAAAATTAAAAGTTATGTTCTCCACCCACGGCTTGGTGGAGGGTGATTTTGCTTATGCATTAGATGAAAACGGTTCTCCGACACAGGAAATTGTTGCTAAAAAGGTGATTGCCGGCCAGGATACCGGCGGTCAGGTTTATTATGTTAAAGCTTTGGCCTCGAATTCCACAAATTACGATGTTGATTTGGTGACTAGGCGGGTCGATCCGCGCATTTGTCCGCAATTCGGCGGAAAGCAGGAAGATTCTGTACATAATAAACATTATGAAGTTGAGGTTCAGTGGCATGAAAGTTTGGCTATACGCAGTCGTGTGTTGCGTGTTCCGGCTGGTGGCAATTTTTACTTTGTACCGAAAGAAGAGATTGTTCCGCTTCTGCCCGAATTGATTGACAATCTTTATGAATTTTATAAAAAAGAAAATGTGCTCAAAGACATTGAAGTGGTTGAAGGACATTATCGTGACGGTATGCTGGCCGCGGATATGCTCTGCACCAAAATAGAACAGGAAACAGGGCGGCGTCCGATTATGCTGGTAACCAGCCATTCTCTGGGGCATAAGAAATTTGAACGCAATTTGCCACAATATCAGACGGGATTAATTAGCCAGGAAGAATGGAACTGGCATAATTTTGAACAACGGATTGCTCATGAAAAATATGCTTTTAATAAAGCGGATATTATTATCGCTACATCACCAGATGAGCAACGCCGGCTAGTGACGGAACCATATTCGGTTGATGCTGAAAAAATTACGATTATTCCTCCCGGATATAATGACAAGATGTTTACGCCTCTTAGTCCGCAAGAGCTACATAAATTAAAATACCGCTTTACGTATAATGACTTGGATGGCCGGGAACAAGTGGTTGATTTGTCTGATAAGCAGGTAGTGTCATCATTAGGGCGGGTTGTGCGAGATAAGGGTTTTTGTGAGCTGGCACGTTCAATGAAAGAGATTATCACACATAATCCTTCCGCCGTTTATATGGTCAGTGGCGAAAAGGGAAACCCAATTACCGATGAATGTCGCGAGATATTTAAAGGATACGAAGATCAAATTATCTTTATGCCTTCGCTTAATCAAAAAGAAATGGCTAGAGTTTATAATATATCGTCGGTTTTTGTGATGTCCAGCTTAAATGAAGCCTTTGGCATGGTGCCAATAGAAGCAATGGGCTGTAAAACGGCAGTTATTGTCGGAAGAAGCGGTTTTAATGACTTTGCCCATTGTGCGGATATCCGTGATAAAAATCAGGATCTAAACAAAGCGATTGGTTTGTACGCTCCTTCGCAAGAAACCGATCGCTGGCGTCAGATTAAAGCGTTGAAATTGCTTCTGGAAGATGAAAAATTGCGGAAAAAAATTGCGGAAAATGGCTATAATTATGTTCGGGATAATTTGACATGGGAAAAGATTTCCGATCAAAAAGACCGAATTGTTCAGGAAGTTTTACAAAAACGTCAAAAAACTGATAGTAAGAAAAAAAACGGAAGTATGAGTATAATGCCTTCCAAAGACGGCAAAGATATTTAAGTTTAAATATTGTTTAAGGGAGCGGTTGCTTAACAGCCGTTCCCTTGCAAAAAATATGCAAAATTTATAAAAATATACTAGACATTTAAAAAAATATCTATTATAAAACTTTTCGTTAACTTGCTCGGGTAGCTCAGTTGGTAGAGCAGAGGACTGAAAATCCTCGTGTCGGCGGTTCGATCCCGTCCCCGAGCACCATTGATTTTCAAGGCCTGGCGATAAATCGCCAAGGCCTTTAATTTTATCTGGTAGACCTATAGTAAACAGGAAATGAAATTATTTTTTTTGCTGAACATCTCCCAAATTATCCAGCTCAGAACTTCCCTCTGGCATAGTATTCTTGACGAGCAATCCAAACAGCTCCAACCGTCGCCACAATACCTGACATAGGTTTATAATACACAATACTTCACCCCTCATCACCTTACCTCATCACCTTATTCATTAGTTCGTTGTAGTTGCTTACAACATCATATTGGACTTCTTTGTTGCTAATTACGGCAAAATGTTTGCGGGCACAGTTAATTTTTGCACTTTCAATTTCTCTTAATTCCAAAGTTTCTATAGAACCCTTAGTTTCAGCAATGAAATAAATGTGTTTAATATGCTCTTTATTAAAAGCAATAGCCCAGTCAGGATTATATTTTCCAACCGGCGTTGAAATATAAAATCCTTTAGGGAGTTTGACATACACAACAACATCTTGGCTTGCTTCAAGTTGTGTTGCAAAATCTCTTTCACCGCTGGAATCGTATAACAAGTGGTCATAAATACTTTTCGTTGCCACCATAGTGTTGATGCCGAGTTTGCCTTTAAGAGTAGGTTCTGTGAAAATATCAGTGCTATAAGTGCCTTCCTCACCATCAATCTTGTTATAAGCAATATGTTGCACAATAAGTGTGGCTTTTTGTTCATTGATAAGTTGTGCCGACTTTATTATAAAATCTTCCGGATTTTGCTTGAATTGATCAAACACAGCCTTTTCAATTCCAGTCAGAATTTTAACAATACACTCTCTTGTCAAGCGGGTTTCGTCAACCAGCTTCCCCACCAGGTCATATTTAATGCTTGTTCCTTCTGAACTTATAACTTCCGTTTTCGACTGGCTTGGTTTCGTCTTAAAGGCAGAACCTTCAAGCAAAGCTTGTTTGGAAGCAATAGAGTTCATTGCGCCTTGGGTAATTTTTACATAAATCTTTTGCACTTTCAATTTGCTGTTTAAGGCTTTAATAGCATTATCAATCAAATCTTGTTCATCAAAATCAACGGCATAGATAGATTTAACATTGATTTTTTGCCAAAGAGCTAAAAACTCTTGTTTATCCAAAGCCCCATCTTTAACTTTAATATCAACATTGTTCTTCCGGGAATCTTCCGGCATCATTGTCCTAATGTCATAAACTGTATCAACAGTTTTAACAATGCCATCACGGTAATCTTTGACTTCTTCCGGAAGATTTAACCTTTCGGCTTTTTTATCTTCATAATATTTGTCGGTTAAAGCGCCGGTGTCATCAACATAATCTTGCCTGATAAAATGATTATAGAGCTTTTTAGCTAAGGCCTTATCAATGGTTAGCGCTTCTCCTGTTTCTGTGGTAATAACTTTACCTTCAAACAAATCAACACTAACTTCTTTTGGTCTGTCCGTAACGATTTCAGCGAGTTCTTTTTGTAAGGCAGAGGCAAAGTTTTGATAAGATTCGTTGGCAATCACGGTTAAAGTGTTAATGTTATGCACATCTTCGCCCAAAACAGAATCATCCATTCTATCGCCGTTCTGATTCACCGCCAACCTTAAACCACGCCCGATTTCTTGGCGTTTGCGCACAGTCGCATCACTTTCTTTTAAAGTGCAGATTTGAAAAACATTCGGATTATCCCAACCTTCTTTCAATGCCGAGTGCGAGAATATAAAGCGAACAGGTTCTTTGCTATCAAGCAAACGTTCTTTATTTTTCATAATCAAATCATAAGCATCAGTATCCTCAGATGAGGTAGAGCCTTTTTTAAGCTCAGAGTCTATAGAACGTCCGCGCTTATCAATGGAAAAATAGCCCGCGTGCGTTTTGTTTGCTTCAATGGATTTTAAGAATTTAACATATTCATCATCACCAAGCTCGCCGACATAACGGTCAATAATACGTTGATATTCTTCCTCAAACATATGGGCATAAATGCCTTTTTCATCAGCTTGGCTATAATCCTTATATTTTGCCACTTCATCAATAAAGAATAACGAAAGAACTTTAATTCCTTTATAAAACAATTGTCTTTCACGTTCTAAATGGCTTTCAATCGTTTCCCGAATTTGAATCCGTCTGATTTGATTTTGATCTGTTTTGGAACCTAAAACTTCACCAACCTCAATTTTGATACCGTTGGAAAGCTCTACAAAGTTGGCCCCATCTCGTCCGTCAATTCGGCTGATAGTATAACCTTTGTATTCTTCCAGATTACCGGAATGTTGATACAGACTAAATCCTTCATTAACAATTCGTGTTGTTTTTTTAATTCCGCTTACCCCTTTAACATTAAATTCTAATGTTGCCGTAGGGTTTTTGTCTTTGGAAAGGTTAATACTCTGCAAATACATATAGCCGTCTGTTCCGCTTGAACCGGATACAGTAATTCCTTTAACCGCTATTTTCTTCACCAATTTATTGTTATATGCTTCCATCGCATCAAGGCGATAAACCATATTATAAGGATTTCTATGGGTTGCCGAATAACCGATTGTCATTAAAGGCGCAAATTTGTTAATAGAGGTTAAAGTTTTCGGTCCCAAAACCGATTGCGGTTCATCAATAATCAATATCGGGTTTGTCTTGGCAATAATATCAATCGGCCGGCGCGAACGAAATTCATCAAGTTTCATATCAATTCTGCGCGCATCTTTACTTTTTGTGTTGAATGCCTGGGTGTTAATAATCATAACATTGATTTTGTTATCGCTGGCAAATTGGTCAATTTGGTTCAAATGAGCCGAATCATATATAAAAAAGCGGATTTTTTCGCCGTATTCTTCCATAAAATGATCTTGCGTAATGCAAAAAGACTTATAAACACCTTCACGAATAGCTATACTTGGTACAATAACAATAAATTTGCTCCACCCATAATTTTTGTGAAGTTCAAACATCGTTTTGATATAGGTATAAGTTTTACCAACCCCGGTTTCCATTTCAACGGTGAGATTATATTTCCCCTCTAATTGTGCAGAAGGTTTAATCAGGTTGTTTCGTTGAATGGTTTGGATATTTTCTAAAATCCTATTATCATCAATGGATATTTTGGCATTTTTAAAGCCGATAAAATCTTCCCCCAACTCCTGTTGCCTGCTGTTATCCCGCCCTTTATCAATAAGATAGCTCATTCCACTTTGATAAGGTTGCCCCTTAAAAACATCAACAACCGCCTTTGCGGCATCGGCTTGAAACTTCTGGTGCTTAAACTTTAACTTCATCATCGCACCTCTTATAATACTTTGATTGTTGTTTGGGGAGATTTTAGTTTAAATATCTCATCAACATTGATTCTTGCCGCCGGGGTGGCAAAAGAACTGTCTCTGAACACAACTCTTAAAGGCTTTTTATCGGCAATTTGCTTAATTGTGTCTTCGGATATCTTATCATCAAAACAAGCTATCAAATCATTGTCATTAACAATATGAACTTCGTTGTTGTTTATCTTTATGGTTTTATGCGGTAATGAGAGTTCCAAACCCCAATCCAGCATACATTGATACAAAAGGTCATAACCACTGCGGCCGTCTTTGATATTGCTTATGCTATCTACCAAATCGCTCTGCGTTAGCTCATCTGGTGTATAATACACATCTTTCATATTAGATTCATCTATTTTCAGAACTCTAAATCCCACATCAAGGTTAGAATTACCAGTTTCATCAAGAATTTTCTTACCGGCTCTTCTTATTCTTTCTTTACCGATTTCACATATGTTTTTATAGCCGGCTTTATATGCTTCTGATTTTTCATCACACACTTCTGGCAGTTGTACCATAATAAATTTTCTCTTTCCTCCATCTTCGGCATTTAACTGCATGACTGCATGGGCGGTGGTGGCAGAGCCTGAGAAGAAGTCGAGGACTGTTAGATTATTGTCATAATATGATTTTAAAAAGAATTTTATTAAATCTGGATTTTTAGGATTTGAAAAATCTAATCCCGGCATTAACCCAGTATTACCGCTTAAAACGGTTGTTCCTACACTATTGGGAATTTTTACAATACTTTGTATTGGTAATTTATTAACTTTAAGAAAATATTTTTTTCCATCTGTTTCTTTAATAAATTCCTCACTAATGAATTCTTTTTTTATGACATTTTTATTGTTTTTTATTAGAACCTCATTATTATTCCAGAGTTCTTTAAACGTATCAATCCCCCAAGTCCAGCGCCCTAATTTATCTCCCTTTCTTTTCGGGGGACGAATTTTTACATATCCTAAATTTAGTAATTCTTGTTCATCAATATATACATCTTCTTCCTTTGAATTCCCAGTTATTTTATCCATTGCATAATCCATAATAGCCACTGCGTGAATAACTTTATCTTCATTATAGAAGATTTTAAAACCGGGATATTTTTTATCTGCAAGGTTCGGACGTTCAAGCAATTTATTATGATTCCCTGTTGCCCCATTTCCAGTGCCTTCATAGTAATAAATAGTATATCCAAGGTTCGGACGTTCAAGCAATTTATCGTGTCCGGAAGAAGCTCCAGTATCACGTCCTAAATAAAAATTATCTTGATAAACCTCGTGTTTTACTTCACTATTGTATGTTAGAAGTAAATCTGTATTTATTTTTGAATAAACTAAAATGTATTCGTGATTCTTTTGTATTGTTTTTGCATCATTTTGTGTATTGCCCTTTAACTGAATTAGCATTCCATAAAAATTACTTGCGCCATAAATTTCATCACAAATTTTTTTAAGATTGTCGACTTCATGGTCATCAATGGAAATAAAAATAACGCCATCATCGGTTAGCAGGTTTCTGGCAAGCTTTAAGCGTGGATACATCATAGAACACCATGATGAGTGGAAACGACCGTTGGTTTCAACATTCTTAAACATTCTATACCCACTGTCATCAATCGCCCCAACTTCTTCATCATATTGGTCTTTATTGGTTTTATAATCATCAGGATAGATAAAACTATCTTTTCCGGTATTATACGGCGGGTCAATGTATATCATTTTGACTTTGTTGAGATAACTTTCCTGCAAAAGCTTCAAAACTTCCAGATTATCGCCTTCAATATAAAGATTTTCCGTCTTTTCCCAATTAACACTCTCATCCAGACAGGGCCTTAAAGTCTTATTTGTCGGCTTATTGGCTTCAACCATAGCTTGTTTCTTGCCAACCCAGGTGAAATCATAACTTTCGTTACCTTCAATCACCTCAGATGAAAGCTCTTGTTTAAGCTTCTCAAAATCTATCTTATGGACAAGATTCCCTTGTTCATCCTTTGCTTCCGTAATCACATTCGGAAACATTTCTGCTATTTTTTTAATATTAGCCACAGTTAAGTCTGGCGAAGTCATTTTCATCTTATCCATTGTTCAAGTCCTTTATCCTTTGTTGAAGTTGTTTTATCTGCTGTTTAATCGCAATTTGGCGGTTAAATTGCTTTTCGGCGTTCATTTTCGCTGTTAATTTTTCAATTTGCTTTTCAAGCTTTTCTATTTCGGTCGCTTTGGCAACTTGCTCTTTGAGGCCGGTTTCTGAAGCCATAGAAATCCGCTTATCAGACAGTTGCTCTAAAAAGCCTTGATAAATGCTGTCTAACTTATTGCCGATTAAGCTTATTTTTGGGGTTCTATCCCACTCACTGTGAAAATAGCGAGTAATGGTAGCTTGTTTTTCCGGATTGCCGCTTTTTTCTTTATATCCCAGCCAAAGTTGATAATTCCCCTGATATTCCAAAACATACAAAATGTAATAAGGAATAGATTTATCTATCGCTTCCAGGATTTTGGCATTTAATTTCGCGGTTTTTAATTTGATATGAAAAACTTCAATCTCTTTAATTGTACTGCCCTCGGCAATATTTAAGCTTTTAGAGGAGAGTTTGTTTGTCCATGTTATCTTTTCAATATCGTCAACAAAACTTTGTTTTAAACTGTTACTGATTTCAGCTTTTTCATAAAATTTGCTTTTCGGAATATTTTTATTAACTTCGGTAGTTTGCGGGAGATTTAACATTGTTTACCCTCCACAACCAAGAAACAAATAAGTTCAAAATCGTTCAAACCCTTTATTTCATTTTCTAAAACTGTTGTTCCCCCATCAGAAAACAGGCTGTCTATATCGCTTTCTTCTTTCACATTGATAATAGAACGAATGGCCTCACCCAATAATTTTGAGTAATGCCGCATATCTCTGCCGTCTTTGGTCTTTTTATTAAAGTGTTTACAAATCGCTTTATCAACGGCAGATTTGCCTTTACACGCCAAACGCAGCTTATCTAACAAATCCTTAGGTTGTAAGTGATTACAGACAATCTCCCCGTTATCTTTCAGATAAACCATATAAAACGGATGTAAACGGTTAGTGTTGTTAATATTGGTATCCGGGTTAATGTTTTTTAAGATATAAATAACGCCGGCCGGCATATCGGCGGTTGCCTTCACAATAGCGTTCATTCCGGTTGGATTTTTCTCTACATCCGGGTTTTCTTTGATATATTCCAACAAATCAAGCCGAAATTCATTCAACCCCAAATCCATAATAGATATGCCAGTATCCATATCCTCAATATCCACAACTTCATTTTGTAGCTTTTCCAGTTGTTGCTTGCGATAAGCTAAATCAGGGTCATCTTCCGGATTGATAACATTATCATTGCCACCATTAGTGATATTGATGGCTTTCATTCTGCCTTCAACCCGAGCTTTGAGCTTGATATATTCATCTAATTGAACTGGAGCCCAGAAATTAACAAGCTGAATAACATCGTTACGGCTTCCAATACGGTCAATACGCCCAAAGCGTTGAATAATCCTTACGGGATTCCAATGAATGTCATAATTTATCAAGTAGTCGCAATCTTGTAAATTTTGTCCTTCGGAAATACAATCTGTTGCAATCAAAACATCAATATTTGCCGGATTATTTGGTAACAACAGGTGTTTTTCTTTTGAAATCGGCGAAAAACAAGTCAAAACCGTATTCATATCCTGTGGCAGGCCTTTTATAGTGCTTTTCCCATCAACTGAACCACTGATAACGGCCGTGTCTAATCCAAAATTGTTCTTTACATAAGTTGAAACGTGGTCATACAAATAATTCGCTGTATCCGCAAATGCTGTAAAAATAAGGATTTTCTTATTATTGTCATTGATAGGGTGCTCAATCTTTTGCTTAATCTGTGCCAACAACGTTTGCAGCTTATGGTCTTCATCGGCTGATATTTTGCTTGTTTCCGCATAAAGATGCTTCAAAATAACGCTATCAGCCTTTAAATCATTCCGCCATGAACGGTAATCCATATCTTTAAGCGAAATATTGACTTTGCTCCCGATAACAACATCATAATCTTCATCTAATTCTTCAAATTCAGAAAAATCTGCAGTTAATTCATAATTACTCTTTTGTTTTTCAAATAAATCTATGTGTTCTATGGTCTTGTCTATACGATAGATAATCCGCGATAAAGTCTGATTAAACGAATAAACGGAACTTTCCATGCGTTTCATAAGGTTAATGCTCATTAAACGGCGAACCCCTTGCTCACGGTCCGATTGTTTGAAAAACACCCCTTTGCTGACATCTCTGCCATACCGTTCTTCGTATTCATCTATTTTGCTTGGATGAATATATGAAGAAGGTGTGTAAACACACAAAGTTAAATCCAATAAGTTTTTGAAAATCTCCCCGTAAGAAATCGTATTTTCTTTTAAGCTTAATATCGGGCGTTGATTGATAGGGGGCAAACGCTCCGGAAACTTGCCAATATCAGCCGTATTATAATATTTCTCAATATGCTTACGAGAGCGCGCAATGGTAATGCTGTCCAGCAAGTCAAAAAAGTCAAAGGAGAGCATATCTAACAGGCGCGCAGTTGTTCTCTCGCTCGGTGGTAAAGTATTCCATCTGTTAAAAGCCTTTTGTGCTTCGCGGAAAATATGGTCTATATTCTTTCCTTCACCGAGTTTTTTATTCATTTCACTCGTGTTTCCCTCATAGGCTAGGGCTAGCTGATTTTTCAAATCAAGAAATTGGTTATTAACCGGAGTCGCCGAAAGCATCAAAACTTTTGTTCTGACACCTTTACGAATAACTTTGTTTAATAAGATATTATAGCGGTTATCTTTTTGTTCGCCGTCATCAGTTAAATAAGATTGGCCGCCGTTGCGGAAATTATGGCTCTCATCAATGACGATTAAATCATAATTTTCCCAATTAAGTTTAGCTAAATCAATTCCGTTTGATTTACCTCTTATGCGAGATAAATCCGTGTGATACAACACATCATAACGCAATCTATCAGTGGCTATCGGGTTATTTACATAGTTTTCTTTATAGGTCGTCCAGTTATCACTTAATTTTTTAGGACAAAGCACTAAAACATTTTTGTTGCGATTTTCATAATATTTAATAACCGAAAGAGCGGTAAACGTTTTACCTAAACCAACACTGTCGGCTAAAATACAGCCATTATATTTTTCAAGTTTGTTAATTATCGCCAGGCAAGCATCTTTTTGAAAATTATAAAGTTTCTTCCATATCGCGCTTTCTTTAAATCCGGTTCTTTCATTAGGCAGAATATCTTCGTTAATATCATCTAAAAATTCATTGAAAATATTATAAAGCGTAAAGAAATAGATAAATTCTGGAGAATTTTCGGCATATACGGTAGTAATACTGTCTATAAGTTCTTGGGTTACATCTTGTAACTGTCTTTTGTCATTCCAGATTTCATTGAAACTTTGAATGTATCGTTGACTTAAAGGTGCTTCAAATTTGTTTATAATGCAAAAACAGTTGTTCCCTTTATCACATCCTAAATCTACGGTAGTAAATCCATTAACCGGATAATAAGAACAGCTATCTTCTTTATTTTCAACATTAATCAAACCTGGAATAAACTGTCCGGTTTTGTTTGATTTAAACTGAACTTTTTTTCTTATCCAATCAGCACATTCCTTCGCTATTGCTTTTTGTGTCAGCTCATTGCGGAGCTTTACTTCAAACTCTGTTCCATAAATGCTTTTTTCTCTGGTTAACCGCGGAATATAAAACTCTCGTTTTTCTTTGGGTGTTTTTTCGGTAATAAAAGTCGGAGAGGTAAAAATAAAACGGAGTTCTTCAATATCTTTTAATTGCTTTTTCAATTCTTCAAAGGCATAGATAGAAAAATAGGCAGAAGCAATAGAGAGCTTTGCATTACTCTTTATCTCAACCTGTAAATCATCTTTCAAAACAGATGAAACATTATCAAAAGCCTTAATTTCCATAAAACCACCGTCTACATTTTAACGTATACGGCTAGGGATTTGAGTGTTTCAGGGATTGGGTATGGTTCTTTATTTTCAAAATTTTTATTGTTATTTTGAGTTTTTTATAGTAATAATTATCCCTATTAAATGTAGACGGTCTTATCCTGAAAGAGTCTGGTGTTAATAGCTTTTTCAAAGCATTAAACAAATAAAGCCGGCATATAAATACCAGCTTTAAAAACAGGGATTATAAAGTATAAAATCAGGAAAGATGTGTCTTGATGTATTTGTCCAGCGTTCCCCAACAACAATTCATCAATCGGGCAATTTCAGCTTTCGAAACACCTTTATCAAGAAGTCTTTTAATTTTATGGTGGTGTTTTTTTAATTTGTTATGTGTGAATCCAAAAGGTCTTCCAAGGTGTATTCCTTCATCTTTAAGCCTTTGCAGAGAATTTTTAGTGCGTTCCGAGATAAGCTGTCGTTCAATTTCACTAGCCAGAGAAAAGGCAAAAGCAAGAACTTTACTTTGAATATCCGCCCCTAATCGATAGTTTTCTTTCAATGTCCAAATCTGGCAATCTCTCTCCAGGCAAAGACGTAAGATTCCCATAATCTCAAACATATTTCTACCAAGACGAGAAATTTCTGTTGCAATCAGAATATCGCCTCTTTTTAGGTGTTTTAATACTCTGTTTAGCTTTCTGTCCTGCAGTTTTTTGCGTGATGAAATTACTTCTTCTGTCCATCTATCAATAATAATATTATTCCGTTCAGCAAAGAGCTCTATTTCATGGCGCTGGTTGGCGCAGGTTTGATGCTCTGTGCTCACTCTGATGTATCCATAAATCATTTTATTATTCCTTGTAAAATTTTGCTTGAAAGAGTTTTTGATAATTATTTTTGATATCTCTTCGCAACTCTTGACTAATAAAAAGAGAGGCAGAGGCTACCCGAGGACTTTTGTATATTTATGGTGAAGAAGCGAATTTTTATCCCAACTTTTAAGTAGATTTTCCCGCAAGCTTGCATCTTGGGCATTCTCTGTCAATTTGAGAATATCTGTTTCTTTTTTGCCACATTTATAGGGAAAAAGCGGATAATCTATAACAATTACTTATTATTTCCCCTCTTTCTACGGGGAATAATCTCTGAAATAAGACCATATTTTTTAAGCGGTACAAAATGGTAAAGTTTATGTCTCTTTAAAATGATTTAAGATAAAAATCCGTACCTGAAACGGCAGTTTGCCGTGTGAAAATTTAGGATGAAGACGTTTAAATATTTTCCAATTTTCAGCAGTATATTTGCCAAGTTCGCAATTTTCGGGATAAATCCATAAGCGTTTGTCGTGCAGATGTAGCCGGCAATGTCCTAAGGTTGCCGAATAAAAACTTTCTTTTTTTAGCTGTCGGATTAAATTAATAATTTTTTCTGCCCGTGGCGCATATTCGTTATGTCCGATATTTCTCAGCAAATATGAGAGCAGTCGAAATTTAATTTCATCACTAAAATTAAGAAAATCTTCAAATGTGCAACAATAAGCATAATCAAACCAATTTTGAAATGATTGGCCGATAATTTGTTGGATTTCGTTTTCAAGATAGTCTCTGGAATATTGAAGACATTTCATGGTTTTGACAACCTGTTCAACAGTTATGCCACTTTTTTGGTAAAAATCTGGCAAAATATGACGCATTTTTACTCTCAGATATTGTTCGGCATTATTACTTTCATCTTCAACCCACGCGATATTTTTTTCTTGTAGATATTTTTTCATGACATTAGGATTCGTATCAAGCAGCGGTCTTAAAATATATAAATTATGCCTCCGGAAAACTTCCCGCATGCCACATAATCCATTTAAACCGCTGCCACGGTACAGACGCATAAAGAAAGTTTCTGCCTGATCAAACAAGTGATGAGCCGTCATCACAAACTTGACATTATTCTCCGAACACCATTTTTCAAGCAGATTATAACGTGCCTTGCGCGCGGCTTCTTCAATTCCCGAAGACGGTTTTTCTTCTGCATCCCAAACCAGAATATAATGTTCAATACCGTGTGCTTTCATGATTTTAGCGACATGAGTTGCTTCCTGCGCAGAAGTTGGGCGTAGCTGATGATCGACAGTTAAAGCGATAATTCTGTATCCAGAGCTAGCCAGTTCTGCATGTGCCATCAAAACTAAACCTAAAGAATCGCTACCGCCAGATACTCCGACCGCAATCGTCTTATCCGTAATGTGATTTCTATTCAGAAAATCCAGAAACATATAGAGTCCGCCATTTAAACGCTAATTTGGCAAATTTTACTGACAACCGAGTTTTTTGGCTTCCGTAGCAGCTTTATTCAGGATATTTTTTTCAGCATTGGGAAATTCAGTCGGTAAATTAACAAATGCCAGACAAGCTTCGTCTTTTTTACCCAGCTGCTCCATGGAAATGCCAAGTTTCAGCAAACAGTCAGCTCCTTTTGAGCCGTTTTTATATTTATCGTAACCGCGACCGAAAGCAACGGCGGCCTTGGCAAAGTTTTTATCGTTATAATAAACTTCCCCCAGCCAATATTGCGCATTGCCAGCCAGCTTATTATCAGGATATTTTTCCAGAATCAGATTAAAGTTTTGTTCGGCTTCATCCGATTTCCCGGCTCTGAGGGCTTCTAAACCCCGGGTGTAAATCTCATCAACGCTCAACTCTTTTACAGTTGGCGTCAGATTTTTCAATTCGCCACTGGTTATGTCATCTCCAATAATGGATTTGGGCGCGCCCGTGGCAACTGCCGCATCAAATTTTGGGGACAGGCCGGTGTTACCTTCCGCAGCGGGAATAGGTTTTCCCTCCAACAATTTAAAACGAATGTCGATATCCTGATTAATCTTATTAATTTTTTCTTCCAGAAGTTTAACCTGATGAGCCATTTCATCAATTTTACCGTCCATGGAACGAATAATTTCATCATATTCGCCAAGTCTGATTTCTGTTTGCCCGGCCACAGCCTGGATCGGGCCGTCGGTTGTTTCCCGATAAACTTTGCGTTGCAAAATAATCATCTCTTCTTTTAACGCCTCAAGCTGCTCCTGTATACCGATCAGTTCCTGAGCAGAAACCGAAAAGCTAACTCCACAAGCCAAAAAAGCCAAAATAAATAAAGGCAGTAATTTCATATCCATAATCCTATAAATTTATGATAACGTTAAAAATATAAAATAAAACTTTCTGATTAACAAGAGCAAAATAATAAAAACCAATTCTTTGGAAATTTAAAATAAAAAAAGCATTCCATTGCAGAATGCTTTTTTACCTTATGCCTTAGGAGATTACATGTTGCTGGTTTTAACAACGGTAACGGCACGACGGTTCTGAGCCCAGGCTGCTTCATTGTTGCCTAAAACAGCTGGTCTTTCTTTACCGTAAGAAATTACGGAAATACGATCAGCGGCAACACCCTGAGAAACAAGGTACTGTTTAACGGCGTTAGCACGACGTTCGCCTAAAGCCAGGTTGTATTCGCGAGTACCTCTGTCATCGCAATAACCTTGAACGATAACATTAACATTTTTGTGTTTTTTGGAGTTCAACCATTCAACCTGTGTGTCCAAAACTTCTTGGGCATTGTTGGTTAAAGCCGAGCTGTCAAAAGCAAAGAAAACTCTGTCTTCAGCATTTGCCATGAAGTCACGGGCTTCTTTGTCTTCGCATTCACTACCGCCGAACATGCCGCCGTTGGAACCAGTGGAAGAACAACCAGCTAAGAAAGCTATTGCGCAAAATAAACTCAAAAGTTTTTTCATTTTATTTTCTCCATATGGGTTAAAATACATTCCGTAAGTTACGAAACAATTCTAATTGCAGAACAACTAATACGTCAACTAAATTAAGTGATAAAATTAAACTTTTCAACAAGAAAAAATAAAAAAATAATAAATTGTTACTAAAGACTATGTTTTATAGAAAAAAATTACTTAAAATTGATATAGTCTAAAGTTATACATTTTTTAAGTAAATTATAAAACCGAAATAAAAGAAAAAAGTTAAACCTAAAGTCCCGGTTTCATAGATTCGCTGTGTAAAAAAATAAAAAAAAAGGAACAAATGTTCCTTTTTTTTTATTCAAAAACGAGCGTGTCATTACGATAAGTAAACTGCCCGATTTTTGTTCCTTCCGTTGTCGGCAAGGGTTGAAGCCTTTCCTGATCTGCCTCCAGCAAAGCCGGCAAGCCACAATTAATGTCACAAATAAGCCAGCCTTTAACAAGTTCGCCAGAATCCTGCTTCGGAATACCGACCGGTGTTGCCCAAACACGATATGTTCTTCCTTTAAGGAAATAACCGCAGGATTTTGTTTTAAAACTTATTTCATAAATGCCGGTTTTGACATTTTTTGCTGAAAAATCCTGTAATTTCCATTGTTCGCGGATATGGTCAAACAGCTGATTGACATACTTGAGCTGTCGATGTTCGCCGTCTGCCAGAATCATTTTAACGGTATCATCCGGCAAAGATTGGTAAAGCGCCGCTTTTTCCAGAACAATATCGTTATCGTAAAGAGTTTCGGGCTCATACAGGCAATAGATATCGCCGTACCCTCGGGCGCGATTAATATTGTTGCGAAAACTTTGCACAAAGACTCGTTCCTTGCCAACGCGCAAATTTACCTGTCGATATTTTTTAGAATACTTAATAACTCCGACTATAAATAAAAAGTTATCAGGT
This sequence comes from uncultured Azospirillaceae bacterium, assembly GCA_964410325.1. Lineage (GTDB taxonomy): Bacteria > Pseudomonadota > Alphaproteobacteria > RF32 > CAG-239 > CAAFZY01. Next base: position 32,095 of record CAYPFN010000015.1, read on the forward strand.
ATGCATAGATTTTTTTTCAACAGTCGCCAATTTTTAATATTCATTGCTTCAAAATCGGCGAGGGGAGACAACGTAGGAGAAGCCTTGCCTCCTTCCAGAATTTTTTGTTGTTTCATTTGTTGTTTCATAAGCATAAAAATTTATATTAATAATAAAAAGTGTTATTTACAAATATATAAATTTGTCAGCTTTGTCAAGTGCGATATTTTAGTAAATATCGTTTAAATCAATGTATAAATGCCGCTTTAACATGTTGGCGCTGGGTGTTTAAGTCAAAATCGGCCTGAATATCGAGTTGCGGGGCAATTTGGGCAATAATCCGCCCACCGACCGGCACGGCGTTCCAGCCCGAAGTAACAAAGCCGAAAGTTTCTTTAGAGCTTTTAGGCTCGTCTAAGATAACCAGCATGGCGTATTGAGGATTATTTTCCGGGAAAGCCGAAAGAAAAGATGTGATGACTTTTTTATCAATATAGCGTCCGTTAACAAGCTTATTCGCCGTTCCGGTTTTGCCGATAACCTGATAACCTGGAATATTGGCTTTTTTTGCTGAACCGCGCACCACCACATCGCGCAGCAACCGTCGCATATCTTCTGAAGTTCGTTCAGAGATAACTCGGCGAGCGGGATGTTGTGGCGTATAGGCTTTAACGATAGTCGGATAATGATATATTCCACCGTTGACAAGTGATGCAAAAGCGGCAATCAGATGCAACGGCGTTACGGACACGCCGTATCCGTAAGAAACGGTTGCCATAGTATCGTCGCGCCAATTTTTTTCGCTTGGAAACAACGGGCGTCCCTTCTCAAATATTTCAAAATCGTTAAGCGGTTCGGCAAAGCCTAAATTTATCAAGAAACGTCGCTGAGCGTCTTTGCCGACACGGCTGATAAGTTGCGCCGAGCCGATATTTGAAGAATAAATCAAAATTTCGCCTACCGTCAGCCAGCGGTTTTCGCCACGATAATCGGTAACGGTTATTCCCTGAACTTTTATCGGTTTAGTCGCGTCAAATTTATCGTTAATTTTAACTTTGCCACTTTCTAAACCTAGAGCTGTATTAAATGTTTTAAACACCGATCCCGCTTCATAAACGCCCTGCGTGGCGAAATTAAACAAAGCATGATCGCCGACCGGAATGCTTAAATTCGGGTCGTAATCCGGCACCGAAACCATTGCAATGATTTCGCCGTTGTTGACATCCATCAAAATGGCGCTGGCGCCAGCCGCCTGAAATTTTTCAACTGCGGTCAGCAATTCTTCGCGGATAGTATCTTGTATACCCATATCAACACTGAGCTGCAACGGCCTGGACGATTCGGTCAAACGCTTGTGTAAAGATTTTTCCAAACCTGATAAACCGAGGTTGTCAATATTGGTGTACCCCAAAATATGTGAAAACAGGCTTTTATGCGGATAGATTCTCTTTTCACTTTTTTGAAATTCCAATGCTGGAATGCCAAGGTTGTTGACAGCCGACTGCTGCGCCGGTGAAAGATTATATTTTATCATAGAAAAGGATGTTTTTTTGCGGGTCAGCTTAGCCATCAGATCATCATAACTGATTTCCGGAAATAAATGCGATAATTTTTCGGCAACGTCTTCCGCATGACGGACATGTTTAGGATTGGCATACAAGTTGACAGTTGGTAGCGAGGTAGCAATGATGGCGCCGTTGCGGTCAATAATATCGGCACGGGAAATTAGTTTTTCCGTATAAATTTTGCTTTCGGATGTTTCTTCTCCGGGGGTGTAAATTTGAATGCCGTTAATTAGGCAAACATTGATAACGCGTATGGCGATGACGATATAAATCAATAAAAAGCCGGCAATAGCAACCAATGTTCTCTGCCGGCAGGTGCGGATAGCGCTGATTTCAGAGTTTTCTTCAAACAGGATATCCGTATTGGCAGAATCGGCTTCCCGTTCCGAAAAATAAAAATTATTGTTTTTCTTTGTCAAAATAGCGCCCAGCACGGCTTCCTCTTAAATTATTATTCCTGCGGCCGGTTATGAAATCTTTTTAACCAAAACCCGGCGCTTGTGGGCGGGGAGAATATCTGAAAAGATTTTAACGTTCGGCCTTAACCAGTTTTTTATATTCTTTTTTATTAACACCAGCGGTGACGACTTTATCGATTCCGCCATTTTCATATTGAAATGGTAACGCAGAATAGTTAATAATTTGTTCAGCCCGGACTTTATTTAAAGAAATATGTTCTGCGGCAAGTTTTTTTAAGCGGGAAGGGTTGTTTAAGTGGCTCCATTCCGCTTTCAGGACATGAATGGTTTTAATGTCTTTTTGAATATTGCGGTTAATTTTTGAAAGTTCGACCTCTAAGTCATGAACCTGATTTTTCAAGACAAATGAGCCAAAACAAATAACGCAGGTTAACGTGAACCATAAAATAGTGATGGCGGTTTTGGTATTAATCATTTTTATCTCCTTTTTTTTGCAAGCTGGCGCCGGCTTTAGCGTCAATCTTTATGGCAAAACGAAGCTTCGCCGATCGGGCGCGCGGGTTGGCAGCGCATTCTTCGACGGAAGGAACAACGGCTTTTGAAATCTTTTCAAAAATGGGTTTGCACCGCAATTCGGTTTCAGGCGCATAACGAGAAACACCGGCGGTTTTGCCGCTAGCGTTTTTAAAAAAGTTTTTAACAATCCGATCTTCAAGCGAATGAAAGTCGACCACCACCAACCGTCCGCCGTCTGCCAATTTATCTGCGGCTGCCTGCAGGCCTTTTTTCAGTTCGCCGAGTTCGTCATTAACGGCTATTCTGAGTGCCTGAAATGTACGCGTTGCCGGATCAATAGCATGATGAGTCCGTCGCAAAACCGTGTAAATGATTTCAGCCAACTCTGTTGTGGTTTTAATCGGGGATATTCTGCGACGTTCCACAACTTTTCGGGCAATTTGGCGAGATTTGCGTTCTTCGCCGTATTGATAAATTAAATCAGCCAGTTCTTTCTCGCTTAAAGTATTGATAATATCTGCGGCGCTTGCTCCACAACAGGACATGCGCATATCAAGAGGTGCTTCTTTGGCAAAAGAAAAACCGCGCGCCGCCTCATCAAGCTGCATGGAAGAAACGCCAATGTCAAACACAAATCCGTCAACCGGCTTGTCGATTAATTCACCGATGCGGCTAAAACACCCGGATATAAACTCAAACCGGGCGCCATACTGCGCTTTAAATTCTTCAACTCTGTCAGCAACCGTCGGATCGCGGTCGATGGCGATAACCCTGCAGTCGGCGGCATCTAAAATGGCTTGTGTATAACCGCCGTTGCCAAATGTTGCATCAACATAGGTTTTGCCGTTTTTAGGCGCAAGATATTCCAAAACTTCTTTAAGCATAACAGGAATATGTTTTGCCACGGCGCACATCAACTGTTTCCTCCAGCTTTCCCGGTATTTAAAACCGGACGTTTTTTCATAACTTCCATGCGAATGCGCGCTTCTTCTACCGCCCAGTTTTTAGGGTTCCAGATTTGAAACTTCCTTCCTTTTCCGACAAACACGGCCACATCGGTAATTTCCGCATGTCGCAACAGCTTGTCGCTTAAAAGGATACGTCCCGTGCTGTCAAAGGTAAAACGTCGCGCGTCGCCGAAAATCAGATTGGTTAAATCATCCTGCGTTTGCGAGAAAAAATCAGTAGAATTCTCAATTTCGGCGGCCAGTTTTTCCAGCAGGTCTTCCGTGCAGCCCTCAATACAAGGGGCGCTGAGGCTACGATAGCAGACAATCTCGGAATTAAGCTCTTTAACAATGGCGCGATAATCTGAGGGCAACGAAACACGGCCTTTGGTATCGACCTTATTAATTACTGTATCCATAAACAGAAAAGTTTTTCTCATCATCTGCCTCAGAATTTTAACTTACCATTAAATATGGTATATCATGGTATTTTATGGGATGCAATGGAAAATTTTAGGATTTTATTAACTGTTCTTGTTTTGTTCTAGGAAAGACGGAGCATTGTTCTTGCCAAAGCATTGACTGCTGGCGGTTTACAAAAATAAAATAAAAAAACATATTTTTTTGCCCTTGCGGATAAAAATCCGGCTGATAAGGCTCAGCTCGTTTTTATTCTGGCGCATAAAATGTAAAAAACAGCAAAATCAATCAGTTGCACGACGGTATTATAATACCGTTTTGTAGTTTATTGTATTTTCTTTATTTTTTTCTGTTGACAATATAAAAATTTTAAGTATATTAAACCCGAATTTAATAACCCTTCTATTTTAAGAAAGAGAAAAACATGAATACATATGCAACCAAACCCTCTGATATTGAGAGAAAATGGTATGTCGTTGATGCGGAAGGCGTTGTTTTGGGTCGTTTAGCCGCCGAAGTTGCTAAAATCTTGCGCGGTAAACATAAACCTTACTTCGTTCCGAATTTAGACTGCGGCGACTATGTTGTCGTCATCAATGCCGATAAAGTTAAATTGACCGGCAAAAAATTAACCGATAAAAAATATTTCAAACACACTGGTTGGATTGGCGGTATCAAAGAAACGACTCCGGCGAAAATTCTGGCTGGCCGTTTTCCGGAACGCGTAATCGAAAAGGCTGTTGAACGTATGATATCCCGCAATCCGATGGGACGCCAGCAGATGACCAAACTCAAAGTTTATGCCGGTGGCAATCATCCGCACACAGCCCAGAATCCGGTTGTTTTGGACATTGCCGGACGTAACCCGAAAAATAAGAGGAGTGCATTATAATGGCGACGAAAAAAATTGAATCTTTGCAGGAAATTAAATCTGCTGCAACCGAAGTTTCCGATGTTGAAACCAAAGTTGCCCGCAAACCCAACAAAGACAAATTGGGTCGCTCTTATGCTACGGGCAAAAGAAAAGATGCTGTTGCCCGCGTCTGGATTATGCCGGGTAAAGGTAGCATTACCATTAATGAAAAATCTGTCGATCAATACTTTGCTCGCCCGGTTTTGAAAATGATTATTAATCAGCCGTTTGAAGTAACCAACCGTATGAACGAATTTGATGTTGTCTGCACGGTTAAAGGTGGCGGTTTGTCCGGTCAGGCCGGAGCTATCAAACATGGTATTTCTAAGGCTTTGAATGAGTATGAGCCTGAATTGAGAACCGTTTTGAAACAAGCTGGTTTCTTAACCCGTGACGATCGTGTTGTTGAACGTAAGAAATATGGTAAAGCGAAAGCCCGCCGTTCTTACCAATTCTCGAAACGATAGTATCGCACTTTGGAGAATGTTTATTTTCAATGGGTTGCAAGAAATTGCAACCCATTTTCCGTCTTCACCTAATCCTTGATATTCCTTAATTACCAATTTACAGTTTTCACAATTTATTCACTGTTTCGAGAAAAAATGGGTAGTTAATTTTATTCTGAAACATACTCTTACAGAGAAAACCCGTTTTAATTTACAAGAGACCGAACTCTAAAAACTTCCAGTGTCGTTTGCGTGTTAGGTTATACTATCAAATTTTGTGATACAACTAATTTAGGCAAGGCGGTGAGATTTGCAGAAGATTTATATGACAATTTGTGTTTTAAGAAATTAAACAAGCTACCATTGAAGACCAAAACATTCCAACAAATTTTTAAGGATTGGTTCAAGTGAGCGGATAAATCACCGTATCGCCAAGATTTTTATCAAAGCCGTGCGAAGTTATACCTTACTCCTTATTTTGGTGATTATGACATAGAGGATATTACCGAAACCGCTATAGATGATTACTGGCCGTGGCGTAAAGATTATTATTCAATTATGCTTTGCCAGAACCGGCGAGCCTCTAATGATTTGCTTTATAATCTCAATCAAAAAATGGAACAGATTAGTGAATGTTTTAGTGATTCTCGCATAAAACCATTATTGAAACAGGGACATAGAATACTAAACGAACGAATAGAAAGATTGCTAAAGAAATACAAAATATAACAGGCGGTTAGATAATAGTGAATATAAAATTCGCATAAATTTAAAAAGAAAGACAACACATTTGTGCTGCCTTTCCTCTTATGAAAAAAACATTACTTTCTTTAAGCGAGTTTAGAAGCTATATCTTGCGCCGAGCAGGAACTCGTGAGATTTTGCTTCCCACTCATTGTTGCTATCATTGTTATACCACTTAACTTCACCAGCATCGGTATATCTATAACCAGCATCCAAAGCCAGATTGTCAGTCATCGCATAAGAAACGCCAGCGCCAATCTGCCAGGCAAAATTTGTTTTGCTTTTACTTCCATTGAAAGCTCCGTCTAAATCATTATATTTCAATGAAGCTTTGAGTCTTGACGCACCAATACCAGCACCAACATACGGAGTAAATTTCGTGCCAGTATCAATATCATAGTAAACATTCAGCATAATGGAATTGTTTTCCATAGACATTTTGGTAGAACCATCTTCATCATGATATGTCTTTTCGGCATCTTGTTTAATGTTCAATTCAAGTTCAGTTCTAACAGCACCAGTTTTAACACCATAGGCCAGGCTGCCGCCGAAAACATTATCACTGAATTTATCAGTGCCAGCCTCATCTTCACTAACCCATTTAATATCATGGGAAGCATCGGAATAGGTCAATTTACCAGATACATATTGCTTCAATTCAATAGCATTTGCATTAGAGGCAAACAAACAAGCAGCAATACCTGCCAATAATAAAGTCTTATTCATAGTATTTTCCTTTTATAAAAGTTATTACCTATATGTCAAAATGCTCAGCTCAAAAACATTGCTTAAAACCGAACGCCAGAATCCAATATTTTGTTATTTATATTGCTTTATTGGTTTAATCTGTTGTAATCCAGAGTTTTCAGGAAAAAGGAAGAACAACCGAATAAATTTAATTGACTCTTAACAGCTTTAATGTATATTGAAATCAAATGTTCCTTTGTTTTCAATGACTTAGAATTAACTTAACTTCATCCTTTTGGTAAATATATTAAAGGGATTTATAAAGAAATACAAAATATAATAAGCGGTTAGATAATGGGTAATTTAAAAGGAAAGAACATTACTTTCTTTATATTTTAAAATAAAGAAAGATGGCATTACCCACAACCAGATAAAATCCTGCATCACAATGCTTAATGTGGTCTATATCCATC
>CAYPFN010000016.1:0-32919 GCA_964410325.1 uncultured Azospirillaceae bacterium
ACTTTCCTTGGAAAATAAAGTTTATGTCTAACTATTAAAATTTTACAGTATGGAAACGATAATTATTATCACTACTTATACCGGACTGTTCGGTATGTTAGCATGTTTCGCATGCTTAATGATTATGCTGTTCGGCCACAATTACAAGGATAATTTTGATAAGTGGCTGAAGATAATTACATGCATATTCACATGGGTAGCCATGACGGGAATATGTCTTATGGTAACAAGCCATATATTTCCGAGCAATCATCTCTTAGCAGTGATTTCTGCAGTCGTTGCAGCACTGTTAATTACAGGGTTGATGTGGTTCCCTGTGTTGAAATTTCTTAAATCAAAATAAGCAAAAGAACCCCGAAAACCCAGAAAAGGTTTTTCGGGGTTCTTTTGATTTTGTTTTAAATATGCCACTTTAGCGGGAAACTGTTTTTTGTTTCTTTTTTTTCCTTCCGGGGTATCAGCATTTTTCCTCAAAGGTTACAGACAGAACCAGAAGCACATTTACGCAGAACACCATAAGCACCCACGAAGGACACCAGATTACTTCAATCACACCAAGGGGCGTCATTCCCAAAAGAAGATTAAGACTAATGGTAAACACACTTGCCAACAGGCTAACGCCAGCAACAGTCATTATTTTATCGGAGTATATTGAAAGTAAAAGGGTTTATCGCATCCCTGCTGAAGCTCTGCGCAAAATTGCTGACTTGCTAATCCAGAATTCTGTGATTGTGAGCGGTCATTCCAATGAAGTTGAGCACAAACTTGCGCAAAAGTAATTCTAACCAAAAGTGGTTGTTTCCTATCCGAAACAACTACTTTTTTTGCCCCTTATGCTCACGCTGCGCTAAAGACAGAAATGTTGTAAGTAAACCACAAAAGACCACCCAAAAAAGAGAGCTAAAAAGGTTCGCGTTCAGCTTTCCGAGGAAATAAAGGCTGTTAATTATAAAACAAATAAAATACTTGAATTTATCCAAAAAAAAACGGTATACTTTCCTTGGAAGATAAAATTTATGTTATGTTCAATTATTAAAAAATGCTATTATGATGAAAAAAATTACGGAAGAAACTGTACAATTCAGTGCAGGAAACATCATCTTGGATTTTGTAAAAGAGGGATCAATAATCCCCGCAAGCCTCCTACCAAAAATCGTTGACTTGCCAGAAGCAGGCGAGATTTTGTGGGAGTATGTTAAAAGGCAAGCTTGGTCCCCTAAGCTCTCTGCGGAAGTTCTCCTCAAAATCTTTGACTTGCCAGAATCCGGCAAGATTTTGCTGGAGTATGTTAAAAAGGGTGGCAAGCTCTCTGATGAGGTGCTACTCAAAATCTTTGACTTGCCAGAAGCAAGCGAGATTTTGCTGGAGTATAGTAAAAGGGGTGGCGAGCTTCTAAAAATCTTTGACTTGCCAGAATCCGGCAAGATTTTGCTGGAGTATGTCAAAAAGGGTGGCAAGCTCTCCGATGAGGTGCTACTCAAAATCATTAACTTGCCAGAAGCAAGCGAGATTTTGCTGGAGTATATTAGAGTGTCTGGCATGAACAACAGGCTCCATGAGAAAATTCTTCTAAAAATCTTTGACTTGCCAGAAGCAAGCAATATTTTGCTGGAGTATGTTGGGTTCTGGAGGAACAACTGGCTCCCTAAGGAAGTTCTCCTCAAAATCTTTGACTTGCCAGAAGCAAGCGAGATCTTGTTGGATTATGTTAAAGGGCAAGCTTGGTTCCCTACGCTCCCTAAGGAAGTTCTCCTCAAAATCTTTGACTTGCCAGAAGCAAGCGAGATTTTGCAGAGGTATATTAGAGTGCTCGGCAAGAACCACATGCTCCCTGAGGAAGTTCTTATCAAAATCTTTGACTTGCCAGAAGCAAGCGAGATTTTGCTGAAGTACGTTAATAAAATCGACTGCAAGCTCTCTAAGGAAGTTAAGCGCAAAATCGTTGACTTGCCAGAAGCAGGCGAGATTTTGTTGAGGTATTATTCCCCGTACTTCTACAATAAAACTCTGGCAAAAGTCCTGACAAGGATTTTAGCCAAACGCAAAAGTAATAATTAACCCCAAGTGGTTGTTCCCCCTCCGGAACAACCACTTTTTTGCCCCTCATATTCAACTGCGCTAAAGACAGAAATGTTGTAAGTAAACCACAAAAGACCACCCCAAAAAGAGAGCTCAGCCTTCCGAGTAAATAAAGGCTGTTAATTATACTTGATAAAGGGTGGAATAAATAAGCGCCTCGGTGTGAATAAATCTTTCGGCGGTATAACAGGTTTTGCAGCTTCCCGCCTTAAGATGAGAGCTGGTTATAAAAATCCCGCTTCACACAAAAGCGGGATTAATAACAAGCGAAAAACAAAATTAATTGCTGGTGCTAGTATCAGTTTTAATACCGAATACGGCAAACTTATTGTTAAATTTAGATACCTGACCACCGGTATCAACCATACGGTGAATACCTGTCCATGCCGGATGCGACTTCGGGTCAATTTCCAAATTCATCTTGGCGCCGGCTTTTCCCCAGGTTGATTTAACTTTATATTCCGTTCCGTCTGTCATGACATATGTAATCTCATGATAATCCGGATGAATGCCTTTTTTCATCTTTATTACTCCATTTTTAAACTTTTTCTAAAATTTAAGCCCTTATACCTTAATCAAAATAAATTATCAAGAGTTTTTTTACCATTTATTTAAAAATCTCAAAAATTTTCTGATTAAGGTTAAAGTTGGTTGCTACCAGATTGCCGTTTTTAAATATTTCTTTCAAATCTTCAATACGTGCATCTTTCTGTTTTAAGCCGCGAACAGCGCCTCCAGCTTCTTTAACAAGCAGTAGCCCCGCCACCATGGAGCAGATATGGTTGTTCAAACTTAACGAGGCATCATATTTTCCCCCGGCGAGATAAGCCAAATCCAAAGCAATACAGCCACTGATGCGCAAGTTTCCGGTTTTGCTGAGAATTTCCGTATGCAGTTTAGCTGTTTCTGCAACGTTTTCCTTATAGTTAGAAGTACTGTTAACTAATGCGCTGCCCAATTCCTGCACGGCGGAAACGCGCAAACGTTCATGATTGCGATAACCTTCTTTAAAAGCGCCTTTGCCTTTTTCGGCAAAAAAAGTTTCATCCCGCGCCGGATTATACACCACGCCACAAATAATATTTTCTTGTTCAATTAAAGCGGCGGAAACGGCAAATTCTGGGTTGCCATGGGCAAAATTGAGCAGGCCTTCAATCGGGCTGATAGCAAAATATGATGCGCCGGAAACGTTGTCATTAGGCGTATAAACAGGAATATCCGGACGAATTTTTCCTAATTCTATTTTAAGATTTTTTTCAATCCGGCTGTAAGAATTAAAAACGAAATTTTTATTGCCGCGGATGGAGTTTTGTAATTGTTCTAGTTCTCTAAAATCGCGATCAAGCGATGAGGCGGATTTTTTGACTGCTCCGACTACGGCTGTCAGCAAAGGAGAAATATAAGACATTATTTTGCTCTTTCAACATAATTGACTTCACTTGTATTGACTACAATTTTATCGCCGGCACCAATAAAGGGCGGAACCATAACCCGCACGCCGTTATCTAAAATAGCCGGTTTATAAGAAGAAGCTGCTGTTTGGCCTTTAACCACCGGTTCCGTTTCAACCACGGTGCAGGTAACCTGCAGAGGCAGTTCGACCGAAATTGGCCGGCCGTTAATATGGGCAATCCGCACATTCATTCCGTCAGTTAAGAACGGGCGCGAATCGCCTAGAATATCCGCAGGCATCGCAAACTGTTCAAAAGTTTCGCTTTCCATAAAAGTCAAACCGTTGGCGTCTTCAAACAAAAACTGACAATCTTTGTCTTCAACCATCATTTTTTCAACCGTATCTTCCGTGCGGAAGCGTTCGTTGGTTTTGGTGCCTTCTTCAACGGCTTTCATTTCAACCTGCATAAAAGCGCCACCTTTGCCTGGTTTAATGTGTTGTGCTTTGGTGATGGTCCAAGGCTTGCCTTTATATTCGATAACCCAGCCTATTCTAATAGATCCCGCAAGTTGTTTCATGTTTTTGTCTCCATATTTACAATGTTAAAAATGATTAAAATTTCTTGATTTGTGAAGGCAACATACTCTAAAGTTTATGCCTTGGCAACAAAAATTTTATATTTTCTGTCATCCAAGATAACAAAATCAGTTCTAAAGCTTGTAAAATCAAGCGAATCGTCTTGCGGTATAATAGCGGATTGAATTAAAAAGAATTCGTTATACCAATCAGTTAAAGCACGGATTTTTTCCGCCCCATCGCACCAGGCGCGAAAAGCCACGAAATCAGGTTCGCATTCTGAAGCAAGCATTGCCTCGTGCCGTCGGTTGCGGCAAATAACCCCGACAAATTTACCTTTTAATCCGTCAGTTTGTTTAGTAAAGTCGGCAGCAACATTTTCAGATTTTGCCAAATCAAGCAAAACGCCGTCTAAACCAAATTTAAGACAGGTTTCCGATGTTTCTGCCAAGGTAATAAATTGCTGAGTCTTGGCTTTTTTCGCAAATTCAGTTATAAAGCCCGCGTCAAGGCTGTCCGTTAAAATATAACATTCGGCAGCGCTTTGCTCTGGCAGAGAAAAATCCTCTTCGTTTATTCTAATGATAAATTTTTGCATAATCTCTGATTGTTTCTTGTCAAATAAGGAAAAGATATTATTATAAAGCATTATACCAAAATTCTTTTAATTGGAAGAAAAAAGTTGATCGATAAAGAAAATTTCAGCCAAACAGTACAGGCGGTCGCGACGTTGCAAGCGGCGTTGTCGGGTTTAAAAGAAACGGTGGTGGCTAAAAAGAAAAGTTTGGCCGAATTTGAGCAAACCAGCGGGGCAACCTTGCCGTCTCAAGAAACGCATTCAGGCGAAACTGATAAAAAAATTGAACTGATGTTGACAAAAGTTGCCACCGCTATGGCAAAAATTGATATGGTGTTAAAAGACAATGGCCCAGATAACAATCACGATTAATGCGCGCGAATATCCAGTTGTTTGCGATGACGGCCAGGAGCGCTACATGATGCAATTAGCGCGCCTTCTGGATGAAAAAGCCAAGCAGTTGATTGCTGGTAGCGGGCATATTAACGAAAATATGCTTTTGGCGATGGTTGGGTTGCTGATAGCTGATGAATTAACCGAAACTCAAAAAAAGCTGGAACAGCATCCTGCCGAAGGGCAGATTTCAGCTGCTACAGAACAGTCATTCGCGCAGGTTGCCAAGCCATGTGCGAAACCTGATTTTACGGCATTGGATGAAGAGTTGTCAGAGGTTCTAAATAAACTCACAGCCCAAATAAAAATGCTTGCAAATGAAATAAAAACAATGTAGTATACTTTTACAAAGCAGGGCTGTCTGACTCGTCTTATTCCGCATTGGTCTATCCGAGCCAACATTATATTATTAGGGAACTGTCACTGTTCAGATCGTGGTCTGATTAAATGGTGCCCACCTTGGTCAAGCGGTTCGATAAGAAATGTAATAAACGGCCAGACGGCTTCAAAACTCCCTTTAAGGGAGTTTTTTTAATGCTGTTGGTTTATCTGGATATTTTATATTGTTAAAACAGCTTGGTCATATATCGGTTTTGTATCAGCCATTTCCCAAAAGAGTTTTACCGATGGTGCGGACTTTTGTCATTTATGTAAAGTGGTATTTTAAATATTTGATAAATGTCTTCTGCTTCTTTGCTTTGCTTCATTCTAAGAGTATAATGACGTTCGTAAGACGTTGCGCATGAACAATCAACCGATAACTTCTCGTCGGCCGACATGATCTGCGGCTGAAACAATACCTTCTTCCTCCATACGGTCAATTAAGGCTGCAGCGCGGTTGTAGCCGATCCGCAGTTTACGCTGGATATAACTGGTTGATGCCTTTTTATCATTACGGACAATTGCCACAGCTTGTGAATACAAGTCATTATCGCTACCACCCATGCCGGTGTTGTCAAAAACCGAGCCGTTGTCTTTGCCGTTTAACTCTCCTTCGGTTACGGCTTCAACATATTCTGGCGCTCGTTGCGATTTCAAAAATTCAACCACGGCCTCAACTTCGCTGTCTTTTACAAAACTGCCGTGAACACGTAGTGGCCGTAATCCAGCTGGCATATACAACATATCACCCATACCCAAAAGTTGTTCAGCGCCTTGTTCGCCCAAAATGGTGCGGCTGTCAATTTTAGAAGTAACCTGGAAACTGATGCGACTTGGGAAGTTGGCTTTAATCGTACCAGTAATAACATCAACCGACGGACGCTGTGTAGACATAATTAAGTGTATACCAGCGGCACGCGCCATTTGAGCCAGACGTTGAATGGCCGCTTCAACCTCTTTGCCGGCCACCAGCATTAAATCCGCCATTTCATCGACGACAATCACGATATAAGGCAACGGCGTAGTATCTATTTCCTGTTCTTCATAGATAGGTTTGCCAGATTCGGGATCAAAACCGACTTGGATGGTACGGGTAACTTTTTCGCCACTGTCTTTAAGCTCTTTGAGTTTTTGATTGTAACCGGTAATATTGCGGACGTTAAGCTGTGCCATTTTACGATAGCGCTCTTCCATTTCCCGTACGGCCCATTTTAATCCGATAACCGCTTTGGCAGGATCGGTAATAACCGGCGTCAGCAAATGCGGAATGCCGTTATACATAGAAAATTCAAGCATTTTCGGATCTATCATAATGAGTTTGCATTCTTCCGGCCGCAGGCGATAAAGCAGGGATAAAATCATGGAGTTTACCCCAACCGATTTGCCAGAACCAGTAGTGCCAGCCACCAGCAAGTGCGGCATTTTGGCTAAGTCGGCATAAGTGTTTTTGCCCCCGATATCTTTGCCCAAAACGATATTAAGCGTGTTTTTGGTTTCTTTGAACGCTGGATCGGCTAATAAATCTTTCAACCAGACGGTTTCTCGTTTAATATTCGGCATTTCAATACCGATTGTATTTGAACCTGGAACTACGGCAATGCGCACGGAAACGGCAGACATTGAACGGGCAATGTCATCAGCCAGGCTGATAACCCTAGCCGTTTTAGTCCCCGGCGCCGGCTCCAGTTCATATAAAGTCACCACTGGTCCCGGTCGCACCCGAACAATTTTGCCGTTAACGCCGAATTCCTGTAAAACCTCTTCCAGTTGCCGGGCAGTGTTTTCCAATTCCTTTTGACTGATTTCATTGCCGCCTTTATCTTTAGGACGCGAAAGCAGATTGATATCCGGATACTGATAGCCGTCGGCCGTTGCCGAAGGCTTTATGGAAGTTTCGGAAAGTTTAACGATTTTATCTTTTTTAGACAACGCTGGCTTAACGACGTTTTCATTTTTATCGGCGCTTTTTCGGGCAAGGCGGGGTTCAACCCTGGTGGATGTCGTTCTTGTTTTTTGCTGGTGTAAAAGCTTAAATGTTTTTTGTAGGCTTTTAATTAAATATTTTATAAAAATCCAGAGGTGTACCCCTGTATAATGCAGAGCCTTGCGCCAGTCTTTAAAAGTAATGCCTAAAACCAGATTAAGCGCCATAATACTGAGAATTAAAAGCAAAGTGGCCAAAATATTGCGGGAATAAGGTACGCTCAAATCATTGAAATATGTCTGCATTCGGCCAGCCAGCTGCTGTGCAGGTTTCCCGCCCAAACCATAGTTGCCGAACCGCCATGCAAACACCAAATTAAAAAAAGATGAGGAGGTTATCAGTCCGACTGCAAAAGCCAGTAGCCTGGACTTAAATTCCAATATCATATTATAACGCAAAAGGCTATAGCCCCATACCAGCCAGCCTAAAAGAAAAATTGGTAAGGAAATGCCAAAAGCAAATAAGATGCCTTCAGCCAGATTGGCTCCAAAGCCGCCCAGAATATTAAGTGGCTCATTATTATTTTGATTATTAAAAGCCGGATCATCCGGATGATAAGTTGCCAAAGCTGCATAAATAATTAAAGCAAGCAAAATCAAAGCAAAGCCACAAACTTTGCACAGAAATTTTCTGGATTTGCTGTTTTTATTTTTTTTCGTTTTTTTAGCCATATTTTATCAACCTACTATTTTCACACATTATAATTTAAATTTTTTGAGCTCGTCAAGACTAAGACTGACATCCCGTCCGATACAAATGGAGGGGTCAAGCTTGATTTTGGCAATATTAGTTGCTTTATAAACCTGATAACGTATTAAACTGGGAATGCGGAGATTGTTTTTATCCAAATAATCAACCATCTGCCGGATATTATCAAACTCTTTTTTCCGGGTCGGATAATCAAACTGCGGCCGACATAATGTCATAACATCGGTCATCCCTTGCGAGGTCAGCCCCTTTTGCATCAAATACATCAGGATGTCGGATCCCTTATATTTTTTTGGTATCGGAAACAGGGGTTGGATTTCTTTCCGATTCATCATAAAAGTCGAAAGGCAGATATCAGCATCTTTACCGAAGTTTAAAAGATTGACCTCCGGCTTGATATGGCAGCATCCGATTGGCAGCAAATTGACTTTATCATCGGCAAAAGCATAACTGGTGTGGCTTAACAAAGCATTGTAGCGAACCATAAACCCAACCTGGCGTGAAATTTTATCTTTGACCCAAAAATTTTCTGGTTCCAAGAAGGCGATATAATCTCCAGTGGCTTTGGAAATAGCAAATTCATAAGAAGCTTTTGCGCCTTTTGCAGATTTGTTCAGACACAGTTTCACTCTGGAATCTATTTGCCGGTATTTTTGCAACCATCGTGCGGTGCTGTCAGTGGAAGCGTCGTTTACGATAATCCATTCCATGTTTTCATAATCCTGATAGGCAAAGGATTTAAAAGCCGTCATTAAAAAGTTGGCGCAATTATGCGCGACCGTAATGACTGACACTTTTTTGTAATGGAACATCAACCCCTCTTCTTATTGATTTTATTCAGAGCTTGTGTCTGATTTTTCATAAATTCTTGACTTTAAAATAAAGTAAACCTAAATTCCCAATAAAAGATTAATGAAAAGAGGTTTTATTCATGAAATATGCTTTTGTATTTCCTGGACAAGGGTCGCAGTTCGTCGGCATGGGCAAAGATCTGGCGGATAATTTTGCCTCGGCTAGAGAAGTGTTTGAAGAAGTTAACAGTGCCTTAAAACAGGATCTGTTTAAATTAATGTCGGAAGGTCCGGAAACCGATTTGACGCTGACCGCCAATACCCAGCCGGCTTTAATGGCGCATTCTTTGGCGGTGATTAGAGTCTTGGAAAAAGAATTCGGAATTAAGTTAAAAGATAAAGTGGCATTTGTTGCCGGACATTCATTGGGAGAATATTCGGCAGCCTGTGCCGCCGGTGTTTTTTCACTTGAAAACACCGCCAAACTTTTAAGGATTCGCGGTGATGCCATGCAAAAAGCAGTACCAGTCGGGGTAGGCGGAATGGCGGCGGTTCTCGGAATGTCGTTTAAGGATATTGATGCCTTGGTAGAAGCTTGCAATGATGACCATGGTTTATGTGTTGCCGCCAATGATAATTCAGATGGTCAAGTTGTGTTATCTGGTCACACTTCGGCGATTGAAAAAGCCGTGGAAATAGCCTCCGAATTTGGTGCCAAACGTTGTATCAAACTTCCAGTCAGTGCACCGTTTCACAGCCCGCTGATGCAGCCGGCCGCTGAGGCGATGGCCAGAGCGTTTATGCAGGTGGAAAGTCATGATGCGGAAATTCCGCTGATTGCAAATGTTTTAGCTGCTCCGATTACAAATCATAAAGAAATAATCAAACACTTGATAGAACAAGTTACCGGAACAGTCAGATGGCGGGAAACCGTTATGTATATGAAAGAGCAAGGCGTTACAGATATTATTGAAATTGGCGCCGGCAAAGTTCTTTCGGGAATTGTCAAAAGAAGCGACAAAGAAATTCAAGCTGTTTCAGTCGGCTCAGTTGCCGAAATTGAAGAGCTGGCAAAAAATTTATAAACTTTTTAGAAAAGGAACAAAATATGTTTAGATTAGACGGAAAAGTGGCATTAATTACCGGTGCCGCCGGTGGTTTGGGCGATAAAATTGCCCGCACGCTGCATGCGCAAGGTGCAATCCTTGCGTTAACCGATAGACGCTCAGAGCCAATGGAAAAGTTAAAGGCGGAGTTGGGAGATCGGGTAGAATGGTTTGTAGCCAACCTTTCCCAAACGGATGAAATCACCAATTTGGTTAAAGAGGTAGAGGCAAAATTTGGCCAGATTGATATTTTGGTCAACAATGCTGGTTTAACCCGTGATAATCTGTTTATGCGCATGAGTGATGAAGATTGGCAGCTGGTGTTGGATGTTAACCTTTCTGCCGGCTTCAAACTGGCTAAAGCGATTGTCCGTGGCATGATGAAACGCCGTTATGGCCGCATTATCGGTATTGCTTCCGTGGTTGGCGTAATGGGTAATGCCGGTCAGGCCAACTATTCGGCTTCCAAAGCCGGAATGATTGCCATGAATAAATGTTTGGCTCAGGAAGTAGGCTCCCGTGGCATTACGGTTAATTCGGTGGCTCCAGGCTTTATCCGCACGCCAATGACGGATGTTTTGCCTGATGATGTCAAAGCCGCCTTGCTGGCTAAAATTCCAGAAGGAAAACTTGGTGAAGCTCAGGATATAGCTAATGCCGTTGCGTTTTTGGCTTCTGATGAAGCTCAGTATATTACCGGCCAGACTTTGCATATTAATGGTGGCATGGCTATGATTTAAGCCGGAAATTTTTACAAAAAATCCCCTTATAAGGGGATTTTTTTATAAACTTTTTATCTGGCTTGCATTCAAAGATAAAGAAAGGTATAATAAAACCATCTGTCATTTAAGGAGTAAAATATAATGAAAAAAGTTAAGTTAATCTGCTTGGTTTCAACGCTGATTTTAGGGATTTCCGGCCCAGCTTTGGCCGGGGTTACTTTTTTGCCAGCCGCTGGCGGAGGCGTTGGAAGTTCCAGTAAAGGCAGCACTTCGCAAAGTTCTGATCAAAAATGCCTTAATGAAGGCTATAGCCGTACATCTTGTGGCAACGGACAGGTTTTGACTAAACAGTGTCCGTACAACAACAATTATTATAAAAGTTGTTGTCCGGAAGAGTATAAATTTACCAAAGATGAATGTACGAATGCTGGTCTAAGATATAGTTCCAATAGCTGCGGTGACTTATATCGCTGTTATTAAAAAGGGACTTTTGTTTTTATATAAAGAAGCCTTGTGTTGCCACAAGGCTTCTTTAATTTTAAAGATTCTTGGAGAATAAATATTTTTAAAACACTCCTTAATGAGAAATACAAAGTTTCAGATACAAAAAAATAATGAATTCATTAAACCACGATTTAATTATTGAAGTCAACCAAGCAAGCCATAACAAGGGCTGGAAAGAAATTTATCAGAAAGTTTGGCACGAAAAATGAAAAAAATTCTTTAACCGTGATTATAAAGGATGAAGTTAATTTAAGTTAATTCTAAATCATTGAAATCAAAGGGACATCTGATTTCAATATACCTACAGCTATTAAAAGTCAATTAAATTCTTTCGGTTGTTAACCATTTTCCTTGAAAAACCTAGATTGCAACAGATTACCCCAAAAAGCAATCCAAATAATAAAATATTGGATTCTGGCGTCCAGTTTTAAACAATGTTTTTGGGCACTTTGTAACAGTGATTTGATTAACTGTTATTTGTTTTATACTAACAACTGGAACCAATATTAATATAAAAGATTCCAAAAAATAGGGAAATTTAACTCATGAAAAATAAACTTTTAATTACAACGGCATTAGTAGCACTGACTTGTAGCTATAATACCTATGCGGATTACCATAACGGAGAACCTGACGTCGATTTGGTTATTAGTGATGAACAGACATTGGAAAATTATGGATACGTTGATTGGGATGGGGATGATGGTACCCCATATTACTATAAAACAATTTCTGTTACAGAAGATGGAAACTTAACCATTTCCAGTTCAGATATTAAAACAACGGAAAAAGACTCCTCTCAAACAGATATTAAAATTAATGGAACCCTGAAATTGGAAAACAGTGTTTTGGAAGCCGGAAACGATATCGATGAATTAGAGAATAATTCTAACATATTGTTGGATGGTGCTACCGTAACCATGAATGATTCGGATTTAGAGGCCAACGGCGATATTACCATTAAAGATACAACCCTCAGTATAACATCAACTTCCGATGATGATAGCCATGGTGTTTGGGCTGACGGTAGTCTTACATTGGAAAATTCTGAAGTTAACTTGGAAGAAAATGCCTACTTAAGTGCAGACGGAGATATTATTTTCAACGGCGGTTCGTATAATTTTGAGAATAACATTGTTTTATCTGAAAATGGTAGCATTACCATTAAAGACGGAACAATCATCTCTCCCGATTTTTACGCCCCAAACGGCGATTTAAACCTTGAAGGTGGTATTATTCAGGAAATAAAAGATACTTTTGTAGCAAAAGATCCAAGTGACGAAATCTTAATCCAAAACATTAACATTAGCGGTGGTGAATTTATTCACACTAATGTTTCATCAAACGGTTTTGGAAACCTGAACGTCAGCGGTGGAAAAATGCAGTTGACCAATACGGAAATGACTTCGGTCGAAGATATCAATATTTCCGATGGAGAGATTAATCTTATGGGTGATGGTACATCGGGCTTATATGCCGGCGGAGAATTTAATATCACCGGTGGCACTATCAATATGGCAGGAACTAATACCATTCTTAGCAATATTTCTTCCGCAGAAGATTTGAACATTGACGGCGGGACAATCAATGTTACTGGTAAACAAGCGGAAATTTCCAGCAGCCAAAATGTTAATCTGAACAGTGGGACAATCAATATTGACGAAGCTAGCACGTTGGGCATTTACGATGACGAGGAAGATCCGATAACAGCTCAGCTTGGTTCCGCGATGATTTTGAACATTGCCGGAATTTTAGATGCTAGCCTGACTGGTAACGGAACGATTAATTTTACTTCAAACAGTGGAAGAATTACTGGTGATGTTACTATGGAAAGTGGCGGTGTTATGGACGTTGGGCTGTATAACGCGGTTATTGATGGTGATGCAACATTTAATTCTGGTTCAACGCTGAAACTGGAAATTTCCGATAGTGGCAATGGTTCCTTGACAGCGAATAGCATTACCGGCGAAGAAGGCTCCAAACTGGCCTTGACTATTACTAAACAAATGGAAATCGGCGAGACTCTGGAAAATGTTGCTTTGCTGATAGGTGAGGTAGACAATAACTTTACTAATGAGATTTCCAATAATCGCTATAGTGTAACTTCGGAAGACGGTAAGAATTTTAACATTACCTATGAAAATTCGGCATCCGATGTTGTGGATGAAGCTGGCGGAACGACCAACAATGCTTCAACAGCCGAAGCTTGGGACACGATGACACAATCATCAACGGCAAGTGATGATGCGAAAGCGGTTGCTTCAGTTTTGAACGATTTGTCGCAGAATGACGAACAGGCCTATGTAGCGGCATTGACGGCGATTGCTCCGGAAGTAGCGCCGGTAGTTCAGAAAACTCAGACAGAAACGGCTAATCAGGTATTTGGCGCGGTTTCCTCTCGTTTAACTGGTGGCTCAATTTCTACTGGCTCCCAAGGTATGTCTTCTGGTGATAGTAATCCGGATGCAGCCGTCTGGGTACAGGGAATGTTTAATACATCCAAGCTGGACGATACATCCAAAGCCAAAGGCTTTGATGCGGATTCTGCCGGTGTTGCCTTTGGTGTTGAAAAATTCATCAACAAAGATACTAAAGTCGGTGTTGGTTATGCCTACACAAACACGGACATTGACGGCTTTATGCGTTCAACTGAGGTAGATACCCATACGGCGATTTTGTATGGTGAATATAAGCCGAGCAACTGGTATGTTAACGGTATTGCGACCTACAGCTGGTCTGATTATTCCGAAGACAAGAATGTGGGCGGTATAGGTGTTAAGGCAGATTACGATGTTGAGACTTTGGGCTTACAGGCAATGACCGGTTATGATATGCAGGTTAAAGGTCTTGGCTTTACGCCGGAAATTGGTTTGCGTTATATTCATATCAAACAGGATGCGTACACGGATTCTGCGGATCAAAAAGTTTCTGGTAATAAGAGCGATATTTTGACGGGAGTGATCGGAGCCAAGGTGAGCAAAACTTGGGAATTGTCGAACGGGATGAACATCAAGCCGGAAATCCGCATTGCAGCGACATACGATCTGTTTAACGATGATGTTACCTCGGTGGTAACTCTGGCCAATGGATCTGTTTATGCGGTTGAAGGCGAGGCACTTGATCGCTTCGGTATGGAATTGGGAGCCGGCGTAACGATGGAAGTCAATGACAATGTTGAATTTTCGCTTGGTTATGAAGGTAAATTCCGTGAAGATTACGAGGACCATACTGGTTTGATTAACGCTAAGTATAAATTTTAGTCTTTAATCATCAGTCATGTAAAATACCCTGTGACCGATTGGTTACAGGGTATTTTTTATATCTAAATAACCACCGTTTAGATTAAATATCCAACAGAAGTATATAAATGGATATTCCACTGTCAACAAATTTTTTAAAAAACGAGCAATTGTGTGAATTTCAGCAGTTTCATACTCTTCTTTAATAAGACCCAAAAAAGACCTCTTCATAAACGGTCATTTATGGAGAGGTTGTTCGTTTCGTTTATAAGTACATCAGGTATGCAAACTAAACAGTTGTTTAAATTTAATAGCATGAAAATTGAATTAATAAAATTGCTCATAAAGGACAGATAATGGTTTTTTCATCAACTCTATTTTTAACCTTTTTTTTACCGCTGGTTTTACTTTTTTATTTTATGGCGCAGGAACGTTTGCGCAATTATGTTCTTTTGGGGGCAAGCTTATTGTTTTATTCATGGGGTGAGCCGATTGGTACCGTGATAATGATATTATTGATTTTGGCCTCTTGGCTAATTGCAATCAAAATAGAGAAGATCAGCAAAGCATTATATAAAAACATATATCTAACCATCGGCATAGGCTTGAATCTAGCTGTACTGATTTTTTACAAATATTGGATGTTTTTATTGGGAAACGCTAATATCTTATTAGAAAATTTTAATTTTTCGCCGTTGCCTATTCCGCAAATAGCTTTACCTATCGGCATTTCTTTTTATATATTTCAAATAATATCATATTTAATAGATGTCTATCGGCGTGAGATAAAAGCTCAAGACAATTTCTTTTTATTAGCCACTTATATGTCATTATTTCCGCAACTGGTGGCTGGTCCGATTGTCAGATATCAGACAATTGAGGAAGATTTACAAAATCGTAAAACTTCTTTAGGCAATGTTTTTATAGGTTTGCGTCGTTTTGTAATAGGCCTGGCTAAAAAAGTTCTTATAGCTGATCAGGTTGCGGTTATTGCGGATGCCGTTTTTGATGTGCCGGCCACAAGGGTCCCCTGTGTTTTTGCTTGGTTTGGAGCACTGGCTTATGCTTTGCAAATATATTATGATTTCAGCGCTTATTCTGATATGGCAATTGGTTTAGGGCGCATATTTAATTTCCGTTTTCTTGAAAACTTTAACTATCCATATTCGGCGCGCAGTATTCAAGAGTTTTGGCGTCGTTGGCATATTTCACTTTCCAGCTGGTTTCGCGATTATTTGTATATACCGTTGGGCGGAAATAAAAAAGGTCGGATTCGGACATATCTAAATTGCTATATTGTTTTTGGTTTATGCGGTTTATGGCATGGTGCTAGTTGGAACTTTTTTCTCTGGGGTTTATATCACGGCACGGGTTTAACTATAGAAAAAATCGGTTTGGGAAACAAAGTGGCTAAATTACCTAAGCCTTTGGCAAATCTTTATGTTTGGTTTTTTGTGATTGTCGGCTGGGTTTTATTTCGTGCGGTTGATTTATCTCAAGCTCTGTCGCTCTTAAAAATTATGTTTTTTGGTAATTCTGCGGCGACAACAGACAGTTTTTATTCGGCGGCTTTTTTCTTAACCTATAGCAATATCTGGCTTATGCTACTTAGCATTATTTTATCCTATCCGATTTTTGGCGGCAGATATGAAAAATTCAAATTTACCCCGCTTGAAACACTGCTGGTATTTATTCTTTTTATCATAGCATATGTTTTTGCCGTGACCAGTACTTTTTCACCATTTATTTATTTTAGGTTTTAATAATGAAGAAAAACATTAAATTTTTAATTTTCTTAATCTTAATAATTATCCTAAACCCACTTTATATGTCTAAATCGGTTTATTATGCCAAAGATATGCCTGGTATACTGGCGCGCGAAATAAGCGGAAACAGTGTGACAAACGCTCAACAATCCATCAATAATTACCTGACATACGGGCCTTATGCCAAGTTAGCCGCTGGCGTTTATAAAATCAGCGTTTTTTACGAGCTTGCCGAAAACAGTGAAGCCTTTGTTGATGTGGCGACATCCGGCGGTAAAAATATTTTGGGAAAATATAATCTTTCCCAAACAACAAAAAAAATTAAAAAAAAGATTTTTTTAAAAAGTAGTGCCGAGGTCGAAGTAAGGACATATATAACAAAAGGACAATTGACGCTTCATAAAATTAAAATTTACGGCTTATCCGTGCCGTCGTTTTTACTATCTGTTGCCCTAATATGGCTATTGTTGCTTATATATGAGAAAAAAAATAGATATCGTGATATTTTTATCATTTTGCTTGTTGCTTGCTTTTCTATTCCTTTGGGAAGCATTATAGGCTTAAAAGAACACACCTTATTATACGGGAGCGATCCCTTAACGGATTTGCCAAGTTTACAAGAACAATCTTATATCAAAAAAGATTTCCAAAAACAATTTGAAGCATGGTGGACAAGCCATTATTTGTTTCGAAAAAAAGCGCTGAAATTAAAAAATCAGTTGTATGACTGGGCAAATTTCGGATTAATTCACAGCGGCTATTCTGGTAATGTTATTGAAGGAAAAGAGGAATATTTGTTTGAACGCGGTTACTTTAATTCTTTAAAACAACAATGTTCTTCTATTCCAGTTCAAAGCTTTACTAAAATAAAAAAGTTGAAGAAAGCGCTGGATGAAAACGGCATAGCAATGTATGTTATCTTGGCACCAAATAAGGCCTTAACTTATCAAGAATATTTGCCGGCCCGTTATCGTTATTTTTTAGGGGCGGATTGCAACTATTATAAAGCGGTGGAAACTGAGCTGCAAAAAATGGGCATAGCTGTTTATAATGCCCAAAATTTAGCTTTAGAAATTAAAAATCAAGAAAAATATCCGCCTTTCTTCAAAACCGGCACACATTGGAATTTATATGCGGCAGGCCGCACTTTGCAAGATTCGTTTAAGTCATTTAATTTGCCGGATATAATTATGAGTGGCGTAGAAACGGCAGATATACCGTATTTTACGGAACGGGATATCGCCAATCTGCTTAATTTGATATTTCCTTATACGACGGAGGAAAAATTTGTGCAGCCGTTGTTGCAAAGTCAGGAACCCTTGCCGGGGAAAACAGCGCTTATCGGAAATTCTTTTTCCAATGAGTATAAAGTAAATATGTTAGCCGCCAAAGCCGTAACACAGGAAAGTTTGATACATATAGGCAATCCGCCTCTTTCAGATGCTCAAGCTCAACAAATAATGCAATGCAGGCGTATCTTTTTTGTTTATACGGATCTACCGTTTATTAATTCTCAAGATCAATTATATAAAAAAATAGATGTTTTGTTAAAAAATGCAGATAAAAATACCAAACACATATTGTTTGCCGATAAAACGCAGAATATTTTTACATCAGGGTTGTCCCATCATGAAAAATGGGGAAGATGGAGCAATGGCAAAGAAGTGGCTATCAAACTGGAGGCGGATAAAGACGCTTCCGCCTATCAATTGAGTTTTAACGTAAAACCCTATATCAATATCAGACATCCGCGGCAGACGGTATTTGTTAAGGTAAACGGCAAAGAAGTTGCCCAATGGCATTTTGATATTGATAAAACGTCGCCGGATTTAACGCTGAATATTGATAAAGATAAACTGACGAAGGATGGTAAATTAGAGTTACATTTTACTGTTGCCGATCCTAAATCTCCTTATGAATTAGGCCTTAGTTCGGATAAACGTCTTCTCGGCTTAGGCTTTATTGAAATAACGTTAAAAGCATTAAAAAAGCCGGCTGCATAATCTGCCGGCGTTTATGACCGGTCTTACAGAAAACCCCGAGTTTACTTAATGCTGAATGCTAAGGTATTGGAACAACACCACTCCACGCAATAAGCGTGGTTAAACCGTTAGCTTAGTATCCTTAATAGAACCCTCAGTTTACAAAGGAATATCTATTTAATTTACAGAAAAGCTAAGCGCGTTTCCAAGTGGTACCGTCAGGACCGTCTTCCAAGACAATTCCTTTAGTTTTAAGTTCATCGCGGATTTTGTCAGCTGTTGCCCAGTCTTTATTTTTCTTAGCTTCAGAACGTGCCAGAATTTTGGCTTCAATTTCAGCGTCTTCATTGTCATTGACCCCGCCTTTAAACCAGATTTCTGGTTGTTGATATAACAGACCGAGCAGTCCTGCACTGGCCAACAACTCACCTTTGAGGCGGGCTTTGTCGTCAGTTGTTTCAGCTTTGTTTAAATCACCGGCAATTTCATGCAAAACCGCCAAAGCCGCCGGTGTGTTCAAATCATCGGCCAAGGCACTCAAAACTTTTGTATTCGGCGCGCAAGACACGGCTTCAACATCGGATGTTTTCAAAAGCGCATTATAGAACTTATCCAAAATCCCTTTGGCCTGTTCTAAACCGGCAAAAGTAAAATTAAACGGCTGATGATAATGCGTAGTTAAAAACAAGAGGCGCAAAGCTTCTGCCGGATATTTTGAAATAATTTCATCAACATTGTGAAAGTTTCCCAAAGATTTCGACATCTTAACGCCATCCACCATCAGCATACCGGCATGCACCCAGTAATGGGCGAAATGCGTTCCCTCAAAGGCGCAGATTGATTGTGCGCATTCATTTTCATGATGCGGAAAAATCAAATCCGAACCGCCGCCGTGAATGTCAAAATCATTGCCTAAAAGTTTAGAACTCATTGCCGAGCATTCCAGATGCCAGCCCGGCCGTCCGTAGCCCCAGGGGCTGTCCCAACCGGGTTGATTAGTGTCAGAAGGCTTCCATAAAATAAAGTCTGCCGGATTCTTCTTATAATCCGCCACCTCGATTCGAGCACCGGCCAGCATTTCTTTCATAGAACGGCCGGAAAGAAAACCGTAATTGGGCATCGAGTCTACATCAAACAACACATGGCCTTGATTTTCATAGGCATGGCCGTTTTCAATAAGCCGTTTAACCAGCTCAATCATTTCATTGATGTATTCAGTTGCCCGTGGCCGATAATTCGGCTCCAAAACATTAAGTTTGCCCATATCTTCCAAATACCACAGGTATGTTTGCTCAGTAATTTCCCGAATAGATTTTCCGGTTTCTCTATGCTTGTTTAAAATCTTATCATCAACATCAGTAATGTTTGATACATAAGTAACATGTTCGCGTCCGTATATTTGGCACAGCAAACGATACAAAACGTCAAAGACCACCGAGGTCTTAGCATTCCCCAAATGTGCCCGATCATAAACCGTTGGCCCGCAGACATACATCCGCACGTTTTTTTCATCAAGCGGGATAAATTCGTCTTTACGTTGTTTCAAGGTGTTATGCAGGTAAACTTGCACCATGATTTTTCCTTTATGCTTTTTGCCCTTGCAGGCGTTTTAAAGTTTTCTTATAACCGATGAGTGGCAGTAGCGCCTTCAGCTCTGGTCCGTTGTCTAATCCGGTTAGGGCTTTGCGCAGCGGATGGAATAATTCCCGGCCTTTTTTCCCGGTTTTGATTTTTATTTCATTAACCCAATTCTCGAAAGTTTCTTCATTCCAAGGTTCGGCTGGCAATAGAATGGCGGCGTCGGTTGTCAATTTTTTATCTTCCATAACCGGTTCAATTTCAGCGTTGCAGATATCGTGCCACAATTCGGCATCCTCAACTTTAGTCAGGTTATGGCGGATTTTAAGCCAGAAGTCTTCACTGTCTTTGATGCGTCCGCGAACATTTTCATAAGGTAAGTTATGAATATATTTTAAGTTAAAATGTCTTAATTCCTCTTCATCAAACTTTGGCTGAGCTCGGCCGATTTTAGAAAAATCCAGCGACTGCGCGAGTTCCGTCAAAGCATAAAAAGGCTCAATAGCTTCTGAAGTGCCAAGCTTGGCCAAAAAAGAGCAGATTGCCAGATTTTCCACGCCTTCTGCCCGCAGCTCTCTTACGCCGAGGCTACCCAAACGCTTAGAAAGCTTTCCTTCTTTACCGGTCAAAAGCGGCAAATGAGCAAAGGTTGGAACGTTGCCACCGATTGCCTCAAACATCTGAATTTGTGAGGCCGTATTGGTAACATGATCTTCACCGCGGACAATGTGAGTGATGCCGAAATCACAATCGTCAATGACCGACGGCAGATGATAAAGAAAGCTTCCGTCTTCACGGATAACAATCGGGTCGCTTAAATTTTCTGCTTCATATTTTACCGTTCCGCGCACCACGTCTTGCCAGCCGATTTCGCCTTTGAGCAACTTAAAGCGATAATGCGGTTTACGGCCTTCGGCTTCAAAAGTGGCAATATCCTGTGCGGTATAATTTAAAGCTTGCCGGTCGTATATCGGTGGCAACCCTTTGGCAAAAGCGCGTTTGCGTTTAAACTCAAGCTCCTCAGGCGTTTCGTAACAAGCATAAATCCGCCCATCTTTTTTAAGTTTTTCCACAACTTCATTATAGCGCTCAAAACGAGCTGACTGCCGGGCTTCTTCATCCCAAACCAAACCAAGCCATTTTAGGCTTTCTCGCAAAGAATCTTCATATTCTTTTTTAGAACGCAAAAAATCAGTATCGTCAATGCGGAGCATAAATGTTCCGCCCATTTTTTTAGCCCACAGCCAATTAAACAAAGCCGTACGGGTGTTGCCGATATGCATATGTCCGGTCGGGCTCGGGGCAAATCTGACTTTAATATTGCTCATAAACCATATCTTCCATTTTAAAACCGGCTTACATATTATAAGGCTTGTAATATAAATTCAACTCTAAAATTTATAAAAATTACTTGTCAGCGAAGAAGATTTTCCGCAACATTTCTTTCATTGGATACAGTCAGAGTTTCCAAATCCTCCAAAAACCAGGATATATCTTCATCGACATCTTTTAACATGGCGTAAAATCGGCTGCGATATGTTAAAAGTAGGCTACTTTCGCCAATTTTAAGGTCGATAATTTTAATTTTTTCCTGATTTTTTGTAACCTTAAATTCCAAGCCGATAGAATCAAAAACTTCAGAGGATAACTCCTCTGGTAATTTAACATAGCAGAAAACATCGGTATAGTCGCCGTTTATCCGTGCTGAGGTAATTGTAAAATCAAGGTTGTCGGTACTGAAATTCAACGGATAATTTTTATAAAGGCTTAAAATATAACGCAAGAAAAGCTGAAGATAAAACTCCTTTTGGGATTCATCCATTGTTCGCCAATATTTTCCGATGACGAAGCGCGCCAAATACTGAGTGTCGACATCTTCTTCAAACATCCGATCTAGTGCGGCATATTTTTGCTCCAAATCGGTGTTGCCGAGAGCTTCAATCAGTTTATGACCGGTAGTGTTTGCCCAATCAACAGCCTCGTTTTCTGGCACTGGTGTAGCGGCAGCGAGATGTATTATACTTACAAACATAAAAACAGCTGTGATAAGTTGCAAAAAAATATTACTTTTCATAAAAAATACCTTAACATGCTAAAGAGATATTTTTATAATAATGCATAATGGTTAATAAAATGAAATTGAAATTAGGTTTAGCAATAATTTTTTCGGTTATAGGTGCTTTTTCGGCCAATGCTGTAGATGTTCATTTGCGGCCGATTTTAAATACGGATGTTATCCGCTGTGGCAGCGATTTAAGCGTTAAATCATATGCTTATAAAAAAGATGGCGAATGGAAAGGCTTTGATGCCGATATCTGTCGGGCGTTTGCGTGGGCAATATATGGCGACGGATCCAGATTTGAAATGGTTGATGTTCGTCCGCATAATGTCGGCCGCGCTTTAAAAGGTGGTTTAATAGACGTCATGTTAAGTGGCGGCGTCTTTTCTGCTAATTTTGAAGGCAAACAGCAGGCGGAATCTATCGGACTTTTGTACTATGATCGCCAGAAATTTGCTGCCAAAGACATGCCAGAAGACGCCAAATCTATGGAAGATTTTAAAGGCAAACGGGTCTGTGTTTCAACCGATTCTGATTATTTGGAAAATTTAAAAGAATATAATCGTAAATATAATCTTGATTTACAAATCTTACCGTTTAATTCTCCAGAAAAAGCTCGAAAAGCATTTTTCTTAAAACGTTGTGATTTAATAACCAGTCGGGGAATGCTTTTAGAAGGAATGCTTAAAGACAGTCCGGCCGCTGGCGTGGAGATTCTTCCCGAAGAGTTTGCCTATAAACCGGTTTATGCTTTTGTCAGCCAACAAAATAACCGTTTGCGCGTGGCGTTAAAATGGGCGCTTAATGCTTTGTATTTAACTGAAGAATTAGGTATTAATCAAAAAAACATTTCTATTTTAATTGGCAATGAAGATATATCCACTCGCAATTTGCTAGGTGATGATGATTTGTTATGGCTGTCTCTGGGGCTAAAGCCGCAGTGGGTGCGCCAAGCTGTAGAAAACTTAGGTAACATGGGAGAGATTTATGAACGTAATTTAGGGGAAAATTCTCCGATAAAACTTAAACGAGGTGATGCCAATCTTATTAAAAATGGTGGTGTTGTTCATGCGAAAAAGTTTAGATGATTGGGGTTTAATTTGTAATGATATAACCATCGGTGTTGATGCAAGATAGGCATTAAAATGGTAAATAACATTATCCGTTTAAGAATATAAAACAAAGAAAGGGAGCTTAAGCTCCCTTTCTTTTGAAAAAATTTTATTTAGAATAAAACTTTCAAACGAGCACCGGCATCATAGCTGTAATCAATATATTTATCACCTGAGCCGTCAATTCGGTATGCGCCGAATAAGCCAACTGCAACATTATCTGTTACATAATAGTCTGCGGCTGCTTCAGCCCATAAATCATTTGTATTTGTGCCGTGGGTGTTAAAGTTGTAACGCAGGCCGAGGTCAAGGGCATAAGCACCAAAGTTTTTATACACGGCCGCTTTAATTGATTGTTCCAATTCACGATCGCCATCATCAATGTTACCATTGATGGCATAAGAGGCATAAGGAGTTAATCCGCAATCAAGCTCGTAACCGACCATCACCTCAGCGCCAAGTTCTTTATACCAAGTGGCATCACCCGCACTACCATAAAAATCTTGGTCATCATAGGTGAAGTATTCAACCGAAGCTTGGAATAAAACTTTATTAAATCGGGTATTATATTTTGCTCCGATACGATACGTAAAGTTATGATCATTGTTAAATTCGCCCGAAGTATCAAAAACATTAGCAAGCGTAGCATTAATGCTTATTGCATCAGTAATGCCGTATTCTAAAGTTTCGGCAGCGACCCAGGCCTCATCAACATCGCCTCCAGCTTTGTTTTCAAGCTTAGTACGCGAATAACCAACTTCTGTGTTTGATGTAAACTTACCTTTGCTGGGGGTAAAAAACGGATTGGTAATGTCGGCAGCCATAGCCTGTGAGCTCAAAAACACGGCAGCTGTTGCCATTAAAATTGTTTTATAGTTCATGATAAACTCCTTTATTTTACTTGAAGAAAGTAATGTTCTATGTAAAACACTACATAGCCATGCTAGTCTTGATATATAAAAAGTCAATAAATTTTATAAAATTTTTGTTTCAATTTTGTAAAAAACAAAAGGGAGATTTTCATCTCTCCCTTTTACCGCAATAATATCATTACGCCGAAAATTATTTTTTCATTACGGCAACGCCCGGTAGTTCTTTGCCTTCCATCCATTCCAGAAAAGCACCGCCTGCCGTTGAAATATATGTAAATTTATTCTCAACGTCGGCGTTTGCTAAAGCGGAAACCGTATCGCCACCCCCAGCAACAGAAATCAGTTTTTTTGCATCTGTCAGTGCCGCCGCTTTTTGCGCCACTTTATTGGTTGCGTTATCAAACGGTTTCATTTCAAACACGCCTAAAGGGCCATTCCATACCAGGGTTTTGCACTCTTCCAATTTAGCATTAATCTGGGCGATGGTTTTTTCACCAACATCTAAAAGTTCCCAGCCTTCAGCTGGAATATGTTCCAAATCAACCGTCATATGCTCGGCATGAGGTTTAAATTCTTTAGCGGCCACTAAATCAACCGGCAAAATGATTTCACAGTTGTTAGCCTCAGCGGTCGCCAAAATTTCTTTGGCTGTGTCGAGCATATCCATTTGCACCAAAGAATTATTGGTATTAATAGCATCGGTTCCTTTGGCTTTGAGGAAGGTATGAGCCATACCGCCGGAAATGACTAGTTTATCGACTTTTTTAACCAGATTGTTAAGCAAGTCCAATTTTGTGGAAACCTTTGAGCCGCCGACAATAGCCATTAACGGACGTTCCGGATTGTTCAAACCTTTAGTCAGTGCATTCACTTCTTCTTCCATCAATAAGCCCATAACCGATGGAATTTGTTCAGCTGCCGCCACCATAGAAGCATGAGCGCGGTGTGCGGTTGAAAAAGCATCGGAAACATAAATATCCGCCGGCTTAACCAGTTCTTTTGCCCATTCGACATTACCTTTTTTTTCTTCATCATAAAAACGCAGATTTTCTAACAGCAAAACTTCATCATTTTTCATAGCTTTAACTGCAGCTTCAACTTTATCGCCGATGCAGTCATCTACAAAAACAACTTTACGATTAAGCGCTTTTTGCAACTCGGGAGCAACATGGCTTAAGGAGTTTTTTATGTCGCCTTTACCTTCCGGTCGACCGAAGTGGGAAATAACCACAACATTAGCCCCCTTATTCATCAAATATTTGATTGTCGGAACCGTCCGGACGATTCGCGCATCATTGGTAACCTTAAAATTTTCATCCATCGGCACATTTAAGTCAGCGCGCAGCATAACCACTTTGCCATTCAGCTTATCTAAATCTTCAAGAGTTCTGTATTGTTGCATTCTTAAATTATCCTCAAATCTAATAACAAAAATCCCCGTCAGCGCAGGCTTAAGATTATTAACAAACAAAAGCCACCGCCGAACGAGGAAAAATCATAAACCTTAGCCGTTAACTTTTGCCATATGGGCAATCAGGTCAAGAACTTTGTTGGAATAACCCCATTCATTGTCATACCAACTGATAACTTTAACAAAAGTATCGGTTAATTGAATACCAGCTTTGGCATCAAAAATAGAGGTATGCGGATCGCCCAAAAAGTCGGAAGAAACAACAGCATCTTCAGTGTAACCTAAAATACCCTTCAATTCGCCTTCCGAAGCCTCTTTCATGGCCCGGCAGATTTCTTCATAAGTGGCGGGTTTTGCCAAGTTGGCTGTTAAGTCAACAACCGAAACATCCAAAGTCGGAACGCGCATGGACATACCAGTCAATTTGCCATTTAATGCCGGAATAACTTTGCCAACGGCTTTGGCGGCACCAGTTGAAGATGGGATAATGTTCCCCGAAGCTGCGCGTCCGCCTCTCCAATCTTTAACGGACGGACCATCAACGGTTTTTTGCGTAGCCGTTGTGGAGTGGACAGTGGTCATCAAACCGTCTTTAATGCCAAATTTGTCATTTAAGACTTTAGCAATCGGCGCCAGACAGTTTGTGGTGCAAGAAGCGTTAGAAACAAACTGAGTGCCTTTAACATAGGAATCGGTATTAACGCCGCAGACAAACATCGGCGTATCATCTTTAGAAGGCGCGGACATAACCACATACTTAGCCCCAGCATCAATATGGCCTTGGGATTTTTCTTTTGTTAAGAACAAGCCGGTAGATTCAACGACATAATCGGCCTGAACTTCGCCCCATTTCAAATCAGCCGGATTCTTTTCAGCCGTAACGCGGATAGCTTTACCATTAACCACGAGTTTGCTGTCTTTAACTTCAACCGTACCGTTAAAACGACCGTGCATAGTGTCATATTTAAGCATATAAGCCATATAATCGACATCAATTAAATCGTTAATACCGACAATTTCCATATCATTTCTGGCCTGGGCAGCACGAAAAACCAAACGTCCGATACGGCCAAAACCGTTAATACCTACGCGAACTACCATATTTCATTCCTTTAATAAAAAAGTTACGCCTTTGCCGAATTTTGCCAAATGTCAACGACGGCAAAGGATGTGCGGACCGCCCCGCACGGGCATGAGTAAACTTTTAATCGCCTGATAATTTATCATTAAAGATTAAATTTTCAAGCTAAAAAATACAGTAACCAGCAGGAATCTTTGTGCTGATTTTAGATTATTCGGAAAAGAGTATCCCTGCGGCGTTTTCCAACGGTATATACCGTATTATTTCCATTCTGCGTCCGTAGATAAGCTTCTAATTCTGTAATTGCAAACTGTCCGTTTCCATGAACAGACGTTACGTTCCTCTGAATGTCTCCATTGAATAAGTATCGGCAGTGCTGTATAACATAAACCTTGCGAGATGAACAAAAGTCTTGACATTTCGTTTAAAAAACTAAAAAGTTAAGCAGTGTTTATAAATTTGTTACGAATAAAAAGTGATGAAATTATCGGTCTATATAATAACTTTAAATGAAGAGCAACGTTTGACACAAACATTAAAAGCTGCAGCTAAAGTGGCGGATGAGATTGTAGTGGTTGACAGCGGTAGTACGGATAAAACGATTGCTATTGCCAAAAAACATAAGGCAAAAGTCCTGCATCATAAATGGATTAGTTATTGTGAGCAAAAATCTTTTGCTGAAAAGAAATGTACCAACGATTGGGTCTTAATGCTGGATGCCGATGAAGTTTTATCTGATGAATTAATCAAAGAAATCAAGGGGCTAAAACGCAGTGAACCGCCTTTCAAGGCCTATAACGTCAAAATCTGCAACATGTTTTTGCAAGATGAAAAACCGCGCCGGTTTGCTCAAAGTTTTAATGTTATACGGCTTTATAACCGCTTATTTGCCCATATGCCGCCGGATTTATACAATAAGGATCGCGTTAAAGTCGCTTACGGACAACCAATTGGCCAATTAAACGGTAAAATTCATCATTATTGTTTTTTGAGTTTAGAACAGGCAACTGCAAAATATAATCTGCACAGCTCTGAATTAGCCCGGACAGCCATAGCCCAACAGCGCCGTTTTTCCCGATTGCGTTTATATACGGAATTTCCACGTCAATTTTTGCGCTATTATTTTATAAGGAGATACTTTTTGCTCGGAACTCAAGGTTTTATGCAATCTATGATTTTAGCAAACTTCCGCTATTTAAAAATCGCCAAATGGTTTGAATATCAAGCCATAAAAAAACGTTGATAAAAGAAAACAAAACGTATATATTGTAGCTATAAGAAAGTTTTAATTGGAAAAATAGCATGACTGAAAAATTAACATTAGAGCCGGCAGCAGAAAATGAAGAACATTTAGCCCGGCATACTGATAATACATCTTTAACTCCGGGATCAAAAGCAGCGTATCCAAATTTAAAAGATAAAATGAAAGCAATTTTAAATGCTTGTGATAAGCAGTATGCCCAAATGATAGAGGAAAAGGGCAATCCCGGAAGAGTGGTTTTCGGTATTGAAGCGCCACAAAAAATCGGAACCGATGCCGTGGTGCCTGTATCAGGGTTAAATAATGATGCGCAAATTTTTAGTCTGCCACGAGATGTCGGCACAGAATATGAACGCGCAATAAAGGCGGTTCTTGTTCGGCCGGAAGACATGCCTAAGACCAATGTCGTTCATGCCGTATACGGTCCTTACGGACCTACTGGAAAAGCTGGTATTTATACAGTTATGTTCGGAGATGAAGGTATGCCGTTTCCACGTCCAGAGTCGCCGGAAAGTACGCCAGAACAGAAAAAATTTAATGACGCTTGTCGCGATTACTGGAATAATCATGTGTTTTTAGTCACGCCGAAAGAAGTCGAAAACACAATAACGTTAATGAAAGAACAAGGGAAAGATACTAAACTGGTAGAAACAAATCTCAGATTATTTAATCATAAACTTGCCCAAGGAACATACCAAGATCCATGCAACCATAGCTATCATAGCCGTATTTCGCCTACCGCGCAGAGGATTAATCTTGAAACGGGCAATACGCAAAATCATAATGTTTTAATACCGACAACAAAACGAGAAATGGACTAAATCGCTTATGGTATTATGGGGGTTGAAAACCGAGGCTTCATTTGATGTTTGGTCAATTGAACATATTATTATGGGCATATCGGTTGCCTGTTTTACAACTTGGTTTACAAAAAAAGTTATCGTAAAAGAAAAAATTTCAGAAACTTTGGAACGGCGCATCAGTTTTATTTTAACATTGCTGATTGCTTATATGTGGGAAACTTTGGAACATTATCTTGAGGTTGGTCTGTGTGGCGAAACGGTGGCTTATTGGCTACAAGGCGTAGAGCATTGGAGCAATCGTTTGCTTTGTGATAATTTGATGGTTATGCTTGGCTGGTGGATATATAATCAAAAAAATCGTCTGGTTTGGTTTGCGCGTTGTTTTTCTTTTGTGTGGCTGTTCGTACATATTTTTATCTTTCCGCATAGTATGTACCTGCACGACCTTTTTGGATATCTTAGTTTAAATTCATCGGGAATAGAATAATTCCTGCAAAGCATATAAAAAACGTTTCCCTTATTATGCTGGAGAATGTGCGTTACTGCTTAAGTACCAGATATCCGTAATAAACGTATGCACTGCATACGCTCAAAATTATACATTGTGTTAAAACTTCATGATAAAAGAAATCCGCCAAATACATCAAACTTACAACAGTGCTAAAAATTGTGCCTTTGATATTGATTGGCGCAAAATGTTCCGTATTTATACAACAAAAAAAGGCTCGTATTAAAACGAGCCTTTAAAAATTGGTTACCAAACTAAAATTCGGCTAAAACTTTTGCCGTTTCCTGAATATTATGCAGGCTCATCATGGCAATAGTATTATAACCGTTATCAACATGGACAACTTCGCCCGTAATGGCAGATCCCATAGGCGAAAGTAGCATCAAAGCCGCGCGGCCGACTTCTTCTTGGGTAACATTACGCATTAACGGTGCGTTTAATTCATTCCAGCGTAAAATTTTGCGAAAATCGCCGATTCCAGCTGCGGCCAATGTTTTAATCGGTCCGGCAGAAATGGCGTTAACGCGAACGCCTTGAACGCCCAAATCAACAGCAGCATAACGAACTGAAGCCTCCAAAGCGGCTTTGGCCACACCCATAATGTTGTAGTTGGGCAAAACGCGTTCGGCGCCGAGATAGGTCAGAGTTACGATAGAACCGCCTTCATTCATGATTGGCGAAGCGGCACGGCAAGCTTCCAAAAATGAATAGCAGGAAACATGCATTGTATTTAAGAAGTTGTCCAAAGTCGTGTCAATTGTACGTCCTTTAAGCTGATCCTTATCGGAGAAGGCAATGGCATGAACCACAAAGTCAATTTTTCCCCATTTATTGCCGAGTTCTTTAAAACAAGATTCGACCGAAGCAGAATCAGAAACATCGCATTTAATCAGCGTTGGTTCAAAATCGAGCTGTTCTGCCAGCGGACGAACTCTTTTTTCCAATGATTCGCTTTGATAAGAAAAGGCAATCTGCGCCCCTTGTTCATTTAATGCGCGGGCAATGCCCCAAGCAATGGAATGGTCATTGGCCAAACCCATAATCAGGCCTTTTTTCCCGGCCATCAGAGGAGTAACGTTAGTCATTTTAATATTTTCCTTTGCGTTATTAAAAATTTTAATATACAGTTATTGTTAATTAAGTTATTTTGTTTATAGATTATCGCTAACAGGTTATTTATCTAATAAAATTAAATTTGTAAACCTTTTTTTAGAGATTTAAAACAATGTGTTGGAAAACTAGAATGTTAGAAACCTGCAAAAAAATTCGTGATTTTTTGTATTTTCTTATAAAACGCGCGCAAAATGATACGGTTTTGCGTGTCGCTTCATCTTTGAGCTATACTTCGTTGATAGCGCTTGTTCCCGTATTGGCAATCGCTTTAGCCGTGTTTTCAGCCTTTCCGGTTTTCAGTGACGTGCGGGAGCAAATTCAGGATATGATTGTGCAAAATCTGGTTCCTGATGCCGGACAAGACATCAGTATGTATTTTACCCAGTTTATTAATGCAACCGCCAAATTAACCACCATCGGCGTTGTTGGTATTGCATTGACCGCTATTTTGTTGTTATCTACCATTGAAAATAGTTTCAATTTTATTTTTAAGGTTACGCGGCCACGGCGGTTTACCACCAAAATAACTCTTTATTGGACAACCATTACCTTAGGCCCGCTGCTGTTGGGCACCGCTTTTTCTTTAAAAGGTTTTGCTACTTTTAATAATGTTTTGCAGACAGTTCCTGAAATTCAGGTGGTTTTGGGGAGTATTCTGCCGTTTTTGCTGACTTGGCTGGTTTTAAGCTGTATTTATGTTTTTGTGCCCAATAAAAAAGTTGGGTTTTTAAATGCTCTTGCCGGCGCATTTGTTGCCATGTGTCTGTTTTGGGTTTTAAAAAATGGTTTTGCTCTTTTTATGGTTAAAAACAATACATACAAAACGCTTTACGGTGCGGTAGCCGCCGTTCCGCTGATGCTGATTTGGATGTATTTGTATTGGGCGGTAGTCATTTTTGGCGCCGTTTTTACCGCGGCTTTGGAAGAATACCAACAGCTTGATCGGCATAACCTGAAGCGGATAATGGCCGGCGGACGGCCGGTGAAACCATGGCGCCGAGCGAAAGGAAAAATAATCTCCGGTGTTTCTCGAGAAGAACATTAATATTTTTTTTGCATAACTGAAAACAGTGCTTGCAAAAAGAACAAAAACAGAACATAAATTATAATAACTTTAACTTGGAAAGAGAGTATAATATGGAAAAAGATAAAGCGTTAGATGCGGCATTAAGCCAAATTGAGAGGGCTTTTGGCAAAGGTTCGATTATGCGCCTGGGGCAAAGTACCAACATTGATATTGAAGCAATTTCGACCGGTTCTTTAGGCATAGATATTGCTTTAGGCATCGGCGGTCTGCCTAAAGGGCGTATTGTTGAGATTTACGGTCCTGAAAGTTCCGGTAAAACCACGCTGGCGTTAAGCGTTATTGCTCAGGCGCAGAAAAAGGGCGGCACATGTGCATTTATTGATGCCGAGCATGCTTTAGATCCTTCTTATGCTAAAAAAATCGGCGTTGATATTGAAAACTTATTAATTTCACAACCAGATGCTGGTGAGCAAGCCTTGGAAATTGCCGACACTTTAGTTCGTTCTGGCGCTATTGATGTGCTGGTTGTCGATTCGGTGGCTGCTCTTGTACCGAAGGCAGAATTAGAAGGTGAAATGGGCGATTCGCATATGGGACTACAGGCGCGTTTGATGAGCCAGGCTTTGCGAAAATTAACCTCAACGGTTTCCCGTTCGAATACGCTGATTATTTTTATTAATCAGATTCGCATGAAAATCGGCGTAATGTTTGGAAATCCTGAAACCACGACCGGCGGCAATGCTTTGAAGTTTTATGCGTCGGTTCGCATGGATATCCGTCGCATTGGCGCAATTAAAGATAAGGATGATGTTATCGGCAGCCAGACGCGTGTCAAAATTGTTAAAAACAAAGTTGCGCCACCGTTTAAAACAGTCGATTTTGACATCATGTATGGTGAAGGAATTTCCAAAACCGGCGAACTAATTGATTTAGGTGTTAAAGCGGGTATTGTTGAAAAATCCGGCGCCTGGTTTTCCTATAAAGGTGAAAAATTGGGACAGGGGCGCGAAAATGCCAAATTGTTTTTGATGGATAATCCGCAAACGGCCGAAGAAATTGAAAATAAAATACGTGCCGATGCCGGTCATTTGACCACCGAGATGATGGGTGATGATGAACCGTCGCTTGAAAGCGAGGATTAATTCTGTAATATAAAAAAACCTGCAGCTGCAGGTTTTTTTGTGTCAAGAGAACTGCCAGCTAGGCTACTGATTCCCAAAAGCTTATAGCGCTGAGGAAGACAAAGCGACATAGGTTAAAGTTTTGTCCTCTGTCAGAATGCTAAACAACTTATTTGAAGAACAGTTATAAAAACTGACATGGAAAGAATATCACAGGCGATAAGGGAATATATTATATCATTTTTATTACCAAGTATCGTTGCAAAGTGTTTTGTGGATATAAATGGATAGATATATTAAAGGTTTTATATAAATGAGAAAAGGGGGGGGAATCATAGAAAGGGAAGCATACTCAGATTATGTTCATATGTTAGTAAAAACTATCCAAAATAAGCGTAATAAGATTTTATAGGATCTCTTAACAGTAAAAGCAGTTTGCTGATATATGAAAAATAGCGTAACAAAAATGTCAATATTACAATCAAGAAATTTTAGCATAAATGGTATTATATTGACACAACAGGCAAGAATACCGAACAGCGTAAAAGGTAAAAATCAACTTCATCAAGCTCAATTATCGGAACAATTAACAATGGATTTAAACAGCCCGTAATTTTGCTTTGTCAGGCAGTATTACGCTTTAAAGGCGTTCATCGGCATCTTTAGAAGTTATGCCTACACATGAAGCACCCCCGCATTTTATGCGGGGGGCTTTGTTTTTTTTAAGTTGATAATCTTATCAACGTTGTTTTTATTTTAAAATCTTCGAAAC
>CAYPFN010000017.1:0-13103 GCA_964410325.1 uncultured Azospirillaceae bacterium
TATCGTCCCAATGTTGCAGTGCGGCTTGCTCCGCTCAAATTTCTCTTTCGCCATTTAAATTTACTCCAAATAAAAATTAAAACTTTTCAAAGGGCGGACTAGCCGCCCCAGATTTATATATTAAGCATTTTTGCTCTTAATTGTTTCGGCAATTTCTCTCGGAACCTCAGAATAATGATCAAAAAGCATCGTAAACTGAGCACGTCCTTGAGAAAGCGAACGCAATGTGTTGACATAACCAAACATATTGGCCAAAGGAACAAATGCGTCAACCACACGGGCATTGCCTCTCTGATCCATACCGTTAACCAGACCGCGGCGAGAATTTAGATCACCGATGATATCACCCATATATTCTTCCGGGGTAACAACTTCAACCTTCATAATCGGTTCCAACAGTCTTGGTTCTGCCTGACGCATACCTTCGCGGAAAGCTGCACGGGCAGCAATTTCAAAGCACATAACGTTTGAGTCAACCTCATGATAAGCGCCGTCATACAGGTTACATTTAACACCTGTTACTGGATAACCAGCTAAAACACCGCTTTCCATAGCGCTCTTCAGGCCCTTTTCAACGCCAGGGATATATTCCTTCGGAACATTACCGCCGACAACCGTATTGACAAACTCAAATCCGGTATGGTCTTCTGTCGGCTCAAACTTAATCTTAACCCGCGCAAACTGACCAGCACCGCCAGACTGTTTCTTATGGGTATATTCAATATCGCAAGGCTTTGTAATTGTTTCACGATAAGCAACCTGAGGCTCGCCGACATTTGCATCAACCTTAAACTCACGCTTTAAACGGTCAACAATAATCTCCAAATGCAGTTCACCCATACCCTTAATGATAGTCTGACCGCTTTCTGGATCGGAAGAAACTTTAAATGAAGGATCTTCCATGGCCAAACGCGACAATGCCAAGCCCATTTTTTCAATATCGACCTTGGTTTTCGGTTCAACCGCCAACTCAATGACTGGATCCGGAAATTCCATATTTTCCAGAACAATCGGATGCGCGGCATCACAAAGCGTATCCCCTGTTGTGGTATCTTTTAAACCCGCCAAAGCGATAATATCGCCGGCATAAGCTTCTTTCAGATCTTCACGTTTGTTAGCATGCATCAACAGCATACGTCCGACACGTTCTTTTTTATCCTTAACCGAATTGTAAATATAAGAACCAGCATTCATCATACCAGAATAAATACGGGTAAAGGTCAAAGAACCCACAAACGGATCGTTCATAATCTTGAAAGCCAAAGCCGATAAAGGTTCGCTGTCGCTCGGATGGCGGGCGATAACCTCATCTGTACCCGGCTTAACGCCTTCAATTGCCGGAATATCAACCGGAGAAGGAAGATAATCAATCACCGCATCCAACAGTGGCTGAACACCTTTGTTTTTAAATGCCGTGCCACAGAAAACCGGAACAAAGTCCTGAGCCAAAGTACCCTTACGGATACATTTTTTCAAAGTTTCAACCGAAACTTCTTTGCCTTCCAGATAATCTTCCATGGCCTGTTCATCTTGTTCAACAGCCATTTCAACCAGCTGAGCACGATATTCTTCAGCTTTATCTTTTAATTCTGCCGGAATTTCACGTTCTTCAATCGGAGAATCCGCCGTATCACCAGTATAGATAATCGCTTTCATCTTAATCAAGTCAACCATGCCTTTAAATTCAGACTCAGCACCAATCGGCAACTGCATTGCCAACGGACGGGCACCCAAACGGTCAACAATCATATCAAGACAACGGTAGAAGTTTGCACCGATTCTGTCCATTTTATTACAAAAGCAAATACGCGGAACACCATATTTATCGGCCTGACGCCATACGGTTTCGGACTGCGGTTCCACACCGGCAACCGAATCAAACACCGTAATAGCACCGTCCAAAACACGGAGCGAACGCTCAACTTCAACCGTAAAGTCCACGTGACCCGGCGTATCAATGATGTTAATACGATGCCCCTTCCAGAAACAGGTTGTCGCGGCGGATGTAATTGTAATACCGCGTTCTTGTTCCTGTTCCATCCAGTCCATCGTAGCCGCACCGTCATGAACCTCACCAATCTTGTGAGACATACCAGTGTAATATAAAATACGCTCGGTTGTCGTGGTTTTACCAGCATCAATATGTGCCATGATGCCGATATTTCTGTACATTTCCAATTTATGTGTACGAGCCATATTCTTAAACCTCTTTGCTTAGAATTTATAGTGTGAGAATGCTTTATTGGCTTCAGCCATTTTATGCGTATCTTCACGCTTTTTAACAGCCGCGCCTTTATTAGCGTAAGCATCCAGCAATTCATTGGCAAGTCTGTCGGTCATGGTCGTTTCCGAACGCTTCTTAGCCGCAGCGATAATCCAACGGATTGCCAAAGCCTGGCGGCGGTCAGCCCGAACTTCGCACGGCACCTGATAAGTGGCGCCACCGACACGGCGTGAACGAACCTCAACCATAGGTTTAACATTTTCAACAGCTTCTGAAAAGACGCTCAAAGCATCTTGTTTTGATTTGGAAGCAATAATATCAAAAGCCGAATAGACAATCTTTTCCGCAACGGCCTTTTTACCATCTTCCATAACATTGTTAATAAATTTCGCAACTACCTTATCATTAAACTTTGCATCAGGCAGTACATTTCTTTTTACAGCACTATGACGACGTGACATCTGGCATTCTCCTATTTAGGTCTCTTAGCGCCGTATAAAGAACGACGTTGACGACGTTTAGACACACCTTGCGTATCCAAGGTACCGCGAATAATATGATAGCGAACACCAGGTAAGTCTTTTACACGGCCTCCTCTAATCAGCACCACTGAGTGTTCTTGAAGATTATGACCTTCACCAGGGATATAGCTGATTACTTCAAAGCCGTTTGTCAAGCGTACACGTGCCACTTTACGCAAAGCCGAGTTAGGCTTTTTCGGGGTTGTTGTATAAACCCTTGTGCAAACACCGCGTTTTTGTGGACAAGCTTTCAAAGCCGGAACTTTGTTTCTCTTCACTTTTGGTGTTCGTGAGTTACGAATTAACTGATTAATTGTAGGCATCACAAATTTCCTTAAAAGTTTAATTAAATTAATACAAAACACCTGCCCAAAAGAGATTCTCTTTTAAGCAAGTGTGCGCATACTAACTTCTCAAACCTCTACTGTCAAGCGCTTTTTTACAAAAAATTAAGCATTACCGCCCAAACAAGTTCTTTCCTCCCAATGTTTCATTAATCTATATAATAAAGTTTTTCATCAGAAATAACTTTCCGCCAGATTTTTTTATGAACTTAATCTGTTCATTTATCTATTGAAGATATTTATGCAGGTGGAATATTGTTTGTTATTGAATTGCTTTGAAGAGATTTGAAAAATATAGATAAATCAAATAATATTAACGATATTAAAAGTCTTTTACCGATTATAATTCAACCACTTATTCAAATGTAGTCGTTTTAGTGAAGAACTCCCAAATAACAAGCTTCAAAGAAAAGCAGGACACAATTGATAACAATCTTCTACAGCTTTTTAACAAACGCGAGACTAATATAATATAATATAATGTAATATAATACAATATAATATAATATAATATACCGGAATAAGGTCAAGAAATGAATAGAGGAGAACATTCCATTATAAGAATTCTATTGGTATTTAATATACTACCAACTGTTCCGCCAATAAATTATTTTGCCATAATATAGTCA
Organism: uncultured Azospirillaceae bacterium; assembly: GCA_964410325.1. Classification (GTDB taxonomy): domain Bacteria; phylum Pseudomonadota; class Alphaproteobacteria; order RF32; family CAG-239; genus CAAFZY01. The sequence goes on from CAYPFN010000017.1 coordinate 3,719, forward strand.
TCTTTAGATAGTATAGTATCAAACAAACCAACCTATTACAGATATAAAGAAAAATTGGCTGTTTAATTACAGCCAATTAAATAATTTGAAAAGTAATTATTATTTATTATCTGCTTCAAATTCTTCATAACATCCAAGTTTCTTAAAATTTATATTATAACTTCCATCCATGTTTTTTGATATTTCTATACTGTCTATTCCTTTTTTCTCTAACATATCATACGTTAGTAATTCTTCTTCTTTTAAGTGTAATACTTGCCTCAATAACCACTTACCTAAATCCTTATTTGGATTTGTCATTAAAGCTTTTCCTCCATCCTGACACACTTTTGCAGATAGTTCGGTCTTATTACTATCTGGTAAAAATAATCTAAAAGGAATGTCTCGGCTTGGAAAAAAATGTGGAAAATTTCTATGTATCCAAGCAGGAATTGGTATATAAACTTCATTTACATCTCTAACACGACCTTTTGCATTCCATTGATTTAAACCACTTCTATCAGGTACATGTTTAATTTTTCCTCTTGTAGAATATAATGGTAATATAACCCTTGCCACAATATTTGTACTAGGTACAATGTTTGTACTACTTTTTATAATTGGTAATTTATCGTTTAGTAAATTATATAGTATTTCGTATGGATCTTCAAAAATTGGAACATCAAAATCATCAATACTTTTAACATAAAACTTTTTAAATAATGTTGATTTTGAAAGATTAAAACAATATTCATTATGTTCGTCATTAAAATAAATTGTATTGTCTGTACTTTTGCGAACCTCCCGAATCTTAGAAATATCAATTAAATCCATTTTAGTTTCATATAATAAAAATTGCTTTTCATTTCTTACCACGCAGTGGTACAATAATTTGTTTATATCCACACCTGTTATATTGACGGTTGTTCTTATTCTCTCATTTCTTAAATCTGCAACAGTTTTAATAAGATTTAATGTATTATCATACTCATCTGATGAAAATAATTTTCTCTGTTTGTTAAATTCTGCAATTTTTTCTGTACAGCATCCATTTTTATATAAAAAAGTTTTTAACCCTATTCCATATATTCCTTTTGAGGCATCTATTGATATATCACTTCTTGATAAATTTATTGCTTTAAATGCTTTACAAAAAATATTTTCTGCCATTCTATAATATAGATATGGAACATTACTATCACTTGAGAGCATTGATAACGAACCAATTATTCTCAATAATTGCTTATACTCATTTTGAACTATACCTGTTTGCTCTTCATAAAACATCCATCAAACCTTCTTTATAGCTTTAATAATTTCCTTTCCAATAGATGCAATAACTGGAACAGAAACAGAGTTCCCCATTTGTTTATACAATGCAGAATTTGCAATATTTGGTAGCTTATAATCTTCTGGAAAACCTTGTAATCTTGCACATTCTCTCGGTGTTAGTTTTCGGATTCCTTTACTATCTTTAATCAATGGGACATTATGGCCACCCATTCCCATGTTTGCTGTTAGAGTTGGGCATAATCCATTTTTATTTTCTCTAACATATACACGTCTCCATTGATAAACTGTATCCATTCTTATTATTTGTTTTTCTAATTCCTGATAAAATGGCACTTTGTCTGTATAATAATATTTGTCATCAACATTATCTTCTAACAAGTCATTGATACCTTGTCTGCTTTTAACTTTTTCAGGAAAATTAAATTCATCACATATTTTGTTATCCTTAAAGGCAACAATATAAATTCGTTCTCTATTTTGAGGTATGTTAGAATATTCACAGGTATTTAATACCTTGTATTTAACAAAATATTCTCTTTTTTCTAATTCATTTAAAATAACTCTAAAGGTGTTGCCTTTATCGTGGCTTTCTAAATTTTTTACATTTTCAAAAAATAAATATTTTGGTTTTAAAACATCTGTCAATCTCATTATTTCAAAAAATAACGTACCTCGTATATCATCAAATCCCTTTCTATAACCTGCTATAGAAAATGCTTGGCAAGGAAAACCTCCTGCTAACATATCAACTTTGGATAAATCATTTGGATTAAGGTCATGAATATCCATCTCATACATTCGATGTTTAAAGTTACTAGTATATGTAATGCAAGCATTTTTATCAATTTCATTTCCCCAAACAATTTTAAATCCTGCTTGTTGTAATCCCATTGCTATTCCACCGATACCAGCAAACAAATCACCAACCGTTATCATATTCTCTCCATAAATAGTCATTTATGAAGAGGCGCTTTTAGAGAATAATTTTATGTGTTTATATATCCTAATAATCCTAATAAAATCAGATAATAATCTTGGGATTAACTCTATTTTTATAATTGCTTATTAGACTGCTTTTCATAGATAATCTAAATGACCGTTTAGATTAAAACCATAAACCTTTGCAAATTTCTCACAAAACAAGAGATATTATCGATAATTACAGGCGGTTCAATCTGCGTAACTTCCTGACGGTTAACCGGCTTTTCGCCTATTGTATCCCATATGATTTCAAAGGACTTTGTGTCGCCATTAAGTGCTTTTTCTAATAATGCCGTACAAAGTCGCTTTTCTGCATTGACTGATTAAATCTCTTTCTATCTCTGCAGATAAACCAAACGAAAATGCTAAAACCTTGCTTTGCAAATTGTCCCCAAGTTCATAATTGTCCTTAACCGTGTAAACTTTAGCACCAATATGCATACAATGCTCCAAAATCCGCATTATCATAAATAGCTTTCGCCCTAGTCGTGATAATTCAGAACAAATAATAACATCGCCCTTTTTTAGCTTTTTTAAACAACCGCCTAAAGCCCGCTTTTCTGGCTCTTTAATACCGGACACCCCGTTGTCCTCTATATAGCGGTCAATTTCATAGTTTAATTGTTTAGCTTTTTGCTCAATTCCTAAACGCTGGTTAGCACAATCTTGTTTATCGCTACTTACCCGAATATACCCGTAAACACTCATATTTTTATATTCCTTTCTTTTCCTATCAATAGATAGATTTTAGCATATTAATAAAAGCTTCTCAAATAAGCCTTTCACAAAGAAGCGTCTGATGATACAACAAAAAAGAAAAAATTGAACAAATATAAAAATACGTAAAAAATCCTATCAACATATAAAGCACCACGCTACGCCATTGGTAGCTATTTAGTAGCTTAAACAATATCTATTGCTTGGGAGAAAACAAAAGCTTTGAAATTCTCTATTAATTTCAAAGCTCTAACTGGTGGGCGCTGAGAGGTTCGAACTCCCGACCCTCTCGGTGTAAACGAGATGCTCTTCCAGCTGAGCTAAGCGCCCGTTTTATTTATTCAGATGACTTATACATAATTAATTTTAATAAATCAAGCAAAAAATATTTTTTATGCCGATGGTAAACATTTTATAAAAAAACAAAAAAAATAAGGCAAAACATATTGGTCTTGCCTTATATATAAATAAGGAAATCGCCAATTATTTATTGACAGCTTCCTGAAGAGCTTTACCAGCTTTGAACTTAGCCTGTTTACGAGCTGCAATTTTGATAACAGCACCAGTACGCGGATTGCGGCCGGTCGTAGCGGCACGTTTGGCAACAGCGAAAGTACCAAAACCAACCAAGCGAACTTCATCACCTTTTTTCAAAGCAGTTGTAACAGAAGCTACAAAAGCATCAACAGCCTTAGCTGCATCAGTTTTTGTCAGACCAGTTGCGCTAGCTACGCTAGAAATGAGTTCATTTTTATTCACGGTAAGGACTCCCTCTAATAAAATTATTAACAACATTGTGAGCATTTCTGCTTTTCACACTCATAATTGAAACGACTTTTTTTATTTAAGTCAAACAAAAAAACATTTTTTTACAAGAATCATTACAAAAATCATACTTTTTATACCTTTTACGATATTTTTCCACAGCTTTTCTACTTTCAAATCGATATACAAACTGCATCTTCTCTGATTTTCACCTGATTTCATCATGACGAGTCCATTGATTTGGGAAAAAATATAATATAATTAAAAATATCAAAGCTGCAAATTAAGTTAAAAAAGGAGAAGCACATGAATAAAATTATCGGTTATATCAAAAGCGGTCGCGGCATCGGCGCCTTTTTGATTTTTGCTTTTGCCTTTATAATTTCCGCTTATTACGGCATTGTTTCACGCCAGGTTTTGCTTGATTCCATTCCCGCCATACAAGCTGTTGCGGATGAAATTTTGCCGCTTTCCATTCAAAATGGCATGATTGTCGCCCCGCAAAATACAATCAAAGAAATTAATTTAGCCGGAAATGATAAACAATCTTTTCTTTTTGTTTTAGATACCACTCAGGATTCCCTAAATACCGATAATTTAAAAGACGGCATTTATCTCAGCCGTTCTCATGCTTATACCGTCAGGGGGAATGAAGTTAAATCCGTTAAATTCTCAAAGTCTTTTGATCTGCCACAAAAAGACTATACCCAAATAATGCAAACCTCCGTCCGCTGGTTTACCTTGATATTTATTGCCGCTGGAACATTAATTCTTTTCATTTTAAATTTTATAATTGTCATTTTTTACACCTTTTGCAACAGACTTGCCTGCATCATAGCGCAGAAAAACCTTTCTTTCGAGACCGGAATGCGTTTTAATAGCCTGCTGTATATCGCGCTCTGCACTTTTTTGTATCTACTGCAACTCACCGGCTTTTATATCGGGATGCTCGCATTTTTCCTGACAATGATTGCATTGCAAATTATTCTGACTAAAAAATATCTGTAATAATCGAAAAGGTATAGCTTAAAATCTACTTGCATTTTTATCAAAAAAAAATTACACTGCTTTTTGCCGTGAAAATGGCTATGACACTAGAGGCGGTATGAAATAGGTATATTGGACCCGGGGGCAGTACCCGGCACCTCCACCAATTTTATATCAAGACACTGTACAAATGTAAAAAACAAGGCCATAAAAAATTGTTGCGTCTGCATCCTTGAAAACTAAAGAAAGGCTTTGTCGCACCACAATTCTTTGCTGGTATGCACAAAGTAGTACACGAAAAAATTGCAAGTACAAAAATCTTTATGCGTTTTTTTGCGGGGGTGAAACAGGTTTGACAGTATATAGTAAAGATACTTTGCTGTGTCCGGCGGGATACCACCGTTATCGGTTCAAAAAAAATGAATGCAAATGATAATTTTGCACCTGTTGCCGTAGCTGCTTAATTTAAGCGATAGCAACAAAAAAAATTCTTTTGGCTTTGGTTTGCCAAAAGTGGGGAACGAGCCGCCCAGCAACAGAACGGCTCATTTGTTTTTTTAAGTTGATTCTGGAATAAAAACTTTTATAATAAAACGCATAACAAACTAACAAACAGGGAAAAACATGCGGGAATTTTTATCAGAAATCAACTATGATCAACTTATCAACACCCATTTGCACGGCGTTGTTATTGATGCCTTAAAAATCGCTGCTGAACAGGGCCTCCCCGGTGACAATCATTTTTATATCACTTTCCGAACAGACATTACAGGCGTTGAAATTCCGCAAATGCTTAAAATTCAATATCCTGAAAACATGACCATCGTCCTGCAGCATCAGTTCTCGGATCTTGAAGTCGGTGAAAATAAATTTTCCGTTGTTTTGGTGTTTGGTGGCGTGCCGCACCGATTGGTCATCCCGTTTGCCGCCATCACGTATTTTGCCGACCCTTATGCCAAATTCGGTTTGAGTTTTAACCTGGATAACCAACCCAAAGCCTCAAGTCTGGAAGACATGGAAGAGGAAATCCACAGCCGTCCGTCCGATAACGGTGGCACTCCGGCAGAGGTCATCTCCATTGATACTTTCCGAAAAAAATAACATGAAAAAAATATCGGTTATTATTGCTAAACGCCATCATACCAGTCTGACGCTTGAAGAAGAATTTTACCAAGAACTTTTATTTATTGCCCAAGAAAAATCTTTAAGCCTGAATGATTTGATAACCGAAATCGATTCGGCACGGACAACAAACAACTTATCCAGCGCCGTCCGCATTTATATTTTAAATTATCTAAAAACCAGATTAAACCATAAACTATCGCTTCCAAAGCGTGTGCGTTAAAACAACTAAAAGCGCAATAATTTCCAATCTGCCCAACAGCATGACAAAACTCAGAACATATTTCGCCATCGGCGAAAAAACGCGCAATTTCCCATCGGGCCGATTGATTTAACGATTCCGAAACCGATACCGATAATACTGACAACCACTACGGAAACAGATGTTACAAAATCATATCCCATAAAATTTAAAACAAGCTAACAAACCACATAGCTATGACAAACAGTGAATTTCCATCCGGACAACCATACATGTCAAACCATACTGGCACAACCATACTTACCCCAAGCGCAGAAAGGATAAAGCCGTTAATCATCAACCCCGGCTGTCACATATTCCTAAACATCTACAAAGCGATATTATCAGCGAAACCGGCATCCACTAGATTTTGATTAATATTTCGACCGTCAAGAAAACAAATGCCTGTTGCCATATTTTGATACGTATAAGCCACGACATAACACTCAAGCATTTTACCGTCAACCAGCTCTTTCACATATTCATGCGCCTTATTCTGACTATATTTGCGCGGATCTGTATACACGCCATATAAAATAATATACGTGTCACCAACTGACATTTCATTAGCACTAAACACAAAAGTCTTTCCGGAAACTTTTTGCGGATTATCCTCATACACCAACGGCAGACTCTCATCTTTCCGATAATGCAGATTATTTTCTGGACGTGGCAAATCGATATTGCTGTGTTTTTCTTCCGGACCGATACCAGCGGGTCGATGTGCTGATGCAGAAAAATTTTTCTCTGCCGGCGGACGCCTATGTTCGGCACCTGGTTTCATATTCATCACCGGATACTGGCGGCGCGGCACGGCAATTTTTTCTTCAGGCACCGCTTGTATGAATGCCTGACGCAGACCTGGACCATGCTTAACTGCCGGCGCGGTAGCCGGTTCTTTCCTGATAATCTTCGGCGCTTCCACTTCCTTAATATCAACAGTCACATTTACCGGCTGCGACACAACCTGTTGTTCCGACACAGATGCTGATTCCGGCTTCTTGCGCTCATACCGCAACAGATACCAATCCGGAATATCCGTATAACGAACCCCTTGTATCATCGGAATTGCCGCCAGAATAACGACAAACACGATTAAAAACGCCAAAAATTTAAAGAAATGACGCAATGGGTAAGTTATAATCATCACCATCACGTGCAACAGTTTTCCGATCCCGCGCAATCTGATGTCTTTTAAACGATCCAACTCCATTATTTACTGCCTCCATATGTATGTTTCAATTCCTCAAGCCTTTCCGGCGTAATACGTTCAAACAAACTTTCTCCCACATCAAATTTATGTCCGGGTTGCAAACTTTCAACTTCTTTTTCAACATCAAAATCAGTCAGCAGCGGTATATCATCCGCATCCAGCCCGAGCTTTTCCATCATTTTTGCAGCAATTTCCGGCATAACTGGCATACTTAATATGGCAAAAACCCGGATTAAATTAATGCAAATCCGCAAAATTGCCGCCGCCTGGTCAGAATTTTCCTTAATCACATTCCAAGGTTCAGCCGTTGAAATATAATTATTTCCTTCCACCCATATGGCGCGCAGTTCATTCATAGCTTTGCGGAATTCCATACCTTTCATATATTTAAAATAATCATTAACCCGTTTTTGCAAAGTCTGAATCAATGTTTTTTCCAATGCCGTCATTTCGCCGCCGGCCGGAATCTCATCACCGAATTTAGAAGCTATCATTTTTAAAACCCGGGATACAAAATTACCCAAAACACCATTCAAATCTTTGTTGACGATACCCGCAAAAGAATCAAACGTAAAACTTGCATCTGAAGCCTCAGGTACATTGCTCATCAGCCAGTAGCGCCAATAATCTGCTGGAAATTCCTTAACAGCATCTTCAGCAAAAATTCCCCGATTTTCAGATTTTGAAAACTTGCCGCCCTCAAAAGTAAGATAACTTAAGCCTTTCAAATAATCCACCTGTGTCCATGGCTCGCCAGTACCAAGCAAGGTAGCGGGAAACGTAATAGAATGATATGGAACGTTATCTTTCCCCATAAATTCCACATGACGAACATCTCCAGCATCATACCACCAGTCTTTCCAGTTTCTTTCCGCTGGTTTTTCGTCTGACCATTGTTTGGTAATGCCGATATAACCTATCGGCGCATCAAACCATACATAAAAAACTTTATCTTCATAACCAGGTTTATTAACCGGAAAACCCCATTTTAAATCTCGGGTAATGCACCGCGGCTGCAAACCTTCTTTGAACCATTTTTGGGCAATTGAATAAGCCACTTCCGGCCAAAACGCTTCTTTAGTTTTAAGCCATTCGCGGAGCCGCCCCTCAACTTTTGGCAAATTCAAAAATAAATGTTTTGACTCGCGCGCTTCCAGATTTTTGCTTCCAGAAATCGTGCTACGCGCATCAATAAGATCCGTTGGTTCCAAAACCTTCGTGCAATTTTCGCATTGATCGCCCCTGGCCTTTTCATAGCCACAGTACGGACAGGTTCCAGTAATATAACGATCTGCCAAAAACATTTTATCATCAACCGAATAAACTTGCTTAACCGTCCTTTCTTCAATAAAACCATTTTTATCCAGTTGTTCAAAAATATGATATGTTATTTCTTTATTTTGCTCGGAAGATGTGCGCCCAAAATAATCAAATGAAAGTTCAAAATCTTTATATGTTTTGTAATGGCGTTCGTGATTCATATCACAATAAGCCTGAACATCCATGCCTGCTTTTAAAGCGCCGACCTCAGAAGTCGTGCCATGCTCATCAGTACCGACTATATACAAAACTTCATTTCCCATCATCCGCATGAAACGAGCATACACATCAGAAGGCAGCAAACAACCAATCATATGCCCCAAATGTGGCACACCGTTGATATAAGGCAGTGCGGAAGTGATGAGAATTTTTGACATTTTATCTTTTCTCCTAAAACTTTAACAACTCAAAAATTAAACCGATTGTACCGGATTTTACGTGAACATCAAGTACTATCAATACTTTTTCACTCAATTTTTTATAACAGACTATCATCCAATAAAAATTTGACCTACGTTTTTTGTAATGATTTATTTTCCCCAAAAAATCCACTTTTTTTAATTGAAACTTTTTTAATTGAAAAAAGTAAAAAATAATGTATAATGAACATATATATAATGCGATTATTAGGAGGTGCGTCATGCCAGGTTTTGAAGACAGTCCAGAATATAAAGCGGCGAAAAGAGCATACGAACAACGTCAACGTGTCATGACCAATGCCCAAACATTCTTAAACGGAGCAAAAAGCATATACAAAAAATTTGATG
>CAYPFN010000017.1:13203-28828 GCA_964410325.1 uncultured Azospirillaceae bacterium
CCGTACATTATGGGCTGTTAGTTGCCAAAGACGGCGTTACCAATGCTGTAAAACCAGTGAGAACCGTATCCAGAGCGACAGCCCATGCCTTTGCTTATGCCGCAGGAACCGCCACTGGAAAAGTTGTTGCTGGTACCAATAAAATCGGCAATGTTGTTAAAACCAATGCCCAAACATTCTTAAACGGAGCAAAAAGCATATACAAAAAATTTGATGACAAATTGACGGCTAACAAAAAGATGGTTCGTTCTACAGTACGTCGCGTCAAAGAAGGTGTGGTAAACTTTGGTTATAAGATTAAAAACGGCATAGAAGACAAAGCTTATGATACTGGCCAAAAACTTCAAAGTGGCAAGAAAAAGCTTAAAGGTTTCTTTAATAAAATTTCAAAATCCGTGCAAGGTAAAATCGACACCGTACATTATGGGCTGTTAGTTGCCAAAGACGGCGTTACCAATGCTGTAAAACCTGTGAGAACCGTATCCAGAGCGACGGCCCATGCCTTTGCTTATGCCGCAGGAACCGCCGCTGGAAAAGTTGTTGCTGGTACACAAAAAGCTACCGAAAGTGTTAAAAAAGCAGGCACGATTATCAAGGTCAGTACAGAAAACGCTAAAAAATTTATTTCCGACAAAGCAACAAAAGTGACTTATGCTGGTAAAAACTTCGGTAAAAAAATCACCTCTGCCTTGCGCCAAGGCGGAGAACGTGCTTACGGAGCAGTCACCAACACTCTTTCCAAAGCGGGAAAAAGCATTAATAAACAGATTGAACAAACTAAACAAAACATCGAAAATACTAGCAGACAAAGTTCTTCTGCATGGTTTAAAGTTGCTTATGCCAAAGCAAATAATACACGATAAAAACTTTATAAACACATTAATTTAAGGAGAAAATTTATGGATATTGAAAAAATTTGGGTTGACGATTTCGAAGTTTTAGAAAATGAAGGACAAATAGGCATTAATATGAAACTTGAAGATGAACCAATTGAAACTGCTCTACTTGCCTATGATGGACGCAACTGCGCCATCTTAATCCGCAATAACAAAAAAGCTTATATTCTAACTAACCTACTTCCAGATATTCGTGCCAAAATATTCAATGCGCCGGAAGTCATGATGATTGAAACCAATGATAATGAAGAAATCTTAAATTCATATATGTGTGAAGTAAACAGAGTTCAAGAGATTCCTTGTGAAGATACCATACCAGAAGCTTTGGGCGAAATGTTATCCGACATCAAAGAAGCATATGGCGAAGAAGGTTGTGCGGCTTTGGCCAAAAAATTCTGGGGCATCCAATAACGGGGAGCATATAATGGTTGATAAAAATTTATTGAATGCCATTACCAAATTACGCGGTATCGGAAAAAAACCTCAAACCACCGAAACTGTTTCGCTGGAAAACGAGGTTTCGGCAGAAAATGATTTATCACAAGGGGCTCCTGAAAATATGCAGGCATTAACCGATTTTTTAAACAATCCGGCATCAGCACCGACAGAAGTTGTTGAAAAAAAATACACAATGCAGGATTTGGATAACTTTATAGAAAATTTAAAAAAAACAGAATAATCTTATGCTTTCATACCTCTTAAAAAAAGAAAAACGCTCTGTCAACCAGAGCGTTTTTCTTCATAACTGTTTAACTTCCGGAAATAAATCTTCTTTATTAATCTCCCATTTTTTAAGTTCTTGAATTATCTTTCCAATCTTTTTCTTTCGGGCGAATATATAAATTTTCAAAGCCGCCTGATAAATAGTATCATCAGCTTCTATATTCACTCCTAATTTCCCAATTTCCTGGTAAAATTTTTCAAAAACTTTTGTTTTAAGGAGTTTCCCAACCTTTTCTTTTCCGCTATAGCATCTGGCCAATTCTTCAGAAACTATATCCAGCTCCTCAGGACTCAAGGCATCAAAAATCCGCCCTTCCAAATAAGGTCGCATCAATTTCTTCGCCCTAGGTGTTTCCAGTTCAACTTCAGCCTCAGCAAACACCTTACGCATTATCTCCTGGTATTCGAGGAATTTGAAATTTTTTGTGTTCATAATAATTATATTTTAAAAGTTTACATAATTTATAATAACGTAAATTACATTATCATACTATTTTTTCATGTCAAGAAATTAAAAAGCCTCCAACGTATATGCATAAACTTCCTGATTAAAAACATTTTCCAGAAAAAACAGAGATATAAAGCATATAATTAGAGCAATCAACGGCGTAACAACCCAGCCGATAATAATTCGTCTGGAAATTCCCCAGTTAATGCCACGGCCACCTTTCAACAACCCGATCCCCAAAATTGCCCCTATAACGGCTTGCGTACTTGAAACTGGCACTAAAGGAAACGCCGGCAAGGAATGCGAAAGTAAAAAATCACGCAGTCCCTGCGATGAAAACAACAACAAAACAACTGCCTGGGCCATAACGACCGTTAAAGCCGCCAGTGGCGTCATCCTGAGCATATTATGCCCCACCGTATTCACCACTTTATGCGAATAAGTAACTATACCGACGGCAATAGCCATCCCGCCCAGTAAAAACAGAATTTGAATGCGAGACAGATAAACGATATCACCTACCTTAAAATCTGTAAATGGCGACGAATCAACAAAAACACCCATGATATTGGCAATATTATTTGCTCCCAAAGCATAAGCGCACACAGCGCCCACCACAATCAAGGAAACCCGCACATAACTATCCTGCCGCAACAAATGCATGTGCGAATAATGGATAAAGCAACGCAAAACAAAATAAAGAAAAACCGCAACAACACCGGATAAAATCGGACAGAACACCCATGTCCCGAAAATTTTGCCGAATACCGCAAAATCAGTCGATTCGCCGCAATAACAATTCCAACCGATAATTGAACCGACAATCGCCTGCGAAGTCGAAACGCTTAAACCTGTCCGCGACATCCAGTAAATAGTAACGGCTGCTGCCAAGGCAACCATAAAAGCCCCTGGCAAAGTATTAACCGAGCCAAGGCTATCCAAGGTCTCAGTAGTTCCGGCGCCGCCCAAAACCGCACCGAAAATAATAAAAATCGAGGCGATGACAGCTGCAGTATTAAAACGTACCATTTTGGTGCCGACGGCTGTACCAAAAATATTAGCGGCATCATTTGCGCCTAAAGACCAACCTAAAAACAAACCGCTACTTAAAAAAAACAAATAGCCAAAATCCATCAAATATCTCTCTTAACCACATAAATCAACAGTTGATCAATGCAATTCTCCGCCAAATCGGCAATATCCGCAACTTCGGTTAAAAAGGAATTCAGCTGAAGCTTATGCGCCAATTCCATATCCGAAGCAAAAACTCCCTCTTTCAAAGAAGCCGTTGTCTTATCGCTGTCATGTTCCAAAAGATAGACTTTTTTGGAATAGTCCCGTACCGCCGATAAATCATAAAAAAATGCCCGCGAAGCCATTGCTAGATTTTCGGCGCACTCACAGACTTGCGCCACAAGCTCTTTAAACCGTTCATGATATTTCTCCGGAATATCTGGCTGCTCAATATAAAATTTATGCGCCACTTCATCAAACTCATTAATGACCTTATCCAAGTTTTCCACAAGTTCCAAAACATTGCCGCGAAAATCCGGAATAAGGTTCTGAGAATATAGGCGATTCTCGATATCACGACGCAACACATCGGCATCGTGCTCGATTATTTTGATTTCCTTGCTTGATTTGCGGTACGCCGTGCTTCTTTTCTCTTTAAGAAAAGTATTAACCGCTTTTTTAAAAATCATAGATACTTCAATAATTTTATCATGAAGAGCGTCAATTTTCTGCTCCAGTTCTTTGGTATGGGAAAACAAAGAAATTTTTACATTAAACATTTCCAACCCCTATCATAAAAAGATCATTTGTTAACATAATGCATAAAATTATGCTTGTAAATGAATAAATAATTGTTTAAATTAAATTTGTTTTAAACGCAAATTATTTGTAAGGATAATAACATGAATAAAAGTTCTTTATACTTATCGCTTTTGGCACTGGTTGTTTCCGCTGTAGCTATTGTTATGGCCACCAAGAAAAACGATCAGCTAGCTGTCGCTTCTGCTAATGAAGCAGGAATTTCATCTGTATTAAACGAAAATCCGCAAATCATTATTGATGCACTGCAGAAATATGAACAAATACAGCGTGAAGCTCAGGCAAGAGAAGCTGCCAAACTCTTTACTGACAACCTTGAAGCAATTAACAATGATCCAAATACACCGTTTGTCGGCCCGGAAGATGCTAAAGTTGTTTTGGTTGAATTCTTTGACTTTTCCTGCGGTTATTGCAAGAGATTAGCTCCAACAATCGAACAAATTATCAAAGCTAACCCGGATATAAAAGTTGTCTTTAAACCGATTACGTTTGTTGCTCCGATTTCAAAGTATGCCGCTCAAGCTGCTTTGGCTGCTGACAAACAAGGCAAATTCTTGGAAGTTTATACCGCAATGCTGGCTAACCCTCAGTTGTTGACGGAAGATAAGATTAATGAATTTGCTAAGAAAGCGGATTTGGATATGGATCAATATGAAAAAGACGTCAATTCTGAAGAGGTTAAAAAGACTATTCAGGATGTCGCTGCCCTGGCTCAAAAACTTCAAATTCACGGCGTTCCGTCCCTGGTTCTGAATGGTCAGGCACTTCAAACCGTTGATCCGAAAGGTATTCAAGCAGCAATTGATGCTTTGAAATAATACCATTTCACAAAAAAAATGCCTTTGAAAAATTCAAAGGCATTTTTTTTGCTTTGTCGCAAATATATGTCGGAGCTTTTTCTCTCCAGATTAGTCAAATAAGTATAAAAAACAACCAAACATACAGAATATGCCACGTTTTTATTATAGAACTGAGTACCTATCACAAATCTCGGGAATATTTCTATTTATTATTCTTTCCGATTTCATAGCCATTGTTTCCTTTTGCAAAAGAGCTTGCCAAAGCTAATCCATCAGCATGACAGGCATAAATCCGATATAAAACATCCCCCCTAGCAATTATATCTCCTGTCTTTTTTATCAAAAATAAACCAGCGCCAGGATATTGCCCCATACCGGCAAGTAATCCGATTTTCCGTATATTTTTATTATCAATCGTTAAAACTTTTCCGCTATTTGTCGCCAAAACATCATGCACCAACCTTCCCATATCTGTTGAATCTGCTTTCCCTTGTACCTTGATAATCTGATTAAATGCTTGCAAAGCCCGGCCAGATGCCAATATCTCCTTGGCCGCATTATATCCCTGTCCACCACGCAGTTTAGGATCAAATTCCAAAATCCGACCGGCTAGGAATAAGGCCTTTTCTTTCAGATCTTTCGGAGCATCTTCTTTATTATGTAAAATCTGCATAACACCCCGAGCCTCCAATAAAGCCCCCACACCCATGCCTACCGGTTCTCGTCCGTCGGTTACCACAACATCAACATTTATACCCAACAAATCACCGACATGCTCTAAAAATTTACGAACATAAACCGCTCTTTGTGCATTTTTAACCAAAGTCTCTGATCCAACCGGCACATCAACCACTAAATGCGTTATTCCTGCGGAAACCTTTGCCGCCAACATTTCAATTGCGGCAAATATTTCATCCTCAATACCAAGATAATGGTTCACCTCCCGTAATACTGACAAAGTTTTATATACCGGTAAAATATTGTCATTAACAACAGCCACTCGATTCTTTTTAACCATCTTTTGTAATTCAATTATTTTTTTATCTATATCGGTAAACAACCGTATCATGCCAGATACATCTCCACCATCTCTAATCATTTTCGGCATCGGTAACCCATAAGCGGCCACAATTGCCGCAATAATTAAATCCGTATTACTGCCGGGAATATTTCCAAGACAACAGCTGTCAACAACAATATCCTCTTCATCCCAATATAACTTATGTTCCTTTGTCAGGGCTTCGA
The DNA here is from genome assembly GCA_964410325.1 of uncultured Azospirillaceae bacterium. Classification (GTDB taxonomy): domain Bacteria; phylum Pseudomonadota; class Alphaproteobacteria; order RF32; family CAG-239; genus CAAFZY01. The sequence goes on from CAYPFN010000017.1 coordinate 19,149, forward strand.
TTAAAGAAACCGCTTCCGTCGGTGTCAGAAAGGAATGGCAGGCTGTAAGAAAAGCTGCGACATCAATATTTGCATATTGATGCATTCGGATATCATTGACAATTGCCTGATATTCATTAAAATTCAACATATTGCCATAAACTTTTTTATGTATAAAAGCCAAGCTTTGTGGCTTTTCCGTCAAAACCATGGAAACTCTGGCTCCTTCCGGTAAACTAACTTCCCGAAAAGCTTCGGTATTTAAAGCCAATTCGCCGGGCTTCACCAAACGATTATTTTCGACGATATTCAAAAAAGCCCTCACCGGCACAGCGCCGCCGTGAATTTCCACATATGTCATATTTTGAATATTATCAACTTTATAAGCTGTACATTGCCTGTTAACAAAGGCAATATTTTCATTAAATGAACATATCGGCAGATGTTTCAGCAACAGCATTCTTTTTCTCCTCAAAAGCTTTCTCTAGATTAAAGCTTACAAAATCATCCTTTATTTTTCGTAAAAAGCAATCACATAACATTTATCAACCAATAACCAGCTTGCCACTGCTTTTTTCCTGATTATATCGATTTTACCATTTGGCATAATTTAGTATTTAATAATATATTTTAGGAGGAAAATATGAGTTGCGGATATCATTCCCATAAATCTTCATCTACCAATGCATCAAGCAGTTCTTCAATGAGAGATGAAAACTCTAAATCAACAGAAAAAAGTGTAAATAATCAGACCTCAACCCCTGCCCCAAACAAGAAGTTGAAACATAACAACAAAGGCCAGAAAAGATGTTTTTATAAGGTATAAACAAAAAATAAACATTTAACAACCGATTAAAATTAAATAAAATCATAAAAAATTAGTTCAACTGCAAAAAAAAGTCTTGCAAAATAAAAAAAACTACCGTAGATATATGAAACACAAATATTGGGGTGTCGCCAAGTGGTAAGGCATCGGCTTTTGGTGCCGACATTCGTTGGTTCGAATCCAGCCACCCCAGCCAAGAATAAAACCTAACTCATTGTTTTTATGATGGGTTAGGCTTTTTATTTAACTACTGTATCACGGTAATTTCAGCAGGGTGATACAGCAGATGACAAATAACAACCCGAGACTATTGGTCAGGAAAAATACTTATTACATAAGAGTCGCAGTCCCAAGATGCATTCAACATCTGGTTAAACGTCAAGAATTCAGATATTCTTTAAACACAAAGGATTACTATGAAGCTCTAACAAAATTGAGACGCGAATCTTTTAAGATTGACCTATATATCGCGTCTTTAAGAGAATTGAATATGGAAATAAAAGGCAATAGAGTAATTTTAACAGATGAGGAATTTGACCAGATTTTGGTATATAGGCTGCGTGTCATTGAAGATTTTATTGAGAACAACTATAAAATTATCCGCTTGGGCAAAGTCAATTTTGAAGACATTGGGCTATTCACCCAGAAAGCGGTTGATAAGCTAAATCAAAAATATGACCTCACCTTACCTGATGAAATATATAAATCAGACGACTTTAATTATTTGGGACATGTTGTTAATGAGCTATTTTGGCAGTTTATAGATTGGATAGGTAAAAGACCGGATACAAAGTTATCCTCCAAAAGAATCACCGAAGAGGTTTTGGAGAAACGAGCTAGCTTCTTCCAATTCATGGGCAATGACGAAAACACTCAAAGAGGAGCCCAAATGCTGAGCTTTATCCGCTCCTTAAAGGATATAGAGCAATACACCGAGGAAAAAATTAAACGATTAAAATATGATAAAAGGACAGGAACAAACAATCCCAAAATCAGGCATTTATTACAAGCAATGAGAGCACAAAAGAACCAAGATATTGCTAATGCTTTTAATACTAAAACCAAATGGGAAGATGTTTTTGAAAATATGATTCGTCCTGCCATGCATTCAAGAACCACCACTTTAAGCACTTTGAGACAAAAGAAAAACTGTTTGGAAACCATTTTTGAATTGATGGATGTTCAATATGTTGAGAATATAAACTTTGATAACATCAAGGCAGTTAATACACTAATTTACAGAGTTCCCAAAAAATGGAAGGAAAGAAACCCAGGCAAACGATTGCTGGATGTTCTACTCCCAGAAAAAGTAGAACTAAATGATAACAGAGTTATGAGTGCCACCAACATCTGCAAATACCTGACTATCTTTCAAGAATTTTTGAAATATTGTAGAAAAGAACGACTTTTAAACGATGATATGGCAGATATTATCACGAAGCCGATTGTTAATAAGAATAAAAATAACTGGAAACCATTTACCAACGAGGACTTACTCCTTATCTTCAATCGTAAAACCTATTTTAAACGGTTTAAAAATGGAGATAATGCAAAATTCTGGATTCCCTTAATTAGTCTTTATTCTGGTGCTCGTTTAAACGAAATATGCCAAATCAGGCTTGAAGATATAAAAAATGATGATGGAATTGATTATTTTTGTATTGACGATGCTGGTGAAAATCAATCCGTTAAAAACTTTCCCTCTAAAAGAAGAGTTCCCATACATCCAATGCTGAAACAATTAGGATTGATCAAACAAATTGAACAACAGAGAAAACTGAAAAAGGAAAGATTGTTTGACTCGCTAACCTATTCAGAAAAAAACAGGTATGCTGGCATAATAAGTAAGGCTTTTAGATACTATCTTGATAACAAAATCAAACTAACAGATAACAAAAAAGTGTTTCATTCTTTCAGGCATACAGCACGAAGTCAATTTTGCGCTCTGGGAGTTAGCGAAGAAGATGTTAATATTCTTTGCGGATGGGAAGGAAAAGGAGCTGGTGCTAAAAATTATCTTCACCGAGATAGCCTCCCCATCAAAAAACTGTATAAATCACTTGCAAAGCTCAAATATCCTCAGTTAGAAGAGAAACTTATTGAGTGGTATTTATAGGTAATATTAAGGCATGGTATTACCAAGCCAATCTATTATAGATATAAGGAAAGTTTTGAGAAGTAGAACAGGCAGAGTATGGCCCTGCCTGTTCAGTTAAAAAGACTGTTTATTATTTCAAATCCAGTTTGGGCAAGCTATTAACAATCTTCATTGTTTTAATGCTGACTGTAATGATTGATAAAATCAAGTCCAGGATATAGCGCGGATTATTGTGTTCCCAACTCCAATCATTTGGGTCATTAGTGATACCACTATCTTTATCTGTCTTGACCTGGTATCTGTCCATAATCCATTCTATTGCGGATTTGCCATTGACTACATAATCATAAGCTTCTAATGGAATATTCTCTATGCGAATATAAGAATTATAGACCAAAACAGATTTATCAACATCTTTGCCATTTTTACCAAAGGTCAGCTTTTCCACACGGAAATTCCCGGTTTCTGCCCCGATAACCTTCACATCAGGATATGGCAGCACAGTTTCATAATTCAGATGTAATTCTGCCAGCTCACGACCCGCCTTGCTGAATGCCCAGAAATCAGCAGGAACATCCACCAATGGTATTCTCGGAAGCATTTTTTTCAAATCAGCCACAAATTGTTCCCGGTAATCTTGGGAATGGAGCAAACCATAGACATAGTAGAAAATATCTTCTTTGCTTACCTTGTGTCCATAACGTTCTCTACACAGATTCAAGATAAAATCAGTAATACCATCCCTGTGGACATAGTTTTCCTTACCCTGGTCAAAGAGAGTGCCGACATTTCCATCAATTTTTTCATAATAGTATAACGGGAAATATTGAGAATTGCTATTTAATTGTAAATCACCTATTTGATTTACAATTAAAGCTGAGAAATCTTTATTAGCACCAATTCCAGAAACACAAATACACATATTTTTGTGGTCAGGTGATGGAAAAATTTCTCCCCACTGTCCTATACGGTGAATCATTTTATCACCTTTATACAGATATTGTTTAGAGAATGGTCTATATACTGAGAAGACTATTTTTTCTTCTTCATAATTAGCATAATTTCCTCTTTGTAAATGAGAGATAAGGCTACTACTCCAACTAATTTTGGTTTTATCGTATGATATAATATTTTCTAATTTTGCTGTTTTATTTACATTTTTTATATCAACCCAGTGTTTTACTTCTTTATTATAAAAATCTACAATATTTTGAGAATTTGTTTTCAATTTATCTTTTGAATAATTATAAACCCATGCATCTCTATTTGTATTAACGCCCAAAGAATTTAATGTAAAAACACTTTTGCTCTGATGATTGAACTTTTTATCTGGTTCAATAGGTATAAAAGCCCCAAACAAATCACTTCTCTGGTTTAACCAATCATTGTGTTCATTGGGTTTTAAGACTTTCCAATCTATTTCAGAATTACTGATATCTTTGAACTGTTTTAAGATTTCAAATTTTTCAGTTCTTTTCAGATAATCACCAATATCGTGGTAATAAATGATTGCTTTGTCTGTCTGCTGTTTGGGTTTCTTCACAAGTATTGTAATGGCAACACCTGTCATAATATCAAAGACATTCTGCCCTTCTTTGGCTGATGCATCTTTTGATTTTCCTCTAATAGCCCCGCGCAAGTTAAACACATAGATAGAACTAAACTCTTTTTCCAAACACCTTCTAAAACCATCCATACTATTATTATCTAACCAGATACCATTTGTGATAAAACCAATTATTCCACCATTTTCCTCATCAAGTCTATCAGATGACCAGCGGAATGCTTTGATATAAGTATCATATATTTTGTTTTTATTTGCGGCTTTGGAGTATTTGACATAAGTTTCTTCAACTCTGCCATCTAATTTAGGGTATTTCTGATTTTGGGCATTGTCATTGGCGTTTTTCTGACCTACGGAATAAGGAGGATTGCCGATAATCACTTGGACAGGGAGTTCTTTCTGCTCCATTACGCGTTCGGAGTTTTGCAGAAGCATATCTGAGAAGAGTTCATCAGCATTATCAGATTCACCTAATTGGAAAGTATCGGTCAGACATATACCATTGAAAGTTTTATAGCCATTTTCAAGACCGACAGCATCGTGATAAGCGTTTTCAATGTTTATTGATGATATATAATAAGCCAGCAATACAATTTCATTGGCATGTAATTCCCTGGCATATTTGCGAGGCAAGTCTTTTTTATCAATTAAACCCTGTTGTATCATTCTGGTAATAAATGTTCCTGTTCCGGTAAACGGGTCAAGAATATGCACATTTTCATCAGACAGATTGCGATTGAACTCTTTTTTCAAAACCTTGGCCACAGATTGATTTATAAAATCCACCACTTCAACCGGGGTGTAAACAATGCCTAACTGTTCCACAACCCTGGGAAATGCTGTTTTGAAGAATTTGTCATACAGCTCTACAATAACTTTCTGCCGGCCTTCGGCATTGTCTATGCCTTTCACTCTTTCTTTCACAGATTCATAGAATTTGTTTAAGACTTCCGTATCTTTATCAAATGCCTGTTCTTCCAGCAAAGCGACTATATTCTGTAATGATTTGGAAACCGGGTTATTGGCAACAAACGAATAATTTTCAAACAAGGCTTCAAAAACAGGCTGAGTAATCAAATGTTGAGCCAACATCTGCACCACCAGATCAGAGGAAATTGATGGATTTATATTTTTTCTGACACCTGCTAAAAACTCTTCAAAAACTTTTTTATGCTTTTCATCTGTTGTAATCAGACGGTTGATACGTTCAATATATCTCTGCGCAATTTGTGCCACATCATTTGCCCATTCTACCCAATACTGACGATTGCCAACCTTTTTAACCATTTTGGCAAACATGGCATCCTGCAGTTTCTCCAAATATGGAAGACTTAACTGTTTTACATCGCTATCACCATTACCTCCCGTTCCCGAATGACCATCATCAAGACCCATGACCTTAATGCGATTACCTTTTTTCCTGTTCAGGTCTATGTGATTGACTTCCGCATCAAATCTGTCATCATGAGACCTCAAAGCGTTTAATACAGACCAGACAACTTTATATCTTTCATTATCATCTAATGCTTTTTCAGGTGGAATATCTGCCGGAACAACAACAGGAATGATAATATAACCATATTTCTTATCAGTCGTTTTGGATTTACGCATTACACGGCCAACAGATTGAACAACATCTACCAAGCTGTTTTTGGCAGACAGGAACATAACCGCATCTAATGATGGAACATCAACCCCTTCGGACAGACATTTCACATTGCATAAAATATGACAATCCGAGCTATCCGGCGAGACATCTTTCAACCACGATAATTTATCTGCCCTTTCACTCGCACCCATAGAACCATCTATATGGTCTGCCATTACACTGACTAATTTTGCCCGCTCTTCCCCGGTTAATGAATCATAATAATCTTCTTTGTGATTATTAAACATATCGGCAATTTTCTTAGAGATTTTAATGTTCTGGCAAAAGGCCACAGCTGTGTGCATTTGCTTTTTATCATCATTAAATGATTCATCTGTATCTAAAACCCTTTTAGACAGAGCATTTATACAACCTATCAATTTACTGGCATCATCTGTGTCTATTTCACTGTTCTTATCTTTAATAACATTTTGCAGGGCAATGGGGATCTGGTCTTCTCTGATGGTCAGAATCAAAACCTTATAATCTGACAACAAATCTTTTTTAACGGCTTCTCCAAAACCAATTCTGTATATTTCCTGGCCATATAAGTTTTCATCGTCCATTGAACACAGGATAACATTGCCTTCTTCCGCCTTTTTCTTACTGGCATCTGTATATAACCGTGGTGTAGCCGTCATATACAGTCTTTTGCCAGCCCTGATAATATTATTATCATGAACTTTGGTGAATGATGCTTCTTCTTTGTCATTTAAGATAACACCCGTTGTCCGATGCGCTTCATCACATATAACCAAATCAAAGATACAGGAATCCTTTTCCTGTTGATTGATTTGTTTTTGAGCCTCCGAAATAACATCAATAGACTGATATGTTGAGAACACAACAATCATTCCGCCTTTTTCAGCCTGTTCCTTCCTGGCAGAAAGGTATTGCCGGCTAATGCTTTTAACATCTGTGGATGCAGGTAAAGCTAAATCAACAATACTTCCGCCGCCGTCTTTCTGTTGTGATATTTTTGCATCTGAACAAATGCAAATTGGGTGTATCGGCGTATCTGCCTGAGCAGACCATTCTCTTAAAGTTTGACCTAATAAAGCTATTGACGGCACTAAAAAGAGCACCAAGCCGTTTCCATTGGTCTCATTTTCCGCAATTTTTAACGATGTAAATGTCTTACCTGTGCCACAGGCCATTATGAGCTTGCCTCTGTCTGCAGTTTTGAAATACTCATGCACCTTTTCCATGGCCGTTCGCTGATGATCTCTTAATGGATATTTGGGTTTGAGCGCATTGGCATTGCCCTTAACCAAATTATCCCAATCAATAGAAGCGTTTTCTAAATCTGACAGGCTAATCCTTAAAACTGGCGGATTTTGATTTTTGATAGTTCTTTCCGCTTCACTATTCCATTTGTTAGTCGTGGAAATCCACAATCTGTATGCAAATCTTGTGGTTTCCATATTTTCATTAAAGAACTCTTTGCCTGATGTGGATAAAAAGGAGTCTACACCTCCTTTATCTATACAGGCGTCTTCCGCATAGCATTTGCACTGTATTGCCCAATAATCCCTCTCTATTGTCATAGCAACCAGATCTATGCCTGTGTCCTTACCGCTGAAATCTCTTCTATATGGAAATTCTTCCCATAGCCATATCTCCTTAAATCGTCCTGCATATTCAGGAGCAACCTGGAGATAGGATTTCATCAATCTTTCAAACTTGTATCCCTTGTCCCTTTCAGAAATTGCCTCTTTTCTAAATTTATTTAATACATCTTTGAAAGATTTAATCGGTTCAGACATAACACTCTCCATAAATGCCCGTTTATGGAGAGGCCTTTTTCAGGGCTTATTAAAGAGGTGTATGAAACTGCTGAAATTCACACAATTGCTCGTTTTCCAAAGAATTATTGACTTCGGAAATACCTGTTTATATACTGCCATCATATATTCAATATAAACGGGCATTTATTTTGCGCTAATCTTTTGATAAATAAGAATGTAATATCAAAGGATTAGAAAACATCAAACGCCAAGTGAAAGAAACTCAAAAATTTTATGAGCTCTTTGTAAATCTTTTCTATATACAGATAATTTTGCTATATTTTAAGAAAAGTTATTGATTTTTTTATATTTATATATTACATTATAATTAACAGGAGTAAATCCTTGCGGATGGGGTTCTGAATGTTCCTCGTAAATAGTTCGTAAGGTCTCCTGTATTTTTTATTTAAATAGCAAGTAGTCTTCAACAATAAACTTTTTTATCATTTCATAATAACTCTCATCATTATGCTCATATTTTTGGAATATTCCCCAAGATAGAAAATCTACAATTTGAAGACATTTGTGCTTTGATGCTGATTTTATTTCTAACTTCAAATCTATTCTGTTTTTGACTTTTGTTATAATGTAATCTGTAAATACTTTATTCAAATATTTGTTTGTATCCTTTTGTGATGCGATAAAATATATCGGTTCTTTGGTATTACACAATTTCTTACTAATAATCCTGTCCAATAAAATATTTGTTATATAATTATAGAGGATATTTTTTTCATTTTGTAAATCTGTATACACTTTTGACTTATTTAAGCGAATGACCATAATTGAAAAGTCCTGCTTTTCTTTCAGTAAATTATATAACTTCATTTTAGTTTTAGGATGCTCATGACAGGCATGAAGTGTTCCACAATGATTTTTTTGTTTATCCAAAGGCATAGAAAGAAAAGCTTTTTTCACAATTTTTTCAAACGGATTAGGATTATCGCAAAAGAAAAAGGTTATAAGAAAGTTTTTTGAACTATGAGTTTTACTCTTGTCAAAGCCTAAATCACCACTTTCGTCCATAAAAATGTATGCCATATCAAGTCCTTTATATCAATTTTGCATAATTATAATCTTATCATAGTTTAAAATTGATGAATATATATAGATAATCTAAACGGGTATCTATTCTATATAAATCCTTTGATAAATAAAAATGTAATATCAAAGGATTAGGAATGACGACTTATTTTTATATCAGGGTTAGCACAGACCTGCAAAATTGTGCCAATCAGCGTTTTGAATTAGAAACATTTGCCCGTAAAAACAATATCAAGGTTGATGAAATTATTGAGGAAACTATCTCTTCCCGAAAACCATTGGATAAAAGAAAACTTGGAAAACTGTTAAAGAAACTCGCCAAGGGTGATAAAATTATCACCACCGAAATTTCAAGGTTAGGTAGAAATATGCTTGAAGTTATGGGTATTTTACAAACCTGTCTTGAAAAAGAATGCGAAATAATCACGGTTAAAGAAAATTATCATTTAGGAGCAGATATTCAATCCAAAGTTTTAGCATTTGCCTTTTCGTTAGCCAGTGAGATTGAAAGACAACTTATTTCGCAAAGAACCAAAGAAGCTCTTAAACGCTTAAAGAATGAAGGAAAACATCTCGGTCGTCCGTTTGGATATTCTTATAGAAAGTTAAAGAAAAAGCATAATAAAATTGTTGAATTGCTTGGTAAAGGTGTATCTAAATCACAGATAGACAGACTAATGGGCTGCAACTGGACAACATTGCATAGATATATAACTGAGAAAAAAATTTCTTAA
>CAYPFN010000018.1:0-27816 GCA_964410325.1 uncultured Azospirillaceae bacterium
AACTATATCAATATACTCTAAATTGATGCTTGCTGATATGATTTAAGCAAGGAGTTTCCTTGATTGAAATTTTTTTTGCTTATATTATATCAATACATATATATACTATTGCTGTAAGTGTTTTAAGGAAAATACATGTCAAAAATTTCTGTTGTAGGTATGGGCATATTTGGCACGGCATTGGCTATAACCGCTGTGCGGGCCGGAAATCAGGTTTTAGGCTGGGCGCGAAAAAACGAGGTTGTTGTGGAAATTGAACAAAAGCATTTTAATTCGCGCTATATGCCGGGAGTTCTATTGCCACCTGAAATTAAAGCCACCTCTAACATTGCCGAATTATTTGCATTTTCGGATATTGTTTTGTTATGTGTTTCGGCACAAGCCACGCGTGAGATATTAAAGCAGATTAAACCGTTTGTCGGTCCGAAGACAATATTGGTTCTTTGCGCCAAAGGTATTGAAGCCGAAAGCGGAAAACTCTTATCTGAAGTCGTTGCTGAAGAAATTTCAGATGTTAAAATCGTGGTTTTATCTGGTCCGGGATTTGCTGCTGAAATTGCCAGCTGCAAACTGGCATCCGTAACGATTGCCGGCATAGAAAAAAGTTGTGCAGACAAGGTGCGCGATGCTATAGCCACACCTTATTTTCGACCTTATACCACCACAGATATCATTTCTCCGCAAATCGGCGGCAGTGTTAAAAATGTGATAGCAATTGCTTCCGGGGTGATTGAAGGCGCCGGTTTAGGTGATAGCGCACGGGCAGCATTAATTACGCGCGGTTTACATGAAATGGGCGTTTTGGCACAAACTTTGCACGGCTTACCAGAAACAATGATGGGCATGAGCGGTTTGGGAGATTTAGTTTTAACCGCTAATTGTATGCAGTCCCGTAATTTTAGTTTCGGATATGAAATCGGTATTTGCGGACAGGCTCAAAAAGTAATGGCGGAAAATACCCGTACGGTGGAAGGCATTGCTACCGCCAAAGCCGTCATGAAAAGGGCAGAAAGTTTAGGTGTTGAAATGCCGATATGCGCAATAATGAATCAGGTTTTGTTTGCCAATATGCCGATTCTCGATGCCATGCACACACTTTTACGCCGACCTTATAAAGAAGAAGGTTTTTAGCTGTTCATTTCCTGCTTAACCCAAGCCAAGATTATCTCAATGAGATGCTTTTATTCTGTGGCTGTTAAAGCGTGGCTAGGTTTGAATTTATGCATTTATACACACATTTGTAGCAACAGCAAGCTGTGGTGTGTTGGACAATAAAGACTAAATACCCGCGCATGAGTGTTTGTTTGCCGTCATGATAAGGTATTGCCGGTGCTACGCGCTACTAAAGATCAATAGCATGCCAGCGGATGGTTTCCATGCCTTTTCCCTGAACCTAAGCCTTGTCTTTTTCTTTTAAGCAAAACTGTCGCCGAAAATCTGATTTTGCCAGTTGTGTCAAAACTTTTTCATACATAATTTTTTAATATCGTTTTCTGCCGTTAAAAGCAAGAACGGATTTTTTAACTAAATAAATATGATGGTTTAGGTTGAAAAAAAATATAAACTTGTTAAATTGTACCTCAAAGAGAGAAAAAATGTTTGATGTTTATAAAGTCAGGAAAGATTTTCCCATATTAAGCCGTCGGATAAAAGGTATGCCGGACGTATATTTGGATTCGGCCGCTTCAGCCCAAAAACCCAAAAGCGTGATTAATCTCATGAGCCGGATTTATAAAACCTCATATGCCAATGTGCACCGTGGCACTTATGTTTTGGCGGATGAAATTACTGCTGCTTATGAAGAAGCACGCGCTACAGTACAAAAATTTATTAATGCCACATCAGAAAAAGAAATTGTGTTTACCCGTAATGCGACTGAATCAATCAATCTGGTGGCGGCAAGCTGGGCAATGGAAAATTTGCATGAAAATGATGAAATTTTGGTTTCTGAAGCCGAACATCATGCAAATTTGATTCCCTGGCAAGTTGTCTGCCAAAAAAAAGGTTGCCGATTAAAGATTTTTAAAATCGGTGATGACGGTCGTTACCTGCCAGAAGAGTTTGCCAAAAATTTAACGCCACGCCTCAAATTGGTCGCGCTGACTGGGATGTCTAATGTGTTGGGAACGGTTTTCCCGGTGAAAGAGATAACTGCGGCAGCGCATAAAATCGGCGCCAAAGTGCTGATAGATGCCTGTCAACTAGCAGTGCACAGTTCAATTGATGTTCAGGAAATAGATTGTGATTTTATGGCCTTTTCTGGTCATAAGACTTATGGCCCGAGCGGTATCGGCGTGCTTTACGGCAAAGCTGGAATTTTGGAAAATATGCCGCCTTATCAGACCGGTGGCGATATGGTTGACAAAGTCACTTATCAAAAAACGACTTATGCCGAACCACCAGCACGGTTTGAAGCCGGAACTCCAGCAATTGTAGAGGCTATCGGCTTGGGTGAAGCTCTTAAATACATGATGAAACTGGGGATAAATAACATTACCAGCCATGAACGGGAGCTAACGGTTTATATGCTGCAGAAAACATCGGAGATAAAAGATTTTAAACATATCGGCACGGCTCCGGACAAAGGCGGTGTGTTTGCTTTTCAGGTCGGCAGCATCCATCCGCAGGATTTGGCTTACGTGTTGGGCAAAGAGGGCGTGGCGATTCGCATAGGTCATCATTGCGCCGAACCTCTGGTTAATCGTATGGGATACACATCTTTGGCACGCGCTTCCTTAGGCCTATATACAATCAAAGAAGATATTGACGCTTTTGTTATGGCAGTTAAAAAGGCGCAGCGTTTTTTCTGATTTGTTGACATTGCCGAAGATTAGTTTATAACTATCTGCAACAGTATGTTAGCAAACGAGAAAAGATATGGCTGCAGAAATAGATGAAAATGAAGCGTGGCTTTTACAGGCAATGAGTATTGACGATACGCCACCTGCGGAATATGTGGCAATAGCTGGTCAACCACTGCCGGAAGGCGTACATCCGGCGAAAATGTATGATATTGTTGAGGCAATTAAAACGGTTTCTGATCCAGAAATTATGATAAATGTTTATGATTTGGGATTGATTTATAAAATTCATCAGGAAGAATCCGGCGATTTAGCGATTGAAATGACGCTAACGGCACCAGGCTGTCCGGTAGCAGGAATTTTGCCGCAGCAGGTTGCTGATGCCGCTGCAGGGGTTGAAGGTGTTGGTAAAGTTGAAGTTAAAATAGTTTGGGAGCCAGCTTGGACGCTTGATCGATTAAGCGAAGAGGCTAAGGCCATGCTGGATATGTTTTAAAAAAGCGCTTAAGAAGAGAAAAAGATGGAAAATATTGCGGAACTGATTGAAAATTTTTCCATGCTGGAAGATTGGGAAGATAAATATCAATATTTGATTGATTTAGGTGAAAAATTACCGCCGTTAGCCGAAGAATATAAAACGGATACTTGGAAAGTCAGCGGATGCCAATCCCAAGTCTGGTTGGTTCCGAAATACAAAGATGGCATGCTGTCATTTAAGGGAGACAGTGATGCAATTATGGTTAAAGGGATTATTGCTGTGATTTTAGCGATATATTCAAATAAATCTGCACAAGAGATAAAAAAAATTGAAGTTGGTAAAATTTTTGCTAAACTGGGATTGGAAGAACATTTAAGCCCAAGCCGCCGAAACGGAATGATGTCAATGGTAGATAAAATCCGTTTTTATGCGGAAAATTCGGAAAAATAAGCTAATGAATATTCATGAATACCAGGCAAAACAAATTCTAAACCGATACGGCATTAATATTCCCAAAGGCGGTATTGCTTACACGCCGGGAGAAGCTAAAAGAGTAGCGCAAAGGGTTTCGCCGCGGGGACCCTGGATGATGAAAGCACAAATCCAGTCAGGCGCCAGAGCGGAGGGGCATTTCATAGAAAAAAAAGCGGGAAGACAAGGTGGCATTCGTTTCCTAACTGGTAGGAAAGATATTTTTGCCGAAGCGCAAAAAATGCTTGGTTCAACGCTTGTGACAAATCAAACGGGAGCTAAAGGCAAATTAGTCAGCAAAATATATATTGAAGAATATTTCTTGGCAGAACGAACCTTTTATGCCAGTTTGGTTATAGACAGAATGGTACCCTGTGTTACGTTGTTAATTGCCGCCTCTACGACTAATATCATAGATATGGCGGTTAAGGAGCCAGATAAAATTTTACGTCTTAATTTAGCCTTGAATGATAAAATAAGTGCCGAGCAGCTCAGACAAATTATAGATTTTTTGGAAGTAGATGAAAAGTGCCGTCCAAATCTCAAAAAGTTTATTAATGCAATGCATAAGTCTTTTATGGATTTAGATGCAATTATGTTGGAAGTTAATCCGGTCGGCGTAGATAAGTATGGGGAATTGGCAGCTTTAGATGCAAAAATTTCGTTTGATGACAATGCTTTGTTCCGTCATCCAGATATCGTTCAGCTACACGATGATTATGAAGACGCCGATCGTGTTTTAAAAGCCAGAAAATACGGTTTTCAATATCAGGAATTTGATTCGGGCAGTATCGGATGTATTGTTAACGGTGACGGCATAGCTCTTACAATAACCGATATGCTGCACAATCGTTCTGAACAAATGGCTTGTTTTTTAAATGTTAAAGGTGGGGTGGATAAAGACAAGATTTCAGCGGGTATTAAAATTATTATGGCTAATCCGCGAGTGGAAGGTATTTTAATCAATATCTTAGGCGGATTCTTACGCTGTAATCTGGTTGCAGATGGGATTATTTCCGCCGCTTCGGAAGTTGGTTTGAATGTGCCGTTGATTGTGCGTTTTGAAGGTACAAATAAAGAGGAGGCTTTGGAAATTCTGAAAAATTCTGGTTTGCCAGTCATTATTGCAGAAACAATGGAAGAAGGCGTTGAGAAACTTCTCAAAGCAATGGAGGAAAGCGACTAATGTCGATATTAGCAGGTAAAAACACTAAAGTTCTTGTACAAGGAATTACCGGCATGCAGGCATCTTTCCATGTTAAACGTTCCATTGCGGCTGGCACCAAAATTGTCGCTGGGGTTTCGCCGCGGCGGGGTGGAACAAAATACGGCGGCGTGCCGGTTTTTGAAACTGTTAAAGAAGCCATATCGGCAACCGGTGCGACAGCGTCTGTAATGTTTGTTCCGGCGCGTTTTGTTAAAGATGCCGTCCGTGAAGCCGTGGAAGCAGAATTGGGCGTTGCCGTTACCATAGCATACGGCGTGCCGATTCGAGATATGCTTGAAATAAAAGCCATGTTAAAAGGTTCAAAAACAGTTCTGATTGGCCCGAATACTCCCGGTGTAATTACGCCCGGTGAAATATGTTTAGGTATTTTTCCGGAAAACATTCATCAACCAGGTAATATTGGTGTTATTTCCCGCTCTTCCACCTTAACATATGAAGCTGTTTTGGAAACAGGTCGTGCCGGCTACGGACAATCAACCGTTATCGGTTTAGGCGATGATATTATTATCGGGACGGATTTTGTTGAATTGTTAAAAAGGTTTCATCAAGATGAACAAACCCAGGCAATTGTTTTGCTTGGAAAATTAGGGGGAACTTTTGAAGAGTTCGCCGCAGAGTATTATCAGAATTTATCGGAAAAAAAGCCGATTATCAGCTATGTTGCCGGAACGGTCGCGCCTTTTGATTATAAAATGGGTTATGCTGGCGATATTATTACCCGAGGCAAAATCACAACTGAAAATAAAAAGGATATTATGCGCCGGGCAGGAATAATCGTTGTCGATAATATTAATGAAATTCATAAACGCTTACAGGAACTAAATCTTGCAAAATAGATTTTCGATATGATTGCGTTTCTAAAAGATATACTGAATTTTCTTCTGCCGCCACGCTGTATATGTTGTGGTAAAATTCTTGCTGATGACAACGGTTTATGTCCGGAATGTTTTAAAAAGATAACTTTTATCGGTGCGCCGTATTGCCGGCATTGCGGTCGGCCGTTTAGCGAACGCTCAGCATCAAATGGAGATATGCTTTGTGCGTCCTGCGTTAAAGAAAAGAAGAGTTTGTTTAGAATGGAACGCTCGGCACTCAAATATAATGCTACCTCTAAAAAGATGATTTTAGCATTTAAATTTATGGATAAGACGGAAAATGCTCAGATTTTTGCCAAGTGGCTGAAAATTGCCGGCGAAGATATTTTTAATGCCGGCGTTGATGTCCTCATGCCAGTTCCCTTACACTACCGCCGCCTGGTAAAAAGACGCTATAACCAGTCAGCATTGTTGGTTTTGGCATTAAGTCGTTCAACTAATATTCCGGCAGAAATTTCTTCTTTGGTCAAGATTAAAGCCACAAAACCGCAGTCTGCTTTATCAGAGCGAGCCAGAAGAAAAAATATACGAGATGCGTTTAAGGTGAAATGTCCAGAACAGATACAAGGCAAGCGCATTGCCTTAATAGATGATGTCTTAACTACTGGTTCCACTGTTCGGGAATGCGCTAAAATTTTGCTTGCCGCCGGTGCGACATCTGTTGATGTTCTGACAGTGACGCGGGTTTATAAAGATTAATCTTCAATGGGTGTTTTTTTCAGATAGTTTGATATAAGCTTTGATAATCGGAATATCTGCCGGCGAGAACTGGTATTGGAGCATTTCCTGAGGCTTAACCCATTTATATTGTTCGTGTTCACAGACTTTTTTAATTTCCGGACTGTCGCATTCGGCCAAAAATGCATTAATGACAAAAGAACCAAACGGATAATCGTAAGCCGACTGCATAAATAAATCACCAACCTTAACGGCGATATCCATTTCCTCCAACAACTCACGCTGTAAACATTGTTCCAGCGTTTCGCCCTCTTCCTGTTTTCCACCAGGAAGTTCCCATAAAAACTCCAAGTCCTTGCCACGTCGTCGCTGAGCAATCAAAACTTTCCCGCCACACGTAATGATGCCGGCGGAAATTTGCTTTGCTTTTTTATTATTTTCAGTCATGAATCAAAAATTATTTTTTTCCTGGTTTAACATAAGCTAAAGCAGCATGTTCTTCACAATAAGTTTGTCCGCTGCGGATTTTTTTGCCACAAAAGCAAAAACCGTCATCTCGGGGATCGCCGACTGGCCAGCGACAGGTATGATTGTCAAGTTCAGTCAGTTTCAAGCAGGCGCTATTAGTGGATGATTTTTCAAAACTAACTGGTTTGGTCCCTGTTTCCGTATAGGGGGAGCTTTTTTGCGTAGTTTTATTTACTGGTATTTTGCTGCTTGTTTCGGCAACTGTAGGTTTGGCAGATGCCGTCTCTTCTTTTTTCTTAATGGGCGAGGGGCGCGCTGTTAAATTCAGGCGATGGACTTTTCCGACAATAGAGTTTTTGGAAACGCCGAGTTGCTTAGCAATTTCATTAGTAGTCAATCCCTGCTTCCACATTTTTTTCAAATTTTCTACCATTTCATCAGTCCAAGCCATCGATTTTCTCCTTTGAATAAATGAACTTTTTTCAAGTTTACGGCAAGATTCATTTTGAGTCCAGATTTAATTATGCAATTAGCACTTTTTTTTATAAAAAAATATGTTATCCTTTAAAACAATTCTAAAAAAACAAATGGTGAAATAAAAATGAAAAAATATATTTTGGGCATAATTATCGCCGTTACAATCCTTTTTCCGAGCATACCGTGCTCTGTGGCGTCGGAAAGCACCGGCGAGCCTTCTTATGAAGAAATATCTTTCTATCCAGATAATCCAGCGTATTATGCCAGATATTTTATCGTTGATTTAAATGCGCCAATACCAGATG
This sequence comes from uncultured Azospirillaceae bacterium, assembly GCA_964410325.1. GTDB lineage: Bacteria > Pseudomonadota > Alphaproteobacteria > RF32 > CAG-239 > CAAFZY01. The sequence goes on from CAYPFN010000018.1 coordinate 7,782, forward strand.
TTAAAGCCTTAAGGCAGGAACTTAATCGGGAGCTAGAAGTGTATAATCCGCGCTACATTATTAGTTGGGATATGGGGCCTACTTTTGATAAGTTATGGGCGGCGACAATTAAAAATTACGGAACCAGTGAAAAGCGGATTAAAAGCGCTAATGAAGATAAACTTGTAGCGCTCATCAAAGCTTTGCCGAAAGAATATTATCCATATATTGGCCCTTATCTGCATACCTTGGCCAACACGCCGGACAAAGTGCTGAACATGCCAGGTATCAAAGAAACCAAAAACAAGTTTCCAGAAAGAATAGCGCCACAGTTGCAAGGCATTGAAGATTTAGAATTTCTTTCGCCGTATTTATATATTTTACTCATGCCAGAGATGTGGCCGAGTAACAATAAAAATATTGAAAAGCCACGTCCGCATTTAGCTAAAATTCCGCCGGTCAAATATGAACAGGATTTTTATGCCCGAATTTTGGCGGAAACGCCGAAACAGGGATATGGCGGCGCCGCTCGCATCGATGACAAGCCAAGTCGGGATAAACTTCGTACGCTTCGTGTCACAGCTGATTCTCCATTAACAAGCGCAGATGTTAAAGCTTTTTTAAATACGCTTGATGGTATTAAAAATTTTGCCACCATGGGCAATACTCTAAAAATAATCAGCGCTGGCAATGTCTTAGATTATTGGGAACATAAAAACGGCGTGGCTTTGGAGATTAACGGGTTGAAAGATTTTGTAAATCCGTGCCAACGTCTTGCTTTAAAGATTAAGTGGGCGGATATGGAAACAGAGTTTTCAAAAGCTATAGCCCCAGCAGGCTTTACGCTTGAAGAATGGGCGTATACCTGTGATAAAACCTTAAAAGCTTATCGGCTGGCGCGCATTTCTGCGCCGATGCTTGCTGCTCTGAAGCAATATAAAAGCGGGCTTCATAATAATTATGTTAACAGTTTAAATCCAATGTGGAGGGAAAGTCAATTTGCCACCATGCAAAGTTTACTTGAAACATATAAAGCGCCCCGCGGAGACGTTATAACGGTTTTAAAAAATGAGAGTGCCGTCAAAGATAAGTTAAAGCCCTGGGGGGGATTATTAATAACTTCACCTATTCCGAACTGAAAGTAGGGCGCTTTTTGTTTTTTTTATAAAAAATTTGTTGCAATTGCCGCAGATAATATGTATAAAATGTAAACCAGATTTTAACAATTTTATAAGGAAAAAAAATGGCACGCGTTACAGTTGAAGATTGTGTTGAAAAAGTTCCGAACAGATATGAACTGCTGATGGTCGCCGCCCAACGGGCAAAAGATATTGAATCTGGCGCACCGCTACAAGTGGCTCGTGACAATGATAAGAATTCTGTTGTCGCTTTGCGGGAAATTGCTGAAAATAAAGTAAGTATTGAAGATCTGCAAAAATCCTTGGTGATGAATTTGCAAAAATACGTCGAAGTGGAAGAACCGGAAGAAGAAGAGTTGGAAATTATGGCTGCAGAAAAGGAACTTTCCGAGCTTGACAGCCAGTTTGATAGTAGCATGCTTTTAGATTCCGAATTAAACGATTCTATGCAGATTCACGACGAAGATTCCGACTTCAGTTTAGATAACGATTCAGAAATTGAAGACGGCGACATGGACGCTGAAGATTCATTCGCTGATGAGTTAATTGATGATTTTGGCGATGAAAATGAAGATTTTTAAAAAGATTTAAGACTATCTCAATCTTTTTGTCCTTAAAATAAAAGTGGAATTTGTATCAATTTTTAACATTGAATACATATTCTGCTTTTATTTTTCTCGATCTAGGCATATGATGTAAATAAAGAGGACAAATGTTAAGACAGTACGAATTAGTTGATTTGGTAAAATCTTATGATCCGGAAGCTGATGAAGATGCTTTGAACCGGGCATATGTTTTTGCCATGAAAAAACACGGCGCTCAGTTGCGTACTTCTGGTGATCCGTATTATTCTCATCCAATAGAAGTAGCAGGTATTTTAACCAAATTTAAACTTGATGCATCATCTATTATTGCCGGATTACTGCATGATACTGTTGAGGATACGGATACCACGGTTGAAGAAGTCCGAGAGTTGTTTGGCGATCAGGTGGCTTCACTTGTAGACGGCTTAACCAAGTTGGCAATGATTGAACAAAAATCGGGCAGCAGCAAACAGGCAGAAAATTTTCGCAAACTTTTACTGGCGATGTCGGATGACATTCGCGTTTTGCTGATTAAACTGGTTGACCGCCTGCATAACATGCGCACTCTGCATTTCTGCTCTTCAGAAAAACGGCAACGTATTGCTAAGGAAACCCTGGATATATATGCCCCGTTGGCCGAACGCATTGGTATGCAGGAGGTTAAAGATGAACTGGAAGAAATTGCGTTTGCTGAACTGCATAAAGAAGCGCATGATTCAATTGTTGCTCGTTTAAACTTTTTGCGAGAGCATGGCAACAATATTGTTCCGAAAATTATCAGACGGTTGGAAAAGGATATGGAAGAAAACGGCGTTAAGGCAACGGTAACCGGCCGGGAAAAAGCTCCTTATTCAATTTGGCGTAAAATGCAGCAAAGAAATGCTTCGTTTGAACAATTATCAGATATTATGGCGTTCCGTATTTGTGTAGAAGACATTGCGACCTGTTATCAGGCTTTGGGCATCATTCATAGCAAATATCATATGGTGCCGCGACGTTTTAAGGATTATATCTCGACCCCAAAACCAAACGGTTATCAATCTATTCATACCGGGATTATCGGTCCAGAAGATACCCGCATTGAAATTCAGATACGTACATATGAAATGCATGAAATTGCTGAAAAAGGCGTGGCAGCGCACTGGGCATACAAACAAGGGCAAAAAGCCGAAGGGCGCAATTTCCGTTGGATGCGCGAACTTCTTGAAATTTTGGAGCAAGCGGCAAATCCAGAAGAGTTTTTGGAAAATACCAAGCTTGAGATGTATAATGATCAGGTGTTTTGTTTTACGCCGAAAGGCGATTTAATCGGCTTGCCACGTGGAGCCACTCCAGTGGATTTTGCTTATGCTGTGCATTCTAATGTTGGCAACACATGCGTTGGCGCCAAAGTCAACGGTGAGATAAAGCCCTTGCGGACAGTTTTACAAAACGGTGATCAGGTTGAGGTATTAACATCCAAGGCGCAACATCCTTCAACTGAATGGGAACGCTTTGTTGTTACCGGCAAAGCTAAAGCAGCTATTCGCCGCTATGTCCGCGCCACCAAACGCGAACAGTTCATCAGTTTAGGCGAAGAAATCCTGGAACGTTTGTTCAAGGGCGAGAATCTGGAGTTGAGTGAAAAAGGTTTGGTCGGTGTTTTACAAAATTTTGAAGCTGAAGCAATTGATGATATTTATGCCAAGGTCGGCGAAGGATTGGTAACTGGTTGGGATGTTCTGAAAGCGGTTTATCCAGCGTATAAACAGTCTAAACTTGATAAAATGGTTAAATCCATTAAAGTTCCAGGCTTCAAAAAAAGGCGAAAATCTGAGCCTATGAAAATCAAAGGCTTGTTTTCTGATATGGCTGTGCATTTTGCTGGCTGTTGCCATCCGTTGCCGGGGGATCGGATTGTCGGCATTGTCACAACAGGCAAAGGCGTAACCGTCCATACAATAGGCTGTAAAGCGCTGGAAAAATACAGTAGTGAGCCGGAACGCTGGTTGGACATTGATTGGGGAGATGATGCCACTGATGAATTTCACACAGCGCGGATTAAGGTTATGCTCAGCAATGAACCAGGTGCTTTAGGCGATCTTTCCAACTTGATTGCCCGCTATGAAGCCAATATTTCTAATTTGAATATTGTTTACCGGACATTAAGTTATTTCGAAATTTTAATAGATTTGGAAGTTCGTAACGTGGAACATTTAAATACCATTGTTTCTGCTCTGAAAGCATCTAAAGTTGTCAGCTATGTATCGCGGGCAGTTCAATAGGCGGATTGGTAAAATGATTTGTGGCATCGGAACTGATATTGTAAACATCAAACGCTTGGATAAAGGGCGGGAATTCCTAAACCGTTTTATTCGCCGTTGTTTAAATGAAAATGAGCGACAACAACTAACCCACCGTTGTTTTACTGATATTTCTGCCGAAATTTTATATTTGGCCAAGCGCTTTGCGGCTAAAGAAGCCGTTTCCAAAGCTTTGGGAACCGGATTTCGTGATGGCATAAATTTAAGCAATATTGAAATTTTTAACGATGCTTTGGGGTGTCCCGGGGTCAAGCTTTCAGGTCAGGCCGAGCAATACATGAAAGCAAAGTATGGAGATAATTATAGAGTTTATCTTTCTTTAAGTGACGATTATCCGTTTGCCGTCGCGTTTGCGGTCATTGAAATTTAGCCTGCCTATATTTTATTAATTATAGGTCTTTTATAAAGGCTTTTCATAAAGGTTGCGGTTTTTCTCGCGAATGAAACGGCGTAAAGTGTTTGTAAGTTTGTCATTCATAATCAGGAAACTGAGCAAATTTTACGGAACGTTTGTGCAGTTCGGATAATCAAAAATAACTATGAAAATCCCCAGTATCTCGGCTTAATTTTTCTTTTTGATAATGCCACCAGAAGTTATGTCTTCATCGGCAATCGGTCGCAACAGGAGAGTGCCCGTTGCGGGGACAGTCACGGTTTCTGTCTTTTTTGCATTTAAAACCTCTCCGGCGCGGGTGATTGTGCCTGAAAGAACTTCTTTAGATTTATATGATATGATGTTTTTGTTTTCCGTATTGTCGACAGTTGTAAGTGGTGTTACGACTTTTGGCAAAACCTCCGATTCCGATTCTTTTTCTTCCTCCGATTCTTTCTCAATAGATTTTAACAATGCCGGTTGTTGCAGAGCTGTTGTTTCTGCAGCGCTTTCCGCTGTCGATTTCTCATCATTTTCTTCAACAATAACTATCTTGTTTTCTTTTTCTTTTGGCGGTATGCCACCATATTCTTCTTCCCGCACCAGCTTTTTGGCATAATCAAAAAGCTTTTCCATGCTGGAATTAAGTTTTTCCAGCTCTGCCTGCGTCTTATTAAGTAAATCCTGCATAATTTTATATTGAGTATCCAGTTCGTCAATATTATTTGTTTCTTCAATCGCATCGCGGGCATTGTTAGCTTTTAAATTCAAATCTTCAATAACCCGTAAAGAAGTTTCAATTTGATTTTTATAGTCCGTTGCTCGCGGATCCCGATCCAATACAACAAGCGACCCTAACTGCATGAGTCGTAAAACATAGGCATCCAACGTTTTTTGATAGTTGACGGCCTTGGTTTTGGAACTATTGTAAATGCCAGAAATCGTCCCGTAAGCTTCAGCGGCATGGACTTTGACATCATAAACGAAAGTCTCGTCAACTTGTGATAAAATTTCTTGCAGCTGTGGTTCAAAAATTTCCAACTTGGCATTCATTTCCGTAATATCGTCATCGATAAAATCAACTTTAGCTTTTTCCCGCATAACATCCAGCTGGTTATTTATATCAATCACCTGCAAATGATTGCTGTCATAGCGACTTTTAATTTCAGCATTGCTGCTTAAGGGTTTGTATTTTTCAATGCGGGGAAGAACTTCGCCCGCGGTAATTTCCTTCAGCCGCGCGACAATTACCTGCGTCTTTTCCATTTTTTCATTTAACGCTTTAATTCGCGCTTCTTCGGCAGCTTTCTTTTCTTGGGCGATTTTTTCCCAATAGCTGTCATATTTGTTTTTAAGATCCGAGCTGTTAACAATCAGATTAGGGTTGTTCAAAGGGCCATTCCATTTGAATTCTATAGGCACCAATTGATCGCGCAGGCGTTCGAAAACAATCTTAAAAGTAGTGTCCGTATCCCAGTTTTTTAAACTTCCCGTGCCAGAAATATCAATGGTCGCTAGACCAGAGGCCATTAAAGCATCTTTAAAAGTGTATGAACTGTTTTTAATATCGATTTCCGCGCCTACCACTTCAAAGGCGGTTTGCCCTTTCTGCAGATTTTCGCGTAGCATTTCCATCAGATTATCAGAATGAGTACGGTGGCTCAAATCGTTTTCGATAAATTCCATATCCCATCCTTTAAAGACGGCATTGTCAATATCAAAAGAAATTTTACCGTTTAGACGGTCAATAAAATCAGCTTCAGATTCTGCGGAACTTTCAAATTCTGTTTTGGCCTGCAGCAAACCAGAAACAAAGCCATATTTTTTACCACCGAGTGCGTCCGCATCAAAGTTTGTAAAGTTGACGGCTCCGCTTATTTTTGGCGCTGATGTGACGTCTAAGTTAATCTGGGCGCTGATATTGCCTTTGTCTTTTGTGGCTTGGATATTGTCAATTTTAATCAGCCCTTGATTAATGTTTATGTCCGCGGAAACATTTTCAAAAGACTGCATTCCGTAACTAAAACTATCCGTATAAACTTTTCCGGTAAAATCAAATTTTTTGAAAAAATCATAAGCAATAACGGAGTTTTCTACCGCTGGCCTAGATAAGAAATCCGCTTCGCCGCCAATGCCGCTACGTGTCAGGGAAATAGGGCTGTTTAGCGCCGGATTATAGAAAAAACGGTCAAATTCAAATTTATTTGTCGTAATATCAGCCGTTATCTGCGGGCGCATATTTGTCATATCAACGGCGACCCTGCCTCGGAAGTTGGTTGTGCCGATAAAAGCGTCAAAATTTTCAGTTTTCCATGACGAGGCGTTTCCTTCCACAGAACCTTTAAATGTAAAAATGTTGGAAGCCATATTTTTAGGATTGTAATTAAATCCGAGAGATTTTATAAATTGCGTAAAATCGGGTGTTTTAAATTCAAGAAGGCCGTTGAAGTTTAACATATTTTCATAATTGTACAGCTTTCCGCTGTAAACAGAATTAAGTTTTCCGATTGTATTAACGGCTTTTATTGTGGCATTATTTAAATTTCCGGTAAAAATGCCTTTTGAATCAACATTTTGGGCATCTGCCGTCAATGGCCAGGATGGCAACGGTAAATTAAATTTATTGGCAAAGTTTTTAAAATCGGTTGAATTAAAATTATATTTGATATTTTCAAAAGATGGGTTAACCCCTAATCCAGAAACCGTTCCGGAAAAATCCAGACTTGTTTCTGCCGTTTTGCCGATTTTAAAATTCTGAATTTTGACGGTATTATTTTCCGTATCCAGAAAAACTTCAACGTTTTCAAACGGAATTTTATGATAAACGCCGCGACCGAGTTTCATTTCAACATGAAGATCAAATTTGTTAAGGAAAGCCAATTTATTTAAAATAGCCTCCGCTTTTTCCATCAGATGAAGTTTTTGCTCTTCCTCGCTTAATGGCGGAATGTAATTATCCAAGTTGACCGATTCGCTATTAAGCGCGATAAACAGCTTGAGTTTTCCGTTACGGATAATGCCAATAGCGCCATCAGCTGAAATCTTGTCCAGGCTGAAAGTCAAAGGCATGATTCGAATTTGATTCAAATTTCCAGAGATTTCGGTGTGAATTTGCGCTCCGCGGTACGTCGAATTAGTATATTTTGCGGGTTTAATGCCCATCCATTCCATAAATTTTAGGGCATCCTGACAAATGCTGTTAACTTTAAAGTTATACGATAAAACCTTTTCATGTTCAAAAACGTCACCAGTGACAGAAATATCAGCATCACCCGGGAATAAACCGGAAAATTCCGTAATTTTCAAGGCATCGTCGATTAAATCGGCGCTTAAGCTGAAATTACGAATGATCTGATCATTGTACGTGGCTTTCACGGCCTTAATATCAGCCACCATGTCAAAATCAAAGAAAGGTTCAAAAGGCGTTTTGTTGCCGTCATATTTTTTAAGTTGTTCTTTTATGATGCCCATAATCGGCTGCAAATCAAGATTGGTCATTTCAAACCTGAGTTCAACCACTCTTTTTTCTTCGCCGGGCTTAGGCTCTAGCGGAATTAAGATATTTCCAGCGCCGGCCGTATCGTCACCGTATTTAACAATAAAGCTGGAAAAATCAACTTGCTGATTGTTGGTGTTAAGCTCAATAGAAAAAGCTAAAGGATAATTAAACTCTTCTGGCAAAATGATTTGATTGGTCAACTCGTTTATAAAAGTCGAAGGATTTTGCGATTCGACAATAAAATTACCTTTGATTTCATTGTTGCTGGTCAAAATTGAACCATCAAACCGCGCGTAGCTTTCGGTTGACGGGTGGGTCAATACCAAATTCAAAGAGGTGGCAAAACTTTCGGACAATGTGCCTAATGTCAAGGCAAAACCGGCGGGGTTGTTGTCTTTAACAAAGTTGCCGTCAATCCGGTATGGTCCGCGCAGGCTTTGAGCGGTAATTTCTGCATTGAGGTTTTGTAAAGTAATGTCAACATTTAATCCCCTATTGATAATTTGTACGGAGGCGTCTTTGAACATAACGCTATTTAAGGCGACTTCCACCTCGTTAATGGTGCTCTTTTGTTCATTGGAAATTTCCGAATACCAGTTTAATTTTCCGTCCGGCATAAGCTCAATCAGGATTGTCGGATTAACCAGCGACATGTTATTGACGACAAAATTGCCTTTTAACAGGGGAATCAAACTTAGATCCGTTACCATTTCATTAATGACAGCCAGCGGTTCAGCGGTATTTTCCCCGCTTTTATTATAAATTTTTATATCTTTGGCCGTCAGATACGGCGTTGGAAAAACCGACAATGACACGTTGCCACCGAAAACCACTTTTTTGCCGGTAATATTTTCCAGCTGTTCGGCAATTTTTCCTTTATGTTTGTTCCAGTCAATGGTTGAAATATAAGCTGAAACCCCGCCCACGGCGAGAACGGCAATGACAATCAGGCTGATAAAAAGTTTTTTAAACACGACGCAATTCTCCTGTAACAAACGTAAAAAATCTTTGCCAAATATATGAATAATGTATAATATCCATAATATAAATCAACTAATTTTTGATTAAGGAGAAAAAATGTCCGCACTTTCCGAACTTTATAAGCAGGCGCTTGAAGTGCGTCGCTTGGCTTATGTTCCGTATTCAAAATTTGCGGTTGGCGCCGCGCTTTTAACCCCTGAGGGCAAAATTTATACTGGTTGTAATGTTGAAAATGTGTCTTATCCCTGTGGCACCTGCGCTGAAGCCGGGGCAATTGCGGCTATGCATGCCGGTGGCGATAAAATAATAAAAGAAATGGTTGTAGTGGCCGACGGTGAAAATTTAATAACGCCGTGCGGAGCTTGTTTGCAGCGGATTTTTGAATTTGCGGATGAAAATGCGAAAGTGCATTTAGCCGATTTGGAGGGCATTAAAAAAACATATAAAATCAGTGAGCTACTGCCGCTGGTTTTTAATGAAAAGGAACTCCGGAAATGATTGAACAATATGTAAAAAATTTAACAAAACATCTAAACGGCCATGCCCCAGACACACTTTTAATTTTAGGATCTGGGTTAGGCGTTTTGGCAGAAACTCTGCAGCAGCGAGCAGTTGTTGCGTATGAAGATATAGGTTTTCCGGTGACAAAAGTGTCCGGACATAAAGGGGCGTTGTCTGTAGGCAAGCTTGGAAAACATGAAGTAGCCTGCATGCAGGGGCGTTTTCATCTGTATGAAGGCCATAATCCACAGCTGATTAAAGACATTATGTGTGCCTTTTTTGAAATCGGCGTTAAAAATCTGATAGTTACCAATGCGGCGGGTTCTCTTAGAAGCGAAATGTCGGCAGGAAGTTTAATGTTGATAACGGATCATATTAATTTAAGCGGGCGCAATCCTTTAGTTGGCGCGAATGATGAAAAATATGGCCCACGTTTTCCGGATATGGGCAATGCTTATGATGAAAAAAAACGCGCGCTTTTTAAATCGATCGCGGCTCAATGCCATATTAAACTTTATGAAGGTGTATATTTAATGGTTTTAGGGCCGAATTTTGAAACGCCGGCAGAAATAAAAGCTTTCCAAGTTCTCGGCGCCGATGCTGTTGGGATGTCCACCGTTCCGGAAGTTTTGGCTGCAATTTATGCCGGGATGAAAATTTTAGGAGTGTCAGTTATCACCAATTTAGGTGCCGGTATGCAGGCAAATGCGCAAAGCCATGTCGAAACTTTGCGGCAAGCGGCTTCGGCTTCGGAAAATCTCAAAAAATTGATAGAATTATATTTGGAGGAAGAATAATGTTTCCGCAGGAAATTATCCGCCATAAGAGAGATAGAAAAAAACTCTCTTCGGAAGAAATTGAGTTTTTTATTCGTGGCGTAACCAACAGTAGCATTGCCGACAGCCAAACGGCGGCCTTAACGATGGCGATTTTTTTAAATGGTTTGGATAGGGAAGAAACTGTAGCCTTAACCATGGCTATGCGTGATTCCGGCAATACGCTACAGTGGAATTTGCCAGGTCCGATAATTGATAAACATTCGACTGGTGGCGTCGGCGATAAAGTCAGCTTAATGCTAGCGCCAATTTTGGCGGCTTGTGGCGGTTATGTGCCGATGATTGCCGGCCGTGGTTTGGGGCACACTGGTGGTACGCTGGATAAGCTGGATTCAATTCCCGGCTACAAAACTTCGGCGGACACCGAAACATTCAAGCGTACAGTTGCAGAAGTTGGTTGCGCCATTATCGGCCAGACCGGAAATTTAGCGCCAGCGGATAAAAAAATTTATGCCATTCGCGATGTTTGCGGTACGGTTGAATCTATTCCGCTGATTACGGCATCAATCCTTTCTAAAAAATTGGCGGCAGGGCTTGAATATTTAGTAATGGACTTAAAATGCGGCAAAGGAGCATTTATGGAAGATGAAGAAAACGCCAAAAAATTAGCGGAATGCATCGTTGAAGTCGCAAATAATACCGGCACGAAAACCACGGCAGTGGTAACGGATATGAATGCTGTTTTGGGATTAACGGTAGGGAATGCCTTGGAAGTTTATGAGGCAGTAGAATATTTAAAAAACCGCAATGTAAATCCGCGTTTAGATGAAGTTACCAAAGTTTTATGCAGTGAGATTTTAACTTCCTGCGGTTTGTATAAAGATACATCAAGTGCGCATCAAGCTGTTGAGCGAGTACTTGCTTCCGGTGCGGCTTTGGAAAAATTTACGCAAATGGTTTATATGCTGGGAGGTCCGACCGATTTTGTCCGGCGTCCAGAATTTTATCTGCCTCATGCAAAAATTGCCCGTCCTGTATATGCTAAAGAAAGCGGGTATGTGGAAAGTATGTCAGTGCGCGATATCGGCATGCTTTTAGTAGGTTTAAAAGGCGGTCGCGTTCATCCGGAGCAAAAGCTTGATTATGCTACTGGTTTTACGGCCTTTTGCCAGATTGGCGATTATGTTGATGCGCAAACGCCGCTAGCAGTCGTTCATGCCCAAAATGAAGAAGACTTTAATCAGGCGGCAGATGCATTGAGACGCCTGATTAAAGTCGGTGAAACAAGGGAGACAGCGCCGGTGATACGATGCAAAGTGGAATAAACCTCTTATCTCTGCATGTTTGATTCAGCCAGCGGTTTTTTGCCAAACCGTAACTGCCTCCGCTTGCTTCGGTGTTTATGGAAAACATTTTGCATAAATGTTTGGCTCAATTATGATTAGCGTATGATAACATAAATCCTTTCATATTATTAAAGCAGAATTGAGATATAAATTTTTATCAAATAATTTGGCAAGGATTTTTGATGATTGGCTCAGTTAAACATTTTTGTTGAAATAATCTCTCAATAAATCATAATTTAAAATGATCGTTATTTTTTTACTTTTTGACCATGTAATAAATCTACGATTTTTTGAACTTCTGATATTTTACCAATAAAGGTATGTATATCAAATGGTAAGATATCAATATCATAACGAAACTTAGAGAATTCTATCATATATTTTGTATCTTCATGAATTTTAGGAGCAACAAAAATTGTAAAAACTATTTTTTTAGGATATTTTTTTATTGCTTCATTTAAATGTCTTGTAATTGCAGGAATCTCATTAGTTGATTGACTTCTTGAACTCATTAGAGTAACTTCAATCAGCGGATTACTATCTGCATCAAAACATTCAATATCAGCCATTCCACCTAATGCTGTGAATGTAGGTAGCCCTTCGTCATCTACTCGATAATTAGGATGTACGATAATATCATCAAAATTTTGTTTTATTGCAATACTAACTAAAAACTCCAATCTTGTAGGTTTATCAATCAGTCGCAATATAGAATTTTTACTTTCTCTATTATTATTTATTATTTTTAATTCGCTAAAAATATTTTCTTTGGAATAATTTTCTACCCAATAATTCAGCATTTTATCTCTTGCATCATTAATCTGTGCAATATCTACTGAAGGATTTATAGATACAATATTACTATCAATTTCACCCATGTATTGAAAATATTTATCTTTACTAGTAAATGATTTTGTCTCTCCAGTATAATGTTCCAAAATGTACTTTATTTTTGTTTGTTCAAACGAGTTGAAGTCCAAAAAACGCCCTTGTCCTCTTAACGAAATAATTCCTGTAATACGCATTTTTCTAATAAAATCATCAACAGCTTCTCCTGTAATTTGAGATATTTTAAAACGTGTTTTTTTTGAACTATCTGCTTGTAACAATTCCAAACAACAATCATATATAATTTCATCAGTATAACTAAATCCATATTTTTGTCTTAAAAATTTAATTTTTTTATATACTTCCAAAGCATCATTATTTGGCCAACAAATTATTAAAGATACCTCTCCTATAGTAATACCTGCTCCATTTTCTTTATCATCATTTTTTAATAAAGAAATTACCTGCATAAGTAACAATAGAGGAATATTTTTATTTAAATTTTTTCTATATGGGTTATTGGTTTGGTATTTTGTTAGTGCATTCAAAAAAACATCTTTTATTTTTTCTTCATTTATGGGAATCTCATTATATGCATCTATTAACATATGTCCGGTTGTAGAAAATTTTATAGGTTGCCCAATTTCATACTGAATAAAGCCAAATTCCATAGGTAACTTATACCATGTATTGAACCGCGAAGGCCAGCCTTTTTCAAAGCTTGCTTCTTTGTGCTTTTGAGGACTATTTCTAATAATATCTTCTATTTGTTCATCAAAAAAAACTTTATCTTCTCCATTTAGTATCTCTTTATATGTAGTGTGAGATTTTTCATACATAGTCGTATAAAGTTTACTTGCAATGAGATTAGACACAACTTTATTTATTACATCGTTATTTAATATTTTTCCTTCGAAAGGTAAAAGACAATTTAAAAATCCCATAATTCTTAATGGATTTCTCATCGTTGTGGAAAACGACAATGGTTTATATTCTGCCTGACGCTCTTTTGCCATATTTTCTTCCTTAATAGTTCTTTACCAAAACTTCATATGATTTTTTTTCTGAATTATCATGATAACTAATGTAATTACTTTTTATGTGTATTACGTTATATTTCTGAGACCATTTATTAAATATTCCATTATACCTTTTTTTATGCCATAATATATTAGATATAGCAAAACGAATACCTTGAGAATTTAATCTATCTAAACAATTAATTAATCTTATTTCATTATCTTTGTTCCATATTTTATTATATTCGCTAAATGTAATTAAATATGGAGGATCTAGATAAATAAAATCTTGAGGGGTTGGCTTAATTTTTGTAATAAAATCTTGAAAATCCATATTGTATAATTTTATATCTTTATTCGACACAAAAGAGAAATACGAATTTAATGCATCTTCTACATTTTTATTAAAATCAACATTACCAACAGGTAAATTAAAAATACCTTTTGCATTAAAACGTAGCATTCTATTAAAACCATAAATTAACAATAGATACAATAGCAACATATTATCTTGGTTTTTATTAAATTCATTTCTCATTCTTAGATATGAATCTTTATTATACTTTGCAAAATACGTTTTTACAAACTGCTTGCGGTATTCATTTGGAACATCTTTTCCGACAAAAGTGGCCGATAACCCATAATCTTCGATTGTTTTTTTTATTTCATTCCAAAATTGAATTTGTTTCTCACTTGATGAAATCAAAAAATTATGCAGTTTTACCATATATGGATTTATATCATTTAAAAGATAATGATTTGCAAATGTATTTAAAAATACACTACCACCGCCACAAAATGGTTCTATAAATCTATCAATGTTCTTAGGAAAATTTTCTTTTAATTGTGGAAGCAGTTTAAATTTATCTCCCACATAAAAAAATGGTGAACGTCTATTTAAAGATTTTGTTACCATTTTGCTTAACCTTTGCAATAAAAATTAACTCTTTATGATTTTCCAAATTTGTTTTTCCTGCATCAAAAAATTTATAAGGCTTTTCAAAAATTTTAATACTTCCTCTTGTTTCAAGCACAGCCTGTATATTCTCTAATGTTATTTTATTTTTAGAAGAAGAACTTTTTGAATTATAAGTATTATTATAAGATACTACTATATACTTACAATCTAAAGAGGATATTAAATCTTCAAAAACCTTTGTAGCTGAATTTCTACAATAATCACTCATATTTTCAGCTTCCGGTTTACATGCCGTTCCATACAGCTTTGGTTTTTTCCACTGAGTTAAATTTTCTAACACATGATAAAATCTACTATATTGGCGAGAATTGTATGGTGGATCAATGTAAACGATATCCGTTTTTATTTCTTTTGCTAAAAAATTAGCGTCCTTTCTTGATATAATTATCTGTTTGTCTGTACAATTAATTGGCTCTATCAAATCAAAGATAAAAGAATTTCTTATTTTTTTCCCTTTTATATAGGCATCATAATGGCCAACTGTATTAGCTATTCTATCTACAGAATAAAGCAAAGATGACAGCATTATATTTTTCTCTTTATTATTGAGAACATTCAAATTTTCTATAGCTTTTCGTATATAACCTATTTTTAACGCATCCTCATTAGAAAAAAATTTTTCGCCAAAATTTTCTGAAACATAATTAGGCTCTAAACTTTTAGATGAAATTTCATTAAATTTATCCTTAATAGCATCTAATTTAGAAATATCATATTTCTCATTTCCAAAGAAAGCTCTATAAATTACTTCATTTGAATACAAAAAATCATTTATATATAAAGTCTTCATGTATGGAAGCATTTGTGAAGAAACAACTGCCGTACCAGCAAAAAGATCACAGAAAGAATCTCCTTCGCAATTATTATTAATTAACTCACAAATCCAGTCTGAAAGTTTATACTTACTACCTGTATATCTTCGATTCCACAAATTAAAAGACATGTTACATACAACTTTTTCTAAAATATCCTTTATCAAAATTATTTATATCTTATCATCTTTATAATTTGAAAATCAATATTATTATCCCATAATTAACTCATTAAACAGGAAATTAACATCATTTTTCTTTTGATTTACAAATTTATACCAGGCAAGATATTTATATAAATATTTTGATGAAATACCCTTAAATTTCCTTAAAAATTCTTTCAATAAGAAATGATAATTATTGGCATTATTGATATGATAAATTCCTTGCTTATGTACTCTGACTAATTTAATTAACTCAAAATTATTTTCATTGGCAAATTTATCATAAGCCGAGTATAAAAATGATTGTCAAGAAAAATCATACGCTAATCATAATTGAGCCAATGTTTTAAGAGGATGTTTGATTCTTAACATCTAAGTATTTAACGGACGATGGTTGCCCTGCTGTCCAGGAGACGTATTGTTTATTGTTGGTAATGGTTAAGACTAATAGCCATGATGTTACTAGCATCATCCGCCGGATCGCATTTTATCTGACGGTTTCGTTTATCGTAGGTTATTTTAAAACAGTTGTTGCTTTTTAGCTTATTCTGCTGATGTTTCCGCTGATGTTTCCGCTGGCGATTCTGTTTCTTCTGTTTTTACCGTAGAGTCTTTTTTCTTTGACACAATCGGAAAGATCTGCACTCCTTCATAAGTTTCAACCTTGGCTTTAGGAGCTTTTGTGGCTTTGGTTTTGGCTGGTGCCGGTGCAGATGTTTGTTGTACTGGCGTATTCGGCATAACATTTGCTTTAATAGGTTTATTTTCCTCCGCAGATGTTAAAACCGGTGCCAGCGGATAAGCGTCTTTAGGTAAGCGCATCAGCATATAGCCAGAATCGCCACCGTAAGCCGGACCGGATAGGCCGATAGAATAATATCCGCCGATATAGCCATAATCCAAATCAATATAGTCAATGGCAAATAACGTTTTAATCGTTGTGTTACCAATAGTTGTCATTTTGCAGTTGTAACCGGCATCTTCCATAACGATATTGCTTGCGTTTTTAACATAAACCAGGGTTTGAGCTGGTTTACAAACTGGCGTCTGGCCATTGTACGTTACATTGTAATTTAAAACCAGATTAAGCGACTTATTGCCCAAGGCGGCGGAAACATCGGTAATTTTAACATCGTCAATATACATATTAGCTGGTGTCACGCCGACGGTAATCGGAATAGTAATATAGTTTTCTGTGCAAACATGGCTGGCGGAGTCCGCAGCACAAAGCAAAGCCTTGCTTTGGGTATTATTATCCAGCAAATGCAGAAGAGAATTATAAATATATTCCTTTGACATTGATAGTTTTGCTGGTGCGCATTGTTTGGAACGGCAAACCACAACCGAGCGAGGCATACTGATTTGTGGCTGCCAGATTTCCGCCCGCTGACTACCAGTGGAGATCGAATTGTTGCTACATGAAACAATAGCGGCTAGTGCGCCGAAAGCAAATAGACTTAAACTGAATTTTTTCAACACGGTTAAATCCTCAATATTAATCCCATAATAAAAACTTAACGCAATAATATGAAAGAATCGTAAACAAAAATTTGCATTGCGTAAATTTTACAAATGCTTATAATATAACTGGAATTCACAAATGAAAATAAAATTTTTAACATATACGGTGGCTTTTTTGCTTGTCGGAAAAGTTTATGCTGGAGAAAATATTAAGGTTGTGGACGGCGACAGCCTGGAAATAAACGGCCACTCCGTCCGCTTAATCGGTATAGATGCGCCGGAATACATGCAGTTGTGCCAAAATGCCGATAATCAGGAATATGAGTGTGGACAAAAAGCCACGGCATATTTGCAAAAAATGATTTCGGACGGATTGGCTCGTGGCGAAGAAGTTAATTGCGAAACGAAAGGCATAGACCGTTACAAACGCGATTTAAGCATATGTCGCTGTGGCGCTGTCAATCTTAATGAAGAAATGGTCAAAGCCGGTTGGGCAGTAGCCTATCGGCATGAAATGTTTACTGTGGCTGAAAAGGAAGCCAAAAAGTCGAAAATAGGGATTTGGCAGGGCCGTTTTATGCGTCCGGAGCTGTATCGCGTTTTGCGAAGATATTCTAAAATGTGAATTTTTATTTAAAAATAACCGAAATTCTTGTTGACAGCTTTAAAAAGTTATGTATATTGCAAGTCAATGTTTTATGTTTAAATCAAAAACTTTAGGTGGATAAAAATGTACGCAGTAATTAAAACAGGCGGAAAACAATATAAAGTAACAACGGGAGATGTTGTTAAAATTGAAAAAATCGCCGGTGAAGAAGGCAAAGAAGTAATTTTTAACGAGGTTTTAGCTTTGGGCGAAACTATTGGCACGCCACTCGTTTCTGGCGCCAGTGTCAAAGCGACAGTTTTAAAGCAGGCCAAAGATGCAAAAGTTATTATCTTTAAGAAAAAAAGAAGACACAACTATCGTCGCAAAAACGGCCACAGACAGCAGATTACAGTGGTTAAAATTACCGATGTCTGTGAAAAATAATAGGTTTTAAGGAGATAAGAAATGGCACATAAAAAATCAGGCGGTAGCTCGTCCAATGGACGCGATTCTATCGGGCGTCGTTTGGGCGTCAAGAAATTTGGTGGTGAAGCCGTTATTCCCGGCAACATCATTATTCGTCAACGCGGCACAAAATATCATCCGGGCGCAAATGTTGATATGGGTAAAGATTATACGATTTTTGCGGTTGCCGAAGGCAAAGTTGAATTTAAAAAGAGAGAAGATAAAGTTTTTGTTTCCGTTGTAAGCAAATAATCTCTAATTTTTAAGGTGGAGGGGGTGAAAGTTCACCCCCTTTATTTTTCAAAACAAGAGATTACGTCAGAAAAGTTAAAAGCAGCAGAAAATGAAGTTTCTAGATCAGGCAAAAATTTTCGTAAAATCAGGCGACGGTGGCAGAGGCTGCGTTTCATTCCGGCGTGAGAAATATATCGAATTTGGCGGACCGAACGGCGGTGATGGTGGCAAAGGTGGCAGCGTCATTTTTGAAGCGGTTGAAAACTTAAATACATTGATAGATTTTCGTTATCGCCAGCATTTTAAAGCACCTCGCGGCCAGCACGGCATGGGCTCGGAAATGTGTGGCGCCAAAGGCGATGATTTGATTATTAAAGTGCCAGTAGGCACGGAAATTATCGCTGAGGACGGCGAAACTGTTTTGGCCGATATGATTGAACCAGGACAGCGTTTTCTGATTGCCAAAGGTGGTGATGGCGGGCGCGGCAATATACATTTTAAAAGCTCGACCAATCAGGCACCACGTTATGCCGAACCAGGCTGGCCGGGCGAAGAAAAATGGGTTTGGCTGCGGTTAAAAATCATTGCTGATATCGGGTTGATAGGCCTACCTAATGCCGGAAAATCAACTCTGTTGGCGGCAGTGACGCGCGCTCGGCCAAAAATTGCCGATTATCCTTTTACAACAATTTACCCAAACTTGGGCGTTGCCTGGGTAGATAACCGCGAGGTGGTGTTGGCGGATATTCCGGGCTTAATTGAAGGTGCACATGAAGGCGTCGGTTTGGGTGACCGCTTTTTAAAGCATGTTGAGCGCTGCGCCTCATTTTTGCATTTAATTGATGCTACGGCCGAAGATGTGGTTGCTCCATATCAAATCATCCGCAAAGAACTGGAGCTTTATAAAGCTGATTTGCTTCAAAAGCCGGAAATCGTGGCGCTTAACAAATGCGATAGTTTAAGCGAAGATGAAATAAAAGCCAAAAAGTCAGTGTTGGAAAAAGTTTGCGGACATGAAGTTTTTGCAATTTCGGCGGTGGCCAAAACTGGCGTATCGGAAACTTTGCGCATGGCGGCAAAATACGTTGTCTGTAACCGGAAAACAGAAGAACAAAATATAACAATTGCGGAAGAACCGGCAAATAAGCCTTGGTCGCCGCTAGATTAAATCAGAACAAAGGAGCTATAAAACTGTGATAAATACCGGAGAGAAAGTCTTAAAGCTGATTAAAGATGTGTTGGAAAATAACAAAGCGGAAGATATTGTCATAATTGACTTACAAGGCAAAACCTCAATTGCTGATTATATGGTGGTTGCCAGCGGTACATCGCAGCGCCATGTGGCCTCATTAGCGGAAAAGGTGTGCGAAGAGTTAAAAAAATCCGGTTTTTCATCATCCGTGGAAGGCGAAGAAAAGGCTGACTGGGTGTTAATAGACGCTTTTGACGTAATTGTGCATATTTTTAAGCCGGAAGTACGAGAGTTTTACAATATTGAAAAGATGTGGCAATCAGCCGCAGGTTTAAGAAAATAAAACAGCCGTCCTTGGGAAAATAATGGGAAAGGCTGTTTAATCGGCTTAACTTTTTCCTTAAAGGAGATGAGGTTGCGATATATGTTAAAGATTTGCCGAAATTACCCTGGAGAGAAGCCAGTAAAATGTGCTATGAACTGGATATTGGCAATTTGTACTGGGTTGTTCCTAACAGCAAGCAGCTGCAAATATTGTTTGATTACAGGGAAGAAGTTGATCAAACCTTGACAATGTTAAATCTTCCGCCCTTGCACAAGAATAAATATTGGGGTCAAACGAAGGTAGATTTTGACATACGTCAAGGGTTAAATTTTTTATCGGGACGGGAAATATATATAGAAGAAAGCCAACATGTTTATACCCGCACCGGTAAAGTTATATTTAAAACCGGGGATAAAGGTGTAGCAAAAGCTGTTACCGCTGAAAGAGCAACCCCCTTGAGCCAAGAAAATATCAGGCGCTATGTCG
>CAYPFN010000019.1:0-26307 GCA_964410325.1 uncultured Azospirillaceae bacterium
CATAATACGTTTTTTTAGATTGGTATGCACTTAATCCTTTATAGTATAAGTATTTATAATTTTTAGCAAAACCAACAAAAGCTATTTGTCCACGATTTGCCCACGGATTTTAAACATGTGGGCAAAGTGATATTAAATACGTGAACAGCTGAACGTTAAACGCGTGGACAGATGGATTCAAATATCGCAGAAGCCTCCTTAGATTGACGCTCTGTGCAGTGAGTATAGATATCCATAGTGATAGATGAAGTAGAGTGCCCTAAACGCGCCTGGACAGCTTTCAGGCTTGCACCATTCTCAACCAGGAGTGTTGCATGGCTATGGCGAAGAACGTGGAAGGAAAAAGGAAAATCAAGATTATTTTTATGAAAGTTAATATATGTCTTTAAGGAGTGATCAAGGATCCTTTCGCCATTCTCTCTCCTGCAAACAAAATCCAGGGCGTTGTCACCTCTAATAACCTTATTAGAAACAACTTCATACGTAGCATAATACTCTTTGTATTTTTCGCGCTGCTTGTTTTGTACAGCTCTCTCTTTTAGCAGGATCTCTCTAAGGCTATCTCCAAAGTAGATGTCTCTTTCTGATGTCTTGGTTTTCAGGGGACTGAGAACACCATCCACAATCTGTTTTCTTACATGGATTATTCCTTTTTCAAAATCGACATCATCCCACGTAAGGGAAATGGCTTCATTAAGGCGAAGGCCACAATACCAACCAAGGCATATGGCTATGCGGTATGGATTGCCTGGGGGAAAAACACGCTGCATTAATGTGTTGAAATTCTCCGGGGAAAGTGGCTTCTTTTCTCTGGATGTTTTTGCGTTATCTGGAATACGTATACGGGAGACAGGATTAAATGAAACATAATCGAGATCCAGAGCAAAATTGAAGATCTCAGAAAGTATGGCCTTTGCTATTTCTATGGTTTTCTTGCTGAGCGTTTGAGAAAGCTTGTTAATCCAGATGATAACAGCATCCCTTTTTATAGCCGAGAGCTCATACATGCCAAAGTAGGGAAGGATGTGATTTTTTAGTGCGTTAAGGTAGATTGCTTTAGAAGATGGGCGAACGTGCACGTCTGCATAGTTTTTAATCCAGAAATCTGCAAAATCTGAGAAAGAGATGCGTTTAGGCTCAAACGCAATGCCGGATCTGTTGTAAGCAGAGAGCGCCTGAGCGCCTGCATCTAATGCCTCTTTCTTGGTTTTAAATCCAGACTTAGAGAACTGCTTGCGCTTGCCGTTTACAGAGATTCCTTCATAGCGATATTCCCAAAAGGTGCCACGCTTTCTTGCTGTTACTTGTGCCATATAGCCTCCATAAAAATATGTGAACTAGCAGGGAACTAGTATGTAGTGTTCACTAGACTATTCACGAAGGCTCTAAATTGTGGTAGAATAAGTAAAACCTCCGGGAATATGTAGAAAGAAAAATGTTTCATGGTGTTCTTAAGGCCGTCTCAAGGTGGTAGCTGAGGCGGTCTTATTTAATCAAATGCGGGTAAGATTAAAGGTATAGTCTATAGTAACTTCATTACTCTTTTCTCCTGTGCTGTCATTAATAAGATAGCTTGTGCCTTTATATGTGAATGTTAGGGATATCTCGGAGTTCTTTGTGAAAACCATGAATATATCTTCCCCGTATACTGTATATGCAACATCTTCTATCGTTATTTTTGTGCTGGGGTCATCTATATAAAGACCGTATTCCGTATTAGTGGATTTCTCTTTATATGTATATCCTTGGCTTTCATAAGCTTCTTTTATGCCTGTTGTTGAGCCGTTTTCTACGGGTATTCCGTTTAAGACTGTAATGTAAAAATCTTTGCTACCTGTTATGACTGTTGTTCCCTCTCCTGTCCATGTCTTGTTAGCAAGCCATGAAGGCAGGGCGTTATCTGTAGATCCTGTTATACTGTCTGAGCATCCAGAAAGTGTAAGTAATACGCCTAGAATTACATATATTATCTTTCTCATCTATATCATCTCCTTATGTATCCATCCTAGCACTTTTCCGATGACTGTAATAGAATCAGCGTCCACGGTACGGGGCGGATAGTTTTTGTTTGCACTGATAATTGTTATCTTGGATGTAAGAGAATCAAAGGACAGGGTCTTAATTAAAACATCCCCTGCATAGTTGATTGCGTAGATGCCTTCACCTCTGAGAAGGCCACGCGCTATGATGGCAATGTCTCCTGAATAGAGATGCAGATCTACCATGCTGTCTCCTACAACTTCTGCAGCCATGAGTGTTGATTTATCTACACCTTTGGCCATGGATTCAAGTATGTCTATCTTTCTGACTGTTATATCTTCTGATGATAAAAAATTCTCACCAGTGCCGGCTGAGAGTCTCTGGTTGATGAAGGGGATGGTGAGTATACCCTTATTGGAGTCATAAGAAGGTACATGCTCATTCATATCTACATCAAAACCTGCAAGCCATGCTGGGGAGACTTGGAGATAATCAGCTAACCTGACGATAGTATTAGATCTTGGCTCATATCGACCACTTAAATATGAGCTTAAAGCACCTTTATTTATCTTTAGAGTATCTGCAACATCAGTTTGGCTTAAATTTCTTTTTTGCAAAGCGTAAGATAATCTTCTTGCAAATCTGTCACCCATATTTGTTTCACTCCTAAAGGTTTACCGTAAAAACATAATGGCATAGAATCTTTAGAAAAGCAATAAAAAATTTATCTCAGCTAAAGAAACTTTATTTTTTTTAAATTTTTCTATTGACATGAAAATATCGCTATCATATGCTTATTTTAGAATTTCTAAACTTTTAGGAGAAAAGAAGAATGTACGAGAAATTAAAAGCAAGAATGACTGAGAAGAACATTACTCAGAAAGCCTTAGCCTCTAAGCTAAACCTGAGCGAAGGTGCTATATCATCAAGGCTTAAAGGGAAAACAGGGTGGACAATTGATGATATCAAAAAAGTTAGTAGCATCCTTGAGCTTTCGAACGACGACATTACAAGATATTTTTTTTAATGTCTTAGTTTAGATTTTCTAAAATTTTTACGGAGCGCACCATGGAAAAACTATTACTCACAATTCCTGAAGTAGCCAAAGCGTTAGGCGTAGGAAAGGACACGGCATATAAGCTTGTCTCATCTGGACAGCTGCAGGCGTTAAAGCTTGGGTCCTTAAAGGTCAGGCGCGCTGAAGTTGAGCGCTTCCTTTTACAGGCTGAAGGCTATGACTACTCAGACCCGTATAACGTGCAGGCGCTAAAGTGAAACACACTCGGAGGTAATATGAACACTATTACATTATTATCAGCTACATTATCATCAACCACACCAATAACTATAAATACCACAATCATTTCTATTGGCCTATTCTCAATCGGCGTAGTTTTACTACTCCTTGCCTTCATCTCATATCAGAGAAGAAAGAGAGCTTGGATTTACAACAGGAGGCGGGCATTATCACAGCTCATCCCTGTTGCACCATATAGCACAAAGATTCATTCACTCAATCAGGTTATAAGTCGCTCTTGCCTTGAGGACCTTGAGAAGATTGACGGCATAACAATCCATGATGGTTTTGTTGCCTTTAAATCTCTTGAGGACAAGGAAATAGCGATTAACAGATATTCCATCTAATCATATTTACTACGGAGGTAAAAGTTATGACTAGAGAGCACCTACAGACACTTGCTGCAGAGCAGATGGCGGCAGCATTTGAGAGTACGGAGAGAAACGGCGTGCAGGGAATTACTTTCTCTGCAACTTACAAGAAGACACCGGCACTTGAAGTAAAGACTACTTACATCTTTGCAAAGGGCGCAAAAATCACGGAGGACACAGATGCCTAGTAAGCCAAAGAAAGATTTTACGCTGGATTACATCGTAGCACATGCATGTGTAGATGACGATTCAGCAACAATGACGGCAAGAGACCTGATTGCAAAAGGTTATCAGCCATGGGGTTTAGCATCCATCACAAGCGATTCATTTTTAAAGACACTTCAGTGGGTACAGATCTTTGTAAAGAAAGGAGGAGAAAATGGCGTTTCAGATTAGGAACACAAGAGACATAGCCTTAGAAGGCGTAAAGGTTCTTGTCTATGGAGAGCCTGGAGCAGGAAAGACAAGGTTATGCGCAACAGCACCAGAGCCGTTTGTGCTCTCTGCTGAGTCAGGCTTGCTTTCTCTTCAGGAAGAAGGCTTAGACTATGCAATCATTGAATCCATAGATGATTTAAATGAGGCTTATGCCTGGATTAATTCAAGTGAGGAAGCCAAGAAGTATAAGACCATCTGTCTGGATTCAATTTCAGAAATTGCGGAGCAGGTTCTGGCAGAAGAAAAGAACGCATCAAGAGATGGCAGGAAAGCTTATGGTGAAATGGCTGACAGAGTAACCAGAATTCTCAGGGCTTTCAGAGATCTTAGAGGCAAGCACGTATATTTCTCTGCAAAGATTGAACGCACGCAGACGGATTCAGGCGCAATCCTCTATGCACCTTCTCTTCCCGGGCGCACTCTTACGCAGGGCGTAGGTTACTTCTTTGATGAAGAGTTTGCACTTATGAAGATTGCTGTAGAAGAGGAAGTCAGGTTTGTGCTGCAGACTTCATCAGATCTCTCCTATGAAGCTAAGGACAGATCTGGAAAGCTTGATTTCTATGAGAAGCCTGATTTGACGGCTATCTTTGAAAAGATCTCAGGAGGCGCATATGCCTAAAGTTCCGACAATCCAGGTAAAAAATAAAGACAAGTTTGATGAGCTGGTTACTCGAATTGCAGAAGCTAAAAGCGCAATCCAGGCATGGCAGAAAGCTTTAAACCACTATCAGGAGGAGATGCTGACTACATTCTCCACGTATGATGAGTCTTCAGACTTTGAGGGCGTGGAGGCTGTAGAGAGTGAGAAGTATCTTGTAAAGATCTCTCACAAGCTCACAAGGAGCGTGGATAAAGCTAAAGCAGAAGAGACAGCCAAGCGTTTAGGAGTTTCTACAGGAGAGCTTTATAACGTGAAATACGACTTTTCCAAGACCATTTACAACACACTTAACGATGCGCAGAAAGAAGCCGTATTAGAGACAGTAATTACAAAGAGGGCTAAAGCCTCTTTCGATATTTCAAATAAGGAGATCGTATGAGATTAACAAAGGGAATTGACTTAAGAGACGTGCAGGGCGGTGCAACTGAATTTGCGCCACTTCCGGATGGAGTATACAGGGCAAGGATTCTGGCATGCTCAGAGGAAGAGACACAGGACAGATCATCATACATGCTCAAGTTTGAGTTTAGCGTACTTGATGAAGGTTATGAAGGCAGGAGGCTCTGGGGCTACATTCTCACGGCTGTATCAGATCCAAGAGATGCACAGAAGCTCAATCTTCCAAGGCGCCACCTTGCAAACCTTTTAGATGCATGTGGCTTAGGCAGGGAAGTGTCAGATACTGACGTCTTCATCAATCGCATTCTTCCATTAAAGGTAAAGGTAAGGCCTGCTCATGATGGTTATGCAGCATCCAACAGCATCGTTGAGTACGGCATTGGCGCAGATGCTGACTGGAGGCCTTCATCAGATGGCACAGTAAGTGCTGGTTCAATCTCTGGGCTTAAGAAGCCACCTAAGATGTTTTAATGGAGGACTAAAAAGAAAATGAAACTAGAGAATCACCTGAACGTTGAACTGCTGGTATCAAAAACAGCCGATATGATAGACGATTCCACCTTCTGGAAAGGCAACCACTTCGATTCTTCACGTCCATATATCGGGATATCCATTGTTGCTCATCCTTGTTCAAGATACCTTTGGCTAAACTTCAGGTGGTTCTCTTTTGACCTTCAGGAGGGGCGCATGCTGCGTCTCTTCAGAAGAGGGCAGAGGGAAGAAGAGGTAGTAGTAGAAGATCTAAGAGATATCGGCATCACTCTGGATCATGTCCTTGACAAGCAGCTTGAACTGGATTTTGGTTCACACGTAAAAGGACACCCTGATGGCCTTATCCTTTCAGGAGTAGTAGAGGCACCTAAAGCTAAGCACATACTGGAAATCAAGACGCATAATAACGACTCCTTTCAAACGCTTAAAAAACAAGGTGTAAAGTCTGCTAAGCCAATGCATTACGGGCAAATGCAATGCGGTATGCTTGGTGCATCTATTCTCCTGGGGGATAAGGTTGAAAGGGCTTTATATGTGGCTGTAAACAAGAATGATGATGAGCTTTATACAGAGCGCATCAGGCTTGATAAGCCATATGCTGAAAATCTCATAAAGAGAGGGCAGGATATCGCAACTAGCGATTACATGCCGTCCGGATGTTCTACTAAGGCCGACTGGTGGCAGTGCAGGATGTGCCGGTTCCATGGATTTTGTCACAAGAAGGAAGAGAAGCTATTTCCTGACATAAATTGCAGGACCTGCATGCACTTTACAGCAGAGAAAGATAACACGTGTACATGTGCATGTTACGGTGGAGCAGTCTTGCCATTGGAGGTACAGCGTAAAGGTTGTGAGTGTCACGTCATACATCCAGACATGGTTTCATGGGAGCTCATCCCTGAGAAGAGCACCAGAGAAAGCGCATATTACAAGATACCAGGCAAGAGTGAAATACTAAATGGCTGGGAAGGAAAATCTAGTAAAGAGATTATAGCAAGCTTAGGGAGGGGAGAAGATGGAACTACGGGGCTATCAGATGAAAGCACTACAGTCAACTTTTGACTTCCTGGGCAATAATCCTGGCAAGAATCCATGTGTAGTAATTCCCACAGGTGGCGGAAAGTCCGTGCTCATTGCAGCATTCATTGAGGCGTGCTTAGAGTGGTATCCAGGCATCCATATTCTGATGCTTACTCATCAGAAGGAGCTTATAGAGCAGGATGCAAGAGCGTTAAAGAGCTTAGATCCTAAGCTTGATATCGGGATATATTCAGCATCCTTAAAATCCAAGGACTTATCACAACAAGTGACTTTCGCATCTATTCAGTCAATATATAAAAAGGTGCTCTTTGACCTTAAGTTTATTCTTGTAGATGAGGCGCACCTGATTAACAACGAAGCTGAAGGAATGTACAGGCGCTTTATAGATGCAAATAAAAATGCACGTGTAGTAGGGTTCACAGCAACGCCATTCAGGATGAATCAGGGATACTTAACAGATGGCGAAGGCATCTTTGATGAGCTCATTGAGCCTGTATCTATCTTAGAGCTGCAGAGACTTGGCTACCTTTCAAGATTAAGAAGCAAGAGCACGTTTTCAGCTTTGGATGTAACAGGCGTCAAGACCAGAGGCGGTGAGTTCATTGAGTCAGATCTGCAGGAGCACGTAGATGTATACGCAACCAATGAAGCGGTGTGTGATGAGATAGTGAAAAGCGCTGCTTATTATAACAGGCAGCATATCCTCATTTTCTGCAGCGGGGTAAAGCACGCAGAGCATATTTCAGAGATCCTTAAAGAGAAGGGCATGGCTGCATCTTTTGTGGCAGGGTACATGAAAGCAGATGAGCGTGATGAAGAGTTAAGGAGCTTTACATCCGGGCGCATTCAGGCGCTATGCAATGCTAACCTGTTAACCACTGGTTTTGACTATCCAGATATAGACATGATAGCGATGCTCAGACCTACTCTTTCACCTGGCTTATATCTGCAGATGGCAGGGCGTGGCTTAAGGCTTAAGAAGAACGGTGGTGATTGCCTCATCTTGGATTTTGCCGGCAACGTGACAAGGCATGGTCCTGTATCTTTTGTTGAGCCACCTAAAGCTAAAGGCTCAGGAGAAAGCAAAGGAGTAGCACCATGCAAGGAGTGTCCAGAGTGTCTTGAGATAGTACCGGCGCAAGTCAGGAATTGCCCTGTATGTGGCTATGAGTTTCCTAAGCACGATTACTCATGGGTGCTCTTTGATGGCGACATTAACGGCGGAGGCTATGAGAGGCACAAGATCTGGAAGTGGTCATGGATGATTACAGAATCCAAGGCAAAGAATCCCATGATTGTTTGTGAGTTCAGAGCGAACAACGGAGAGATCATCAAAAAGTTCTTTATGGTCTGGCATGAGAAGATTGGCAGGAAAGCCATGAAAGAGCTTATTGATATCGGCACTAAGGCTAAAGCACCGATTGCGGAAGATTGGGACATGTATATAAAGAACATCGAAGCCTTAGGGGAGCGTCCCGTAATGGTTATTACACAGCGTAACGAACAGGACCGGCGCTACCGTCAGATAGTCAAGATCTTATGGCAGGAAGATATAGACGAGATTATAGAGGAAAGCGACAGAGTGAGGGAAATGCGAAATGAGAGAAGAGAGCGGATTGTCGGCTAATCATGTATTTACAGGGATCTCTATAGATGAGTTCTTCATGCAGAGCCTTGGAGTATCTATATCCACTCTGGTGATGGATGGACAAATCCACAGGTTTTCAACAACAGGAAGGCGTAGAGATCTTGATGGCTGGTATGTGTACTATGCAAATCCAGATGGTGATGTATGTATCACAAGCTCATGGAAGATTAGTGAAAAGTATATCTGGTGCTCAAGGAACGGCTTAGCAACAGAAGAGCGTAAAGAGTACATCAGGAAAGCCAAGGAGAAGGCTGAGGAGCAGAGGAGAGCAGAGGAAGAGAAGGCAGCAGAGGAAGCTGCATCCATTATCAAGGGACTAACTTTAGCCACAGATGATAATCCTTATCTAAAACGCAAGGGTGTACACGCATACGGCGTTTATAGTGATTCTGACACGCTCTATATTCCTATGCTGAATGCAGATGGTGAGATTGTATCTTACCAGACTATAACGGAAGATGGCACAAAGCGCTTTAAGAAGGGTGGCAGGATGAAGGGCTCTTTCTTTGTGATAGGAAGTCCAGAGCGTGGCGATAAGGTTTACCTTGCAGAAGGTTATGCAACAGGTGCAAGCATCCATGAGGCAACAGGCAGGGCGTGCATTGTGGCCTTTAATGCTCATAACCTTATAAGCGTAGCAGAAGAGCTAAAGCACAAGTACAGGCTTACTGTCATAGCGGATAATGACTCTCTTAAGGATTCAACAGGGGAAAAAGCAGCCAAGGCTACAGGACTTCCATATATCCTTATTCCAGATGCAGGCAAGGATGCAAACGACTTTGCGCAGGACCATGGTTTAAGTGCTCTTAGAAACTTGTTGTTACCATCTTCATGGTTTATGCAGGGGGATGCACTTATCAAGGAGCCTATGCCTCAAAAGTGGCTTATCAAGAAGTGGATACCAGAAGAGGCTCTAACGATGGTTTACGGTGCATCCAATGTAGGAAAGTCTTTCGTTGTTTTAGATCAGTGCCTCACGCTTTCTACTGGTTTAGGTGAGTGGTTTGGCTACAGAGCCAAGAGGGCAACGTGCCTGTATCTATGTGGCGAAGGACAGGCAGGAATCAGAGCACGTATTGCGCTCTGGGTCCAGGAACACGGTACAGACGGCACAGGCTCTTTCTATGTATCGGCAGGGCCAAAGTATCTTAATGATGCAACAGATTTAGCCTTTGTAGAGGAGCAGATAGATGCACTCGGGGTAAAGGTAGATCTTGTTGTTATAGACACTTTATCCAGGCATTTTTCAGGCAAGGAAAACGATGCGCAGGAAATGGGATGGTTCATCAACGGTATTTCGAAGATTAAAGAGCGCTATCATGCTGCAGTTTTACTGATTCATCATACAGGCATCAGCAAGGATGCAGAGGACAGGGCAAGAGGCTCATCAAGCTTGAATGCAGCAGTAGATACTGGCATCCTGATTTCCGGTGATGATGGTTATCTGAGTTTAACACAGATGAAGCAGAGAGACGTTGAAAAAGAGCCTGTTCTATCTCTGAAACTCAGGGGTGCAGTGCTCTCTGGATGGACAGATGAGGACGGGGAAGACGTAAGAAGCGCAGTGGTTGTAAGAGCTGACGAAGCAGAGGAAGAGAGTGAAAAGGAGGTGCTAGAAGAGGAAGTTATTTTAGAGTGTGTATGGCTTGGAGGAGAAGGTGTTTTTGAGTTTGGCTATCCATCTGTAACGGAGCAGGAGATAAAAACATATCTCAGGAACAAGCTTGGTTACAACAGGGATAAAGCTAACCATTTTTTCAGAACAGACAGGGATTCAAGGCCAATTCAGAAACTGCTTACGGCAGGGAAAATCCAGAGATTAGAGGACAGGATTTTACTTGTAGACCCTGTGGCTGTGAGCTGTCTGAAACTGGCTAATAGGGTAGAGTGTGCCCACTGTGCCCAAGGTGTGCCCAAAGTGCCCGGGCACAACTGATGCAATGCACCCAAATGTGTGCCCACAGTGGGGGTATATATGTATATAAATACATATACCCCTCTGGGCACAGGGCGCATGGGGGTTAGGCAGAGGAGAAGAGGATGAAAAAGGAAAATGCAGGCTGTGCCCAAAGTGAGGCACAGATACAGGCGGAGGTTGTGCAGCTGTTACAGGAGCATAGGATTTTCTGTCATAGCGTGCCTAATGAAGGAAGCGGGAGAGACATGATAAGGCAGACCCAATTAATTGCCCTTGGATTGAGAAAGGGAGTTGCGGATCTGGTTGTCTGGTGGCCTGATGGAATCGGCTACCTTGAGATGAAGAGACCAGGGGGAAGACAGTCAAAAGAGCAGAAGGTGTTTCAGTCTAAATGCCTGGATTATGGAGTCTCTTATGACTTGGCTTTTTCGGTGGAGGATGTGGTGGATTTAATAGAAGTACACAGTAAGAAAAACACTACTGGATTTTAAGGAGAAACTCTAAAGAATTAAGGAGAATAAATATGGCTAAAAGCAAAAAACCAGAAATTGTTTTGGAAGTTAACAAAGTTAACGCACCTGAGTTTAAGCCGTTCAACTTAAGAAGCGCAGAGGACAGAGCCTTTTTAAGAGGAAAGTGGCTTAAGAAGAAGGATGATGATTTTGAAGGACAGGTTACTTGTTTCTCTTGTTTCTCAACCTTGGATAAGAAGACAGGGAACTGGAGAGCGTTAATCAGTGGATGTAATGACAGGCCTACGGGGCAGGAGCTTTTTTCTAAGTATGAGTTTTTAGATGGTAGTCCTTGTGGGAAGTCAGCTAAATAGGAGGAGGAAGCAATATGAAACACACTTACACTTACAAAGACGTAATTATTGACCCTCAGGATGAGAGGGTAGAACTTGGCGCAAGGTACTATTGCGGGGATTATCCTAAAGGAGTACTGGACAGCGCAAACAATGGCGGAAAGGGCTTCATTGGGACGCTTGAAAGTACGAGTTTAGACAGTGACTTCCCTTTCCTTTTTGAGGAGAATGGCGCCACGTGGCAGTGCCTTATCCGAGTCATGGAAGAGCCTAAACCAGAGTATGAGCCTTTTGACCTTTCAGACCCTGAGGTAAGGGATGAGCTCAGAGGCAAGTGGATTAAATACAAGGCGGAAAACTACACATTAGAGCACATGATAGTGAAGTTTGAGGAAATCGTTATTGCCGATGGCGCTACTAATTGGCTTATTGATTGCGACGGTCCTTCTTTCGATGGAGGATTGCTCTTGGCGCAGTGCACATTCCTAGACGGCAGTCCATGCGGGAAGAGGAGGGGAGTATGAGCGGAAGTATGAATCTAAGCAAAGGTAAAGTGTCTTTAGTTCATTATCCAGAGACAGTAAACAATTTTGAATATTGGGAGCTTGAAGACAAAATACGGCTTTCTCCAATGATCTGCTTTATGGCGGAGATTTGGCATACTCGCAACGGTTTTAATGCACGTGTAGGACTGGAGAATGTAGCCCCCTCTTGTGTATGGCTGAGGTACGAAATTTTTTCTTCTCCAGATGATGCTATGTCTTGGATTGAGAAGAGCTTGACATGCATAGAAGAGGCACTTGATGCGATAGCAAATACTGGAATTTAAGGAGGTAAACGAATGCGAGACAACTACAACGACTTAATCGATTTTCTGAAGCAGTTCACGCCTAAGGGGAATGAAGACTTAATACCTATCAGGAAGAACAGTGATATCCGCATTCTTCCTTGTCATCTGAGCGTAGGGGTAGAGTTTGGTTCTTTAGGTATTGAGTACAGCAACATTGAGACAATTGTCTTTATAAGGCCTGTTACTTCTCTCAGACTCTGGCTTAAGGATGGCAACTCTTTCTCATTCAGTTTAGAGGAACATTCTTTGTATGGAGATATTCCATTGGATAAAGTTTCTATTGAGCGCTGGAGGGCAATTGAACACTGGAAGGCAATTGAACATTGGAGGGCTGAGGAATGAAGAAGCTGATAGTTCTAGCATTAGTGATATACGTGATTTATAAGTACTTGGAATATGCCGGCTAAACCTGTAGTTATTATTACGCAAAAGAAGACAATGTATTATCCATCCATCAAGGATGCATCCAATGCTCTGGGTATCTCTAAGCAGAGACTTATCCGGGGCTTGGCATCCCCTTATGGTGAAGTGCCAAGGACCAGACCACAGATCTATATTGATGAGGCGGTAGGGTGCAATTCCGTTAGATAAGTCCACTTAGTGGACCTTGATTGTTTTCTTTCTTCTTCTTGTCTCTATAGTTATATCCATGGGCTTACTACAGAAGAAATGTAAATCTTATGGATGCGGGAACTTACATCACAATGTCTCTGGATACTGTGATGAGTGCACAGCTAAGTGGAGAGCAGCGCATCCAGAGAAGAGAGCGGAAACGCCTGCAGATGCAGCACGGAAACATTATGGATCTGGCAAGTGGCGGAAGTTCAGTGAGGACTACTTACGATTTCATCCAACGTGTGCACTCTGTGGAGCTCAGGCAAAAGTAGTAGACCATAAGGATATGCCTGCAGATGTCATGGTGGATGTTTATGGTGGCTTTGACTATGACCCATCACATTATCAGGCGCTCTGCTATAGATGCAACGCCATTAAGGGCGCGCATGAGGATAAGAAAGTAAGGGAAGCGTATAGGAGGGACAAGGCAGCGCTGGAGACCCAAGGGGGTGTTTTGAAAAATGAAATTGCCTCATCGAACGGGCTAGGCTAGGCCTTTCACACACACTGGAGAAAATAATTTATGGCGTGGAAAGAAAATAAAATTTTAGAAAAAATGCCGGCGGTCCCTTCTTTTCTTTCTGAGGACGGAAAAAAACATTTCCGCTGGATTGTTCCGTTGCTGATTTCTGATCACGTGCTGAAAGTTTCGGATATTCCGCTAATCTCTGCAGCGTGTGATTTTTACGCGCGCTATCTGAAAGCGGAAGATCTGGACGAGAGAAAAAAATCCATACTGATGTACGAAAAAATTATGTCAGCTTACGGCGTAACGTTTAAAGCGCGCGCAACGCTGAAACTTGACACGCTGGAGACTGATGACGAAGAGAGTTTGAACTTGGAGGATTTTATCTGTGGCTAAGATGAAAAAATCTGAGCTGTTGGAAGCTCTCGCAGAATTTTACGAGAAAGCATATTACGAGTATCGTGACAGCGTACTGAACGGAACGCGTGTGACAGCTGAGGCTGAGAGACTCAAGGTAGAGCGTCAGGAGCGCGATCTTGAGGAAGGAGTATCAGGATACGTCTTTGACTTCAAGACAGGCCTCAAGCCTCTTCTCTGGATTACTACAAATTTACGTTTTCCGTCAGGAAAAAAGCGCGGGCAACCTATGCGCTTAGAGCCGTGGCAGGCTTACGATACGATTGTTCTCTTTGGCTGGGTGAAAGAGGATGGTACAGGCAGACGGCGTTTTGTGGACGCATTCATTGAGGTTGCAAGAAAGAACGGAAAATCAGCATTCTCTGCAGCGCTTTTAGATTACCTGGTATTTGGTGAAACAGAGGGCGTGAGGGGCTACATAGGCGCAACAACACTGGACCAGGCGGGGGAAGTGTTCAGAAGCGCTGCAACAGAGCTAAGCCTTGCTAAGCGCGCTGTAGACGTATCAGACAGTAAGAACAATAAAGTAATACGCTATAAGGACAGTGTCATAACAGCCATTGCAGGGGAGCCTAAGGACGGCAAGTTAGCATACGCTACCATCATTGATGAGTACCATCAGCATAAGGACAACAGCCTTATTAACAGCATCCGGTTTGGCAATATCGCAGATCAGCAATCCATCATGATACGCATTACTACGGCAGGCACATCCCTTAACGGGGTATGTCATGAAGAGTATAAGAAGTGCAAGCGTGTGCTATCCGGGGAGGAGAAGATACCACGCTATTTTGTGTCCATATATGAGCTTGATGAGGATGACAGTCCAGATGATGAGTCCGTATGGCTTAAGGCTAATCCCAATTTCGGGGTATCTATCAATCCTGAGGACTTCAGGAGCAACTACGATAACGTCAAGTCAAGTGCATCGGAGCTGGTAGAGTTCAAGACTAAGAATCTCAATATGTGGTGCCACAGCACCTTTAAATGGGCCAATATGCCCATCTGGATGGAGCGCTGCAGGTGGCACCTTGATGAGAACAGCCTAAAGGGCAAAACGTGCTATGGAGGCCTTGACCTTGCTGCAGTATCGGACTTTACAGCCTTTACCTTGGATTTTCCTCAAGGGGACGGGACGCACCTGCAACTGTCCCATTTCTGGATTGCAGAGGACCTTGTAGACACGATAGAGAGGCAGTGCCGTATCCCTCTTAAGAGGTGGATAACTGATGGATGGGTAACAGCTACTCCTGGGCCTGTCATCGATTATGAGTATGTAAAGGACTATCTCACAGAGTGCTATGCAACATACAACATGCCGTTCATAGGGGCAGACAGATGGAAGATAGGAGAGCTTGCGCGCCTGATGCCCCCCTGGTTCATGGATGTAGCCTTTGAGTTCAGTCAGGGCATGAAGACTATGGACCCTGCAATAAGGGACTTTGAGAGAGCCTATCTTGAAGGCAAGGTATCGGCTAACGGCAATGAGGTCATGGACTGGATGATGAGCTGTGCTGATATCTCACAGGACACATCAGGAAACGTAAAGATAGTAAAGCCACGGAGGCGCACGGAGGCGCGTATAGACGGCGTCATTACATCCATCATGGCTTATGAGACAGCGCTTATTAAGGATACAGGGTCTTTCAGCGGGGACATAGCAGACCTTTTGACTATGTGGTAAGGAGAGAAGGAGAAGATGGGACTATTAGACATTTTCAGGACGAAGAAGCCGATTAAAGAGAAGGTTGAGGATATACTTGCATATGGAACTGGGCGCTATGTGTACAGGTCAACGCCTGAACTCTTTAACAGCGCGCTCTGGGCCTGTGTCATCAACCTTGCAAGGATATATGCTACCATGCCTTGGCACGGCTACAAGAAGGATAGTAACGGCAACAGGAAGGCAGAAGAAGGAACAGTTCTAGCAGAGCTCTTAAAAAAGCCTAATCCATACATGACAAGCTACGAATTCCGTTTTGTTATGGGCTACAACTTTGAGATGCACGGAGAAGCGCCTGCTATTATAAAGCGTTCCAGACAAGGAAGGCCTATAGCGCTCTATCCTGTCTCTCCACACGCTCTTGTTGGATACTGGGAAGGCACTACACTTTATTACGTTCTTGCACCGACTGGAGAGCGCTTCAGTATGGATGACGTGCTCTTAATCAGGAACACTCCTATGGGCTACGGCGCAGGATCTGTGCTTTCCCCTATCTACTATGCAAAGAATGACATAGAACTTGCACAGAAATGCAAAGCCATGCAGGCAGAATATTATCAGGGTGCTACTGTTATCGGGCATACAATATCCGTTCCACAGAATTTTACGGATGAGCAGAAAGACAAGATCCGTCAGCAGTTCAATTCCGGTGCAGGATTCAGAAACTATGTTCTGGATGAAAGAATAAAGATTACCCCGATTCAGATAGAAGATGCCGATATTTCTAAGCTTGCATCAGCTCAGGAGTGGGATGCTAAGGAAGTAGCAAGACGCTTTAATGTTCCACCTTTCTTCATTGGTGACACTACGGGCACCTATGCAAACAGCGAACAGCAGGGCATGCAGATGGTGATTTACTGCTTACAGCCACGCGTGACGGCATGGGAAGCAGCGCTAAATGATGCGCTCTGTCAGAGTAACGAGTATGTAAAGTTCAGCTTTGAAGGGCTCTTGAGGGGAGACCATTCAACACGTGCAAGTTTCTATCAGAGCGCTATTGCTAACGGCTGGATGACAATTAACGAAGTCAGAAAGAAGGAAGAGTTACCATCCATTGGCTCAGATGGTGATGTGTTCTTCTTCCCTATGAATTACGGCAATCTGCATGACGTGGTTGCGGGCAAGTACTCTAACGGCTCAAATGGCTACGGGAGCATCTGGAATATGCCGGCAGAAGAGAAGAAAGAGACGCCACGGCTTACACTCAGAGAAGAAAAGAGGCGTCATGATCTTAGATACGTAGCTGAGGCACAGGCACCTGTAAAGAGCAACAGGCAGAAAATAGAATCCCTTATCAGGAAACAACTTAAGGCATCGATAGAGAAAATTCAGGCGTGCATTGCAACAGGATCTCCGGCGCGTACGGTTATTGAACAGTTTGAAGAGTGGTTTGATGAGAATGCTAAAGGGCTGTCAGCACAGTATAAGGCTATTTATCTGGATGTCCTTAAAAAGATGGTGCCTATTGTAAGGGATGAGACGGGTAAGGACGATGAAATAGGAGAAGACAGGTTAGAGTCCTTTGCCGGGGCTTATTCGGATAGCCTTACAAAGCGCGTCAATACAACTTTTGAAAATGTGGTCAAGGGCAACATAGAGACTGAAGAGCTTGATGACGCAATGGAAGAGCTCTTGACGGAGTATCCGATTGAACAGGGGGAAGAGGAAGTAAACAGGAGCTCTAACGCATTCTCTCTGTTCCTCTTTCAGCAGTTACATGTAAGTGTCTTTCATGTTGTAGCGGCAGCGGATGCATGTTCTTTCTGTTCAACTTTGGATGGAAAGGTTGCATCAGTTGAGGGCTATGTAGTCAGGAAAGGAGAAGACGTGGATACAGGGGAAGAGGTCAGGCACATTTCAAAGGATTACAGGCATCCACCATTTCATAGCCACTGCAGGTGCAGCATAGCACCAGGGGAATAGATTAAGGAGACAGGAGAAGAAGATATGGAAAGTAAGAAACAGTTATTGATTGAATCATGCGGAGTACTGCATAAGCCACTCTTGAAGGAGGATGTAGATCCGGATGAGAAGAAGTGGACGGCGACGATATGGCGCTTAGATGAGGTTAACCTTAACGGGCACATGTATTCCAGGGCTTTAGCAGAGAAGCTCATTGCAGAGAAGCACGTGACGGTAGCCTATGATGGCCATGATACCAACTGGATTACTGGGGAAGAGTACGGCATAGCGCGCGCTGTGTGTTCTAATGCACGTATCGAAGGTAATGAGCTCAGGGTAGATATAGACTTTGTAGATCTTGACTACAAGGAGCTCTTAGAGCGTCTTGTAGAGAAAGGCGTGGCAATCGGGGTTTCTTCTGTTGGATTCGGGGATGTCAATCCGACAACTGGGGAAATAAATCCGGATACATATAGTCTGGTCCGGTTTCTGGACTTTGTGACTATGCCGGCGGGTAATGTATACGCAAGAATGGAAGAAAGGAAGCGATTTCGGGGCCTTGTCAACACTTCTGAGTCACTGGATGAAGAAGAGTGCACGGAGGCGATGGCTGAAAGGCGTGAGAAGGTAGCTGAAGGACTTCTAAATTATTTGAGGAGAAGATAATGAATAAAAAAATTCTTGAAACAAGGCTTAAGGCCGTAAACGAGAAGATTGAGAAGGCATTTTCAGTTATGCTTGAAAGTGCATCAGATGCGGATATCAAGAAGTATGAGATGCTTTTAGAGCAGGCTCATAAGCTTGAGGAGGAGCTTTCTCTTGCAGAGATGGGAGAGCTTAAGGATCAGGGCGTTCCACAGAGGAAGATTGAGGAGAAGGAGAATCTTTCAGAGCGTGAGAAGTTCGGCAGGCGTCTTGTAGAGGCTGTTAATTCGGGAACTGCTTTCTCCGGCGTTATCCCTAGGGACGTTGCAGAAGAGATCCAGAGGAAGAAGAGCAACCTTGCTAAGATCCGCGGGCTTTGCTCAGTACACGTAGCAACAGGGGATTACACTGTATTTGTAGAGGGCAACGGAGCTACTGTTTCTTATGTAGGTGAGAATACGGCCATTGGCGAGACAGATCCGGATGTAGCACCGATCTCTCTCTCAGCTCTCAAGCTTGGCGCTATCGTAAGAGTATCCAGAGAGTTCATGAGTGATCTTGGCGTAGACATTATGAGCTACCTTGTAGATGTTCTTTCTAAGGCATTTGCTAAGAAGGAAGATGCTGAAATCCTCTTTGGAACTGGTGGTTCTACTGCTTTGAATGGAATCGCAACTTCCGCAACTAACGTTGTAACTGCAGCCGAGGATGATTCTTTCACCTGGGAAGAAGTCAAGGAGTTTATCCAGGCAATCGGCGCATATCGCACAGGCGCTACAATCGTATGCTCTCAGGCTTTCCTTGATATGTGCCACAACTTCAAGAGCGGAGATACATATCTCTTCCCACAGGGACAGCAGATTACACAGATTATGGGCATACCGGTAGTTGTATCTGATGAGCTCTCATTTGCAGCAGGAACAGCTACAGCTGTATGTGGCGACTTCAGCTACTATCACTTCATGGATAGGCAGAATCTGGAGATCTCACTACTTACAGAGCGCTATGCTGAGTATGATCAGGTAGGAATCAGGGCTATTGAGAGAATAGATGGAGACTTTGTTGACGAAGCCTTCAGCGTATTCAAGATGGCAACTGCATCTGACTAAGGATTGTTATTGAAGATGGCAAAGTTTCTCACTCTGGAAGACTTACGCAACAATTACAGTTTTGCTTTTCCCACGTCTCAGGATTCGGCGTATCAGGCACTGCTTGATACAGCCGAGGAGGCGTGCCTCTCTTACGCAAGCATCGATGCTGGGGAAGTGACAGAATATTTCTCATCAAGGGATATTTGTGTGCTTACTCACTCTCCGGTGCTTTCTATAGAGAGCGTCACGTCAGGTGGAGAGGAAGTATCTTACAGGTACGATAAGAGAGCTGAAAGCGTGGTCTTAACGGGGAGCGCGTCATCAGAGATTGCTGTTACATATATCTGTGGTTTCGAAGAGGTGCCGGCGATGCTCAAGAGTGCTATTGCTTTCACAGTACAGCACCTTGCAAAGCTTAACGCTGCAAAGCTCTTAGGAATTAACTCCAGGACTACTGAAGGCGGGACAGAAACCATAGAACAATCTGTTCCACCTTTGGCTGTCCAGAGACTTCTTGAGAACTATAGGAAGAACAGGGTCTTATGAGCAACTTTCTTACTATCACCGATAACGGCACGATTACCCTTACCGCTAAAGAGCTTACAGAGATAAGCGAAGAGAAGCTTTATAAGTGGATACGCTACTCTATTAACGCTGAGGCGGATGAACTGCGTTCTTATATCGTCAGGAACTGGGCAAGCGGGCGTACCTTCACAGAGCGCACAGGCTTAACAAGGGAGCATATCGGTGTTTATCAGCTTTTCAAGCGGAACAGGAAGAAAGAAACAATAACGGTAGTAAGACCCGGTAAAGGAGTCTCAGGGATGCAGAACTGGATAGAGAAGTGGACGGGCACGCGCTTTGAGTTCATGAGGCCTGCATTTCAGGCATTCGGCATAGAGAAACGTCTGGCGCAGAGTGCAGAGGAAAATCTGTCAAGGATGATAGCTAAGGAAGGTCTTGCATGATAAAGACAAGCATTGATGTATTTTTAGAAAAAGTACAGGCGCATCTTTCTGCTGCATTTTCGCAGCGCGTTGCTGATGCAAACGCAGCGGACCCTGATATCAACCTTCCAGACATTGCACTCTGGCAGACAGGCTACACAGGGGTGCTTAACGGCTTGAGCCATTATCCTGGCTGTCTTTTATTTGTCACTGGGCGTACTCTTGTGGACGCTTTCACTACTAGCTATGACCTTACTATTGGAATTGGCTTGACGGCGGATAATCCTGAGTACCTTGATAGATTAGGGCAGATCTGGGAGGAGATCTTAGAAGCTACAATCAGATCAGACTGGACGCTAGGGGGTGCATGTCTGGATACGGATATGGGCATCAGGATGCTAAATGACAATACGTCTAACGTCTATTTAATCCAGGCAGAGTTAACGTGCCTTGTGGATGTCGGAGGGCATGTTTACTACAAAGATGAGCCAAAGGATGGAACAGTCACAGAAGAGGTTCTTAATTTGCGCACCAACACAATGGGTGGGGTAGAGTTCAGCAATCCTGAGGGATTAACGCTTACCACAGATAACGGCAAAGATTATGTTGCAACAGGCAGTTTGAGCGCAATGACAGCTGAACAGGCTTTTGCGTTCTGGGGAGATGAGCAATACGCAGGATCTCTTTATATTGCTTTTGCTGTGGAAGACATTAGCACGGATAATCCTGTTGTAATCCAAGGCTGGGTAGATAGTGTGGAATCTGAAGATTACACGGCTTCAATGTCTGGTTCTACTGCTAAAGGAAAGAACTTGGCAATCACGCTGGGCTCTGCTATCAGACAGGATCTTGAGCATCATTACATCTGGAAGTGTGAACTTACAAATGGAGAAGTTTATACGCTTGACCTTACTGCTCAGGCTGATGAAGCAGAAACTGCTGTACATCTCTCTATCAATACCATGGGAGGAGTGAAGTTCGGGAATCCTAGCGATTTGAGCTTAACTACTGAAGACGGGATTAACTATAAAGCAGTAGGGAGCCTTTCTGAAATGACGGCAGAGCAGACAACTGCTTTTGGATGGGCTGAAGAGTATATCGGTAGCAGGTTTATCTCTGTCTGGGTAAAGGCAATAAGCGCAGAGAATCCTGTAAAGATTCAGGGCTGGGTTAGCTCTATAGACTCAGAGGATTATCTGGCAAGCGCTTCTGGTTCTACTGCTAAGGGTAAAAACCTTGCTATCTCTTATGGCTCAAGTATTAGAGCAGATCTTAACGGCTGTTACATCTGGAAGTGTGAGCTTGCGGACGGGCAGGTCTTTACTGTAGATCTTACAGATCAGGCTAGCGCGTTAGAGGAGGGATAATGCCTAAAAACGACAAGAAAAAAGAAAAGTGGTTCCGTTGTCCAAAGTGTTTTACGGTCAGGGGACCAATGGACGAAAGAGCAGAAACAGTCTTCTGCAAGCGGTGCAGGATGACGATGCAGAGAATAACAGAAAAGCAGGCTAAGCAGTCTGTTTTGATAGATTAGTATAGGAGGACAGGTTATGGCTGTTATGGCAGGAAAAGATGGTGAGATCTTCTTAGGGTCTACGCGTATTGGGTACATTGATAATTTTTCAGTGAACATCAATCAGGCAAGCATTGAAGTATCTCAGCTTGGCGATCAGTGGAAGGAGTTCATTGTAGGGCCTTCTGATTGGTCTGGATCAATTTCGGGTACATTGGATTATGCAGATGCTCAGCAGAAGCAGATTGTAGATGATCTGCTTGTACCATCCGGGGAGCCTTTCACGGTAAAGCTCAAGGTAAGTACAGCGCTGACGCTTACAGGAGATGTTTACGTGACTAGCGGAAGCATCACAGGAAGCCAC
The DNA here is from genome assembly GCA_964410325.1 of uncultured Azospirillaceae bacterium. Classification (GTDB taxonomy): domain Bacteria; phylum Pseudomonadota; class Alphaproteobacteria; order RF32; family CAG-239; genus CAAFZY01. Next base: position 21,587 of record CAYPFN010000019.1, read on the forward strand.
AGCGACAGAGTAGCTGTAAGCTTTAATTTCCAGGGAACAGGTGCCCTATCTAAGGAGAGTGGAGAATGATTACATTAGCAAGAGAAAAGACAATTGAGGTTTCGTTTATTGAGGATACTAAGGTATCTGTGACTTTCAGCATTCCTACAGCTGAGGAAGCTGAGACCAAGTTTACTAAGGACTTAACAGACACAGGACTGTTTAAGCTGTTTGTAACAAATGTCAAATCTGCTGATATCACTGGATGGACAACAGGAATTACAGCAGAAGAGGTTGTTACATCCCCTGGTACACTTGGCCTTGTTAAGAATGTGGCACGTGAAATAATGAACGCCACATTCCTCATTGAAAGCGAAAAAAACTAATTAAAACCGTGTACTCTCTGGTTTGTGAGAAGTACACGGTGGACTATAAGCCAACAGGCGATAAGGACAGGGAAGTAAAGCTAAAGAGTGATATCTGGGTGAAAGTTCATGATATCCCTGAACTGCTCAAGAGCGTAGAAGCTTTCTCAGCTATCCGGTTCTATATCAGGTGGCGGACTTTCGGTTTTCCTTATGGACCATGGGGCTTGAATCCTAATGTTTTGGTTGAGGTGGTAGAAATCCTAGATCCATTGGACAGGCTCTATCATCCAAAGATGATTTAGATGAGCAAGGGAGTGTAAATGGCAAGCAACATAAGTTTACAGATAGCAGCTGATGTTTCTTCAGCTGTAAAAGGAATTCAAAGTGTAGCACAGCAGCTGTCAGACTTAAAGAACAGCTCTAGCTCAGGGCTAAGTGCTTTTACATCTCTTGCTACTGGTGTGGCATCTACACGCGTTGTTTTTGATACAGTTGCACAGAGCATTTCTAAGGTTGTCTCTGTAGCTAGTAATTTGATTTCTGCTTATGCCTCACAAGAGCAGGCAGAGATGCGACTGCAGACAATGCTTAAGGCAACGCAGAATGCTTGTGGCATGACAGCTGCAGAGCTATTGGATCTTGCTGAAGCTTTAAGCGAAGTCACAACGTATGCTGCGGGCGATGTCCTTGAGATTGAGAATGTTCTGATTGCAACTGAAAACTTAGGCAGGGATGTTGTACCAGAAGCAACGAAGGCTGTATTAAACCTTGCATCTGCTACGGGCAGGGACGCGACACAGGCAGCGCGTCAGCTCTCCAGAGCTCTTGCAGACCCTGCTAAGAATATCAACGTACTAAACTCCGCTGGGCTTACGCTTACATCCACTCAAATTGAAAACATCAAAACGGTCCAGGAGCAGAGCGGGATTTATGAGGCGCAGAGGCTCATCCTTGACCATGTGGCTGCTACTTATGGCGACATGGCAGAAGCTATTGCGCAAACTGATTCAGGAAAGTTAGAGAGAATCAAGAACGTCTGGCAGGATATAAAGGAAGGTTTAGGAAGAAGCCTGCTTAATACAATAAGTCCTGCATTAGATGCGGTTTATGAATCTCTGAAGAATATTTATGAGATTATAGATAACCATAACAATTTTGTTGAATCCAGAAATACGGTTGAATCTGCTCTTTCTAGTTATAATTATGACTTTACAGGACTCTCAGATAGTGAGCTCAGAACGCTTTTTAACAGCACGGAATATGGGCAGTGGTACAACAAGGCATCGTATGAGCTAGCCGACTTTGAGACTAACAGAGGAACTTATGAGCTTAACGCACTAAGGGTTGGTGTATGGGATGATGCCGGGGAGCGTTTTGCAAAGGCCATCTTAGCAGAGCTTGAAGATAGGGCGACTCCTAAAGAAAGTACAGGGATGGGCCTTACGGCATTACAGAATCTCTGGTCTGTGCAGGACCTTGTAGCAAATGACTTTGGGTTTAACACAGACTTTGGTCTACAGATTTCTAATCCATTCAATACATCATCCTTGGCTGGTTATCAGGATTTTCAGGAGCTAAAAACTATCCTTGGAACTCTTCAGGAGTCAACGCAGGATTCTTTTTCCTCTTTCATGCGCTCTAACGGCTCATTATCTTCTTCTTACAGGATTTCACAGATAGACGATAAAATTGCAAGTGCTGCAGAGCTTATGGCATCTGGCGCTTTATCAGATGACCAGATAGCACAGCTTGAGCAGGTTGTAGAGGCTCTGGAAAAGCAAAAAGATGCGCTCTCAGATGTAGAGGATGGTTTAAATGATGTCGTAAGTGCAATCCCTGATATGGTTTCACAGGTCATGTCCTTTGCCTCAGCTCTTGGAGATCTCTTTTCTACAATGGCAGATAGTGCCATAGAAGCGCTTGAAGAACTGCAGGAAGAGTGGGATGACTACTTTGAAGAGCTTGATGACACGCAGGCTAAACAGCTCTCATCCATGAACGCGCTGCTTGCATCTGGCAACATGAGCTATGAAGAGTACATTAACGCACTCAATGCCTTGGATGAAGAGCGCGCAGCAGCGCAGGCACAGGCGGCAGCAGAAGAGGAAGAGGCTACAGAGAAAGCTAACGAGCTTGCACGCGCTGCATTTATCGCAGAGCAGACTAATGCAGTTGCACAGGTTGCAATGTCCACGGCGCAGGCAATTATGGCAGCTTGGGCAGATGACCCTAATCCTGTAGTGGCAGGAATCATGACAGGGCTTATTTCTGCTACAGCTGCAGTGCAGACAGCTGCAATCTTATCTCAGAGCTACACGCCACTGGCTGCAGGTGGTATTGTCCAGAGTCCAACGCACGCACTCATTGGTGAAGGTGGTTCACCTGAGGCAATCTTGCCACTCACAGATGCTAACCTTGACAGGTTCGGGCTCTCTGATTCTTCTTCTGGCGTCATTAACATTGTCATCAATATTGAAAATTCTTACTCAGGAGACCAACTTGCGGATGATGTTTTTAACGGCATAGAAAGAGCGCAGCGCACGGGAGCTCTTCCAAAATGGAGGTACATTCAGTAAATGCCATACACGCTTGAAATTGGTGATAAGACATACAACATTCTTTCTGATTCTTTTACTTTGAAGATGGCAGCAGGAGAGAGCGGAGAGCATGAGAGCTCATCCTGCTCTCTTTCGATAAGAGGCGATGATGTCTTACAGGTCATCATGTATGCAGAGGATCTCTTGGATGCGGTAGTAAAGGACAATGACGGCAACGTTATCTTTACAGGCGTTATAAGGCCTTATTCATCTGCAAATGTTTCACAAACTACCTTGGATGCGCTTTCCCTTGAAGTCCTGGATTACACGGAGAAGCTTGATGTTAAAGTTTATGAGGCGCCAACATCTGATGAGTACAAGGTGGATGGCGTTGTCTATACAGACACATGGGATGGTCTTGTTGTATGTGATCCAAATGATACAGAAAATTCTATAGTGCATAAGCTCTGTGCACTCTGTGGCATAACTAATATTGAAGCACCGGCTATAGATCAGACTATCTACAGGTTTTCTTTAGAGTATGGCGATAATCTGCAAGATCTTTTAACCACCTTGCTTTATGAATACGTGTACGATTTCCGTTTTGATGAGAATGGAAAGATGATAGTTTTTCAGTCAGGTCCTCAGATTAAAACAGATAATAGTGTTTCCGACATAGAACTATCTGGCACAGTCTCTGTGCTTATTGACAGCTTATCCCTTTCGCGCTCAGACCAGAAGAAGGACGGCGCACTGGTCAACTACACAAAATATGGGACGCAGGAGGATGTTAAGCTGTATGAGACGAAGTTAACAGATGGCAATCTCTGGTTTGTTACACCATCGTATGATTCAGGTCTATGTAGGATAGATCAGGATGTAACTTGGGACCTTTCAGCTCTAACTAACATTAACGCAGAGGATATCATCCTTTCTAATTTCTGGTTAAAGGTTACTCCGGGTGGTTGCTGGGTTAGTCGTAATTCAAATTATACGTTAAGCGATTGTGATGAAGATGGCGGGCATATAGCGGGCTCTTCTTCTGGATGGTTTTATATATATATAGACTTAACTCTTCAAGTTTACGCAGATGCAACCTATATCGTCGATGAAATAGGCTCTGTCGGGTATGATGGTACAAATGCAGAAAGCTATACAGCTGAGTACATCTTTACTGCAGCAAACGCAACTGCACTGGCTTACGCGATTAAAACCAGAGGAGAGCGCGGGCAGTTTACTTATAAGTTCAAGTCTTACGATAAACTTGAGCCGGGCGCTGTATACACGCTTGAAGAGCTCTCAGTTTCTGGCATTTCTACATCTGTAAGAATCACGGCACGCAAGCAGACAGACACAACGGGCGTATATGACTATGAAGCAGAAGGCTATGGCACAGCAGTCTTTACTGAGCCTACTTTTGCAAAAGAGAGAGCTGAGGCTGTCTTAGAATCTCAGCCATGGGTTGAACTGATACTGTCCAAGAACACAATAACGGATAACAACAGCGCAGACGTTGTAGCAACAGCTTACGGAAAGCTCATAGCAAAATACAACAGGCCTGTATCCTGGTATGTTAACGGTTCTCTCTGGGGAGACTTTACAGGGGAGACGCAGATCACTCTTACTACAGAACACTTGCAAGCAGGTGAAAACATTATTTCAGTTGCAGGCACATATGAAGATGAAGAATATGGCGCAAGTGCAATCCTTACGTACTACTCAGAAGGCACGAACGGCAAGGATGCGGAAGAGGTCCAGATACAATATGCGTGGGGGACTAGTGCAACGGTTGCACCTACTGTTTCTAATCTCTGGATATGGGAGGACAATCTCTTTT
>CAYPFN010000020.1:0-24733 GCA_964410325.1 uncultured Azospirillaceae bacterium
TAAACGGTGGTTTATGATATAAAATACAGTGTTTTTCTTTTGTCTTTTATCTGTTCTTATACATTGTTTAATAACTATATTATAAGGATAGATAATGATTTACGGATATATTCGCACCAGCACAGAAAAACAAAATAATGAAAATCAGCATTTTGAAATAGAAAATTTTGCTAAAACAAATAATATCCATATTGATAGATGGATTGAAGAAACAATATCATCAAGGAAAAGCCTTGAAGAACGAAAGCTTGGCAAATTATTAAAGAAATTGAAACCTGATGATATTTTGATTGCCTCAGAGTTATCAAGATTAGGGCGTAATTTGTTGCAAGTTATGAGTATATTGCATCACTGTATGAATATAGGCTGCCAGGTTTGGACGCTTAAAGACAATTATAGATTAGGCTCGGATATTCAGAGCAAGGTTTTAGCCTTTGCTTTTGGGCTATCGGCAGAAATTGAGAGAAACCTCATCTCCCAGCGCACCAAAAATTCATTGGATAAATTAAGAGCTGATGGAAAACATATCGGCAGAGTAAAAGGAAGCAAAAATAAAAGTTCCAAATTATCTGGTAAAGAAGAAATGATAAAAAGATTATTATCCCAAAATATTAAAAAGGTTAAAATCGCTAAAATGCTTAATGTAGATTATACAACCTTATATAAATATCTTAAAGAAAAGGCGGTATAAAATCTGCCTCTGTTTATAAACAGTTTAGGAACAGCATGGCTAACAGAAAATAATTCAATATCGGTCCTGAGCTTTTCTTAATTTGTTGAAGTTTTTTTATAAATAAAAGGCAGAGGTGGTCTCTGCCTTCCTTTCCAGTTACTCCTGTGGCACCGTTCCAGCTTTCGAATATAAAACTTATTCCATAAAATTTGCGGATGCTGGATATTCGGTAAGCACGGCTTGTCTTAAGGGCATAACGGAAAAGGAATATCACAAGCATGATAAAATTTACTGATTTTATCATCTTTGAAATAATCCGCTAAGAAGCTCTGCGGTGAAAACGATTATTTCTTTTCGCTGAGCTTTTGAATATACATATGTATCATTTTGACAATGAGTATTCTGTTTTCAGGCTTTTCTAAAGCTAACGTGGTATTATAATTTGTTATCGGTACGGCATTTTTCTTTTTGATAAAGATTTTTATTAAAGCCTTTTTCAATTGTTCCGGTGTTGCCTGTTTTTGTGTTAAGAACAGTTCTAAACCTTTGGCAACGACTGAACGGGTTAATGAGTTCGGATTTCGGGAACGGAAAGTTTCAGCCGTACCTTTAACGATTTCTTTGTCCATCTTGCCTGATAAAATAATAGATTTGATGGCCATTTCTGCATCGAGACCATGCTGTTTTTCAGTCATGTTGATGGTTTTTGCAATTTGGACTATAGCCGCAATGCGGGCGGCGTATTCGGAACGGTATTTGCCGCTGCTGTGCAGCATTAAATAGGCCTCGCCAAGGTCTATGTTTTTAGATTGTTGGTTTTCGGATACGATAAAACTGAAAGTATCGTATAAAAGATGGCCGAATTCCTGCAAATCCTGGGCGGAAAACAAAGAACTGTTTTCATTTAGGCTGATTGTGTATATAATCTCTTTCATAATGCCTTTTAAAATGGCGCTGTCGACATTTTGCCGGATAATTAACTCTCCGATGGTCGGCATAAATTCTTTCGGTATATCCAAGCCAATCGAATACTTATCTAAATCTTTAATCTTTTCTGAAATTATTTTTAAAAGAGGTGTAGCATTATCAGCAGACTGTCTCATTTTGATAATTTCTTTCTTAATGACATTGCCAGATTTTATATTGGCATTTGTTAGGGACGCCGCATAAATATTAAACAACAGAGTGCCAAGTTTTTCTTTATCTTGAGTGGATAACAGCACTTGCTTGGATTCAAAAATTCCTATGCTTTTCATGCCTTCGTCAATGAAACCTTTGATAATGTATGGATCAAGAGGTAAGTCAGGGTTGTTCAGGGCATTTTTAAAATTGTCGATAAAATCTTCGGAACTGAGGTCTGTATAAAACTCTACCAGAGCCAACAAACCGCGCTGACATTCTTGCAGGTATGTGGAGGTGGTTTGCTGCTTCTGATAGGCTTTATCAATTTCACTATTTAAAATAATACCCATTTTGTGAGAACCGCTAATTTTGGTTTTGTCCTTTATAAACCTTTCCAAAGTTCGGTAAATAACGGCTCCCAGAAGTTCTTTATCGCTGGAAGACGGCGGAACAACAGGTGCGGCACCTAAATCAAGCAGATTGATAATATTTTTTTCGGTGTTAAAACGCACTTCCTGACCGAAGCGTTTATGGTAAAAGCACCCACTGGAAAGAAAATTCATAATCTCCAGAGAAAAACATACTTTTGATGCGGCCTGCCGATAACGGATGTTTTTTATTTTATCAAGTTCATATCCTTTGCTAAATTCCATTTCGGCCCAGTATTTACCATAATTTTTCCAATCAGCAATATGAATTTTGAAGTTGTAGTTGTTGGCTTTAAATTCTTTATTGTTATATATGCGTTGTGCGGCCAAAAATTGGTTGTGTTCGGTTTGAATGTCAGTTTCAATATTAAGTTTTTCTAGCGTTCGGGAGGTTAAGGCTAAAAATTTTTCAAGATCAATATTGAGTAATTTTTTATCAACCAGTGTTCGCAGCAGATTTTCGAAAATTTTAAATTCCTTGTCGGCAGATACTTTAATTCCGGTGCGTAGAATTTTTATGATTTCATTGCTTTCAAAGGGCGGTTTGCCGTTTTGAAACTTTCCTTTTTCCAGGGTAATGAAATATAAGGAAGAGGTTATGAATTTACCCAACCAGACATCGGTTCCGTAATTCAAGTAAACATCCTTTTCCTGAGTTTTGTATAAGTCAAGCCACTCATAAATTTCCCAACGAGGCGGGCGGATAATCGGCGGTTTTGTTTTTAAAAGTTCCTTGCGAATAAATTTTGGAATATCCGTATATGATGCCAAGGCATAGCCGACTTTAATCATTTCAGTGCCGGAATTTTCTAAAAAGAGGCGGAGACCTCTGGCCAGATTTTTCTGCGAATCTGCATTTTCGGCGTTTTCTAATGTCGCCGTCATCATGGCAACCAGCGTTTTTGTCCTTTGAGATGCTGATTGGAATTTAATATAGTGTTTTAAAATGTTGTTGGCGGTTTCAACAAATCGGGGTTCGGTATGAGAAAGCATGTGTGTGATGATGTTATCAAAAATGCCTTCCCATTTATGTTCAGTTATATGCGACTGAATTTCTCCAAAAAATTCATTTAAAAATATGCAGCGCATATCCGGCGGAGAGCTCCAGAATTCCCGATAGAGAATGTGTAAAGTTTCTGCCGAAACAGTTTCTTTGTTTTGTATTTCTTCCAGATGCTGTTGGAGTTTCCGACAATCGTTTATTGTACCTTTAGAAAGCAGAAAATCAATGATTTTATTTGCTTCTTCAGGAAAGTTTTTTAAAAAGTTTTTGATAAATACTAATCCTGCTGTTTGGAAAGATTCAGTATTTGAAATTAGTTCCAACTCCATATAAGTTGCCGGTCGCGGTTTTATTAAAGCCGACAATTTTTGTTGGGATACCAGCCTTTCTGCCAAAATTTGAGCGATTTCAATCCGATCGGCAGGGTTGACGTTATCTTCCCGGCGGATTTTAAATAAATCATTGACAATATAATGCCCGTTCAGTTTATCGGTAAAATGACTAACTTTAGCATATAGTTCTGGTGAATTGTCATCAATCTTTGACCCGCAAGCTGCAAAGGCTGATTGTACCCATAATTGCTGATAGCGCCGTCTTAAATCGGGATCGGCAATACGGTGATGTTTGCTGATGAAGATATCATAATAGCTGTTTTTAATATCTGCTTCCTGGACGGCTTCAATAGCGGGTATAAAACTTTCCAACATCTGATTTTGGATAATATAATTGTCGGCGAAAGCTCCAGCTGCAGATAGTTTTTGATAAGCCGTTATTTTGCCAAACAGGCTGGTGTCGAAAGACGGATTGTTTTTTAACAATAAGTCTTTATGGTTATTGCTTCCGGCCTGCTGAATAATTTTTGAGATTATTAAAGTAGCTGTCAGCGCCTTTTGCGGATTAGTTTCACGTTTTATCTGATTGATGATAAATTCGGCAGTGGCCTCAAAGTCAACAATCCGACAGTCATATAATTTTTTATATGTGTCAGCCATGTCTACCGTGTCGCGAGGATAGTTTTCCCGCGTTGTCAAGAATGGGACAAGTTTGGCGGTTTGCAAGTCAAGAAGGTCGTGTGTCGGATATCTGGCAAGAACATCCAAAGGGAAAAAGTGTTTGGTAGTTGTCAGCAGATATAATAAAATATGCATTTGCATGTTAACAACGCTACCTTCAGATACTTTTAGATTTTCTATTTGGGCGAATTGTGAAAACTTTTCCGGAAATTCGAGAAGTTTGGCAATCTTGTCGGCAAACAAAGGTTGATATACTTTAAAATCAATATCCTGTAATTTTATATCTGGATTATTCTTGCGTTGTTTTAAGACAAAAGCAGCAAGATTTTTTAATTCTGGCAAAACAACCCTTTCTCGGGTCAGAATATCCAATTGCAGCATTTTTTTACGATCAAAATTTTGCAACAGCGTTTGATAATATTTTTTTAGCTGGGGTTCTGTCAGCCATTTGCTATTATGCGGATTGTTTAAAGCCGTAGCACAATCCGGTATCAGACGATCTTCTCTGAAATCAATCAAACTGGCATCCCATGGATTTTGATAGTCCGGTAATTCTTCAACAAGTTTTTTAAGGTACGCTTCAAAAACAAGATTATCATTCTGTTCATTGTAAGTTGTCTGTATGAAATCGGAAAGTTCGGCACTTAAATGCTTTTTCAATTTAGCCATATCAAAAGCGCCTAGAGAAACATCAAAGCCAGATTCATATTTTTGTTGTTGGAAATCTTTTTGCAAAAAAGGAGTTATATCTTGACGAATCTTTTTGACGCGTACGCTTTTTTCTTTGTTGATTTCTTCATAATATTCCAAAGCGGATAATTTATAGTTTTCACTTTTGTTGTTGCGGGCAGAAACCAAGATTTTTAGATGTAGCAAATCTTCGGCGGAAAAGTCATTTTTATTTGGCTTTTCTTTTAATGTTTGTAATATTTGATGGTATGTTTTGATTTTATCAGCCAGTTTTTGATAAATTTTATTTTCAGCATCTCCTGTCAGAGATGAAATTTTTTGATTTTTTTCCTGTGCGGGAAAAGAATCGATAATTTCCCCATTTTTATCAGTAATGTAAAACCAATCGGCAAGTTCTTCATTAATGTTGTTTGTCATGTTTTTATAATTCGAGTTGTAGCCGATTAAATATAAAGTTCTTGAAAGTTCTCTGATAACAATACCGAACATCCGCGCAAAATTTTGGTTTGACAGGATTTTTGTCGGCAGACTTTCGCCGATAGCGCTTGCGGATGTCGGCAAATACAGTTCTGGAAAATTTTTAGAGTTAAATTTTTTTAAAATACGGGGCCGTTTAATATTATAAAAACGCATATGGGCAGGCAGGATAGAATCTTTTATTCCGCCGGTATCGTATAAATCTTGTATATAGGAAAAAGCGTTCAGTAAGTTTTCTTCAGATTCATCAATTCGATTTTGACTGTCGGATAACTTTTCCAAAATGTCTAAAATGTTTTTCCCGATAGGAATTTTAGTTAGATCTATATTGTTTATTCCGTTTAAAATAAAGCCGTTGAAGTCGCGCAGTTTGGCCATATTCGGCGTATTGGCAAATGAAGATTCCATGTCTACCAGTTTGCTCCATAACAGAACATTCAGATTATCACCAGCATCAATTTCTTTTTGCAGGCGGGATTTTTTGAAATCATTTTCCTCTTTTGCCTGAGCGAAATGCTTATCAGGAATAATTTTAATAGGGAAGGCGTGCAGGAATTTTTTCCGGATGCTTATGTCTTCGGGCATTTCATGACCTGTTGTTTCTTTCCATAATTGTTTGCGAATATTTTCGTCCTGCGGCGAGTTCCCGGTCAAAAGATTGTAATTTCCGGAAGAAAGAAGGTGCGCCGGCATTTCTTTACGCAGCTCAATGACATATTTAATAATCATCTCCTGAATTTGCCGATGTTTGTATTCTAAAAACTCCTCTGGACGATCTTCCATAATGAAATCCCGGACGGTCTGAAGAAAAATATCTTGCTTGGCGGACATATCCGCTAGATCGTATTTGCGCACAAGCAGCATTTGCTGCAAAGTCGGAATATGTTGTCCAGCGCGAATGCCGGCTATAATGTCTTCTGGTATCGGCCGTGGCTTGACAACGTAGATATTTTGGTTTTGTTTCTGATAAAACTTTTCCAACTGAGTTATTTTTAGTTCAACGGCATTAATACGAGTTTCATTATCAGTATGACTTTCTGTGGAAGTTGAGAGTTTTTCAGCTAAAGAATTGTATTGTTGGCCATTGGTGAGAATGTGTGCGATTAGTTTTCCGGCCTCTCTGAGGCTGTAATTGGCGGCAGCCATCTTTTCCAGACAGATAAAATCGCAGTCATTTTCTTTTATGTCGTCGGCTGGTGGTAGCAAATTAAAAAACTTTTGCATTAAAATAAGTTCGCGCCCCAGCATAAAAGCAAGCTGGTCTTCATTGCGTAACAAGGCAAACAATCCTTTTGTAGCCGCAATAACGGAAATGTTGTTTCTGGCCACAGAATCTGGAGCAATAAAACGGATGTCTGCTTCTTTTTCATCGGTAATACAGAATAAAACAGGGTGGGTTTTAAAATCAATGCTATCTTTCAGAAGTTTTCCAGCAATTTTCTTTAAATAAGCGTAATGCTGTTTCTCTTCGCTTTCGGAATTGGAGAGAACTTTGAAGTAATCATAAAAATCTTTCGGCAGCTTTTCTTTAATTTGCACAATGTCCATGTCGAATCCTTTGTCTTTTATGAGAATTAAGACGATTTGTCGGCAACGGTATCAAAAATGCCGGTGGTTATATTAAGAATCTTATATCATCAAAAGTTTACAATTTATTACAATGGCGAAATTTTTTGCTTGAAGAATCGGATTTAGTGGTATAAATTTTAGCCGAATTGAAAGTTTTTTTTAATTTTGGCCGCATATTTTGACGATATGAGGCTGTGTGTTAACTAAAAAATAGCTGCGAAAGGAGCTTTTATAACCATGAGTAAATGGGTTTATACATTTGGAAATGGCAGAGCCGAAGGCGATGCTTCCATGAAAAATCTCCTCGGCGGTAAGGGTGCCAACCTTGCGGAAATGAATAAGGTTGGACTGCCGGTTCCTCCGGGATTTACAGTTACAACCGAAGTTTGTACTTACTACTATGCCAATAATAATACTTATCCTGCAGATTTGAAAGATCAGGTCAGAGAAGCTGTTGCTGGTGTTGAAAAGATTATGGGTAAGAAGTTTGCCGATGCCGATAATCCGTTGTTGTTTTCAGTCCGTTCTGGCGCCCGCGTTTCTATGCCAGGTATGATGGATACGGTTTTGAATCTCGGTTTGAATGATGAAACTGTTAAAGCTCTGGCTAAAGCTTCTGGTAGCGAAAGATTTGCTTATGACTCTTATCGCCGTTTCCTGCAGATGTTCTCAGACGTTGTTTTGGGCGCTGACCTAGATTTGTATGAAGAGGCTCTGGAAAACATGAAAAAAGCCAAAGGCTATAAATCTGATACAGATTTAACGGCTGAGGATCTGAAAGAGCTGGTTAAGGAATATAAAGAAATCGGTGTTAAGTTAGGCAAAGTTGTGCCGCAGGATCCATGGGAGCAATTATGGGCCGGTATCGGCGCTGTATTTGGTTCCTGGATGTCTGCCCGCGCCATTACTTATCGTAAACTGAACAATATTCCAGGTGACTGGGGTACGGCGGTTAATGTTCAGACCATGGTGTTTGGCAATGCTGGCGATGATTGCGCAACTGGTGTTTGTTTCTCGCGTGATCCAGCGACTGGCGAAAACAGATATTACGGTGAATATTTGATTAATGCCCAAGGTGAAGATGTTGTGGCTGGTATTCGCACACCGCAACCGATGGGCAGTATTGGCGATGGCACTTCTCTAGAAGAAAAATGGCCGAATCTGTATAAAGAGCTGGTTGATGCTAAAAATAATTTGGAACACCATTATAAAGATATGCAGGATATGGAATTTACCATTGAGCATGGCAAACTTTGGATGTTGCAATGTCGCAATGGCAAGAGAACGGCCGCAGCCGCTGTTCGCATGGCCGTGGAAATGGTTGAGGAAGGTTTGTTGATACCTGAAGAAGCCATCATGCGTGTCGGTGCCGACCAATTAGACCAACTTTTGCATCCGATGATTGATCCGAAAGCTAAGAGAAATGTTATTGCGACTGGTTTGCCGGCTTCTCCTGGAGCTGCCGTTGGTCGCGCCGTCTTTAATGCGGAAGATGCCGAATCCTGGGCAGCTAAAGGTGAAAAGGTTATCTTAATCCGTAACGAAACTTCTCCAGAAGATATCGGCGGTATGCATGCTTCTCAGGGTGTTATTACGGCTCGCGGAGGTATGACATCCCATGCGGCTGTGGTTGCTCGCGGTATGGGTACGCCGTGTGTTTCTGGTTCGACCGATATTACAATTGATTATAAAGCCAAAACCATGAGCACGAAATCTGGTATGGTTATTAAAGAAGGCGATTGGGTATCGTTGGACGGAGCTAAAGGTCAGATTATTGAAGGTCAAATTCCGACAGTTAAGGCTGATACAAATACCGGTAATTTCGGTAAATTGATGACTTGGGTTGACCAAATCCGCACCATGAAAGTCCGCGCTAATGCCGAAACGCCGAAAGATGCTCAGCAGGCTTTGGATTTTGGCGCCGAGGGTATTGGTTTGGCGCGTACGGAGCACATGTTCTTTGATGCTAACCGTATTGCCGATATGCGCGCTATGATTTTGGCTGATAATGAAACCGGCCGTCGTGAGGCTTTGGCTCGCTTGCTACCTTATCAGAAACAAGACTTTAAAGATTTGTTCAAAATTATGAACGGTCTGCCAGTTACTATTCGTTTGTTGGATCCGCCATTGCATGAATTCTTGCCGCATACTGATCCTGAAATGAAAGAATTGGCTGATAAGTTGGGTAAAACTTTGGAAGAAGTTAAGATAAGAGCAAATGCTTTGCATGAATTGAACCCGATGTTGGGTCATCGTGGCTGCCGTTTGCCGATTACTTATCCGGAGATTGCCGAAATGCAGGCTCGGGCTATTTTGGAAGCCGCTTTGGAATGTGAAGCCGAAGGAATTAAAGTTATTCCAGAAATTGAAGTTCCTTTGACAGGTTCCAAAAAAGAGTTGGATATTGTAAAAAATATCATTGATACAACGGCTGAAAAAGTTTTTGCCGAAAAAGGCAAAAGAATTGATTATATCGTTGGTACCATGATTGAATTACCACGTGCGGCTTTAATGGCTGAAGAAATTGCTGAATCTGCGGCGTTCTTTGGTTTTGGTACAAATGATTTGACGCAAACAACTTTGGGTATGAGCCGTGATGATACTGGCGCAATTTTGGATGAATATCGCGCTAAAGGCGTTTATGTTGCTGATCCGTTTGCTTCTATTGATGTTGACGGCGTTGGTAAACTTGTTCGTCGCGCTGCGGTTGAAGGTCGTGCGACTAATCCGAATATTCACTTGGGCGTTTGTGGTGAACACGGTGGTGATCCTAAATCCATTGAATTCTTTGATGAAGTAGGTTTGGATTATGTATCTTGCTCTCCGTTCCGTGTGCCGGTTGCTCGTTTGGCTGCAGCTCAAGCTGCCGTTAAACACAAAGGTAAAAAGAAAGATGTGGATGGTGTATCTCACGGAACTTGCTGCAAAAAATGTGCTTAATTTTAATTTAGAGGTATTTAGATAATACTTATAAATTGAGTACTTTGCAAAAAAGCGTCTGATGAAAATCAGGCGCTTTTTGCCTGACTTGTTTGATTATGGATATATATCTTTAGATTTTTTATTTTTAGGATATGTATAGATTTGAGGATTGGAAATAGTTGTATGTAGGTATAACGGCTGTTGAAGAAGCTATGAAGAAATTTCATTCCTATGCTATTCATGAACTTGATGGCGGAGTTCTGGTCTGGTTTGAAACCAAGGAGTAGATTATGCAGAACCATGCAAATCAAAAAAGCTTGCAGCATAGCGTATAGCAGATGAAATATTGACTGATGAGCAGAAAAATCAGGGTTCTGCCGCTAAAGCTGCAGTCGCGAAAGACAAACGGCAAGGGTGTTGAAATGCCGTTATGCGGTTGTTAATCTTGGAGGTGGGATGATAATGTAAAAAAGGATAAGACATTAACAATACTCCCAAAAAAGTTGCTTATACGATTTCATTATAAACTGTTTTTTTTGCAACCTTAAAGTAAATTCGCAGAGAAATATATATCACTTTCTGAAGACCTTTTTTTTAACTATTCTTATGTCTTACATATATTGTTGGCTCACTTGTTATAGATAAAATATTATATTTATTCTGAAAACATCAGATAAAATTTATTGACTTTTGTGTAAAATAAGGTTGATATATTTTCCGAAGTGGAATAAAATAAAAACCTATTCAGGTATTAATTGTAAATACGAGGAAATATTATGAAAATTACATTGACGGGAAAACAGGTTGATATTGGTGACAGATTGCGCAAGCATGTTGAAGAGAACATTGAAAATTCGGTTACGAAATATTTTAATGCCCCTATCAGCTGTTCGGTAGCTTTTTCTAAAGATGGAGAAGATTTCAATGTGGAAGTTACTGTTCATCCTGCAAAAAATATGATTTTGAAAGGTACAGGCAGCGCTGGCGATCCATATTCGGCTTTTGATAATGCTAATGAACATATTGCTACGCGTTTGCGCCGTAATAAAAATAAATTAAATGATCATAAAAGCAAAATAGGTCTTGCCGAATTGGCTTATCAGGCTGTTTTACCATTGCATGAAACGGAAGAAGAGCTTAATGTTGATGTTAATGCGCCGATTACAATTGCCGAAACGGACGCTAATATTCCGGTTTGCACTGTCAGTGAAGCCGTGATGCTTATGGATTTGTCCAATGAAGGTGCTTTAATGTTCCGAAACAGCTCTAATAATCACATCAGTATGGTATATCGCCGTAAAGACGGCAATATAGGATGGGTTGAACCGAAATCAGATAAATAAGGTACAGGCATATGAAAATTTCTGAAATTCTATCGCTGAATAATGTATTTGCCGAAATTAAGGCAAATAATAAGCGTCAGCTTTTGCAGGAATTGTCCGAGAAAATTGCTGTGGAGGCGGGAGTAGATGAACGGACAATTGTCGATTCCATCTGGGAAAGGGAAAATCTTGGTTCCACTGGTTATGGAAACGGCACGGCATTCCCTCATGCCCGCATTGACGGGTTAACAAAAGTTAAAAGCGTTTTTGCCAGACTATCGTCACCGATTGACTTTAATGCGATTGATAGCAAGCCCGTTGATTTGATTTTCTTGCTTATATCGCCGGAAAACAGTGGTGCGGATCATTTGACGGCATTGGCTGCTTTATCGCGGATTTTAAAAAATGACGATATATGTGAAAAGCTCCGTGGCGCCCGAACTCGTGAAGAAATTTATGCCATTTTAAATAATTGACGGATAGTTTTCTCTATTAAAACAAGAGAGGTTATGAAACGTTAAAACCTCCTCGGAATTTTTCGAGGAGGTTTTTTTTAAGGTGTATGCGTCTGTTGTATTTTAACATAAAGTAAAAGTTTTTTTAATCTGAACGATGAGTTGCTTACGGTTTGCCGCTGATAGGAAATTTATAGGTTAAGGCGTGGAAAAAATGGTGTTGTATACGGCAAATTTTTAAAAAAGGTATTTCATTGGTAAATCGATTTGACAAAAAACATAATTGGACGTATAATTTATGTAAATATTGTAAAATAAGGTGTTAAGCATGAAAGAAGATCTGGCAGGTTTTTTAAAGTCGGAATATAAGGTGGCGGGCATAGATCCGGTTTTTATATGTATGCATGGTAAAAAATATCTTATTCCGTATCCGTATGTGCGAGATTATCAAGATTATAAAAAGGTATTTATGACTGACTTTTTTGATATTATGCGCCGTGATTATTTTGCTTATAAGAAATATAATGCACCGGTGCAATATATCATTTGGCACGATCAGGATAAACAACGCAAGTTAATTGTCCCTTATGATTTGAGAAGTAAACAAGTTTCGCCACAGGAAGTGGTAAATCGGATTTTTAAACGTGCGGAGAAAAAGTATACCAAAGCTGTCAGTTTGGCTAAATATTTGGCGGAGGCTTATCCAGAGCGTCCATATCAAACTTTGATAAATATCGCTCAGGTTCGGGATATGCAAAAAGCCCGCTATGAACATCAGTTAAAAGTAGCACGTGATACAGCTGTTTATCTTACCAAGCGGGTTGGAAACTTTTTAGCGCAGAATGCGGTTAAGGTGACCAATAACATTAAAAATATGGATGTTGATACGCTTAAGATTAAGGCGCGTCGTTGGGCTGTCGGGGTTATGCTGTCTACAACCGTTGCTGGCGCTGTTTATATGGCGTTTCAAATTAGTGAGAAGCAGGAAGAGAAGAAAGCAAGAAAAGAGCAGCTTCTTCAATGGAAAATTGAGGATCCGTTAGGGCATGTGCAAATGTTTTCGCGCTGTCATGATGCAATTAAAATGAGTTTGGCTTTTGTTGAGAACTTTGCCGAGAAAGCTTTCGAAGACGGCGGGGGAGTTCAGACCATAGGTTACGGCTGTACATATTATTTGGATGAAAAAGGAAACGGCAGCCGTGTGGCAAACCCAGTTAAAAAAGAGGATAAAATAACCATGGAAGAGGCGGATATTCAAAAAGAACGTTATCTGCAGTTTGAAGTCTTGAAGCAGATCCGTGAAAATGTTACGGTGCCGATGGATGAGGCAACCATGATCGCGACGTGTAATTTTGCTTATGTCCTCGGTTCTACCAATTTTCGGAAATCAGAATATTTGAAAGCATTGAATGAAGGTAAAACTGGCGAAGATTTGGCGCGCTATTTAACGGGATACAGAGTGCAGAAAGGGTTGTTGTCCAGATTTTATTTTATGGGCTCGTTACTTAAAGGCGATATGAAAGTTTCTGATTTTATGGAGTTGACGGCGGAAGGGTGTTATAACCTGAAACCGGAAGACGTTTGTGTTTATGACGGAGGAAAATTGAAATTAGATGCAGACGGCTATGCATATTTCCGGTTTGATAATTTGAAAGCAAATATCGAGAAAGCACAAGGTATACGATACAGCGCAGCCTGTGGTGGCAATAAATGCACGAAAGTTAAAGAAATTCTGCCCCAATCAGTGATTGACGGCGTCATAAAAATGGAAAAATCAAAAAACTACAACGGTACAATTATTGATTTTGTTTTGACCCCGCAGAATAAAGCACGTTAACGAATATAATTTCCTAAATTTTCCGTTGGTTTGTTTATTTTACGATATATGTAAACAGCAATGGGTACGCCAAGCAACATACCCCATAAGCCGATCATGGCATGGGCGATATACAAAATGATAAGAGTCATTACTGGATTGATATGCATAAAGGAAGAAACAATACGCGGGTTTAAAACATAGGCTTCCAACAAATGAATAATGATGATCATTAATAATGCCCAAATTCCAAGCTGCATACCACCGTTATTTACGGCCATTAAAATAATTGGTACGGACGAAATCCACATGCCAAGCACCGGAATAAGGCCGCACATGAAGACAATGGTGCACAAAAGAGCAATGGCTTTGACACCCAAAAGATGCAGACAAATGGCTGTAAGTGTTGTATTAATTGCCGAAATCAGCAACTGTGCCCGGAAATTTTCACCAACGACTTTGGCAAATAAAATAATACTGTCGGAGGTTTCCCGATAATATTCGGCTAAACGCGTGGAACGCAGACGTCGAACACTTCTTGAGAGTTCGGGCAAATCAAACATAATAAGAAAACTAAACAGCATGGCTAGGAAAAACCAGCCAAAATAATGGATGCCTTTTTCCAATAATCCGCGTGCAATATTCCAAGCACTGACGACAACAGTTTCCTGCGATAGTGCTTCTTTTATCTGTGGCAGAAATGGTGCTATGATTTCATTTTCGTTTAAATTTTCGCTCAACCAATTTCGGACGGAAGACATACTTTTCGGTAGCTGTTCAGTAAAGTTTATAGCCTCGGATAAAAGTCGTGGTGGAATATACATTAAAAAGGCACAAACGCTTAAAAGAAACAGAAGGTAAACACAAATAACGATTATCCGCCGGTTAAACCGATATATTTTGCGTATTCGGTGCGAAATGCTGGATACGATGAAACACATGATAAAGGTGATGAAAATCAGCCCGAACATATTGCGGAATAAATACAACAGACCTAAAAATACGCCCCAGATAAAGTAAACCCGGTTAATACGAATAAATTCAGATATATTAAACATTGTATTTATCCTCCATATTCAGCGTGTCCAATAATTATATGGATAATCCGAAGTTTTGTTTTATGCAAGCAAAAAAAAACGGCCACCGGAAAACCGACGGCACTGTTATGTATAGTTAGCAACTGTCTAGAAAATCAGCTTTATAGTGTCTTTAGCAATCATCAATTCCTCATCAGTTGGAATGACAAAAACCTTAACTTTGGAATCGGTTGTAGAAATTTCTATTGTCTGTCCACGTTTATTATTATTTTCTTCATTTAACTTAATGCCGAGATAGGCCAACCTATCAACCACTAATTTGCGAACAACTGAACCATTTTCGCCGACGCCGGCGGTAAAAACAATGGCATCAACACCGCCTAAAACGGCAATGTAACCACCAATAAAACGTAGCAGCGTGTGAATATAAATATCCATAGCATCAACGGCATCAGGTTCGCCGGCGAGATAACGGGTTTCAACGTCACGATTGTCTGAAAAACCGCATAAGCCGAGCATTCCGCTTTGTTTATTCATCAATGTATTAACCTCGTCAATGGTTTTGTTTTGGGTTTTCATGATATAAAGCGGAATATAAGGATCGATATCGCCGCAACGAGTACCCATAACGACACCAGCTAAAGGTGTGAAACCCATGGAAGTATCCACGCATTTGCCATTTTCAATAGCGGTAATAGAAGCGCCGTTGCCTAAATGGCAGGTAATGATTTTTCCAGGTCGGCCAAGCATTTCCGCCGCTTTTTGGGCAACATAAGCATGTGATGTTCCGTGAAAGCCGTAACGGCGAATTTTATGTTGAGTATACTGTTCCCTAGGCAGAGCATATAAAAATGCTTCTTTTTTCATGGTTTGATGAAATGCTGTATCAAAAACCACAACCTGCGGTATTTCCGGCAAAAACTTCTTGACAGCGCGGATGCCGGCGGCACTTGCGGGATTATGCAGTGGAGCCAGTTCGGAAAGTTGTTCAATTTCTTCTATAATCTGTTCAGTTACAACGGCAGATGTTTTGAAAATTTCGCCACCATGAACAACGCGATGACCAACGGCGTTTAATTCATCCATGCTTTTAAGGGGGCCACCCAGCAATATGTTTAGAACTTCACCGATAGCTTCGGTATGGGTTGGCAGTTCAATATCTTTTGTTTGCTTATTGTCACCGATTTTTAAGGTAACAAAAGAACCATGAATGCCGATGCGGTCGGCAACGCCTTTGGCTAAAACCTCAAAATTATCACCGTCAACGTTAAATAATTGATATTTTAATGAAGAGGATCCAGAATTTAATACTAAAATTTTTCTCATGGCTTGTTCCTTAAAATTATTTTTGTTGATGTGTCGCTTGTAGGCAGGTGATGGCAATGACGCCAGCAATATCTTCGGCAAACGCGCCACGCGACAAATCATTAATCGGCGCATTCAGTCCCTGTAGCATAGGACCGTAAGCTTCACAGCCACCTAAGCGCTGTAGCAGTTTATAACCGATATTTCCTGCTTCGATATTTGGAAAAATTAAAACTCGGGCGGAACCGGCAACATGACTGTCAGGGGCTTTTTTCCGTGCCACGATTTCATCTAAAGCGGCATCAGCCTGCATTTCGCCGTCAATTTCAATGCCTAAACCCTGATATTCGGGAGAATTGAGTGCTTCCTGAGCTAAAACTGTGGCATTACGGACTTTGTCAACGCTCTCGCCTTTACCGGAACCGCGGGTAGAAAATGAGAGCAGGGCAACTTTTGGATTAATGCCGAACTGAATGGCTGTTTCGGCCGCTGTTAAAGCAATGTCAGCCAGTTCTTTTGCATTCGGATTGATAACTACGCCACAATCTGAGAATAAATATGGCGTATTGTTGGAAATCATAATCAAAAATGAAGAAACGTTGCGGTCTTTGCGGGTAGATTTGATAATTTGTAGCGCCGGGCGGACCGTATCGGCCGTTGAGTGGTTGGCGCCAGAGACCATACCGTCGGCATGGCCAGCTTTGACCATTAAAGTACCAAAATAAATATAATCTTTTATGGTTTTCTCAGCCTGTTCATAGGTCATGCCTTTTTCTTTGCGCAGGGTATACAGTAAATCGGTATATTCTTTTAAATGAGGAGAATTTTCAGGTTTTAGAACCTCAATATTTTTCATGTTCCAGCCATTGGCGATAAAATAAGCGTTGATTTTATCCCGATCACCAAAAATAATTAATCGGGCGGCATCAGCATCAGCAATGATATGAGCGGCCTTTAACACTCTTTCGTCTTCACCTTCTGGCAATACGATGGTTTTGGTTTTTTCGGCGGCTTTTGTAATTAAGCCGCTGAGATATTTTGTCAGCATATTTAATTATCCTCAAATGTTATGGAGGAACCCAATATGTTGTAATTAATCACTATCTTTGACAAATGTCTACAAAAAAGTTTTGCTTTTTCTAGGAAAGTATAATAACATTTTACAAAACTTGCCATTGTGTGAAAAGGACTTTGAGGAATATGAAATTTTGGTGTGTCTTGTCTTTGTTGCTGTTTCTGCCAATAACTGCCAGTGCTGATGTCAGCTTTGAAGCCGGAGTTAATGTTGCGACAGAAGCGGGAAATGCTTCTTTGGCTAAAGAAGAAGCCATGAAAAAAGCTAACCGTGAAGCCTTTTTGAAAGTGGCCGCCCGTTTGACGACAAATGCTAATGTCGATAAATTAAACGAATTGACGGATGAGCAGCTTTTGCATTTTATCCGTGAAGTTTCGGTTGTGGCGGAACGTAGTAGCAGTAAGACCTATCAGGCAGACTTGAATATTAAAATCAATGAAAGCTTGTTAAAGCAGTATATGCAGGAAAATGAAATGCTGGAAATTGTTTCTTCTCCTGCAAAAGTATTAATCATCCCGCTGTTCAGCGACACAATACGTTCGGGAAAACTTGTTTGGGAAAACAATAATACGTGGCGGCATACATGGTTTGATAAAGGTCTGATTAAATCTGGCGCATATGATTTTATTGTTATTGCCGATAGTGCTACCAACCGCCGGCTGCTTTCGCCTGAGAAAGCGGAATCTATGACGCCGGAATTATATGAAAAACTGGTTTTGGAAAACGGCATTAAAGATATTTTCAGCGTTGATGCTGTTCGTGCCGGACGTAATACACTGGTGGTTATTATCAGAGAAATTCCTGCCGGTAAAGAAAAGCGGATTGTGGTTGTGTCTGAAAACGGAGAAGTTTTTGACAAAGCAATTGCCGAGACAGTCAGCTATATTTCAACGGTTATGCAAGGGCGGATGGTCGCGGAAAGTCACCATCAGGGCACGTTTGCGGCCGTGTTTCTTTTTAATCGGTTGACTGAATGGCTTGATATGGAAAAACGTTTGAATCGCGTGCCACAGGTTAAGGCCGTCCGCGTAGAGTCTATGGGCAGCGGTCTGGTTAAGATAAATCTTGAGTTTTCTGGTTCGGAAAGTCGTCTGAAATCTTCTCTGGCGAATTCCGGCATCTATTTACAGATTGAAAACGGCAGTTATATTTTGAGATAATATGCGCAAAATAAAAAGGGAAAATCATGGAAAAACAAATATTGTCAGGGGAAAGGAAAAAACAAGCTTATGTTGCAAAAGGAGCGAGGGGCGAATCGGGAATAAAGTCAACCGCTTGCAGTCAAGATAACGACAAGGTAAAACGTCATAGGAAACACCATGTTCGCCTATCTGAAAGTCATAACTGGCATGTGTGGTTGGTATTGTTTTTGCTGTTTTGCCTTGCGATCTATGTTTTACGCTCTGTTTTGATGCCGTTTGTTGCTGGTATTGTTTTAGGTTATTTATTTGATCCGTTGGCTACCAGATTTGAAAAATGCGGAATGTCGCGGACTTGGGCGACTGTTTTGGTTTTCAGTACGGTTATTTTAATAGCGGTGCCAGCAGTTGTTTTATTGTTTGGTATGGTTAACGAGCAGCTGACATTATTTGTTGAAGCGGCTCCAGGATATATATCTGCATTTATTAGAAGGACAGAGCCGATTTTGTCTGGTTTACAGGAACGGTTTCCCAGTTTGGAAATTGCTAACCTTAAGACCGTGATAAAAGATAATATGACCAATGGCCTGCAGTTTGGCGGGCGTCTTTTGAGAGGTTTGATAAGCAATGGATTTGCTTTGATTAATTTAATTTCGCTTTTGTTGATTACGCCGGTTGTTGCCTTTTATATGCTGCGTGATTGGGATACCTTTGTGAAAAAGGTGGATAATCTTTTGCCACGTAAATCTAAAAACATAATCCGTGAGCAGTTTCGGCAGATTGATCGGGCTTTGTCCGGTTTTATCCGCGGACAGCTTAGCGTATGTGTTATCTTGGGAGTGTATTATTCTATCGGATTGAAATTTATCGGTTTGGAACTCGGTGTTTTAGTCGGTTTTTTAGCCGGATTGATTTCATTTATTCCATATGTAGGAAGCATTTCTGGTTTAGTCATCAGCATTATTATGGCTTTGGCTCAATTTAACAATTACGCCAAAATTTTGGAGGTAATTGCGGTATTTGTAGCTGGGCAGTTTGTGGAAGGCAATTTTCTGACGCCGAAATTAGTTGGCGATAATATCGGCTTACATCCAGTATGGATGATGTTTGCTTTGCTTGCTGGCGGCGTACTTTTAGGTTTTTTAGGATTGATGATTGCGGTTCCAGTGGCGGCAATTATTGGCGTTTTAGTGCGTTATACTATTAATAACTATAAAAAAAGCGCCTTATACTTGGAAGAATAAGGCACGTCGGTACATCAGCTTAAAACATCTTTTAACCGTATTACCGGCTATTATAACCATTGTTGTTGGGATATCCCTTACCATTATTAGGGTATCCTTTAATTTGAGCAGCTTCCTTGCTGATATTGTACGCATTTATAAATTTATCTCTTTCATTTCTTGCCTGCGTGACTTGTTTATACATTCCTTCGGCTTGATAAAGTCGAATCAGATGCTTGTAAATAGTTGCTTTTTCCTCAAATTTACGGGTGCGTCCCCAATTTTGGTTGTTGACAAGGGTTAACATCTCGTTATAAAGTTTAATTCGGGTTTTATTATCCTCAGCTTCAGGCAGCTCTTCCGTGTGAATTTGTTTATAACGCTGCTGATCCTGTTCTTTTTTCTTAAGCTTTTGCTGTAATTTTTCTTTTTGATATTCTATGGAAAGGCGCTTTTTCAAATCGGTATAATCATATTTTTTATGATCAATGGTTTTTTTCTCAATTTGCAAAATCAGGCTGTAACGTTCTTGGGCAGAGATTTTTTTCATGAAAAAATCTATTTGCAGGGCAGAGATATTGAGTGGATGGTGGTCAAAAGAACCATCGTTGTTTTTAATGTTTTTAACTTTTTGTTTTAAAACTTCGAAACGGTTGGTTTGGGTGTTTGGTGAAAATATTTCATATATATTATAAAGATTATCAAGAAGTTCTATGCGGATCTTCGTATTTTTTTTGCTGTTATTCGGAATGAGACGAAGAACCTGTTTTAATTCCAGAATGGTATCTGACATAAGCTTATCATCTGTGCAGTCGGCATCAATGGTTTCTCGATTAAGCATGCTTCGTTCAATCAAGGCTATTTGACGACGATATTTTTTTGGGAGTCGGTCAGAGAGTTTAGAATATCTTTCTTGGCGATCTGGAAATCCTTCAGTTTCAGGCGTTGTGTTGGCTAAGGCACATAAATAAGGCAAAGATTTCGACTCGCCGTTATGGTCGTAATCACCACAAATTCGCAAGTAGCGGTATGTTTCAAAAAGCTGTGATTGGGTGTCAGCGTTCAACATCTTGTTTTCCTTTTTACAATTTCTTAACCATCTTGGCAAAAGTTAATCCCTGTTCCGCGAATAAATCTCCTTCTTGGATATAACTCAACTTTTCATAAAAATGTACAACGGAAAGCATGGCATGCATTACAATCCTTGAATATCCTGCTTCTTTAGCACGTTGTTCGGCGTATGTTACGAGTTGGCGACCGACGCCTTCGCCCTGATAAACAGGATCAACTGCGACTTGCATTAACCGAATTTCCTTATCATTAACTGGTGCCAGTATAAGCCCTCCGATAAGTTTATCGTCAAGGCTTTCTATACAGCCAATATGCAAATATGCGGCTTCTTTACCGCGAAATGAATCTAAAAACTTAAGGCCTAAGGGTTCCAGTAAAACTTTATAACGCAGTTCAACCAATTCGTCATAACGTGAAGAACCAAAATCAATATCAACTATCTTTCTCATAAGAAAGCCTCCTCTAAGCATAACTTATTAAAACATATTCCGTAGATTTTTTCAATATTATATTGCCTAAAATAAAAAATTAATTTATCTATGGGTAAAGGGAAATAAAGGAAAAGTAGATGAATAATTTGAGCCTGATTAGAAACTTTGCAATAATTGCCCATATTGACCACGGGAAGTCAACGCTTGCCGATCGTATGATTGAGTATTGCGGAGGTCTAAGTCAGAGGGAGATGACGGATCAGGTTTTAGATTCAATGGAGATAGAAAAAGAACGTGGCATTACGATTAAAGCTCAGACCGTTCGTCTTAATTATAAAGCTGTAGACGGCAACACCTATCAACTTAACTTAATGGATACGCCGGGGCATGTAGATTTTTCATATGAAGTTTCGCGCTCGCTTTCCTCATGTGAAGGTTCGGTTTTAGTTGTGGATGCAACGCAGGGGGTTGAGGCGCAGACTTTGGCCAATGTTTATTTGGCAATTGATAATAATCATGAAATTGTTCCTGTGTTAAATAAAGTTGATTTACCCTCAGCGGATCCAGAAAAAGTTAAACGGCAGATTGAAGATGTTATCGGTTTAGATGCGGCGGATGCGGTGGAGACGTCCGGTAAAACTGGTTTGGGCGTTTCGGAACTTTTGGAAGCAATTGTACGCCGTCTGCCAGCGCCAGCAGGAGATGCTGATGCTCCGCTGAAAGCGTTGTTGATTGACAGTTGGTATGATTCTTATTTGGGCGTTATTATTTTGGTGCGGATTAAAGACGGGGTGCTGAAAAAGAAAATGCCCATCCGCATGATGTCCAGCGGCGCGGTATATAGCGTGGATAAGGTCGGGATTTTTACGCCGAAAATGCAGGATGTCGAGGCTTTATATCCTGGTGAAGTCGGTTTTATTACTGCGAGTATAAAAAGCGTTTCTGACTGCTGCGTAGGAGATACAATTACCGACAATAAAAATCCGTGCGCAACGGCTCTTCCCGGATTTAAACCCTCGGCGCCAGTGGTTTTTTGCTCAATTTTTCCGGTAGATTCCAACCAGTATGAAGCGTTAAAAGATGCGTTGGCCAAGTTAAAACTAAATGACGCCAGTATTAATTACCAAAATGAAAATTCGGCTGCTTTGGGACTGGGGTTTCGTTGCGGTTTTCTTGGGCTTTTGCATATGGAAATTATTCAGGAGAGAATCGGACGGGAGTTTGATTTAGACATTATTACTACGGCGCCGTCGGTGGCTTATAAGATTCATATGACCGATAATTCGGAAATTATGCTGCATAATCCAGCAGATATGCCTGACTTAAGCATGGTGCGTTTTATTGAGGAACCAATGGTTAAGGCGACGATTTTGGTGCCAGATAGTTATTTGGGAGCAGTTTTGAAACTTTGTACCGAACGGCGCGGTGAACAAGTAGATTTGACTTATGTCGGCAGCCGGGCGATGGTTGTTTATAATATTCCATTAAATGAAATTGTTTTTGATTTTTACGATCGTTTGAAATCCATTACCAGCGGTTATGCCAGCTTTGATTATGAATTGACCGGGTATCAGGAATCTGATTTGGTTAAAGTGCAGATTTTAATTAATGAGGAACCGGTTGATGCTCTGGCGTTTTTGTGTCATCGCAGCGAGGCTGAATCGAGAGGCCGTCAGATTTGCGAACGTTTAAAGGATTTGATTCCACGGCATTTGTTTAAAATTCCGATACAGGCGGCCATTGGGGGCCGTGTGGTGGCGCGCGAGACGATTTCGGCTTTGCGTAAAGATGTCACGGCCAAATGTTATGGTGGTGATGTAACGCGTAAGCGTAAGCTGTTGGATAAGCAAAAGAAAGGCAAACAGCGGATGCGGCAATTCGGCAAGGTAGAGGTGCCGCAATCAGCTTTTATTGAGGCGTTGCGAATTGGTGATGATTAATATTTGTGCTTTTTAACCTAGGTAAATAAGATATGTCTGCTGTTGATATCCGGTAGTCGGAGCGCTTTAGTAAATATGCCGAAAAGAGGCGGCACATTCTTATGAGCAAGACCGGAAAAACCAACAAGAGGTGAGATAATGTCTGATATTTGTTTCGCTATGATAAAGCAGAGGCTTATGCCTCTTCTAATATTTCGGCTATGGGGCGGAAACTTTTGCGGTGTTCTGGCGTAACGCCGTATTTTTTTAAACCGTCAATATGGTTTTTAGTTCCGTAACCAGCGTTTTTTTCGAATCCATAATCAGGATAAGTTTGCGCAAGTTCGGTCATTAAACGATCACGATAAACTTTAGCTATTATGGATGCCGCAGATATGGATAAAGATTTACTGTCTCCTTTAATGATGCATTGTGTCGGGCAGGGAAATTCTTTTGGAATACGGTTGCCGTCAATTATGGCCATATCCGGAGTTTGCGGCAGTTTTTCAACGGCTCGACGCATGGCGAGAAAAGTAGCCTGTAAAATGTTAAAATTGTCGATTTCCTGGGCGGAAGCTTCGCCAATGCTGTAACCAAGCTTTCCATTTAGCGCTTCTTTTTTAAGCAGATTATATAATTCTTTACGTTTTTTTGGGGATAGTTTTTTGGAATCGTTTAGAGAGTTTAGTAATAACGGGCTGATGTCTTTGGTATAAAAGATAACGGCGCTGGCAACTACCGGTCCCGCCCATGGTCCGCGGCCGGCCTCATCTATACCAGCGACCAGCCCTTGATATTTATTTTCTTCGCGCCAATCTGGCATTATATGTTCTCCTTAACATTTTAAGGGCTTAGCATAAAAACCGCTAAAATACAAATATTTTTTCTAATGGTGTACCAGTGGCAGACCTTCATAATCAGCTTCAATAATACCACTGGGGTGTTGGTTCGCCTTTATACTGGTATTCGACGCCGGCGATATATTCGAGTTTTGTTCAAACGGACGCACGTTCCAGTTTGATGCAGTTTCGTAGTAACGGTTTGCAGAGATATGTAGATATCGCCTGGGTTAGACCGTTGTCACGGGGTCTGTGGCAAGCGCAATTTGCGACTTATGATTTTGTCAACAATAATCCCCAACCGTCTATTTCTTACTGGCGGGCAACCATGCGGATTTTGTATGCGCGTTTAAATTTTGCCGAGGCGGCCGATCGTATTAATAATCCATATGGTTTTTTGGTTACGAGCTATTCACTGGCGTATCATGGCGCCGAAGGTGATAAAGAGTCGTATATTGATACAGCGCGCCGCCGAGCTCAGGGGCAGTAAAAAACATTGACAAAAATGTTTTAATGTATTATTTTTTAAGAGTAAGGAATTTGCTTTTGAAAGGAGATTCATAATGTTGAATAAGCTAAAGAAAAAAATATCTAATATAAAAAGCCAGCAGGAAGAACGGAAGTTGCGTAGATTAGCTGAAGAGCATTTGAAAGATTTTAAAGTTTCTGTTTCTCTTGAAGATAGTGAACGTTTCCTTAGCGGTTTGGGAAAAGTTGTAGTTACCATGGAAAATAAGGCAAATAAAAAAGCTATTGTGGAAATTAAGACAAAATTTCCCGAAATCACCACCCTCGAAGAAAGTAACGATTTCTGGCATTTTGGATATGAAGAAATTAACGGTAATGTCAGCATAATCATTGAAGGAAAGAAAATTTGTAGTTATGATCGTACAATAAATTATGATACTTTCTCTAAAAATAATCATACTTTTTTTGAAAATATGATTGAAAACAGACTACCTGAACGTTTTAATGTTATTTATGAAAAGGCTGTTATTGCAGCTGCTCCGGAGGTGGTAAAGAAGGAAAACCAACTCCGTCAGGAGGAGAAAGCACGTAAGGTATTATATTGGGAAAATCTTAGAAAAGGAGTAAAAGGAAGCGTTGACAGAGTAGATAAAAAAGAAGGAGATTTACATAAAACAATGATTTCCAATTTTATGAACAGAGGTCGTTCTTAAAAGCTATGTTGTTATGTGATACA
>CAYPFN010000021.1:0-17274 GCA_964410325.1 uncultured Azospirillaceae bacterium
GCAAAATTCAATGGTTTCTGGATCATGAGTTGCCTATTCCCGACAGCCTAAAAAATAATGAGCGTTAAACAGATATAAATCGAGTAATTTTCAATTTTTGCTTTCTTATATTTTTATGCTTTTAAACCCCACTCTAAAAAATTAAAGTGGGGTTTAAAGACCATTCCATAATAAGTAGGTTATTTGCTTTTAGCTTTTAACGCTTTCGCCTGAGTTCTTTTAGTCACATTTTCCATTGTTGTTTCAACCAAAACAAACAATAACGGAATGACTATTAAACCACCGGCAGTACCAATCAGCATACCATAAAATACCGGAACACCGATAGCCACACGGCTACCTGCTCCCGCACCAGTTGCAATAATTAACGGGAAAACGCCTAAAATAAACGTAAAGGCCGTCATCAACACCGCACGAAATCTTTCTCGTGTGCCAGTAACCGCTGCTTTTTGGACAGAGGCGCCTTTTTCATGCTCCTCCTTGGCAAACTCAACAATCAAAATAGCGTTTTTACTTGCCAAACCAACCAACAACACCAAACCTAACTGTGCATAAATACTCAAAGGCATTCCCGTAATCAGCAAACCTAAGAAAGCGCCTAAAATTGCCACCGTTACCGAAGTTAAAACCGATACCGGCAACATCCAGCTCTCATATTGAGCAACCAGGAACAAATAACCAAATAATACTGCCAAAGCAATTATCTTGCCGACCTGACCGCTGTTTTGCCGTTCCTGCAGACTCATACCCGACCATTCATAGCTGTAGCCATCTGGTAAAATTTCATTCGCAAGCTTCTCCACCGCCGCCATGGCCTGACCGCTACTGACTGATGAATTAGCCATTGCCGTAATGGTCGCGCTCGGATATTGATTATAACGCTCAATACTGCGTGGCGCCTGAATAACTTTAATAGAAATCAAACTACCCAATGGCACCATATTTCCGGTTGAACTCTGAACATAAAGTTTGTTGATGCTATCAAGATCTTTACGATACGGCCAATCCGCCTGAATCATCACCTTATTAACCTGTGTGCCGATATTAATATCGTTAA
The DNA here is from genome assembly GCA_964410325.1 of uncultured Azospirillaceae bacterium. Lineage (GTDB taxonomy): Bacteria > Pseudomonadota > Alphaproteobacteria > RF32 > CAG-239 > CAAFZY01. The sequence goes on from CAYPFN010000021.1 coordinate 1,058, forward strand.
CATAGGTGGAACCAAGATAACTTTGCAATACCGAATAAATATTACTAATCGGCACATTCATTACTTCCGCCTTTTCTTTATTAATTTCAATATAAGCATGAGGCGTTTCAGCTGTGTAAGTCGAAAAGGCATAAGAAACTTCCGACAATTGCTGAACTTTGCTCAAAAAGCTGCGCACTACCGATTCTAAACGCTTCGGATCGGTATCATCCAACGCCTGCAAACGGAAATCCATACCGCCGGTTGTACCCAAACCCGGAATTGCTGGAAACTCAAACAAATTAATTTCCGCATCAGGAATTTGCGCAAATTTAGCGCTCAGCCGATTCAGGATATTGGTCGAATATTCAGAATCTTCCTTACGATCGGCCCATGGTTTAAGACTGATAACCGACATTGAAACATTTTCTCCCTGACCAGAAAGCATACTGTAACCCATAATCGTCATCACCGACTGGACACTCTTTTCCGCTTTAATAATCGGCAAAATTTCATCTATAACCTTTTCAACGCGCGGCTGTGTCGCGCCTTCCGGCAACTGGACATTAGCCAAAATAACGCCCTGATCCTCTGCTGGAATAAATGTCGTATTGCTGACTTTTAAAAACAAGCCGTTAAAAAACAATAACAACCCTAAAAACAAAGCAATAACGCTGATCTTGCGAGCAAAGTAAGCCACTATCGCCAGATATTTATTGCGGGTTTTAGACAACATTTTATTAAACCAGGCCAAAGGTCCCTGTTTAACCGGCGTCAACGGCCGCAACATAGTTGCGCACAAAGCCGGCGATAATGTCAATGCATTAATGCCCGAGAACAATACTGCAAATGAAATAGAAACAGCAAATTGCTGATAAATTTTACCGGTAATGCCACCCAGAAAAGCAATTGGCACAAAAATAGCCATCAACACCAGTGTTGTCGCAACAACTGCGCTGGAAACCTGCTCCATAGCTTTAATGGAAGCCTCTTTCGGGCTAAGCTTTTCTTCTTCCATTAAAGTCAGCACGCGTTCCACCACCACAATTGCGTCATCAACCACTAACCCGATAGCCAGCACTAAACCAAACAATGTCAAGATGTTCAAGCTGAAACCCAAAGCCAGCATAACGGCAAATGATGCCAGCAAAGATACCGGAATTGCAATAGATGGTATAAGCGTAGAACGCCAATCCTGCAAGAAAACGTAACACACACCGATAACCAGCCCAAAAGTCAGAATCAGCGTTAACACAACTTCCTCAATTGAAGCCACAATATATTCTGTCGCATCATAAAAAATATCAACCTCAAAATCGTCCGGATAAAAATGTGATAAACGTTCCAACTCAGCTTTCAAAGCCGTCATCGCCTGAATAGCGTTAGCACCAGACAAAGTGTTTAATGAAATAGCCACCGAAGGTGCGCCGTCACGCTCAGATTTAACCATATAGCTTTCCGTGCCTATTTCAACCTTGGCAATATCTTTCAGGCGCACTAAACCACCATCTTGTTCAGTACGGACAATAATGTTTTCAAAATCTTCCGCTTCATTCAAACGCCCCTGTGTCTGTAAAGAATATATCATCTGTTGCCCGCCGTCACCCGGCATGGCACCGACCGAACCTAAAGACGGTTGATAATTTTGACTTTCAATGGCAGCCTCAACGGTCGAAATCGGAATATTTAATGCTGTAATTTTATCAGCATCAAGCCACACGCGCATACTCAGCGACGCAGCGTGCACATTTACATCACCGACACCGTATACACGACTTAAATTATTTTTAATGTTGTTTTCAACATAGTTGCTCAAAAACTGTGTGTCGTACGTACCTTTGGGCGAACGAATATTCAAAAAGCCCAAAATATCCGATGAACGGCGTTGGACGCTGACGCCATACTGCTGAACTTCAGATGGCAGCTTGTTAACCGCCTGCTGCACACGGTTTTGAACCTTAACTTGTGCCATATCTGGATCAGTACCAACCTTAAAGCTGACCGTCAAGCTGTAATCACCAGAGTTGGAAGATGTTGATTCCATATAAAGCATATCTTCCACCCCGTTGACTTCTTGTTCAATCGGAATACCAACGGTGTTAGCCACCACATCCGCACTAGCGCCGGTATATGTTGCCGAAACGTAAACCTGTGGTGGTGTAATCTGCGGATATAACGAGATCGGCAACGAAAAAAGAGAAATTACGCCCGCAATCGTCATCACAATAGCAATAACCATTGCAAAACGGGGACGTTCAATAAAAATCTTTGAAAACATAGTCGGTTTTCTCCTTTTTACTCAGCCGCCTGAATAACGGCCGCTCTCACTTTTGTGCCATCCTGAACTTTTTGTAAACCCTGGATGATGACTTTATCACCAGCATTCAAACCTTCTTTGACAATTTGGTTGGAACCGATAACATCGCCCAAAACCAAGCGGCGTTCTTCAGCGATATCTTCATCATTAACAACAAAAGTATAGAAACCATGCTCATCTTGGGCAAGAGAAGCTTGCGGAATAACCACATTTGTATCCGGCTCGCCCTTAAACAAAGCAATCTGAACATAATTGCCCGGCAAAAGTTTTTCATCAATATTGGCGAAATCCGTATAAATTGAAACGGTTGCCGTATCGGTGCTCACTTCATTGTCGGCAAACCGTGAGCTGAAGTCTTCAACGATATCATGACCGTCCGGCAGGGTAATTCTGGCCTTCATATCCACATCCGAGTTGGTTTCATATTGTTCTTTCAAATTCAAAAACTCCCTATCCGTCAAAGAAAACGTTACCCTCACCGGGCTGACCTGCACAATTCGAGCCAAAACTTGCGAAGATACGGTTACATAGTTGCCTTTCGTAACCAGAGCCTTACCAATATATCCACTAATCGGAGCGGTTACCTGCGTATATCCGAGATCAATCTGCGCCAGTTTTAAATTGGCTTCAGCCTGATCGACAGCCGCCTTTCCTTGCAAGTAGGCGCTTTCCGCCGCGTCAAACGTTGCTTTGGATGCAATGTTTTGTTTGCTTAATGTAATTTGACGGTTATAATTGCGCTCAGCTTCCGTCAGATTGGCTTTTGCGCTTGCCAATTCAGCTTCACGCAAATTAACCGTGGCCTGATAACGGTCGCGGTCAATAACAAACAATACATCGCCAGCCTTAACAAAACTTCCTTCTTTAAACAAAACATCATCAACTGTTCCGCTTACCTGTGGCTGCAAATTGACACTGTTAATTGCCTCAACATGGGCAATATGTTCCTTAGCCCGCATCGTATTTTGCGCTTGAACCTCTTGCACCAAGACATAAGGCTCCTGCTGGTTACCCATGTTGGCGCTGTAATCTGGGCTTAGGCGTCCTTTTAAATACCAGCCGATCCCGACACAAATCAAAAAATACGCTAATTTTTTTAAGATAACACTCTTCTTCGGTTTACTTACTTGCATTGTCAGTCCTTTCTTTCCTTCCTAAGACCGTTAAAAATTAAATTAAAGCTTTCTGTTGTTATTTCTTTTAATTCTGCTTTGCAGCGCCTGCTTAAATAGGAATCCAAGATTCCCACCCAAGTATTCATTAAAATTACTACCAGATGATCTAAATTAACATCCGCGCTAATTTCGCCATTTTTTTGCAAAAATGTCAATGCCTCTTTTATTCTTGCGCACCAATAATCTTTATTGTTTTCCACCCGCGGAGTAACTTTGGCAATAATCGCCTCCGACCACTCCATCTGACAACTTAAAAAAAAGGCCAGTTTATAACTGATTTCGGAACTTAAAATAGAGTCGGCATTTAAAAGAAATAATTTCAAAATATCATCAAAACTTTTTATTTCCGGAAGTTTTTTCTGCAACTCATTTTTCTGATGTTCAAAATACCCGTTCATCAATGCTGCAATAATATCCGGCTTATTCCTGAAATACCAGTAAACAGCACCTTTCGTAAGATTAATCCGTTTGGCAATCTCATCAAAAGTCGTCTTAGAATACCCCTTTTCATAAAAAGTATCCAGAGCTGACTTCAAAATTTCCCGCCGTGTTTCCTCTGCCTCTTCCTTGGTTCTTCTCACTCATATTCTCCCAAATTTTAACATACCAACAAGTATGTATAGCAAAAAAAACAAAAATGCAAGAATTTTTTTACCAAATAAAGTTAATAAAATGCTATATCTTCCAACACAGCCTGAAACTGGTCTTTTCCGGGATTACAAATATACACACCCGCCCAAATATCAATGGCAGCCAGATAAAACTGGCGCAGTTTGGTAAAACAAACACCGTCAAGCGAATACAAGACCACATAATCTGCATTTTGCCGTACAACTTTGTACCAGACAGCAGACGGCATTCCGGCAAGTGGAGCAACCGACCAATCAGAATTTCCCGAAAAGGCCAGACAGTGACCAATTTCCAGATTGGTTATATCAGGACACATCAAGGAAACCTTAAACCAGTTTTCGCAATCTTTCCGCAACATAATGCCACATTGCCTAAAACGACTGACATCGGCAAACGACCACTTGACAAGCATTGTAAAATCACCGGATATGTTTCTATAAAAAAAATGACCATTATCTTTAGCAAAACCATGTCCCCTACTCTGCCAAAAATCTGTTGCTGGTTTAGCGACAATCGTCATTTTTTCGCCATTAAAAATAACATTTTCCGGCTCATTATACCAATCAAATCCCTTTAGATTTTCCAATTTCATTAAAACGTCCTGACCGCTGTGTCTGCCACTTCTTTAAGGGCTTGTTCCAAATGTTTGTCCGGCGCTTGCGGCGCCATTATTTTTAAGGTAATAATTTCATCGCCTTGCCGACCTTTTATTTTAATACCTTTTCCTTTTAAACGTAATTTTTCACCGCTTGACGAATACGGTGGCACCGTCACTTTAACTTTACCGCTGATAGTCGGCACGGTAATTTTCGCGCCTAAAACCGCCTCTTTGATACTAATCGGCAAATCTAAAAGCACATTTAACCCTTCCGCTTTGAAATAAGGATGGGGATTAATTTTTATCGTAATCAAAACATCACCGTTTTCGCCGCCGTTCGGACTGACGCCACCTAGCCCTTTAAGTCTGAGCGTCTGGCCGTTTTCCGTTCCGGACGGAATTTTAACATTGATGTTTTTTCCGCTCAAATTCACCGCTTTTTCAGCTCCTTGTGCCGCATCTAGAAAATCCACCTTCATGGTATAGGAAAAATCCTGTCCCTTTTGCGGCCCACCATACTCGAAACCATGACTGCCACCAGTAAACTGCGACATAATATCATCGCCGAACAATGATGAAAAATCAAAGCCGCTGGCACCAAAAGGATTTCTCCCGCCGGAAGAATACGTCCGATAAGTGCCACCGCCAAACGGATTACCGCCAAAACCGGCGCCGAAACCGGTCGGCTTGCCTTCGGCATCTATTTCTTGGTTATCATACTTCTGACGTTTCTCCTTATCACCCAAAATGTCATAAGCGGCAGAAATCTCCTTAAATTTTTCCGCCGCATTTTTATCGTCCTTATTCAAATCAGGATGATATTTGCGTGCCAACTTACGGTAAGCTGATTTAATTTCTGACTCGCTTGCCGCTTTACTGACGCCTAAAACATCATATAAATTTTTATTCATTTCAAAAGCCTTTAAAAATCACTTTAATTCCTAAAGGTTTATATAGGAAATCTAGCCATCTATTGCAAGATTGACGCAATCAAATGTTGCTCGTCGCAAATTATTCCGATACAAAATTATTTCCCGCAGATATGCCTGCTTTCCTCCCTGATTGTCACAATAAACCGCCGCCAAAGGCGCCAATTCGTCAATCCGAATATCTTTATATTCGTAAGTGACAAAATCGGTAGCTCGAGCTTTAACTGCCACGTTCTGCCGATACCGCTCAGCATCATCCTCATAATAATAGTTGCCTTGAACTTTAGCCGGTTCTGGTTGAAACACCGAACATGCCGGCAGCAGGCAGCAAAGTGCAAAAACTATTGTTAACTTTTTCATGGATATATCCTTTCCTAACCACGCAACAAATCAATCTTAGCCTATGACAATTAAACAATTCTTAACTCAGCTCATCATAAATTTCTTTTCCAGCTCTTTGCAGAATATTATAGATACGACGGTTTTTTCCATCTTTGGAACGTTTGTTGCTGAGTTGATCAAGCATTTTCTGCAGTTTTTTATTGAAGCGCTCATCCTGACGCAGTTTTTCCACGTCTTTTAAATTCTCTTCATCATTGATTTTATAGTCTGCGACAGCTTTCAAAGTTGCTATATAAGCCGCCTCTTTTTGTGAAGAATATTGAGCCTGCGCTGGTATACAACCTACCGTCCACAAACATAAACTTAAAAAAAACAAAATGTATTTCATGCGATTCTCCTTGACCTGTTAAAAAGGATATGGTTAAAATTATTTATAATCTAAACTTTAATTTTAGGAAAGCATTATTTTCATGAAAAAAACATTATGGGTTCTTCTAGACTGCCGAACAGGCAGCGTTGGCCAAGCCCGTGGCGTTATCCAGCAACTTAATCCGGATGATTATGATATTTTGGAAAAAAACCTTGAATACACCAAATTTTCTGGATTGCCAAATTTTTTACGAGGAAAAACTCTTATCGGTCTAACTCCTAAAAGCAAAAAAAATATTGTTCCGCCATTTCCTGATTTAATTTTATCAACCAGCCGGCGGACCGTTCCAGTTGCCCGTTTTATCAAAAAACAAAATCCGGCAACCAAGCTCATTCAGCTCATGCATCCGGGAAGAACCGGTCTGCGCGAATTTGATTTGGCTATTGTTCCCGAACATGATAAAAACAAAACAGTTTATCCTAATATTAAATATATTGTCGGCGCTCCGCACCGGATTACAGAAAAAACATTAACTGAAGCCCGGCAACTCTGGACACCAAAATTTGCCGACCTACCTAAACCCCTGACGGCCGTAATTATCGGTGGTGCTATTAAAAACAAAGAATTTTCGTTGGAAAACGCTTCCAACCTAGGCCAAAAAATTCGCACTTTGAAAGAAAAAATCGGCGGTTCTATTTTAATCACAACTTCGCGCCGTACCGGCAGCAAAGCTGAAAAAGCCATTATGGAATCATTATCCGGAATTCCAGCCTACACATTTTTATGGGGTGATAAAAGCGAAAATCCGTACATGGGCTATCTAGCTTGTGCCGATAATATTATTGTTACCGGAGATTCTGTTTCCATGTGCTGTGAAGCCTGCGGCACTGGCAAACCAGTTTACATCTTTACTGGACGCCATTGGCTAACCCGCAAACATATCCGCTTTATAGCTTCGCTCTATAAAAACGGTTATGCCGCCGCATTAAAAACCTATAACCTTGGTTTTCAACCCAAAGGCCGTTTAAATGCGGCTATTGATGCCGCAAACATGATTGAAAAACTTTAATATTCTGCTACCACCAGCTGCAAAATAAAGCAAGAAGTTTTTAAAACCAAAAAAGATTCCGCCGATAAAAGATGATAAATATTCAAGAGCTGGCGAAAATCATTTAAACAGTTGTTGCCTCCAAGCTCGTTAAATTTTCTCAAAATTAATACGCGGATCCACAAACGAATACGTGATATCACTGAGCAATTTCAATACCAACCCAATTAGGGCAAAAATATACAACGTTCCGAAAATAACCGGATAATCCCGGGTCATAATTGCCTCATATCCCAAAAGTCCCAACCCATTTAAAGAAAAAATGACTTCAATCAAAAGTGCCCCGGTAAACAGCATCTTAATCAAAAGCGATGGGAAACCAGCAATAATAATCAGCATGGCATTGCGAAAAACATGCTTATACAAAATGGCATTTTCACTTAGTCCTTTTGCTTTCGCCGTTAAAACATATTGTTTGCCGATTTCATCTAGAAAAGAATTTTTAGTCAGCATTGTCAATGATGCAAAACCGCCGATAACGATAGATAACACTGGCAGAGTAATATGCCAGAAATAATCGCCGATTTTAGCCAAGAATGAAAGTTCTCTCCAATTGTCTGACATTAAACCGCGCAACGGAAACCACTGAAAATATACGCCACCAGCAAAAAATACGATTAAAAAAACCGCAAACAAAAATACCGGTATCGCTGAACCGATAATTATCGCAAATGAAGTATACATATCAAACCGACTGCTATCACATAAGGCTTTTTTAATACCCAGCGGAATAGAAATCAGATATATAATCAGCGTTGACCATAACCCTAAAGAAACTGAAACGGACATTCGCTCCACAATCAATTCGCCGACACTTTTATCCCGATAATAACTCCGACCGAAATCAAAAACAGCATAATCTTTAATCATCTTTAAAAAACGTTCCGGCCACGGTTTATCAAAGCCAAACTGTTTTTCCAAATCTTTTACCAAGTCATCCGGCACCCCCTGCGCGCCTTGATATTTTTGCACACCAGAAGTCTGCTGTGCTGGTGCCGTTGCCGTAAACTGCGCTTTGCTGTCCACGTTCATTCCTTGATATTTAGCTAACATATATTCCACTGGCCCACCTGGCGCCAATTGGATAATTCCAAAATTAATCGTTAAAATGCCCAAAAGAGTTAAAGGTATTAGCAACAGCCTTTTAAAAATATAATTCCGCATTATTCCGTCCCTTCTTTTATCCACCAGGTAAAAGGCTGAAAACCAGCTTTGACATTGCTCTGGGGAATCCCGAATTTATTCGCATAACCAACTCTGTTATATGGCGAATACCATTGAAAAATAAGATAATATTCATGCAAAAGCACTCTATCCAACGCCCGCACATAGGCTTCAAAATCATCCCTTGTTTGTGCTTGAATAACGCCGTTTATTAAAGCATCAACTACCGGATTTTGAATTCCCATCACATTATAGCTGCCGTTAACTTCTGCCGCCTGGCTACCGAACATTTCTTTTAGTTCATTGCCCGGCATGGCACTCATACCGTATGACATGATTGCCATATCATAATCAAATTGGTCTATCCGGTTTTTAAAGATATTAATTTCCAGATTCCGAAAAACCGCTTCAATTCCGATTTTTCTTAAATTAGCGATAAACGGTAGCATAACCCGCACAAAGAGGGAACCATTGGCTGAATTGCTCAAAATTTCAAACCGCAAGGGTTCACCGGTTTTCAAGTTAGTCATTTTACCATCAACAAAATCATATCCAGCCTCATTAAGTAAGCGCACGGCCTCTCGCAAGTTTTCCCGTATTTTTTGCGGAGTCGAATTATCAGGCAGGGTAAAAGGCTCGGTAAAAACCGCAACATCAACCTGATCACGGAACTGTTCCAAAATCTCCAACTCCCGTCCCTGTTGCAACACGCCTGTCGCTTCCATGCCGCTGTTGGTAAAATAGCTATAAAGTCTTTGATACTGCTTATAAAACAGTTTTTCGTTTGCCCATTCAAAATTAAACGCCAGATCAATAGCGCGGCGCACCCGCTTATCCTGAAATTTCCGCCGCCGCAAATTAAAAGCAAAATGCTGTAAAACGGCCGGATTATGATGTTCCATTGTTTCTTTGACTATTGCCTTTTTTCTAACCAAGCTGTTATCATAGCCGGTTGCCCAGATTTTAGCAATATATTCTTCCCGCACATCAATGCTTCCAGCAAACAAAGCCTGCAGAGTAACGGTTGTATCCTGGTAATAATCAAGCCTGATTTCATCAAAATTATAAAATCCGCGTCTTGTCGGCAAATTATTTCCCCAATAATCACGGCGACGTTTCAAAACAATATATTTCCCCGCCTCAAAATCTGTAATCTCATACGGTCCGCTGCCCAACGGAATTTGCAGCGAAGGTTTGGAAAAATCACGATTCTGCCAGTTTTTTTCAGACAGTATCGCCAACTGCGATAAAATCAACGGCAGCTCCTTATTTTGCGAATTTTTCTTAAAAATAAACCGCACATGTCGATTGTTAATTTTCTCCACCCGTTCAACATCACTATAATAAACCCTGTATATCGGCGCGCCCTTTTCCGTCAATGCTTTAAAACTAAAAATAACATCACCCGCAGTTACTGGCGAACCATCAGCAAATTGAGCCCGCTCGTCTAAAATAAAGCCGACGTAGCTATGATCTTCCGGCAGCTCAAATTCTTTTGCCAGCAACGGATAAACCACGGACATGTCATCAACCGGCGAATACCCCAGACTATCCCAAATTAAACTAGCAGCAATGCCAGAAGCCGAACCTTTAAAAATAAAAGGATTAAAGCTGTCAAAACTGCCATATTCTGGCATAACCATACGTCCACCCTGCGGCGCGTCTGGATTAACATATTCAAAATGCTGAAAATTTTCAGGATATTTGGCCTCACCATACAGAGCCAGCCTGGTTAAAGCCGCCTGTGCCACACCACCATACAGCAGCAATCCGCCTAAAAAAGCAACCTTTAAAAAACTATTTTTTATAATTTTCTTCATTCGTCCAACCGCCGAACGGATAAGCAAAATCAATATCTTGCGGTTTGTCCACAGGCTTTTGTTCCTTTGGCATTGCCGTCCTTTCCGCCGCTATAGTCTGTGATTCTGTCTCGACAGCCTTAATTTCCGCCACAGATTGGGCATCCAGATAAACTTCCGGAATAATATAATCCGTTTCTTCGACCGTCGCTTGTTCAGATTTACCATCGGCAATACTTTTCTCTTCTTCCAAGACGACATCTTCCGATTGATGTAAAAACCGCGGTTCGGCTTTAACCATTTCTTTTGCCCTATCATAATCATGCGAAAAATTTCGGTGCGCTTTTTCTGGCAAACTCATGCTTTTATGTAACGCTGTAAAGAATTCATAATCATCGCTACTTTGTTCCGAATCAGCTGAATCAGCATCTTTCCGCTTTCTTTTAAATGGATTCAATCGGGTGAAAAAAGAAACAGGTTCTTCATCATTTTGCGGCGCTTCCATCGTTAGAATATTCGGAGAAATTTCAAATGTTTTTTCTTCTGCCTCCAGCAGCTGCCGCTGTTCTGAAACGGCGTTTTCTAAAGCTTCGGTCGCCGGCGCCAAAATAGAATAAACTTTTCCCATAACACCGGTTTCGATAATCGTAATAAATACGCGATCGCGGTCGTGTTTTTCCAAAAGCGCATTCAAATTTTGATAACGGTCACAAAATTCCAGCAAAGTACCTTTAAACACACTGTCTTTACGCGCTTTTTCTGCCAAATAAGAACTAAAATCATTATAATTTTTTGCAGCTTCAATCAAAGTTTTCCCGATTGTCCAGCGCTCACCGTTTTTAACCCGCGCCCATAATTGTTCCAACTGCAAAGATGACGCCGCATTGCAGCGCTGTACAATATCGGCCAGCAATTCATTCATATCGGCAATAAAAATATCAAACTTGTTAATGACAAAACCGTCCTTGATTTCATGTTCGGCATCCAGCATCACCCGTACCACCAGATCTGTATAATCCTGGTTTTTTTTCATCTGATTGAACAGCTGCGCTAACCGCAAATTAAAATTTTTATCCCGACAATAACGACTAATAAATCCAAAAATCTGCCACACCGCCCATAACGGCACAATAACCAACCCTGCGTACAAGGCCATTGTTTGTATGTCAAGAGAACTTAAATCAGCTCCAGACAACAAACCATGAATATAAAGACAAGCGTATGCAACCCAAAGTAGCGACGAAAAAATCGTCAAGAAAAACAGAATTGACAACAATGATTTACTCCGTTGTTTACATATTTAATCCGCTTTATAGTATTTAACTTTACGCCATATTTCAATTAAAATTCTCATAATTTGTGAAGAAAAATTAACAATCTGAAAATTATTTAGTGAAATCCTTAAAAAAAAGTGTTATGAAAGCAATAAGTTTAATTGATAACGAGGGAAAAATGACAACATATTCAACCGAAGTCGTTTTAGATTTTGAAAAAAACATTGTTGAAATTGAAGAAAAAATTGAGCATCTGCAAGAACTTATTAAGAATGAAGATGTAGACATCACCAAAGAAATCCAACGTTTGCAGCATAAACTTACCAAATCCCTTAACGCCACTTATCGCAATCTGACAGCGTGGCAGAAAACTCAAATCGCCCGCCACCCGAACCGGCCACACTGCTTGGATTACATCAACGCCCTGATAACGGATTTTGTTATACTCAGCGGTGACCGATGTTTTGGCGATGATGAGGCTATAATTGCCGGCGTTGGCAAATTTGAAGGTGTTTCGGTTGTTGTTATCGGCCAAGAAAAAGGTCATGATCTGGAAACCCGTATGAAACATAATTTCGGCATGGCTAAACCAGAAGGCTATCGCAAAGCCCAGCGTTTAATGGATATGGCATCCCGTTTTAATATGCCGGTTTTGGCTTTTGTTGATACTGCCGGCGCTTATCCCGGGGTGGATGCCGAGGAGCGTGGCCAAGCCGAAGCTATTGCCTCCTCCATTGAAGAATGTTTTAAAGTCAAGGCACCGATTATTGCCACCGTTATTGGCGAAGGTGGTTCTGGTGGCGCCATTGCCATTGCCACGGCCAATGTCATTATGATGCTTGAACATTCCATTTATTCGGTTATCTCCCCGGAAGGTTGCGCCTCGATTCTCTGGCGCTCTGCCGACAAGACCAAAGAAGCAACCGAAGCCCTTAAATTAACCGCTCAGGATTTAAGGTCCTTTAACGTCATTGACGAAATCATTCCGGAACCTTTAGGTGGTGCCCATCGCAATCCGCAGTTGGTTTTTGACAATCTGCGCAAATCTTTGCATAGCCATTTAACAGAATTGTGCAAGTTCAGTGGCGAAGAACTCAAAAAACAACGCACTGAAAAATTCTTGGCAATGAGCCGCAATCTGGAAAAGCATATTACGTCTCACGGAAAATGATTTAGTTTCTTTAAAGGACTATTTAGGTAATATTCTTCCCTCTGCCGAACGATAACGTTAGCAAGGGAATTATTAAAAATCATAAAATCATAAAATCATCAAACGGTTAACCTTAAGACCAAAACAGTTTAAATATCGAAAGCCATACAACTTAGATATTAAAAAATAACATGGTTTAGGTCACCATTGTTTGGATTCGTAAACAGGCACCTTTACGATGCCTGTTTACGATAATTTCAAATTATCCGAGAATATTTTAATATTTCTAAGCGCTTTTTTTATCCGATTTACGCACCAATATCGATTCAACGCCTTCGCTAATAACTTTTTCATTGATTATAATTTCCGTAACATCTTTTTTATCCGGAATATCGTACATCAAATCCAGCAAAAGCCCTTCCATAATAGCCCTCAAACCGCGAGCACCAGTTTTGCGCTCAATTGCTTTGCGAGCAATGGCACGCTGTGCGTCATCCGTAACCGTTAATTTTACATTTTCCATATCAAACAAGGTAACATATTGTTTTAAAATGGCATTTTTGGGCTCAGTCAAAATCCTAACTAAAGCATCCTCATTCAAATCATTTAATGTGGCTATAATCGGCAGTCTTCCCACAAATTCCGGGATAAGGCCATATTTAAGCAAATCCTCCGGTTGCACATCTTTGAGAATTTCCCCGATACTTTGATCTTCTTCAGCCGCCACTTTAGCACCAAAGCCGATTGACGTATCTTTACCGCGGCTACTCACAATCTTTTCCAAACCGGCAAACGCTCCACCGCAAATAAACAGAATATTTGTCGTATCAACATGCAAAAATTCTTGCTGTGGATGCTTACGTCCGCCCTGCGGTGGCACATTGGCAACCGTCCCCTCAATAATTTTTAAAAGCGCCTGCTGCACGCCTTCACCAGAAACATCGCGGGTAATGGACGGTCCGTCAGTTTTTCGGGTAATTTTATCAATTTCATCAATATAAACAATGCCACGTTGCGCCTTTTCAATATCATAATTGGCAGCCTGAACCAATTTTAAGATAATATTTTCAACATCTTCGCCAACATATCCAGCTTGAGTTAAGGTTGTCGCATCGGCAATCGCAAACGGCACGTCCAGAATTCTCGCCAATGTTTGTGCCAAAAGCGTTTTTCCCGAGCCGGTTGACCCGATTAAAATCACATTTGATTTGGCAATATCAACATCTTTATGGTCTTTCTGACAGTTCAAACGTTTATAATGATTATAAACAGCCACAGACAACACTTTTTTAGCATAATCCTGCTCGATAACATACTGATCTAAAAATTCCCTGATTTTTGACGGCGTCGGCAAATCTTCAGGCAGGTTACCGTCTAACAAACCGCCCTCTTCTCCTTTGTGCATTTCGTCAGAAACGATATTAATGCACACTTCAATACATTCATCACAAATATAAACACCGCGACCGGCAATCAGTTTCTTAACCTCATTTTGGCTTTTGCCGCAAAACGAACAATGCAGCGTTTTATCTTCTTCTTTTTTATCGCTCATACTCGCTCCTATTTAATAACATCCTGACGGTTAACAACAACTTCATCAATCAACCCAAAATTTTTGGCTTCAACCGGCGTCATAAAGTTATCCCGATCCATAGCCTTTTCAATAACATCAATCGGTTGTCCGGTATTTTCGGCATAAATCTGATTTAAGCGTTTACGCAAATCTAAAATTAACTTTGCCTGAATCTCAATATCCGCCGCTTGTCCTTTGGCACCGCCGGAAGGCTGATGAATCATAATCTGCGAATTTGGCAGTGAAAAACGTTTGCCTTTAGCACCACCAGCCAGCAAAAACGATCCCATGGAACAAGCCTGACCAATGCATAATGTCGACACATCGCAACTGATATAGCGCATGGTATCATACATTGCCATACCAGAAGTAACTACGCCACCAGGCGAATTAATGTATAAATAAATATCTTTTTTCGGATTTTCCGATTCCAAAAACAAAAGCTGGGCGCAAATTAAAGACGACACATCATCATTAACTTCGCCAGTTAAAAATATAATCCGTTCTTTTAAAAGTCTGGAAAAAATATCAAATGAACGCTCCCCGCGGGAAGTTTGTTCAATCACCATCGGCACTAAAGTACTATCAAAAACTTCTATGGCGTCTTTTGTCATAATATACCTCAAAAAAATTACAAAATCTTAATGATTATAAATTACATTTAATCAATAAAATGTAAACAAAAATCGTAAAAAAACTTAAAAATATACATTTTAGCGGTTTACAGGCAATATAATTTTTGTTAAAGTAACAAAAAAACAGGAGATTATTTTATGTTTGCCCCCAAAAGCTTTGAGAAATTACCTCCAATAGCCCGGGAAGTCTATCGCAACAAACTTCGTTTAGATGAGCTGAAGGCTTTTGACCCTTTTGAAAAAGTCAATTTAAATGGTTTACAGGTTTTACGTTATCCGGAATTTGAAGACTTTTCAAAAGTTTTGGAATCTTTGCGCGTTATGGATGACAATGGGCGCTATCAACCCCGGCAAACAGCTGATTTAAAAAAAGATATTGTCAAAACTGCCAAACAGGAAACTTTTCTGGAACTTCTGTATAACATCAAAATTCCCGAACAAGATTTATATATCGAAATTTTAAAAGAAAAACTGATGATTAATCTGGTTAATCTGGTATTAGAAAAAGAAATTCCCACTAACCGCAGTTTAAGCGGTCCTGAAATTTTAGAGGTTAAAGAAACTTTCAAGCAAATGCTGGCCTCTTCTTAAAAATACATGATACAGCCTCTGCTTAAAAGCAGAGGCTGTATCACATAACAACATAGCTTTTAAGAACGACCTCTGTTCATAAAATTGGAAAGTATTTTCCTATTTAATTTTTCGGGGGCTTCCATATCCTGGCGGAGTTTGTTTTCAATCTTTTCCACTTCCGGAGTAACTGCAACAACAGCCATCATATAAATAGCATCATATGGTTTATGTGGCACGCTTCTTTTTATACTTTCCGAAAAAGTGTTTTTATCACTACAACTCAACCCATGGCTAAGAATTTCTTTTCCTTCAACTCTTATACTGACATCTCCTACTTTAAAAGTACCCATACTATCCGGATCCCTGTCACACATTCTTTTTATATCAAATTCCACGACAGCTTTTTTTTGATTTATCTTATCTATCATGGTAACTACAGCTTTCCCCGTACCGTTAAGAAAACCTTCACTACCTTCAAGAGAAACAGAAGCTTTAAAATCTTTCAAACGCCTTACGGCTTCTATATGCAACATTTTTTCTTTTAGATTATTCAACATTATGAATCTCCTTTCAAAAGCAAATTCCTTACTCTTAAAAAATA
>CAYPFN010000022.1:0-16284 GCA_964410325.1 uncultured Azospirillaceae bacterium
TGCGTATGCAAAAGGTCTCTACTCCCGCTGTGTTAAATTTTGGGCATAGGCTTCACCTTTGTCACGCAAAACATCGTTTTCGGTAGTGATAATCAATGCCGGTGGCAAACTAGCAGGTTGTTTTGTTGAGGCTTGTAGCGGATAGGTATAAATTTCTTTGCGTTTTCCCTTATCAGGAACATATTGCTCCCCAAACCGCGCTATTGCTTTTTGAGGCAGTTATGGATCGTTGGTATATCGGCGGTAAGAATCGGTGTCAAATTTAGCGTTTGTAACCAGATAAACGACAACTATAGAAAAAGCACCATACGGTGCTTTTTTTATGGCGTACCCGGCGGGGATCGAACCCACAACCTTCGGCGTCGGAGGCCGACACTCTATCCAATTGAGCTACGGGTACAGCTTAAATTCGTTACTCCTTTTATACTATTTTATTTTATTTTACCAGCATTTTTTTAAGTTTTTTATAATTTTGCTTGACTTGTCGCTTAAATGTATGTATTAACAAGCAACAAGATTGTTGTTTGTTTGAATAAAAGGATAATTAAAATGGCCAAAAAATGTGAAATTTCTGGTGTCGGCGTTATGAGCGGCAATAATGTCAGCCATGCCAACAACCATACTCGTCGTCGCTTTTTACCGAATTTGCATGTTGTTTCTTTGTTAAGTGAAACTTTAGGCAAAGTTTTTAAATTGAAAGTTTGCACTAAAACTTTGCGTTCTATAGAACATAACGGAGGTTTGGACGCTTATTTGGAAACAACTTCCAATTCGAAGTTAACGGATGAGGCGAAAAAAATTAAAAAGTCAATTGCTAAGAAAAAAGCGGCAAAGTAATTAATTGAAAATGTAAGTCCTTTGTAGTCCCTATCTCGCAAGATAGGGATTTTTATTAAATTTCATTTGCTGGTTAGCGAATATATTATGATACGGTGTTAGTCGGCGTTGTTGTTAAAATGATTGCATAAAATAAAGAGTCCTGATTAATAGGACTCTTTATTATTGCCGCTTTACAGAAAACTTCTGGTTTGTTTATTGCGACGTATTAATTACAGTTCGCCGACATAAATACCCAAATCATGTGCGGCGCGAACATAATCGCTGTTGATGTCAAGATGTGATGTCCCGCAGGAAACCACTTGTTCTAACGGGTAAGATTCAAATTTGCCATTAGAGACGCCGATCATGACGCCGGTATGGCCGCAAGATAACAATTCAACAGCTTTGGCGGCAAAAACAGACGCTAAAATACGATCAAAAGCGGTTGGATTACCGGAGCGTTGGACGTGGCCCAAGCGAGTAACGCGGGTTTGGAAACCTTGATATTTAGCATTTAAAGCTTGACTTAAATATTCACCGATACCGCCGTTGATTTTTTCACCCACCAGATTTTTAGCGCTGCTGACTTGTTCACCGTTTTCGGTTTTGACACCTTCAGAAACAACAATAACAGCATGGTTGCGACCGCTTTTTTTGATGTTTTCCAATTTGGCAACGATGCCGTCAATCGTGTAAGGAATTTCTGGAACCAGGCAGATGTCGGCAAAACCAGCTAAGGCGGATTGAATTGCTAAATGGCCGGCGTCGCGTCCCATGACTTCCAAAATTAAGGCACGGTGGTGAGAGCGCGCAGTTGTTTCCATGCTGTCTAAAGCATCGGTGCATACCTGACAGGCGGTGTTAAACCCGATGGAGAATTGTGTTAACGGCGTATCGTTATCAATGGTTTTGGGAATGCCGATCATTTTGACGCCAGCGTTTTTACAGTAATTGCTGACGATATTCATACTGCCGTCGCCGCCGACGACAATTACGGCGTCTAATCCCAACTCTTTAACGCCTTCGCCGAAACGGCGGGACATTTCTGCCTGAGAATCCATTTTGACCCCTTTGTTTAAAGAGCCGAGATATGAACCTGATATCCGTGGCCAAGGTGTGTCAGAAAAGCATTTTGGAGAGAGAATTTCATAAGATAATGGACGTTCTGTCAGGCCATCAGTGCCGTCGTGAATGCCATAAACTTCCCAACCCCGGCGGTCAGCCGCCTTGACGACAGATGAAACAACAGCATTAAGGCCGGCGCAGTCACCGCCGCTGGTTAAGATGCCAATCTTTTTAATTTCACTCATATATATTCTCCATATTTTTATTAAAACATTATATGTATTTTAATGGTTGATTTTTAGCATGTAATGTAGTATCCTTCTTACAGATTTTAAAATAACATTTCCAGTAAAAAATATAATATGTGCTAAACTTTTTTAATAAAAAGGACTGTAAAACTTATGTTACGTAATGATAATTTGGGAAAACTCCAACAACAGCTTTGTGAATTGAAAATTGAAGAGCGTCGCGTGAGTTCGGATATCCGCCAACTAGTGCGGGCTAATCGGACGATTGATTTTTATCAGGCGCAGCAGCTTAACAGACTGCGTACCGGCTTAAAAAGCAAGATTCAGAAAGTTGAAGCCAGTATTATGCCTAATATTATTGCTTAAAGGCTTTTTGATATTTTTTCTTGATTTTAAAGAATTGGTGTGTTAGATAAGCACAAAATGTTTTTAACTTATTAGATAAATGTAGGAAAGAGGTGATTTAAGTGGTTCAGGTTACTGTTATCGGTAATGATGTTGCTCAATCTTTAAAAGTTCTGAAAAAGAAAATGCAGCGTGAAGGTATTTTTCGCGAAATGAAGTTGCGTCGCTGTCATGAAAAGAATTCTGAAAAGAAAGCTCGCCGTCAGGCTGAAGCTGTTCGTCGGGCAAGAAAGCAACTGCGTAAACGCTTAGATACTGAAGGATTCTAGTTTGAATTTTTTTTACATTCAGCTCCCGTATGTTCGGGAGCTGTTTTGGTATGTGATAAGTTTGGCGCCTTTGGCTTTTTAATAGTTTGTAACTAACGGCCGTTTTTGAAGAAAATCTGTTTTTAAGCAAAAATTTTAAAAAGTGTATAATGCTTACGAATCGGATTTGTTAAAAAACATAGCCAAATGTTTTATTTTATACAACCATGTTTATTCCTGGTTGTTTTGTTTTTTAAAATATGAGTGTTATAACAGACTTTTATCCATAAAGGATTGAATTAAAGCCAATCTTTTTTTGTTAATAAAATTATCCACCCCAAAGGAATTTTTTTTGTGCCTATTTTTAAAGACATAGGTTTTTTAAATCATTTGTTAACTATTTTTTTCTTGAGGGCGCAGAGTTATTTTTGCAAGATAATTTTTAAGAAATGATACTTCAATAAAATTATGTACATACTATATATAGTTTCTTTACATTTTTTTAATACTATATATTGTATATAACTAAGCAATTTAATGCGGTAATAAAAATGTGGTCTAAACAATAAAATAAATTTTAAGGAAACGCCAATGTCAGAACAAAAATATGAAATACCGACGATAAACAATGACAGTGTTGTTGTTAAGCAAGTTACCAAAAGGGATGGAACTTTAGCGCCGTTTGACAGCAGTAAAATTTATAATGCTATTTTGAGGGCGGGGAATTCTACCAAAGAATTTAGCGAGCAAGAGGCTTTGCTTTTGACCGGTAAGGTTTTGAAAGTGATAGAGCATAAATTCAGCGAATCGCTACCGACAATTGAACAGATTCAAGATATTGTAGAACAGGTGTTGATTTCGGACAATTATTTTCAGACAGCCAAAGCTTATATTTTATATCGCGATCAACGCAACCGCATCCGTTCGGATAAGAAAGTTATGGTTGATGTGGAAAGTTCTATTAATGAATATCTGGAAAAGCTTGATTGGCGCGTTAATGCCAATGCCAACCAAGGATATTCTAACGGTGGCTTGATTTTAAATGTTTCCGGCAAAGTAACGGCGAATTACTGGCTGAGCCATGTTTATCCATCTGAAGTCGGTGAGGCTCACCGCAATGGCGATATTCACATTCATGATTTGGACATGTTGGCGGCTTATTGTGCTGGTTGGTCTTTGAAGAATTTGCTGCATGAAGGCTTTAACGGCGTTCCCGGAAAAGCGGAGGCGGGTCCGGCCAAACATTTGACAGCTGCTATCGGCCAGATGGTTAACTTTATGGGCACGTTGCAAAACGAATGGGCTGGCGCGCAGGCTTTTTCTTCGGTTGATACTTATCTGGCACCTTATATTCGCAAAGATAACCTTTCTTATCGGCAGGTTGAACAATGCATTCAGGAGCTGGTTTATAATTTGAACGTTCCGTCCCGCTGGGGTTCACAGACGCCGTTTACAAACTTTACGTTTGACTGGGTTTGCCCAGAAGATTTGCGCAATACGCATCCGATTATTGCTGGTGAAGAGCAGCCGTTTACTTATGGCGATTTAAAAGAAGAAATGGCCATGATTAATAAAGCATATATTACGGTTATGATGAAGGGCGATATTAAAGGTCGGCCGTTCACGTTCCCGATACCGACTTATAACATGACGCCGGATTTTCCGTGGGAAGAGGAAAACACAGAGCTACTGTTTGAAATGACGGCTAAATATGGTATGCCTTATTTTCAAAACTTTATCAATTCTGTTTTGAAACCGGGGCAGATTCGTTCAATGTGTTGTCGTTTACAGCTTGATTTGCGTGAGCTTTTGGCAAAAGGCAATGGTTTATTTGGTTCGGCTGAACAAACAGGGTCGGTTGGGGTTGTGACTTTTAACTGTGCGCGTTTGGGCTATGTTTATAAAGGCAATGAGGCTGGATTGTTCAGCCGGGTTGATGAATTGATGAATATTGCTCGTACATCGCTTGAAATTAAACGTAAGGTTATTCAGCGTTTGATTGACAACGGTTTGTTCCCGTACACCAAACGTTATCTCGGCACGTTGCGCAACCATTTCTCAACAATCGGGGTGAACGGCATTAATGAAATGATCCGTAATTATACGAATGATGAGCATGATATTTCGGATGAATGGGGGCAAGCTTTTGCTGAAAAGTTCTTGGATTATATTCGTGGCAAGATGGTTAAAATTCAGGAAGAAACTGGCAATATGTATAATCTGGAAGCCACGCCGGCAGAAAGCGCGACATACCGTTTTGCCCGCGAAGACAAGAAAAGATTTGCTGGCATTATCCAAGCTGGAACACAGGAGAATCCGTATTACACCAATTCCTCCCAACTTCCGGTTGGATATACGGATGATCCTTTTGAGGCGCTGGACTTACAATCTACGTTACAAACAAAATATACAGGTGGTACGGTTTTGCACCTGTATATGAACCAGCGGATTTCATCGGCCAAGGTTTGTCGTGATTTAGTTAAAAAAGTTCTTACCAACTATCGGCTGCCTTATATTACCATTACCCCGACATTTTCAATTTGTCCGAAACACGGCTACTTGTCAGGGGAACATAAATTCTGCCCAATCTGTGATGAAGAGAAGAAAGTAGAAAAGTTAAAAGCCTTAGAGGCTCAACAAAATGTAGCTTAACCATTTTTATAAAAAGGAGAGTAAAATGAGCAATGTTATTAATATTGAGGATATTAAGTTAGCTGATAGTGAGAGACAGCCTTGTGAAATCTGGACTCGGGTTATGGGGTATCATCGTCCTGTTTCTGAATTCAACAAGGGCAAAAAGTCGGAATATTATTCTCGCATTTGCTTTTGCGAAGAAAAAGCTGTTTTACATATGAATAAGGAAGATATTAAATTGGCTATTGCCGCTGAATAAGAGGTGATAAGGCAAAGCCGCCGCTGAAATCCTAAGAGGAAAGCGGCGGCTTTTTTTAGGCGGAAGGTTTCAAGAGGTGAAAGATAAAGGAATTGTTATCGGCGATGTTGAAAAATTCAGCATTGTTGATTTTCCCGAGCATATAGCGGCCGTTGTGTTTATGCAGGGCTGTCCCTGGCGGTGTCCGTTTTGTTATAATATATCTCTGCAGAAAATCGGTGGCGAGCTGGAAAGTATGTGGACTTTTGAAAAATTGCTGATGTTTTTAGAACGGCGTAAAGGTATTTTGGACGCCGTGGTATTTTCTGGTGGCGAGCCGTTGGTGCAAGACGGTTTGGCAGAAGCTGCAGATATGGTTAAAAACATGGGATATAAAGTCGGACTGCACACCGGCGGTTATCGTCCCGAGGCTTTAGCACGAATCGTTGATAAAATTGATTGGGCGGGGCTGGATATTAAAGCGCCGTTGAGGGCAGATAGATACGGTGCGGCAACCGGTGGTTATAAGCTCGTGGAAAATGTTAAGCAAAGCTTGGATATTTTGCTTAAAAGTGGTAAGCATTTTGAGTGTCGGACAACATGTGATCCGCGGATTTTGACGCTGGATGATTTGTATGAAATCGGCAATACGTTGCAAGCTGCTGGTATTCGAGAATATTATTTGCAAAAATACCGTCCGATACCGACAGATAAAACTACGACAGATGAAATGTGTCTGGCGTTGGTAGAAGATAAAGATTTGTTGGCTCATTTGCAAAAATGTTTTGCTAAATTTGAGGTGCGAAAATAAATTTAACCCTCTGCTTTATAGAAGGCCGAGGTTTTCAAACAGTAGAAGTTTAAGATATGTTTGGGATTGCTCCAGGATATTGATAGAGAAATATAAGTTGATAAAATTATAAAAATTATATAAAATTAACTTATTGTATTTATGTTGAGAACAACGGAGGTTCAATGAAACTGTATCATTATGTTACAAAAGGGAATACGGTTTTAGAAAAAGGGATATTGTCGTTTGCGCAAAATCCGAATGCGGATTTGAATTATTATTACAAACGAACCGGTGGCAGAACAACACATGAGGAAATTACGGCATGGATGGAAAGTTGTTTTGTCGGTAGAAGCCGCGGAATCCGCGCTTTTTCTGAACCGATAAGATGGACGGATAAAAGCCGATCGCTTGAGGCGTTTGTAAAAAATGCCGATATGTTTTCAATAGATGTTGAAGCTTTGGCAAAAGATGGTTTGTTGGAAGCTCTTTATGTCAGTCCTTCGGTTATGGATATGCCGGAATTAGTGGAAAGCAAGGATTGTGATGAAGTTTTGCAAAAAATTTCCGGTGTTGAAAAAATTGATTACTCTCCGATAGATTGGAGCGTTTGTAATGATGAACTTGGCTGGCGGTTGGCTTTTGTGCGCTATTATCTTATGGTAATTAAAGGCGGGTTTATCCCCACTAAATATATTGCATTGGAGGCATAAGTTTTTAAAATTTTATACTTAGTATGGGAGACAAGACATATCTGAGCAAAAAATTCTTTGAGATAAAGAAAGCTTAACAACATAAATTGTCGGTGAGTTAATGCGCTGTCAACCTGGCTTAAGTTAAGAATTTGGTGTAATGATAATGAGTATTTTGCCAAGTTTGCTGTAAGAAAATAAATGCGTAGCTTTATTTACTTGAAACCGCAGTTTGCACGAGCCAGTCGTAAATATTTTGCATACTCTGTTGTCCCTTAACTGCTAGGTTTTCGGGGTGCCATTGAATGCATAAAATATTTTTATGTTCGTTGCCCCAAGCTTCAGGAATGTTATCTTCTTGACTTAGCGCATAAATATCTACTTGGGGCTTTTTAGCATAATTAGATAAGCTTTTTTCAATTACAGCTTCATGGTGGCGTGAATTTACCCAAATCGTTAGACTGTCCGTCTTCATAATTTTTTGCAAGAAAGATCCTTCTTTTATACAAATTTGATGAGCCTTATCATCAGGCAAATGATGAGGCTTTTGTTTAAGACTTTCATCGGTTACTGAATGGTATAATTTTAAGCCGCTTAAAGCTCCGATAATTTGCGCTCCGGCGCAGATGGCTAATGTGGGAAGATTATGTAGGTTAATAAACTTAAAAGCTTCTTCATAGGCAAAATAACGCTTTTGCGGCATTTTTTTCGGCGGTTGCAAATAGAAATTTTGCGGAAAGCTGAAGAATCCTCCTGGCAATACTAGACCCCGACATTGGACGATTTGCGAATGAATATTGTCATAATCTAAAAATCTTAAATCGGCACCGGCCTTGAGTAATGATTTTAAATAATCGTTGCTGATAGTATAATACAGCGTGCCGTCGGTCGATGTATCTTCTCCTAATATAAAGCCGATTTTAGTTATTGAACGATAATCGGGAACAATTTTTTGAATATCTTTTTTATCTATGGCAATTTCAGGGATTTTACCATTTTTGATACAGTCAGCAATGGCGGATTTTTTAATTCCATAACAGTCAAATTCTCTCAGATATTTTATAAATAATACCATATTATTTATCTCTGCCAGAAAGTTTTTGCCGAATGATGTTAATATCAACAGATACTCCCGAAGGTGTGGAAACTGTATTTTGAACATTACGTATTTGAGGCGTATCTTGCTGATTATCAAGTTGTTTAGCTTGATAATTTTGAGTCTTCTTCTCAATTAATGATGGAATATCGATTATGGTTGTCGGGCGGTCTTTGAAAAACTTATGATCTTTGACGTCGTTATTAAAACCGATAAACTGCGGAGTTCCGTTTTCATCATTGCCGTTATACATCATCATATGACCGTTACCTTGGGCGTTTCTTCCTTTTATTATAATCAGGCTTCCAGGCTTAAATTTTTTAATATCGTCTAAAAGAGATTGGGAAGAATGTACTTGCTCGGGGGTTTTCTTTTTTAAGTGTTCGGTAAACGTATGCGGATGGGCAACTGTTTCGGCATCTTTCGGTAAGAAGGAAAATCCGCCATAATAGTATTTTAACTCGTAAAGAGGGTAAGTTAAAGATTTGGTGCAATAACCATGATCCGAATCGGGGTTAAATGAAGAATCTTTAATCTGTTGAGTCGCTTGTGCTGTGTGAAAGCTGTTGGCAATGGCTCGGTTGACAATTGCTGGAGTAACGGCTTTATCTATAAGCAAATCACGCGTAATTTGTTGTTTTATTTGTTCTTGGTTGTTTTCTAAAAAATCTTGCGCTTTAATTTCATATTCTTTTTGAATTTCAAGAGATGCATTTTTATAGCAAGATATTTTTTCAGCTTCGCTGCTACCGGGTAAAATGGCATTTTTTGCTACCTGACGGCTTAAGTGGTCTATGACTTCGGGCGAGCAGAGCTTGTCAACATTATTTTTATCAATATGAATAAAGGTAACCTCGCGAATACCTTGACCGTTATCTTCTATTATAAAAGAATAACCTCCTTTGCCATCTGATTTTGCACTTTCTTTGGCTTTGGCTTTTTTAGCGAGTAAACTATTGATATTGGAATTTACCATATCAATATATTTGTTTTGGATATCTTGAAAATTGATAGTCATTTGAATTTTCCTTACATGGTTAATGTTTATGGTAGCATAAATTGTCGGCAGTGTAAAGCTATAAAGCCGTTGATATCTTTTATTTTGGACTTGGTAAAATTGGGACCAGGGTGTATATTTTTGTAGTTAAAAAATGAAAGACAGGGGTTAGAATGACAGAATTAACCAATGATGAATACTTGAAAAGTGAACAAGAATATAATGCTGATTCTATTAAAGTTTTAAAGGGCTTGGATGCTGTTCGTAAACGTCCAGGAATGTATATCGGTGATACCGATGACGGCTCGGGCTTGCACCATATGATTTACGAGGTTTTGGATAACGCTATTGATGAAGCCTTGGCTGGATATTGCGATAAAACTATCGTTATCTTGAATCCTGACGGCTCGGCCACCATTCGTGATAACGGTCGCGGTATGCCGGTTGATATTCACAAAGAAGAAGGTGTTTCGGCAGCTGAAGTTATTATGACCGAACTTCACTCCGGTGGTAAGTTTGACAATAACTCTTACAAGGTTTCCGGCGGTCTGCATGGCGTGGGCGTGTCGGTGGTTAATGCGCTGTCAACCTGGTTGAAGTTAAGAATTTGGCGTAATGATAAAGAGTATTATGCCGAGTTTGCCAACGGCAACGTGGTTAAACATGTGGAAGTTGTCGGCGATGCGCCGGGTAGACACGGTACCGAAGTTTCATTTTTGCCTTCACCGGAAACCTTTACGCAAACAGAATTTAGCTTTGAAACGCTGGAACGTGCTATTCGTGAAAAGGCTTTTTTAAATTCAGGCGTTTATTTAAAACTGGTAGATAACCGCGGTGCCGAATCAAAAGAAGAAGTTTTTCATTATGAAGGCGGTTTGTCGGCGTTTGTTAATCATTTGAATAAGGCAAAAGCTCCTTTGCATGATAATATTATTGCTTTTTCAGGCGAAGATAATGATATTGTGGTGGAAGTGGCCATGCAGTGGACGAATGCTTACAATGAAAGCATGTTGTGCTTTACCAATAATATTCCACAAAAAGACGGTGGTACGCATTTGGCAGGTTTTCGAGGAGCATTGACTCGAACGATTAATAATTACATCAGTGAGAACAGCCTGCTTAAAAAAGATAAAAATGTGATTACTGGAGAGGATATGCGCGAAGGGTTGACATGTGTGCTGTCGGTTAAAGCTCCAGATCCGAAGTTTTCATCACAAACAAAAGATAAGTTGGTTTCTTCTGAAGTACGGCCGGTGGTAGAAGGTATTGTTGGCGATAAGCTGAAAGAATGGCTAGATGAGCATCCAACAGAAGCTAAGATGATTGTCGGCAAAATCGTTGAGGCGGCCACCGCCCGCGAAGCGGCACGCAAAGCTCGCGAACTGACCCGGCGCAAAGGTGTTTTGGATATTTCTACACTGCCGGGAAAATTGGCTGATTGCTCAGAAAAAGATCCGGCGTTGTCTGAAGTGTTTATTGTTGAGGGAGATTCGGCCGGCGGTTCTGCAAAACAGGGGCGTGACCGTAAGAATCAGGCAATTATGCCTTTGCGTGGCAAGATTTTAAATGTTGAACGCGCACGCTTTGATAAAATGTTGAATTCGGCAGAAATCGGGACAATTATTACGGCTTTGGGAACCGGTATTGGTCGGGATGATTTTAATGCGGATAAATGTCGCTATCATAAAATTGTGATTATGACCGATGCCGATGTTGATGGATCGCATATTCGAACGCTGCTGTTGACATTTTTCTATCGCCAAATGCCGGAATTAATCGAGCGCGGTTATGTTTATATTGCCCAGCCACCGCTTTATAAGGCAAAGCGTGGAAACTCAATTATTTACTTGAAAGATGATCGTGAAATGGAAGATTATCTTATTCGGGGTGGTTGTGATGAGGCTGTTTTGGAAATGGTAAACGGTGAGAAGATTTTGGGGCAGGATTTAATCAGTTTTGTTGAAAAAACAATGAAAGCCCGCGGGCTTTTGGCCTCTTTAAGCGTTAAGGCGCCGGAAAAAATCGTGGAACAGATGGCGATTGCCGGTTTGTTTAATTCGGAGATTTTGCAGGATAAGACGCACTTGATGTCTGAGCTTGATAAGATTGCCAATCGTTTGGATGATATGGAAGCTGAATATGATAAAGGTTGGAAGGCTGAAGTTTTGGCGAACGGTAATATCTCTTTTAATCGAACTTTGCGCGGTGTTAAAGAAGAGCATATTATCGGCGAATCGATTATTGACAGTGCTGAAGCCCGGGTTTTAAATGATATGCGCGGTTTTTTGGCAGAAAATTTTGCAGAGCCATCAAGGCTGATTTCCAAGAACGGCGGTGAAAAACGAATCGACGGACCGGTTACCCTGGTTGATGCGGTTATGAGCACCGGCAAAAAGGGGATTACGCTGCAGCGCTATAAAGGTTTGGGTGAAATGAATCCCGAACAGCTGTGGGAAACAACCTTGGATCCAGAAGCGCGTTCTTTGTTGCAAGTTAAAATCGACCATATGGAAGAAGCTGATGAAGTGTTCTCAACTTTGATGGGTGATGTGGTTGAACCGCGTAAAGAGTTTATTCAAGAAAACGCTTTGAATGTGGTTAACCTTGATATTTAAATTTTTATCAACTTGTGAAAAAGTCCGACATTTATGTCGGATTTTTTTGTTATATATCTGCAGGGTGCCGATAGTGCCGAAAATCTTCTAAAACAATAAATTATATAAA
Source organism: uncultured Azospirillaceae bacterium (assembly GCA_964410325.1). Classification (GTDB taxonomy): domain Bacteria; phylum Pseudomonadota; class Alphaproteobacteria; order RF32; family CAG-239; genus CAAFZY01. The sequence goes on from CAYPFN010000022.1 coordinate 11,957, forward strand.
ATTCCCTTGGGTTGCTGGGGGGCTAGTCAGAACAGTTCCAGCCATTTTCTTGAGTAAATGTCAGAGAACCGTTTTGAGTAGCCGAAATGTATGGCGTTGTGCTGATGCTGTCAATCACTATATAAGGCGTTGAATATAGGCTGTTATGTGTGGCGATATGGTCTTTGACCTGTTGCAGGATATTGACGTATTGCTGTTTCCTTCCGGCCAAAGTCTCTGATTGTTTGTCTACTACGGCTAGCGGCAAAGAAATAGGCCAGTATAATGAAGGAATCGTTAGTTTATCATTTGTGCGTATGGTTAGTTTAAAATATATGGGAAAATACGAAAGCAGAAAAGACCACGTTTGCAAGCGTGACGATTGGATATTTTTATGCAGCATACAAGCATTTTTAACTTTTATCTGGCAATATGCCGCTTAAGGAGAGGAAAGATGGTATATCCGCTGTATCAAAAAGCAAAAGATCTGCTGTATGCAGAATATCATAAAAACATGGCGATTGTAAAAGACGATCCTTTTTTTAGTAGTTATGAAAATGAAAAACTGCGACATTCTCTGCAAGTGTCGGGCGTAGGCAACGGTATTCTTAAGCATGAATCTTATTTTCAAAACCGTTCGCCGAAATTTATTGATATGGCACGGACGGCTATCCTGCTACATGATATTTTTAGATTTACGGAAGTTCGAATTTTATATGAAAGTGGCAAAAAGGTTGATCATAGTCTATTAGGGGCAGAATTGCTGAAAAAATTGCCTGATTTCAGCAATATTTTGATTACGCTGCCGATTAAACATCACGGCCATATGATAGAATGCCTTTATGAAGATGAAGAATATCAGAATATTGCGGATAAACAATTGCAACAAGATGTAAAATATATAGCGTTTGCCGTACGAGATGCCGATAAAATTGCAAATTGGCATTATTTGACCAGCTGCTATGACCAGGTTTATCATTTATGGTTAAAGCATTATCAAGATAAATCAGCGACGCAAGGTATTATTAATCCGAAAACCTGGGAATACTTTATGCGCGCTGAAGTTGTTCCTAAAGGTATAAGCCAAACAAATGCTGATGATTTGATGGCGACATTATGTTGGTTATTTGATATAAATTATCGTTACTCGATGAAATATTGTCTAAGCTTGGATTTGTTCACAAAATATATGCGATTGTTTTCACGCATACAAGTTCCTTCTGAGCAGATTACGGCTATCTACAAGGTGGTGGCTGACTTCTGTCTAAAACACTTTAATGAAAAGATTTAAACGAAAAAAAACCGTAATGTTGAAAACGGGTCTTTTTTAGGGATTTATTAAAGTTATTTAACTTTTTCAACTTGTGAGAATTCCAGTTCAACCGGTGTGTACCGACCAAAAATTGAAACGGAAACTTTTAGGCGTGATTTTTCACTATCAACTTCTTCAACAACACCGACGAAAGAGGCAAACGGACCGTCAGTAACACGGATTTGTTGGCCAATTTCAAAGTCAATAAGGGTTTGAGGACGTTCAACACCTTCTTCCATTTGTTTGATAATGCGTTCGGCTTCAGCATCGCTAATTGGCTGGGGTTTGTTGCGGCTTCCTAAAAATCCGCTTACGCGCGGGGTATTTTTAACCACATGCCAGCATTCGTCCGACATTTCCATTTTAACTAAAATATAACCGGGAAAGAACTTGCGTTCACTGTTGACTTTTGTGCCTTTTTTTATTTCAACAACTTCTTCGGTCGGAACCAAGACGTCTAAAATTTTATCTTCCATTTTCTTTAAAACGGCTTGTTCGCGTAAAGATTCTGCGACCTTTTTTTCTGAACCAGAATAGACATTAACAACATACCAGCGTGCAGCCATGATTATGCTCCTAATCCCAAGATTAAGCGTATAGCCCAACCTAAAACAACATCAACAAAAAAGAAAAAGACCGCAGCAATAGCGACAATGATAATAACCATTGTGCTGACATGTGAAACTTCTTTCTTCGTTGGCCAGGTAATCTTTTTAACTTCTTGTTTTACCTGTCTGAAAAATTGTATCGGACTAACTTTCACCTTGGTATCCTATCTTAAAAAATTTATACCTCTTTTGCTGGAAAACACAGGCCATAGATAAATAACAGGCACAATGTTCCCGTTTGTTGTGGCTACAATATTAAATTATTTATCATCTGTCAATAGAGAACTTGCTTTTTTGTGGTAGTTTGTCGCCCAGTTTTCCGTGGAGCTTTGTAGGGCAAAAATTCGTGAATTTTTATCTGCTTTAATGGTGCCAAATATTGAAGAGTATAGAAAAATTTACCAACAAAATGAAAATAGAAAAAATCTTAATATGTTTGCAAGTCAGAAAGGAAGAGTATTATTATATATAACTTATTCTTTTTTGTAATAAGAATATTTTCTCTAATGTCTGTACAATAAATTGCTTCAAGCAAAACTTCTTTGCTGTTGATTCGAGGGTGTGTTTGTGGTATATTTGATGTAGTTGGTCTTATTTTTAGGAATTGAATAATGTCATCAATAGAAATTGGAAAGAGAACAAATAAAACAGAAGATAATCCTTATGGTTATACAAAAGTTGATTCTATTCCTAAAGATGAGGTTTGTGTGTTGTATATAGGAGGAGGCGCAACAACGACGGATAAAGCAGCTAACGGGTATGCTAAAATTATTGAAGAAGATATATTGGATAAAAAAATAAGTGCAGAAATTCCAGTTTACAGTATAAAATATAATTTTGATGGTCATAATAAATTAATTGCTAAACAGATTTTTTACATTAAACACAGAACAGAAGTTTTAAGAAGTCAAGCAGATGTTGAAAAGACATTGTCAAAAGCAACAGATGAAGAATATAACCCGCAATATGTTAATGAATTGTTTGAAAAAGTTATATTGCCCAGAATAACATTACACAAAGGCAAGGGAAAATTATCTGTCGCCGAAGCATGTAAGAGAATAAGAAAACTAAATATAGTAGCTCATTGCCATGGTGCGTATACAATATTAAAATTGGAAGAAAAAATGCAGATAGCAATGAAGGAGTTAGGATATAGTGAACAAGATAGAAAGAAAATACAATCACAAATGCTGGTTATTGCTCAGGCTCCGGCATGTCCTTTGGGTATTTCAAAATCAGAATTTATAAGTTTTAGATCTGCATATGATGATATCATACCTTTAAAAAATAATTTTTTTAATAATTTTTTTGACCGTTACATCGAAATGAGGAAAAGAGAAGAACGTGAACGTTTTATTGCAGAAGGTTCTGGAGATAAAGAAGGCGTGGAAAATAATGGATGGTTTGATTTAAAACCTTGTTTCTTTTCTAAAAAACAAGGTAATTTATTTTTGATTAAGCAGAAATATAAATGGGAGGATGATATTGGACCACTTATGAGTAGTGAAGAAGAACATAATAATGTCCGATTTAAAGATATTGAGGCTCAGACAGAGGATGGTCGATTGATGGCTTATTACGCTAGAACAATTTTGCGAAATGGAATCAAAAATTCATTAAAGCAAGATGATGAATTTGCGCCTTTGCCACCGATTGAAGATTTAATATTAAGTGGAAATTCCAAAAGAGTAGAAAAAGAACAAAGAATGTTTGAACAAATGAAGCAAAACGGAAAAGATTTTAGAGAAACAATTTTTTTAGAGGTTGTTCGTTGTCGTAAAGAGGCGCAAAAACGAGCTGAGTAAAAATTTTTAGTTAGAAAATGTCCGTGAATTGTCTTTATATGTATAAGTATATTTATCAACAATTCTGTTAAAGAATTATAACTTCTTTACCTTAACGACAATAAGTTATCTTATATAAAATTCGGCAGAAGTTAAGCTAAATAATATCTATTTACAATGCGTTATAACTTTTTAAAAGAATCTGATATAAATGATATGCCTACGCGCTTTTTCGCTTCTTCCATAAGACACCTGTGTCTCACCCTTGTGGCACAGGTGGAAAAAACGAGTTTTTTGCATTTTTTGGCGAAAAAATACCCCTAACTTCAAAAGGTTAGAGGCTTTTTGGCAGGGGCAGTAAGAAGACCTGATGTATTTTTTACAACTCATTGTTATGGCGCTTTATTTTTCTCAAAATTAAGCCATTTTGCGCATCTGATGCAGCACCTTAATGGGTGCTTTATACCCCTTCATTTTAGATACGTCAAGATCAAATTTACAATGTAAAATCATGTAATTACAAAATGTAATTGCTAATGAATAAATAAAATTGAGTATTTTATTTTTGCATTTTGGCCAGAATATAAAATAAATATCTCTGTGCTGATGATTTTATGGAATGTCAATCATCAGCAGACATTCCAA
>CAYPFN010000023.1:0-15413 GCA_964410325.1 uncultured Azospirillaceae bacterium
AGAGAAAATGTTAATGCAAAAAGATTTTTCATACCCTTTGAATATTGATGATTTAAATCAGCAGGAACAGCATTATCATCTGACGGCCGATACTAGACAATGTAAGGTTTTGGCAGATATATTACAAGTGGAATCTGTCAAGTCTTTTGTGGCGGATATTTTCTTAAAATTAAACATAAAACAGCACCGTTTGGATATCTGGGGAAAGGTTAAGGCCGAGTTGGTGCTAAAAAGCGTTGTTACGTTGGAAGTTTTTACAAAGAAGTATGAAGCACCGTTTGCTTACTATTACGATACCAAAGCTACCTATAAGGACATCCGGGAAATGGAGCTTGGAATTTATGATGAAGTTCCAGATATTATTGAAAACGGCCGGATTGATTTGGGTAATATTGCCATTGAACAATTGGCGCTGGTGCTGGAGGATCATCCCCGGCGAGAAGGGGAAGAATTTCATTTTCTAAGCGAGTTTGATGAAGAAACAACTCATCGAGCCAATCCGTTTGCGATTTTGCAAAAATTAAAAAAGTAAACAGTCTGCAAAAAGTGCTTGCCAATACGGAAAAAATTGGCTAAAAGCACTTTAACAATTCTGGCAGATATTTTTCTTGCATTTAAACCAAAAGTGCATTAATAATAACGCCTGAATAACTTGTTGTGTAATGATATTTAACAAAAGAGAAGAAAAATGGCTACACCAAAAAAGAAAACATCGCAATCTCGCCGCAATATGCGCCGTTCGCATGATGCTTTGAAAGCCAATGCTTATCATGAATGCTCGAACTGCGGTGAATTAAAAAGACCTCATAATATATGCCCAAAATGCGGCCAGTATGACGGTAAGGAAATTGTCGCCCAAAAAGCAGACAAGAAATAGGCAATATTTATAAACGGAGTTGGCTGTGTCTGATACTAACCTGGTCATAGCGGTTGATGCGATGGGAGGGGATAATTCCCCTCGAGTCGTAATAGAGGGGTTGGCACTTGCGGCTAAAAAGAACCCGGATGTTCGTTTTTTAATCTTCGGCGACAGAAAAAAGGTCAGAGACGAACTCAGGAAATTTCCGGCTCTGACTAAAGTCTGCGAGTTGCACCATTCGCCAGAAATGGTTTATAATGAGGACAAACCTTCACAGGTCATCCGCAACAAAAATACTAGTATGTATCAGGCAATTGACGCTGTGCGTCAAGGAGATGCGCAGGCAATTGTTTCTGCCGGGAATACCGGTGCCCTGATGGCAATTTCTAAGATGTTGTTGAAAACTATCCAGAAAATCCACCGTCCGGCAATCGTCAGTATTATGCCACACCGTTATGGCAAATATGTCATGCTGGATTTGGGGGCCAACACTGAATGTAATGCTGTCAATCTGGCGGAATTTGCCGTAATGGGAAATGTTTTGGTTAAACATGCCTTGGGTATCGAACGTCCGAAAATTGCACTTTTAAATATCGGTGCCGAAGAAATGAAAGGCAAAGAAGAAATACGCCATGCCGCCAAAATGCTCCGTAGTTCAACCATGGATTTGGATTTTATCGGTTACATTGAACCGCATGAAATTCCTTTTGGTAAGGCTGATGTTGTTGTTGCTGACGGTTTTACCGGCAATGTGGCGCTGAAATCTATTGAAGGCACGGCTAAGCTTATCATTAGTATGATTAAAGAAGCCGTACATAAATCATTTTTGGCAAAATTTGGGCTGCCGTTTATGTTTTTTGTAAATAAACGTATCAGCAAGGTCATGAATCCTAAACTTTATAACGGGGCAATGTTTGTAGGACTAAACGGCCTGTCCGTTAAAAGCCATGGTGGAACGGATGCTCTGGGGTTTTCTGTTGCCATCGGCAATGCTGCTTCGCTCGTTCGTCAAAATTTTGTGCCGACCATTCGTGATGAACTTGAACATATTGATTTAGAAGAAATTTCACAGGATATATATTATGAAGTGTATTAGATCTGAAATTATCGGCTGGGGACACTATCTGCCGCCTAAGGTATTGACCAATGATGATTTATCAAAAATGGTTGAAACCAATGATGAGTGGATTAGTACTCGCACAGGTATTAAAAGCCGTCATATTTCTGAAGGCGAAACTACGGCGGAAATGTCGGCTAAAGCGGCCGTTGCTGCTTTAAAAAAGGCCGGATTGACAGCGGAAGATATAGATTTAATTGTGCTTGGTACAGTTACTGGCGACAATACCACACCGGCAACTTCTGCCAAAATTGGTAATTTGCTTGGGGTTAAACTCGGGACGCCAGCTTTTGATATTTCCGCTGCGTGTTCAGGATTTGTATATGCGTTGGCAATGGCCGATAACATGATTCGCCTAAGCCAGGTTAGAACAGCACTTGTTATTGGTGCTGAAACGCTTTCTAAAATTGTTGACTGGACAGATCGCAATACTTGCGTTTTGTTTGGCGACGGTGCTGGCGCTGTTGTTTTGCGCGCCAGAGAAGGCCAGGATACGGTGGCAGATACGGGAATTTTGGCTACGAAACTGTATTCGGATGGTTCACAATATAATAATTTATATACCACGGGTGGGGTTTCCACTACGGCAACAGCTGGTTTCGTGGTTATGAACGGTAAAGAGGTGTTTAAATTTGCCGTCGGTAGTCTGTCGGAAGCGGCTGAATATGTTATGAAAGCAGCCGGCGTAACGGCGGAAGATGTGGATTGGTTGGTGCCGCACCAGGCTAATGTCCGTATTATTGAAGGAGTTGGACATAAGCTTGGACTTGCGGATGAAAAAGTGATTGTTACCGTTGATCATCACGGTAATACTTCGGCTGCTTCAATTCCGTTGGCGCTTTCTGAATCTCTGGAATCTGGCAAGATAAAAAAAGGTGATTTGGTTGTTTTGAGCGCTATGGGTGCTGGCTTTACCTGGGGTGGTGTTTTAGTTCGTATTTAATTTGATTGAAAAAATTGTGAACGATTTTTTTCAGGACTTGAGCTTTTGTCAATAAATGATATAACTAAAAAACAACATACTAAACAATTAAAGGAAAAGAAATGAAAACTGTTACACGTGCTGATGTTGCTGAAACAATATATGAGGAAGTTGGATTATCCCGCAAAGATTCAAGCGATATCTTGGATATGATTATTAGTGAAATTAAAACCGAATTGGTAAAAGGTAATGATGTCAAATTATCGTCATTCGGCACTTTGGCGTTGCGCCGAAAAAAGCCACGTGTTGGTCGTAATCCGAAAACTGGCGTGGAAGCGGAAATTTCAGCGCGGACAGTTATTTCTTTTAAACCTTCTCAAAATTTGCGCAAGACAATTAACGGCCAATAACCGGTAACGGGGGAATGGATGGTTGTCAATAAATCCAAAGCAGCGTTTCGGACAATTGCCGAAGTGGCGGAAGATTTAGGTGTGGCAACTCATGTTCTGCGTTTTTGGGAAACAAAGTTTCCTCAGATTAAGCCGATGAAAGCCGGAGGTGGGCGTCGTTATTACCGTCCGGATGATGTTGAAATTGTCCGCCTGATTAAAGAGCTCCTTTATGATAAGCGTTTGACGATTGAAGGAGTGCAAAAGCTATTTAAAGATAGGGGCATCAAGGCAATTTTAGGCGGTGAAATCCAGAAAGATTTTTTTGAGATTTCCGATACGGGAGAAACATCGGCTTCAGTAGTAGAAATTAAGGAAGTTAAAGTATACGGGATGAGTGAGAAACAAAAGAACTTATTGCAAGAATCTAAAAATGAATTGTCGCAGATTTTGGATATTTTTAAATAATCGGCAATTTTTAGATTAAAAATAAAAATTTAAGAAAATGGATTAAGTTTCGGCAGTTACAATATCTTGGAAAAACATAATATAAATTATATCCCAATTGTTCTGTATATCACAAAAGCCTACCTTTAGCATAAAACATAAGAAAATCCAGAATATTACCAAAGTTTCTTAAAGTTGTTAGCAAATATTTGATTTTTGCGCATATTTTGATATCTTTTCCGTAATCTTTTAACAAAAGCAGTTGGTTTGAATGCTGGTGGCAGATAAATTTTTATTCGTACAATTAACAGTTTTTACCCATTTGATAGGCTTCTGTCATGGCGGGTGAGTTTTTAATTTCACCCACCTTCCAAGCGCCGATACCGTAGACAATGCCTTTTTCGCGGGCATTGTCCAGACAGTCTTCGGTAAAGCCACGGAAACCTTCCAGAGCCCTTTGCATATTGGCCTTATTGTCATCAGCGGCCGCTATAATGAAATAAAAATCTTTATTGCTGATTTCTGTATAGCGTGGTACAGTGCGGTCAATGAGAGTTTTCATCTGTCCGTTCATAGTATAAAAATAAATCGGCGTTGCCATAACAATCACATCAGCGGAAATCATTTTATTTAAGATTTCTTCCATATCATCATTTTGCACGCATTTATGTGTGGTGTTGCATGCGCCACACCCCCGACAGAAATTAATTTTTTTATTATTAATAAAAATTTTTTCAACTTCATGTCCGGCTTCGTGGGCGCCTTTGGCAAACTCATTACACAATAAATCAGAATTTCCATGCCTCCGGAAACTGGCAGATAAGATTAAAACTTTTTTAGCCATGTTTTTACTCTCCGGCGATTTCATTGACGGTAGTAATGGCGTTTAGCGAACGCGGATAGCCGATATACGGCAAAAGCTGAGTAATCGCGTCTAATAGAGTTTCTTTATCATTACCAACATTCAGATTGCCTTGAATATGGCCTTTAACCTGATTTTCTGCACCGCCCATTGAGATAAGATAGGCAAAAGTCAATAACTCACGGGTTGGAATATCAAGTCCCTCACGGGTGTAATAATCGCCAAAACAATTGGCAGATAGATAGTTTTGAATATGTTTCTGATTTTGCGGCGCTGTTGCATGAGCCTGCAGGATGCGGTCGCCAAAAATGCTAACCTGTTGGGCTAAACCTTTATCAAAACGAGTATCCGGCGTGGTTGTAGACTGCGCAGGCAGAGGGAGTGCAATGCCCTTGTGTTGCATAACCTCATTGGTTGCGACAAAAAAGTCATAAACCTTGGCCATACCGATGTACGGTACGGCCTGATATACAACTTCTTTTGCCTCTATCGGCGAAACGCCGTTATCCAGTGCCTCATTTAAAACAACTTTATAGCCATTGGCAGACTGGACGGCGATATGTGATGCCAAAATAATCAGATAGCGTTTTTTTACATCGAGCTTGCCGTGTGGCAGGACGTCACGCTGCATAAAATTATTCCACAGCGCCGCAAACTCCGGATCATTTTGTTTGATGGGGTTCATTTTATTTTCCTTTTTGCAACTTGTCAGTTCTAAGCTGGCGGCAATCAGGAAGATTACCGCGACTGTTTTAATTATCCTGTTCATTTATTTATATTCCTCATTGCTAACCGGTTCAAGCCAATCGGTTTGATTGTTGGGTGAATTGGTTTCAAGCGAGATATGTGTCATCCAACTTCGTGGCGCAGCACCGTGCCAATGTTCTACATTAGGCGCAATGCGGACAATATCGCCTTTATTTAAAATCTTGATTTCGCCATTGCGTTCCTGATAACGCCCTTCGCCGGCTAGCACTAAAAGGATTTGACCGCCACTGTGTTTGTGCCAGTTGGTGCGTGCGCCGGGTTCAAATGTAACATTGCCCAAAGGTGCATTAAAAACATCATCACCCGGATTAATCATATTAAGATAAGTTTGTCCGGTAAAAAATTTACCATACGGATTTAGTTCGCCCTGCTCAAAAATTGTGTCAATTGGTGCTTTTTTCATTTCTTGTGCTCCTGCAATCGTTGAAAATGCCATTAATATACTAGATGTTAAAATTGAAAATTTATTCATGGCTTTAAACCTTTCCTATTTATATGAGTTATGATAAATTTTAACGCAATCGTCATCGCTTAAGGCTAGTCGGTCATTGTTAAATAAAAAGCCCATGCAGTCTTTAGCGTTATGTGCCATGGTTAAAAATTCATTTTCACTGATACCATAATCCGACATTTTAAGTTCATCCACGCCGCAGGCTTTCTGCAGATTAGCCAAAACTTTAACAAAGTCCATAGGTTCTTTGGCCGCGGACATACCTAAAACTTGCGCCATTTTAACAAAACGTTCTGGCGCTGCACCGTTTTTAATAAAGTGGGTATAATAAGCTTGGGAAATCATAATTAAGCCAGCGCCGTGTGGTAATTCCTGATGATAGGCCGACAAGGCGTGTTCTAAAGAATGTTCGCTACAACAAGTGCCAACACACATTACAAATCCAGACATCGTATTAGCAAAAGCTGTGTGTTCGCGAGCTTCCAAATCATTACCGTTTTGTACGGCGCGTGCCAGATAGCGCCCGATATTTTCGATGGCGGTTAAAGCAAACATATCGCTCATTAAATTTGCTTTGTTGGAAACATAAGCTTCAACGCTGTGAAATAAAGCATCAAAACCTTGATAAGCCGTCATTTTTGGCGGAACCGTCGCCATTAATTCCGGATCTACGATAGAGAGTACCGGAAAATCGCCGAAGAAAGCAGTCTTTTCATTAGTTTCCGGGTTGGTAATGACCGCTCCGGCATCGGCTTCCGATCCGGTTCCCGCCGTGGTGGTAATTGCCACCAAGGGTAGGGGTTTGTTCTTCATTGGTTTCTTTTTTCCGTGACCGAACATGATGTAATCCCATAAATCACCTTCGTTAACAGCCATGCCGGCAATGGCTTTGGAAGCGTCCATAACGCTACCACCGCCTAAAGCCACGACAAAATCGCATTTGTTTTCTTTTGCCGCTGTGGCGCCGGCCATGACTGTGTCTTTTAAAGGATTAGCCTCAACTTTATCAAATAATGCATAATCGACGCCGGCTTTTTTCAGCTGCTCAATGGTGCGGTCCAAATAGCCGTTGGTACGGGCAGATTTTCCGTTTGAAATAACCAACAGGGCTTTTTTCCCAGGCATCTGCTGCTTATGCAGATTGTTTAATTCGCCACAGCCAAATAAAATATGAACCGGAACATAAAAGTTAAAACTCATGATTCTTCTCCTTAATTTTTACCAACAAGTTTAAGAACAGTAATTTCTGTTGGCGCTAGAAGGCGCATTTGCGGTGCCCATTGACCAGCGCCGTTAGAAACATAAATTAATGCATCATTATCCATCGAAATTTTACGATTCTGCTATATCTTAATTCTTAGAGTTAACTCAAGGTCAAGAGTTTTTTGTTGACTTTTACCAAATTTTTTTATACTTCTTGCAAATAAGGATAAAAAGGATAAATACGATGGCCGCAAATAAAAATCTTTATTTAAATAAAATTCAACTGCAAGCAGAGCTTGACCGTTGTTTAAATTGCAAAAACCAACCTTGTATGCGCGCCTGTCCGGTCGGGTGCAATCCGCAGGAGTTTATTGCGCTTGCTAAAGCCGGAAAAACAGCGGAAGCCGCAGACTGTATCATCAATAAAAATATTTTGGGCGAAACCTGCGGTTTGATTTGTCCAGATCAATTTTGTATGAAAGCCTGTACGCGCCGCCATATTGATTTTGCCATCAATATACCTAAAGTGCAGGCCACAATTTTACAAAACTATCGTCAGGATCCCGCAGCATATGAAACGGCGGGAGATAACGGATTGAATGTGGCGGTTATCGGCGCCGGTCCTGCAGGGCTTGCTGCCGCGGCCGAACTTGCCAAGGTTGGTACCAAAGTAACGGTTTTTGAGGCAGATAATAAAATCGGGGGTGCGGTTAATCTAATTCCCGAAGAACGTTTGCCGCGTGATGTTATTGAAAAGGATTGGGCATATGTGTTTAATCCGCAAAATGTGACGCTTAAATTAAATACGCCGGTTGCTGATGTGCGAAGCCTTATCGATTCTTTTGATTGGATTATTGTTACCACTGGCGAACATAATGTTAGGGGACTGCATATTCCGGGAGATGAGTATGCGCTTTCTTACATTGAATATTTAAAAAATCCGCAAAATTACCAGACAGACGGTCGTGTAGCGATTATTGGCGGTGGTAATGTAGCTGTAGATTGCGCGTTGACGGCCAAAGCTGCTGGTGCTTCGGGGGTTGAGATGTTTGTGCGGCGCCGGTTATCGGATATGCGCATTACCAAAGCCGAGTACCTGGAATTGCTTCGCCGCGAGATAGACATTTCGCCTTTAACCAGTCCGATTCAGATTGAGAAGTTCGGAAACCAATATCATATGTCGGTTTGTAAAAATAAGCTTATTGACGGCAAGGCCGTCGCTTTGGAGGATACAACCATTAAACTTCCGGAAATTGATTTAATTATCAAAGCAGTCGGCAGCCACGCCGATAAAAAGCTAGAACATGAAAAGATTGTTTATGCCGGTGATTGCCAAATTGGCGGCTCAACTGTTGTGCAGGCCGTTGCTTCCGGTCGCGCCGCCGCTACGCAAATTGTGGCTGGTTTAGTTAAATCGGCTTGAGGATAAAATTAAAAGGCAGATGATAAAAATCTGCCTTTTGTGTTTTATGAGTTGCGTTGCAGAAAACTCCTGATTTGCCAGAAAATATTTGTTAGTCGGAATAGCAATCAAACCTCAATAGCATAAATATCTTTGACCCGCCAGCTATCGCCGTTAGGTACCAAAACATAAATGATGTTGCCCTGGCACAAACCGAACCAATTGTCGTTGCAGGAACTATCCGTGTGGATTTCCACCATATCGGCGGTAATTGGTTTTATTTTATTGATTTTAAAGCTCATTTGCGTCGGTCGCTGCAAAGATTCGTCATCCATAAATATAAATTTAGGAAGTTTTGACTGTCGACAACTGGTATAATTGGGATCGAGTGTACATTTAACGGCAAATTCAACTGCGCAGGCCATTTCACTGTTAAGCATACATTTTTGGGGCAAATCTGTTGCGTTATAAGTGTAAATTTTATCCTCAAACGGGGCAGACGCCGTGGCGCTTACCACGACGGTCGTTGTTTTTTGAGTATTATGATTGTTTTTCAACCAGTATAAACCAGAGAGAATGATTATAATTAATACGGCAGAAATTAAAATTTTTTTCCACATGTTTTTTATCCTTTATAAAAAGTGGTAACGCAGTCCAGCAGTATATTCGGTTAGATGGTCGATATTGGCAATGCCATCCAGCCCGACATAACGAACCAAAGCGCGAAAGCTTAAATTTTCAGTGAGGTTATACATCAGCCCGGCACCGATTCTATAACCCCAGGCACTGTTATCATGATGTTTGCCGCCACTGAGCTTTTCTTTAAAAATGTATTCGCCGATGCCGGTGGTGGCAAACAAATCAATGGTATGATAACATCCCATGGGCAGATAAGCGGCCATGTCTAACCCATAAGCCCGGTAAGATGTTTTATATTTGCCACTATCAGTTTGTTTGCTTTCTGTTCCAGTTTGGGAAAAAAATAATTCCGTTCCAAAATAGTCATTGTATTTTGTGCCGAGATTAACTCCGAAAGCATGATAATTCGGCTTCATGCCGACAGCTTTTGCGTTAATAAATCCATAATCAATGCCGGTATATGGGATATATTTAAAATCCTGAGCTAGAACAGGAAACGCCAACAGCGCTGAAACTCCCGACAGCAGAAAATGAAATTTTTTCGTCATTTAAAATCCTTTAATTGATTTATAACTATTTGTCATAATAATATCATTAATAAAAAAAATAAAGTAAATATTACAAAAATATTTTGAGTATGTGCCGGATTTGTAGTATAACTTTAAATATCACGACAGGGAGGGCGTATGAAAAAGTTGTCTAAAATAAATGAAGCTGGCCGCTCGATGATTGAGGCGATTGGTTATATCAGCATTTTAATTACCGTAAGCGTTTCTATAACAGCTGCTATCAACAGCGGATATTATAAATTTCGTTTGAGTCGCATTAATCAGGAGTTGACGGATTTAAAAAAGGTCATCAGCCAGCGTTATGTCGCGGCTGAAAATTATAAAGATGTAAGTATGACAACCTTAATTGATGAAAAAATTGCGCCTTGGGATACGCGTGACGGCATGCATTCTTTTAATGGCGCGATTGAAATTGGTAGCGATGATGGCGCTGGAAATACGTTTTACATTCAATTTGCCAAGGTACCGCGTGATGCTTGTATGGAGTTGGGTCTGCGCCTGTGGCTGGTAAATGACGGTACAGATTTGGATTTGCTGGAAATTAACAATAAAAAGTATGCTTGGGAATATTCTAATTTAAGGGAAAACAGCGGAGAATATTACGATCTACCGGCCAAAGCGGAAGATGTGCTTAAAGGCTGCACGTCAGAATACAGCAATACCATGAAATGGTATTTTAACTAGTTTTATTGTTGTTAAATATGTAGATTTTGCTTGCAGTTATGGAAATGTATTGCTAATTTTCTTACATTAATTATTTTTAAGGAGAAATAAACATGGTAGAATCAATCATTCTTTCCCCGGATTATAAACCCTCCGCTGATGAAGAATATATGAATGATATGCAGCTTGAATATTTTCGCCAGAAGCTTTTGTCATGGAAGAAAATTTTGGTTGAGCAATCTCAGGATACTTTGGATGATTTGCGCCAGGGCGGCTTAAATCAACCAGATGAAATTGATCGTGCTTCGCTGGAAACCGATAAATCGCTTGATTTACGTACTAAAGATCGCGCCCGCAAATTGATTGCCAAAATAAACGATGCGCTGGAACGGATTGAAGATGGTTCGTACGGTTATTGTGAAGAAACCGGTGAACCGATTGGTTTGGAACGTTTAGAAGCCCGTCCGATTGCGACGCTCTCGATTGAAGCGCAGGAACGCCATGAGCGGATGGAAAAAACTTACGATGATGAAGCTTAAACTGCGCAAATAAAAGCTGAAAAAATGCAGACAAAAGATTTTATTTTAGCCTCCAGTTCACCGCAACGCCGTCGTCTGCTGGAACAAATCGGATATATTCCTAAACAGATTATTCCGGCTGATATTGATGAAAGCTGCCTGAAATATGAACGTCCGTTGCCTTATGTGCAACGCATGGCGTTGGAAAAGGCCAAAAAAGTGGTGGCGGATTATCCGGGGGAAAATGTTTTGGCCAGCGATACGGTAATTGCTGTAGGATTGCGGATTATCCATAAATCCCAAACGCCGGAAGAGCAAGAGGCCGTTATGAAACTTTTGTCAGGACGCAACCACAGAGTTATCAGTGCGATATGTCTGATTGATAAAACCGGCAGGGTAAGCCGTCGTTGTGTGACGACACGTATAAGCATGAAAAGATTAAATGAAGAAGAAATCAAAGGTTATGTTGCTGGCGGCGAATGGGTTGGCGTCTGCGGCTATAAAATTGAGGGGGAACTAGCCGGTTTTGTAAGAAAAATAACCGGTTCTTATTCAGGCGTTGTCGGTTTGCCCCTGTATGAAACCAGAAATTTGTTAATAGGAGCTGGAATAAAATGAAAGCAGATACTTTAGTATATGAAAGAAAAGAGGATAGTGTCCGTCTGGCGGCGCTTGACGGTGGTCGGTTGGCGGAGTTGGATGTTTTTGCCGAAAACCGTGCTTCGGAGGGAAATATTTATCTCGGTAAAATTACGCATAAGCTGGAATTGGCTAACGGCCATACGGGTTTTATGATAGATATCGGCGATAAGGAAGATGCCTTTATGAATGCTTATGAACAGGATTTGAAAGAAGTCAGCATGACCGAAGGGCAAAGCGTCGTGGTACAGGTTGCTCAGGAACAGCGCGCGGAAAAAGGGGCTAAAGTTGTTCGTAATATTCAAATTGTCGGGACAACGCTTGTATATCGTCCGTTTAAGATGGGGGTTGAGGTTTCTTCGAAAATTGAGGATAAAGAGCAGGCAAGGGTATATCGTTCGATGGTATGGGAAAATATTACCGGACAGGAAGGCTGGGCTTTGCGCACGGCGGCGGTGGATTTTCCGGTGGAAGATGTGTTGGAAGAAATGGTCAAGCTTCGTGGTATTTATGAAAATATTCGCGTCAAAGCGCGCAATGCTTCTGCTCCTGCGCTTTTACATGTACGGGAAAATCCGTTGTTTGAATACATTCGTCGTTATAAAGACAGCCTGAAAACAATTGTGGTTAACAATCATAATCTGGAAGCGGAATTGGTGGAGTTAACAGATGCCGATATGGTGGAATATTCATCTGATCCGTTTGCCGCATATGGTCTGGAAGATCAAATTATTGAGGCTTTAAGCCGTACGGTTGCCCTTTCTGGTGGTGGTCGCATCCATATTGAACAAACCAGAGCGTGTGTGACGATTGATGTTGACAGCGGTGACCTTAAGTCCGGTGGTGCTGTTTCCCGCTTAAATGAAGAAGCGGTTATGGAAATTGCCCGTCAGATTCGCCTGAAAAATCTTTCCGGAAAGATTGTGATTGATTTTGCCGGTTCCAGCGAATATCGCTTTATGAAACCAGTAATGGACATTTTAGCAACCGAATTAGCTGATGATCCTTGCCGCGGACGGGTTGTAGGTTTAAGTCGTGCCGGCAATGTTGAGGTATTGCGCCAGCGTCGCCGTCCGTCATTGTTGGATATCTATACGGAAGAATGCCCTACCTGTCAAGGTACGGGAAAAGTGGAAAAATAATGGTTAAGTTACATAAATGTCCAATTTGTGGCAAAGAAACGGATGATGAAAAATATCGTCCGTTTTGTTGTAAACGTTGTGCCGACATTGATTTGGGACGGTGGTTTAACGGCGCTTATAGTGTGCCGGCAACTGAATTTGATGAAGAAGATGAAAAAGAAATTCAAAAGGAGCTGGCACAGATTTCCGAAAGAAATGATTAGTCTCAAAAATGGAAAAAGGTGGCATTGGGAAATATGAAAAAACCGAAAGTAAAAGACTTTCGGTTTTGCATTTTTGTTGATCGATCAGACTATTCCTTCGAAAAATTGTAAACTAGACAACCGTAAATACGTTTGGTTTTACGATTATATTTGTAAGGAAGAAACTGGACGGTTTTCTGACTTTCATCGAATTTTTCACATTGGGCAAAAGCCAGTACGTTCGGAGCCAGTTTCACTAAAACATTGTCTATGCCTTGACCATGGCTGACGGTAATGACCTGTCCTTCATGGGTTTTGAACAAACCATTCCTTTTTATCCAGGTATCATGCGGATGCCGGAAAAGGGGAATCATCAATGGTTGCTCATTTTTCCGGAAAAACAAGCTTTGAATGTAATAAACATTTCCCTTTTTAAAAATATTTTCTAAGTTGTGCTGACGCATCAGGCGTAACCGATAACGCGAGCACTTTGTTTGATAATTGTTGTACGCGAAAATCACCTGGTTGTTGTTCGTGTACAAAGTTGTTGCTCTGTTGTTACTCATAATAAAAAAATTAAAAACAATAATAAAATAGTTTTTTTAGCCTACCTGTTTCCTTATTTGTTGTCAAGCCGATAATGCTGATTTCGGCGCAAAAAAGGCTTGCTTTTTTAAAAACTTATGCTAATGATAAAGCACATTCATTAAAGCGATTCGTTTTTTTGAATGCTAATAGTTTGTTTTAATATAATTTCGTGGGAGGGCAGCCATGCTCTTGATAACCACGGAACCTAATTAAGAGGTATGAAAATGGCTAAGTCTAAAAAGAAAATTTTAGGTTTAATCAAGCTTCAGATCCCTGCTGGCAAGGCTAATCCGTCTCCGCCGGTTGGTCCAGCTTTGGGACAGAAAGGCTTGAATATTATGGAATTTTGTAAGGCATTTAATGCTGAAACGCAGAAGATGGAACCGGGCATTCCTGTGCCGGTGATTATTACGGCATATGAAGATAAGAGTTTTACTTTTATCACCAAATTGCCACCGGTTTCTTATTTTATTAAGAAAGCAGCTAATGTTCAGTCTGCTTCCAAAGAGCCGGGTAAAACCTTTGCCGGTCAGATTACGCTTGCCCAGGTTAAAGAAATTGCCGAAACCAAAATGCCGGATTTGAACTGTTCGACGGTTGAATCTGCTATGAATATGGTCAAAGGTCAGGCTGTTTCAATGGGCATTAAGGTAGTGGAGTAAGACGATGGCAGGAAAAAGAATTGTAAACGCGTATAAGAATCTGAATAAAGATCAGGCTTATGCATTAAAAGACGCCGTCAAACTGGTGAAAGAAAATGCAACGGCTAAGTTTGATGAAACGATTGATTTGGCAATCAATTTAGGCGTTGATCCGAAGTATGCCGACCAGATGGTCAGAGGTGTTTGCCAACTGCCGCACGGCAATGGCAAAACAGTTCGTGTTGCCGTGTTTGCCCAAGGCGAAAAAGCTGATGAAGCTAAAGCTGCTGGTGCGGATGTGGTTGGTGCTGAAAATTTGGTTGATTCTATTTTATCTGGTAAAATTGATTTTGACCGCTGCATTGCTACACCGGATATGATGGGTATGGCCGGTCGTGTTGCCCGTGTTTTAGGTCCGAAGGGCTTAATGCCGAATCCGAAATTAGGTACGGTTACAACCGATGTCGCAACAGCTATTCAAAAAGCCAAAGCTGGCGAAGTTCAATATCGTGTTGAAAAATCGGGTATTGTTCATGCTGGTATTGCCAAAGCATCATTTAGCGAAGATAAAATTTATGATAATGCTAAAACCTTTATCGATACAATTATCAAAGCTAAGCCGCAATCCCTGAAAGGGACGTATTTAAAGAAGGTTTCTTTGAGTTCCACGATGGGTATTGGGGTTAAAGTTGATATTACGGCTTTATAATCGAAACGTAGATAAAAACAACTCCTTAAAGAAATTTAAGGAGTTGTTTTTTAATAAAGTTTTGTAAAAATCACTACTTTAATGCTGTTTCTGGATTTAGCTGGCTTTATTTATAACTGCCTTTAATTACACCAGTAACAATAAGTTCCCATACATGAAGATGGGGGCTTGAAAATTGCTTTCTAATAATAATATGTTCTATAATTAAGTGGCGTATATGCTACCATTTCCATACATCCTTCATATACGGCCACGTCATCACAAATCTCTTGCAATGAAGAAGTCGTTAAAGGTAAGGTTCAAAGCGGTTTGGATAAACATCCGCTTTCACATAGAGAATATTCATCATAACAATCAATGCAAGAGGTGCCACTTTGTACATGATATTTTGTTTTGCAGGAATATTCATCAAGAGAAGAATAACCATAATCTGATATTGAGTATTTTATAATCTGAGTAACAGGGATCAGGGTTATATTTAGTTATTGTTATAAATAAACCAGTAGAGTCCATACTGCTGGGAGCAGATTTGCCTTATTTAAAAACCATTATGTTTATGTTGCTACAGAGTGGAAGGAAAAAGGTATTGAAGCTGAGCAAAATTATCGGCATTATCGGCAGGTTGAAAGAGGCCGTTTTGTAGGGGGGAAAAAGTATTGACGGGGGGGGGGTAGAATATGGTATATTGCCTGCATGGTATGTA
>CAYPFN010000024.1:0-7680 GCA_964410325.1 uncultured Azospirillaceae bacterium
GCGCTATTTGTGATATCTGTTATCAAACTTCCGAATCAGGAGGCATTGCCTATTTGAAAAGATATTACAAAATTACCTCCTGTGAGGAGGGATATACAGAAGCTATCAATCTCACTACTGGCGCCATAACCTGTACCAATAATTGTTCATCTTATCCGCTGACTGAATGCCCGGCGGGCGGTACCTGCACCTCTTGTACGTCTGGCACCATAACCAAATTTAAACTGGAGAGCTGTAACTCTCCTTACGTCGTAAACGGCAATACCTGCTACAACTGCGAGACACATTCGGAATACTTGGCAACAACAGCTGCTTTGGCGGAAAACTCTTATTTGTATTGCTGTACTAACTGCCGTACATCATCCTGCAATGAGAATCTGTATGGCTCATTTTATGATCAATGTTTAGGGGTATCAACTTCGTCTCCGACGAATTCAACAACTCTGACGACTTTGCAGAATCAATGTACCAACGTTCTGAACACTATTAAAGATGAGATTGCCTCGCACAATGAATTGTGTACTTATAGTTCTTATCAAGTAGAGGACAATATCTCTACAACACTACAATGCTCCAACTCTATAATCAATAACGTTGCTTCTGCGGCGGCTGATGGCGGTTGGAATTGCGACGACGGCTCAATCGAAACAATCAATCCTGGTTTTGGTTCAGTCGAGTACTAGGAAAAAACTTGGAAAGGCACCTCAAAAGTGCCTTTCTTTATAACTCCAAACCGAATTGCCTTAAAACCCATCGTCTTTGCTATATATCGTTTAAAGAAGATTTCAGCACTAAAAGCCTAACTCTTAAAAAACAAAGCTCTGATACCCTTCAGAGCTTTGTTTTTTTTACCACTTAAAACTTTTTTTGACAGACCCTAAACATTCTTCCTTCACGCAACAATGCTTTTTGCATAAACTGTCGAGATGAATACGAAATATCTATTCTTTAAAAAATGTATTGCTCTTCGGAAAACCAAACGGCACCAACTTGCCAACTTGCGCACGATGCCCAAGCCAGTTCATTAAATCCTTCTCCACGGCAACCCCGCCCATACGATTATACAGGAAACCGTCTTCCTGTTTAAAAATTTGCATATCCGTCATTCGGCAATCTGTACCTTTATACTTCTGTAAGACCACACCCCGCCCGCGCGCCATGGTCGGGATTTCCTCCAACTTAAAGATTAAAAGTTTGCGGTTTTCGCCAACCACTGCCACCATATCGCCAATAACTTTTTTACAAAACGCCGTCTGCTCGCCTTCAGCCAAATTCATAATTTTACGACCGTTACGAGTTTGTGCCAAAACATGATTCTCATCAACAATAAATCCATGCCCCGTATTCGAAGCAATCACATAACTTGCTTTCGGCTCAAACACAAACATGGCGCAAACATTATCATTGTTGCTTAAATCAATCATCAGGCGCACCGGCTGCCCAAAACCGCGGCCGCTCGGAATATCACTAGCCTGCAGGGTAAAGAACTTCCCGGCGGTATCAAATAAAATAATTTTATCTGTTGTCTGCGCATGAATCGCCAACCGCAATGCGTCATCATCTTTAAATTTAAAATCTTCGGCCAAGTCAACATGTCCTTTTAGGTACCTTATCCAGCCTTTTTCAGATAAAATAACCGTAATCGGTTCTTTTTCAACCATTGCTTCAATTGTAATTTCCACATCAGCCGGCGCTTCCGCAAATTCCGTCCGCCGACGCCCCAAGGCTGTCTTTTTGCCAAATTTTTCCTTGATTTGCTTAATTTCCACTGCCAAAGCCTGCCAACGTTTACCCTCATCATTAAGCAGCGCTTCAAGCCCTTCTTTTTCCGTATTCAATTCATCAAATTCAGCTTTGATTTCATGCTCTTCCAACTTACGCAGACTGCGTAGCTTCATATTCAAAATTGCCTCGGCCTGATTATCCGTTAAATTAAATGTCTTCATCATCACCGCTTTAGCATCGTCTTCCTCGCGGATAATCCGGATAATTTCATCCAAATTCAGATACGCAATCAAATAGCCTGATAAAATTTCCAGCCTGGCCAAAATCTTTTCCAAACGATGTTTTGTGCGCCGCCGTAACACAACATGCCGATGATTCAAAAATGCGCGCAAAACTTCACTCAAGCTCATCACCCGCGGTACGCCATCAGAATCCAACACATTCATATTCATGTTAAATTTGGCTTCCAGCTCGGTTTGCTTAAATAAATGTTCCATTAACAACGTAGCATCAACCGTGCGGTTTTTAGGCTCCAACACAATGCGCACATCCTGTGCCGACTCATCGCGGATATCTGCCAAAAGCGGCACTTTCTTTTCATCTAAAAGTTGGGCAATTTTTTCAATCAGTTTAGATTTTACCACCTGATACGGAATTTCAGTAACCACAATCTGATACTGCCCATGCGAAAGTTCTTCTTTCTCCCACTTGGCGCGGATCCGAAAGGCTCCCTTGCCCTGTTTATAGTTTTCCAGAATTGTTGCAAACGAATCAATAATAATGCCCCCGGTCGGAAAATCAGGCCCTTTAACCCGTCGCACCAAAGATTCTTCATCACAATCCGGCTTTTCAATCATATATAAAAGCGCATCACAAACTTCACTCAAATTATGTGGCGGAATGTTCGTTGCCATACCGACGGCAATGCCAGACGAACCATTACACAATAAATTCGGCACCATAGAGGGCATCACCACCGGTTCGCTTTCTTCACCGTCATAAGTATCTATAAAATCAACGGCATTTTCATTCAAGCCTTCCATTAAAGCCATAGCAAACTCGGTTAAACGCGCCTCGGTATAACGCATGGCGGCCGCACCATCACCATCAATATTGCCAAAATTCCCCTGCCCGTCAACCAACGGATAACGCACTGAAAAATCTTGTGCCAAACGCACCATAGCACCATAAACGGCTGTATCACCGTGCGGATGGTATTTACCAATAACATCGCCGACCACGCGCGCACATTTTTTATATCCGGTTTTCGGATCCAGATGCAGCTGCCGCATAGCATACAGCAAACGACGATGCACTGGTTTTAAGCCATCCCGGACATCCGGCAGCGAACGTGCCACAATTGTCGACATAGCGTATGATAAATAGCGCTTGCTTAATTCTTCCTTCAACTGGACTTCTTTAATTTTTTCTTCTTGCTCAGCCATATTTTTTTTATTCCGTTAATTTCAGATGACAAAGCAAACTATCACGATTGTTTGGGAATTTCAAGCCATGGATTTGAAAAAAGTTTTTACGCAAAAAAAATGCCGTCATTTCAAGCAAATCAGCCACTTCCAAAGAAGTCGGCACCACATTTTTATCCACAGCATAATGCGGAAAATTAAACAATTTTTCCTTATACGGCAGCCCTGCTTCTAAGCACACCGCCTTGCCGCTTTTAGGCGAAACAAATGCCAGGTTTTCCGTTGTTCCGGTTGCCGCGCACATACTTAAATCTAAACCAATCCCCAGAAACTCCAAAAGATGAAATTCAATCAAGGCATATTTTGCTAACCAATCTGGCTTTTCAAGCCCGTCCATAAAATCTTTAATATAAAAATCCAAATTTTCTAACGGTTCTTTTTCCGGCAGGCATACATTCATCAATTCGCAAAAAGCCGTTAAAACCACCAATTTCCGTGCATCAGACATAAAACTGACGGCATGCGCCCGCACAAGCTCCACGCCTCTGAATTGTGGCAGGTTTTCTTCTAAACGGCCATAAGCATTAAAAGATATAGCGTTGCCGAGCTGATACATGCCCAGATTTTTTTTGCGCAAACCGCCCTGCACATAACCTGCAACCTTACCATGTTCAGACGATAAAACCGTAACCACTAGCGAATTTTCGCCATGGCGCAGCAACTTTATGATATATCCCTCATCACTAAATTGCATAACTTTCCGAATTCCTGCCATTTCTAAAATAAACGCTCCGCCTGCCTTAATCTGAATACAACCGCGGAGCGCTTATTATAATTTTTATTGCTTAATAATCATGAATTACAGATTTCGTAATCTTATCATAAGCCATCAATTCAGAAATCACCCGCTCCATATCGCTTAAATAAATTGTGTTCGGGCCGTCTGAAAGCGCTTTATCCGGATTTTCATGCGTTTCCATAAACACCGCCGCCACCCCGACAGCCACCGCCGCCCGCGCTAACACCGGCGCAAATTCACGCTGTCCGCCAGTAGAAGCTCCCATGCCTCCTGGCTGCTGTACCGAATGCGTAGCGTCAAAAATAATCGGACAGCCCGTATCCCGAGCCATCTGCGGAAAAGCACGCATGTCCGTAATCAAAGTATTGTATCCAAAACTGGTGCCCCGTTCGGTAATACAAACCTTATCATTACCAGAATCAACCGCTTTTTTCACCAGATTTTTAACATCCCATGGCGCTAAAAACTGGCCTTTTTTAATGTTGACAACTTTACCAGTTTTAGCCGCCGCAATGACCAAATCCGTCTGCCGGCACAAAAAAGCTGGAATTTGAATCATATCAACATATTCCGCCACAACCGAACATTGTTCACGCTCATGCACATCAGTTACAATCGGCAAATCGGGATAAAGTTTTTTAATCTCGGCAAAGGTGCGCATACCTTCTTCTAAACCAACCCCACGCGCTCCATTAATTGATGTGCGGTTGGCCTTATCAAAAGAAGACTTAAAAATATAATTAATGCCAAGTTTTTTGGTAATTTCCACCATTTTTCCCGCAATCATAATAGCATGCTGCCGGCTCTCAATCTGGCATGGCCCAGCAATAATCGCCATCGGCAGCTTATTGCCGATTTCAAAATCACCGATTTTAACCTTCTTTTGTTCCATCATAAAACTCCCCAACTTATTACAAACTGCCAGAAGTTTAGCAAAACCACGCATAAATTACAATCTTTTTAAATCAATCCACAGGAACATCAAACCTAATGCCCCTCACCGCTGCTTATCTGGATTATGCCACATGGGCGGTTCTCGCCACGTGGATTGTTTTTGTTCTGTGGCAGAATGAGTGTTTCGGCGTTTAATATCGATAACCGTTTCAAGCAACTGTGCAATATTCTCTTTTAATTGGGCTGTTAGCTTTTCTTTACGCACGGCCGCCGCTTGCTCTTTTTTTATCTGCGCTGTTTTGGCCCTCATCCGTTCAATGCTACCGGCAAAAGCATATGACAGCGGTGCGGATTTCGCCATTTCCAGCTCCAGACTTGCTACTTTTTCCTTATATACGGAACCTTCCGACTTAAACATGTCGTACGTATGCAGACCTCCAGCCATAACCTGATTAAAGCAGTCACGCCGTCGCTGCGCAATCGCCTCATTATATGCCTGATAGTCTTCACGATACAATTCTTGAAAATCCTGCCATTTTTCATCATTTTTTTCTATCTCAAAATATGTTCCGTCTTCAAACACCATCATCGTCATCAAATGCGGATTTTCCTCCCGGCTTATCTCCGTTTCAAATGCCTCTTCCTCCCTCTCCGCCGGCTTCATCGCGCTTTCCAGGCCAAACTCCCGCGTCATTTTCTGGTTTTCTGCCAGTTCAAACACTTCCACAAATGCAAATTTCTTATCTGTATGGCTGTTAAACTTTATACCACTAAAACGCAACGCCTCTTCAAAATCCGTCGTTCCGTATGTCGTCATCCGGCCTTCGTCCTGATTAAAACGATTGTTCTGATGCGCCTCCTGCCCATAACTCCGCGCCGAAAACACAAAAAGTTTCTTTCCAGGCTTTTTACTTAAATCGCGCAGATACTGATCACTCTGCCGGCGTCGATAGGCTTCTTCTATCATCTCGGCTCGAAAATTTTCTCCGTACGTCTCCATAATCATCTTTACCCACTGCAGATGCGGATGCTTGTATCCTTTGAACTCCGTTTCGTAGTTATGCGCACAATCTGCCATATCCGCCTCTTCCGTCAGACCGCGCGGATGCGGATAACTCATCGGATAAACACTTGCCGAGGTAATTATATTTTTCAGCAAACCTTCCACATCATCTTTTATTGTTTTTGGCGAAAGATACGGCGTGCGTATGCCGGTCGGCGAAACCACCAGCGTCGACGGATCGGCAGCTTCCGGGGAATCAATACTCACCGCCAGATATCCTTTCGCTCTCAGCTCTTTAACCAGTTTTTCCGGATTGCGCAGACGGCGTTCATTTGTTTTGTCCGGATGTTCCTTATAGTATGCATAGTCTTCTTTATCTACCAGACCCAGATACACCATCTTCGGCTCCTGGAATTCCTCCCAGTTTTTCATCTGCATGAAATATTCCGCATCATCAGGAAACAGCTCTTTTTCAAGATGTAATAATTTATCATCCATTTCTTAACCTCTGTTTGTTTTTAACTATGAAGGATATTGACTGTAAAAGCAACATCTGATATGTTATCTGTATAAAACTTAAACGGAGAAGATTATATGGACAGAGAAACCGCGCTAAAGAAAGCCTCAGAGTTCAAAGACGATTGGGAAATAGACCCTCAAAGAAAGAAAGGCTTTCACAAGCCAACTGGATTTGAGATATACATGGGTTCAATCTGGCGCAACGCAGAAGGAATGCACTATGATGCGGTAATAGGATACAGAGCAGGAAATTACCCTGACCGCAAAGAGACAAAAGAAGAAATAAACGAGCTACAACGCCAGTTTGGGATATTGTACGAAGCCGGATACATGCCAGGAAGAACCCGGGAAGAAAAAGAAGAAGAAAGCCGGCGGATTGATGAGGCTGTTGCTCGTTCACGAGCATGGCATGATGCTCAGGTTGCCAAAGAAAAAGCATGGCGTCAAAACCACCCTGAGGAATACAAAAGAGAAGTAGAACAGAATATCCATAATTATTTTGCCCAAAAGCAACAAGCAGCTGAGAAATGGTATCAGGACCGTGGCAAAGAGATGCCTGAAGAAAACAAAAAATACTATGAACAGGAAACTAAAAAAATGATAGAGAAGTTTCATCGTGAACAGGCCACTAAAAACAACACCGACCGTTAACCTGAAAGATTCAAGCCATGGACAGAGAAACCGCGCTAAAGAAAGCTTCAAAGTTCAAAGACGATTGGGAAATAGACCGCCGGCAAGGTTTAGCTTATAACAAACCGACCGGTTTCATGCTCAGTTTGGGAGCTGTTTGGATAGACAGTAAAGGGGAACGCCAGTTTCAGGTATTACACTGGTACAAAGAAGATATTCCCGGTGCGCAAAGAACATCAGCAGAAATCAACCGCCTGCTAAAAGAATTTGGGATATTGTATGAAGCTGGATACATGCCGCCTCTGACCAAAGAAGAAAAAGAGGAAGAAAACCGGCGGATACATGAAGAAGCCGAGCAAGCCCGTGCCGAATTTCAAACTCAGGTTGCCAGAGAAAAAGCATGGCGTCAAAACCACCCTGAGGAATACAAAAGAGAAATAGAACAAAATATCCATAATTATTTTGCTCAAAAGCAACAAGCAGCTGAGAAATGGTATCAGGACCGTGGCAAAGAGATGCCTGAAGAAAACAAAAAATACTATGAACAGGAAACTAAAAAAATGATAGAGAAGTTTCATCGTGAACAGGCCACTAAAAACAACACCGACCGTTAACCTGAAAGATTCAAGCCATGGACAGAGAAACCGCGCTAAAGAAAGCCTCAGAGTTCAAAGACGATTGGGAAA
>CAYPFN010000024.1:7780-9713 GCA_964410325.1 uncultured Azospirillaceae bacterium
AGTTTCATCGTGAACAGGCCACTAAAAACAACACCGACCGTTAACCTGAAAGATTAAGTCATAACCTTGTTTAATTCAGCTGAATCTTTGTCCAGATAAACAACACATTCCCATCATTTTTCACCCCCGGAACATAAGCAGCCTGAATATCCAGACGCTTATATCCCAAACCTGCCATCGGCAGTGGTAAAGGCACCGGGATATATGCATATTCATGACGTTGCGTTAAACCAACCGTAAACCCCACACCTGCACGAAAATCCTGCGCGCTCCCCAAATACCAGTTTTTCATAAACGCATAACCAAACATGGTTTCAACATAATCATTTGAATCCTTAAAGGCCATGGCATATAAAGCATGCCAATCACCATCTGCATCATAACGGGAAACCCCCAAACCGGCACCCCATGGATTTTCATTATATTTTTCAATATGCTCATCATCATAAGTCAGACGGTTATGCCAGGCATAAAGTGGAATATATAAATCATATTGATCGGAACGCCAGGTTTCTTTCAAATTATATTTAATTTTTTCCTTCCAATCCATACCGTCAGTTTCACTAGCGCATGCCAACAAAGGCAAAAACAACAAAAACAGAGCAATCGTAAAAATTTTTTTAAGCATACTTTCATCCATTTCTAAAACCGTAACGTCTTATCTTATAAGGCACGTTTTATAGAATACAAGTGCTTTTTTAAAGATTGTACAAGTAAGTTTGTATAAAATTTACGATCTGACAGATTTAAGCCTGTAATCGGCTACAACCTTATCAATTACAGCTTTGACAAACTTGTCAATAGCCTTGCCTTCCGAATAATCAGCCGGCGCAATCATATGTGCCCGTCCGTCACGATTAAGAGCGCTTGCCCGTTCTTTAGTGCCGTTTTTATAAACAGCCAATGTATGCCCACCGGCTTTATTAAGCATTGCCATACAGGGAATATCCGTACTGCCATCACCGATATATATCATATTTTCAAACGGCATCGGCCGACAAGCCTTATCCACATGGCGGTTAACCCCCTCGGTATCGGTCACGTCCAAACACCCCTTATTAATACGAAACATATACTGGGTTTTGGATGTATAATTTAAAACCATTGCCGGCCATACGGCTGCCCCATTTTCATCATACAAAAAACTGGAAGCAAAAATTTCCGTAAATTCACCGGCAATTGATGTCCCCTCCAACATTTCTTTCAAGCCAGAAGAAATAATATAGTGCTGCATATTCACGCCATTTAAACGAGCATAAGCATTAATCCGACCAAACCAGTCTTCAACCCCTTTAAAAAGTTTGATATAACGCCCATAAGCCATAAAATCTTCTCTGGTTATCGGCAGATGACGTTTAATCGATTCATCAATAGTCACTTTCATATATGCAAGAATATCATCCATCTTTTTTTGCTTGGCTAGCCCGTTGGCTTTGGTCCAAAATTCTTCTGCAGTCATTCCGAGCTTTTTAATAAAGCTGTATTCTTGCATATTTCCTGGCGACAACGTACCGTCGAAGTCATAACAAATCGCCATCGGAATATATTTTTTACGCATTTTTCCCTCTCTTACTTTCACATTTTACTAATCATAACTTCCCAAACTTTAATTTGGCAACAAAAATTTTCTTGACGTTTGCTTTTGCTTAGTGTAAACACAAACACAGCCGATGCGAAAAAGACGCGTAAGCTACAAAAAAGTATATATTTAAGAGATGGTAAAGCGGTTTAATTTGCGAGGTCTTGTAATCATCGATGGCCGCAGGCCCAAACCGTCGGGTAAAATGCTTTAGAAAGCGTTTGACGGTTTTCAAAATCTTAAATAGTAGTTATAAAAAAGTATATATTTAAGAGATGGTAAAGCGGTTTAATATGCGAGGTCTTGGAATCATCGATGGCCGCAGGCCTAAACCGTCGGGTAAAACGCTTTAGA
>CAYPFN010000024.1:9813-15298 GCA_964410325.1 uncultured Azospirillaceae bacterium
GTTATAAAAAAGTATATATGGAGAGATGGCAGAGCGGTTTAATGCAGCGGTCTTGGAATCATCGATGGCCGCAGGCCTAAACCGTCGGGTAAAACGCTTTAGAAAGCGTTTGACGGTTTTTAAAATCTTAAATAGTAGTTATAAAAAAGTATATATGGAGAGATGGCAGAGCGGTTTAATGCAGCGGTCTTGAAAACCGTCGTGGGCGCGAGCCCACCGGGAGTTCGAATCTCCCTCTCTCCGCCAATTTTTAAACCCTGACAGCTCAGGGTTTAAAAAATATCCCGACCTGCTTAAGCAGACCGGGATATTTTTTATTATCTACTTTATATTCCAAGCCACTGAACAAATTTACGAATACCTTCTTCAAAAGAGGTTTGTGGCTCATAATTCAAAAGTCTTTTTGCTTTAGAATAATCGCACACAGTTTTGTTAACATCTCCCGGCTGCATCGGCTGGCGGTCAATAATAGCCTTTTTGCCAAGCTCTGCCTCTATCGTTTCAATCATCCTTGTCAACGTTATCGGTTCACCACCGCCTAAGTTAATAATTTCGTACGACGTCTTGTCATAATTTATCGCCGCCTCAATCCCTGACACAATATCATCTATATAGGTGTAATCCCGTTTTGTCGTCCCATCTCCGTAAACCGGTATCGGTTTCCCCTCCATAATCAATCTCGTAAATTTGTTAATTGCCAAATCCGGACGCTGCCGCGGGCCATATACCGTGAAAAATCTTAAACATACCGCCTGTATCCCGTATAACTTCATATATGTATATACAAACTGTTCATCAGATGATTTCGTTGCCGCATATTGTGATATCGGTTCCACAACTTTTAATTCTTCAGAAAATAATTCTTCTTTGCAATTTCCATAAACCGAACTTGATGAGGCAAACACCAATTTCTTAACCTCATAATCTTTCATCAGTTCCAGAATATGCACCGTCCCCAATATATTGCTGTTAACATAACTCTCCGGTGCCAAAATTGACGGGCGCACACCGGCGCGTCCGGCCAAATGAACCACCACGTCTATTTTGTTGTTGGCAAAAACTTTGGCAAGTTCCACTTTATTTTCTATGTCGACACAATATAACTTGTAATTATCATCAGACATATGTGGCGCAATATTCCGCCATTTGATTTTGACATCATAATAATCGTTGAAATTGTCAACATTAATAACCTGATGACCGCCCTCCAACAACTTGTCTGCCAAATTCGAACCAATAAACCCGGAACCTCCGGTAATTAATATCCTCATTGCTTTAATCTCCGCTTTTTCTAATAATAAAATTAATTATGCCACCTTTCCAATATCCAGGAAGAAGAATTGGCCTTGTTTTCACCGCCAACGCCGAAAGCCAAATCGACATGACATTCTTTACATACCGGTATTTCCGGTATATTGTCCTTACCGCGGTCGCCACCGTTGGCAAACACCAGATGCGCATCCGGATATTTCGCCCGTGCTTTCCGGATACCGTCCGAGGCCGAGTTGTCCTCGTCATCGAACTCCAAAACATCAATAACGCCTTTTAAATTCTCCAAAATCGCCTTCCGGGTTTTCAGACTGTGAAAGTTCTTGCCTTTCTTGCGACACAGCCAGGCATCTGAATTAGCCAGCACAATCACCCCGTCGCTGGCCTCTGCCGATGCTTTTATCATCTCTATATGTCCCTCGTGTATCGGATCAAAACCACCTGAAACTATGTAGTATGTTGTCATTTTATTTTCTCCTAACATTTGGTGCCTGCTTATATAAAAAATTCTGTATCTTTTTTAGATTTAAAGCTGTAACAATACCAGATTTGTAATTTTTTAAAAAGGTAGAAAAAATTTTACTATAATCTTTGAATACATTTGAATAGGTCATGTTTAGAACTAGATTATATGCATTTTGAATAATATCATTTTTTTGTTTAGAATTATTGGTATATAGTTGTATTGCTTCATAAATTTGTTTTGGGTTTGTCGGATCAATTAATATAATATTTTTACCGTTAATGCCGAGATCTTTTACAATACCGATATTGTTTGAAATTACAGCAGTTTTAGAAGCCATGCTTTCTAAAACTGTGGCAGGACCACCCTCTATATCAGATAACATTAGATAAAAATCTAAAGAAGTATAAAGAGAAGGCATTTTATCATCAGGAACATATTCTGCATAAATAACGTTAGCTCCAAAGCTACGGATTTCATCAATAAAACTTTGCCATCCAACCCCTGAAATAATAATGCGAAAGTTTTGTAATTTATTATTATCTCTAAGATAATATATTAGTTTTTTTAGATGGCGAGTACCTTTCCTGTCATTTTCGTTACTTGTATTTTTAGCAAAAAAACCTAATGAAATTAAATTATTATTTTTAGGATAAAGAGACGAATGTTTGTGTAGGAATCTATCTTCAATTCCGCAATAAATAGTCATAACTTTTGTTTTAGGAAAAGCAAAGTTATTTATAATCTTATCACGCCATTCATTAGATACCGTCACAATATATTGAGAATTTTTAATATAAGGAAGCATCATTTGATCGTCAACCCAATGGTGAACAGCATTAATAATAGGTTTGTCAGTAAGAGCTTTAATATCTAATAAAATTGAAGGTAGCATATTTAAGATTAAATCAACATGCTGAAAAAGTTCTTTATAATAATATGGATATTTACGCAGATGATGCACACTAAATAAAAGAAAATCATATTTATCTTTATTTAGTTCTTTGATATGTTTGGCAAATTTCTCTAATATCCATCCTTTATAATCATATGATATTGCAATGACTGGACGTTTATTTCTTATTAATATTTCTTCAAGATTTTCCAGCATAGAGTTCTTACCTTTCGACAATATGTTTAATTTGTTCAAAGTACTTTTCTTGTGTGAAAAATCGTTTATAAAGCAGATATGATTTTTCACCGATATTTTGTAAAGTTTTCTTTTCTAAAGATTGTATTTTACTTATTGTTTCAACTAAAGAAGAAACACTTCCGGCTTTGATAACCCAACCATTGATTTCGTGAGTAATGATATCTTTCTGTCCGGTCTGGTCAGTTACGATACAAGGTTTGTGCATCATCATACCTTCCATCACGACTTGAGGATTTGGATCATCTAATGAAGGACACAACAAGATATCACACTTTTGTATGACAGAATACTTTTCAGCATCTTTTAAAACACCAATAAATTTTGCATGTTTTTCATCTTTTCTATTATTAAAATCACTCCCCATAAAAAAGAATTCAAAATTGTTAATTCCCTTTGCTTGCAATAAAGGAATAGATTTTAAGACAATATCCTGACCTTTTCTTTTACAATAATTACCTATGATTAAATACCTAATAATATCATCAGTTTTGGTTGTTGAAACAGATTGAGATTGTTCTTCAATACCATATAAAAGCAACTTTACATTTTTATTCAAAGGGTAAAGAATTTTTCTCGTATAATCACTCACAGCATATACATTTTGTGAAGTTTTTAATGTTTCAAATAACAAAGGATCGTTATATTGTAAGAAAATTTCTTGTCCCTCAGATATTCTCCACAGATATGTATCATGAGGTAAAATTCGTATCCATTTATATGATAAAACAGTATTGGCAAAAATAAAATCAAAGACTTTGAGTTTTTCGGATAACATTTCAGGGGCAAAATAATATTCATGCCCATGAAAAACCTTGATATTTTGTATAATATAATTAGAGACGAGTTCTTTATTATCAAAGCCTACTACGGTTACGTTCCAACCGTTCCTTTTGAAAAAGAGCGCTGTTTTAAAAACGGCTAAAGGAGCACCGGTTAAGCTATAACTATGAGTAATAAATAATATTTTTGGTTCTTTTAATAGTTTTAATTCATCCAAATAATTACTGAAAGGTAAAAAGTTTTTATTAAGACTATGAGGCAAGGGGGAACGACCTTCTTTATATCCAGATTTTAAAAAATGTAATAAAGGATTTATACCACTTTTGACGACGTCAAAATTTTGCATAAGATAATAAGAAGTATCAAACTTTTCACTAGGATTATAACTTAATTTCCAACCTTTATCAAAATAATGTTGAATACAATCCGTTGAAATTTTATATGTTCTTCTATAAAAGTCTTCATCAAAATAATCAGAAGTAGATATCAATTCCTTTTCATCGGGAGATAATTTTATTTTATATTCATCCTTTTCTAATTCCTTTTTCCATTTTTTTATAAATTTGTTTTTGTTAATATCAGATAAATGCTTTGATTGAGAATTGTAACTGACGTTATGAAAATGAATTGCTTTACACTTAGGTTCACAATATATATGAAGATGTAATTTTTCCCGTAAAGTCATGCAAAAATCTACATCTTCATAATAAGCAGGAGCAAATTTTGTATCAAATCCGCCAGCTTTAGTCCAAATAGATTTTTTAAATAATAGCAAACAACCAGAACAATAATGAACCTTTTCTAGTTTTCCTTGAAATTTTTCAAATAGAACATTTTTATCTTTATTAATATTCATACCATTTTTTAAAACATATCTCCCGGCTTCTTGTATTAATCCGTTTGGAAATATTAGCATCCCTCCTACAGCTCCAACTGAAGATTGGGTGCTAAAAACTTGTAATAAATATTTAAGCCAGTTTTTTGTAACTAAAATATCATTATTTAATAAAACAATATATTTTCCCCTTGCTTTTTTTACTCCCTTATTACAATTTTGTAAAAAACCACTATTTTTCTTATTATGTATGATTGTTGTATTAAATGTATTTTCCGATATATTCCTTGTTTCATCGGAAGAATTATCGTCAATCAAAATAATTTCATAAGTTATATTTGTCGTGTATTTTTTTATGAAATATAAACAAGAAACAGTATACTTATATTGATTATATATTGGAATGATAATAGAAACAAGAGGTTTAGATTTTGTTTCAAATTGCGGAAATTTTGAAATTTTATCATATATATCATTAATATTTTTATTAATAAAATTATGATACATTATTTTAACTTGACAATATTTCAAGAAACGATTAATCATCATTAAAAACAGCCAAGAACCACTATAACGAATTTTTATTGTTTTAAATGAAATTTCCCTTCCTTCTCTTTTTCCGTGTTTCTCATAATGCAAAAGTGGGTTCATTTTGGCCCGTTTAACATCAGTGTTTATATCTAGATAATCGTTTGTATTAAACTTTTTACTTGGATTGCGACCTTCCTTCCACCCGAATTGTAAATAATGTTCCACAGGATCAACACCCGCTTTCTTAACATCAGGATATGTTTTCAAATACCAACGTTTGTTAAAATACCTTGATGCGGAAACCAGCTTATAATCTGTGCTTTCCATTGCCTTTCCGGATTTGGTTTTCTTTATTTTAGTCTTGTTAAGCGCTTGTTGCATCAACTCTTTATATTCCAGCATATAATGAAACAGCGGACACCAGTTTTTCTCCCAAAGTTCAGGATATTGCTCT
>CAYPFN010000025.1:0-3283 GCA_964410325.1 uncultured Azospirillaceae bacterium
TGGTATTATACACAGGCATTATAATACTCACTCTAGGCAACATAACTCTCCTTGCATATTTTCCGAGTACCAGTTAACGGTTTTAATAATGCCGGTGGCAAAAGTTTCATCAGCTTCTCCCCCCGATTCGGTTGAAAGTTGGGAAGCATCGGCCGTAAAAGGCTGATGAATAAACGATTCGGGATTCTGCCGATAAAAATAAAGCGGCGCCTTCAACAAGGCCAGGTTTTTGGCCTTATTCATAACCTCCAAGGTAAAGGGAATGTCTTCAAAGCGGATATTCGGCTCAAAATAAATACCTTTCAGAATTTCCCGCTTATAAAGTTTTGCACAGCAAGATGTCCGCACTGAATGAACGCGCATAAAAGCATCCAATGGGCTGGAAAACTCTAAAATTTTTAGTTTCTCAGTGTTTGTAGGTTGTGTCTGGGGGGGGGGACACGTATTAGTATAATTAGTATAAAATTTTTCGTTAACTTTTGCAATCAGGCAACTAACAACATCAACCTTTTTGTCTTCCACAACCTTATGCATACATGCCAACATTTCAGGATGAACATAATCATCGGCATCTATAAAACAGATGGTAGGCGCTTTGGCCAGATTCAATCCGACATTCCGGGCCACAGATACGCCACCGTTTGGCTGGCTTATCACCACAATCCGTTTGTCACGCTTCGCATAGTCTTGCAACACACGCAGGCTTTTATCTTTTGAACCATCATCAATACAAATCACCTCAAAATCACAAAAAGTTTGCCCAATCACACTGTCTAAGCATCGTGATAAATACTTTTCCATATTGTAAACCGGTATGATGACACTTATTCTAGGCATTAAAACACTCGTCAAACCTTCTAAGCGGTGTAAAAATTAAACGTATATTATAAATATACAGCATAATACTCAAATAAATCTATTTTTCAACCAAAAAGTTACCCCCCCCCGCAACTTTATAAGATATTGTTTTTGCATAAAAATAAACATCATATCATATGCAACACATAAAAAAATACCCTGCATCATACAGATACAAGGTACAAAATCGGATAATTCTTAAAATAAGTTACTCAGCCGTCATCAAATTGCGTTTGCCTTTCAGAGCCTCGTCAATAAACTTGATTTGTTCCATAACCATGTCATTATCCTTATATTTTTCACGCGCTTGAGCCAAACGCTCCTCAAACGTGCCTTCTTTGCCTTTAAATAGAAACATATAAGCGCGGGTTATGGACTTAACCGTCGATTCGTCGATTCCACTACGTTTTAAACCGATAACATTTAAACCGCGCAGTTTACCACGGTCACCGGTAACCATGCCAAACGGAATAACATCCCGGCTAACACCACTCATACCACCAATCATAGCTTTACGGCCGATTCGGCAAAACTGATGCACGGCCGAATTTCCGCCGATAATCACCCCATCGCCTAAGCGGACATGGCCCCCGATAACTGCATTATTGGTCATAATCACATTATTACCGACCACACAGTCATGCGCCACGTGCGAATTTACCATAAACATGCCATTATCGCCAACCGTCGTGGTAAAATGTTCTTTTGGTGTACCGCACTGCATTGTAACATTTTCACGGATGATATTGTTTTTGCCTATAATAAGCTTTGCCTCCTCTCGAAACTCATTGCCGTGATCCTGCGGACCGCCTCCCAGACAAGCCCCCGGAAAAACAATGGTGCCTTCGCCGATAGTGGTGTTCCCCATCACGCTGACGCGCGCCAGAAGCTTTACATTTTCACCGATTTTCGCTCGTGAACCAACCCAACAAAAAGGACCGATTTCTGCAGTTTCCGCAATTTGGGCACCCTCCTCTACCACTGCTGATTGATGAATTTTCGCCATAATACATTCCTTTCATATTAAGATTTAACGACCATAGGATAGTATAATTTTAATTTAAGTCAAAACATAGATTATTACAAAAAATTTCATAATCTTTCATCCTGTGAAAAAAGCCCTTTTTTAGACCGACAACATAAAAAAAACATCCTTTACATACGCTTAACCCTGGCAAAACAAACCTTTAAGGAAGGTACATCTTCCGCGAAGTTACTTTAAAGTTGCAAAAAAAAAAAACGGTTTATAATGAGTCGTATGAGCCTTTTACGGAGGTTGTTCTATGGCTTGTTTGTTAAATTTATACCCTTTTTCTTCCTGCCGCCTGCTTCCTCAAGGCGTTTCTTCCTCACATGCCTATATATTATATCGTCTCCCAGAAAGCTCCGCGGCAGGACCTTCCGTTTCTATTCTTCGTTCGTTATTTAGGAGTTTATATTATGTTTATTAAATTTTCTTTCTTTGGCGTTTTAACGCTTTTATCCACTTCTTCTGCTTTGGCTCTGACTTGTGTCAACGACTACGGCGGTACTTCCTCTTGCGCTAGCAACACTACCGCCGCAGGAGATTGTGAAACTTTAGGTTACTCAACTTCCGATGTCGACAACTGCGAGCATTATCTCTACTGCCCCTTTGATACAAGTTATAAAGCCTGTTCTTCTATCAGTTGTGCAGACCATTGGTTGTTTAACTGTCCTACCAATGCTAAATCTTGCACAAAGTGTTCTGCCGGCGGACATACTCTTTATAAGGTAACTGAATGTGAAGATGGATATACCGCTGAATATAGTTCATATAAATATACTACCAGCGGCGACGTTTATTTGCCTGCATTTGTAGACTACATCTCCGATTGTGTTGCTGATTGTTCTGATTATACACTTACCGAATGTATAGATAATGCAAGTTGTGACGAGTGTACCAATGACGGCGTAACTACATACAAATTCCTTTCCTGTAATGATAATTATACACAATCTCAAGATGACGATGGCAACATAGTCTGTAACAGTGATGGAGCTATTAGTGATTTTGAACAGCTAGAGATTATATGTCTTACTGGGCAGTACCAATGTACAGACGGTGGCAAAACACGATGCTTCGATGAGCACCCATGTTCTGAAACTCCTGATGGTCTAATAGCGGATTGTAGTAGATGGACTTGCCTAGTAGTGACAAATCTATCACTATAATTTTAACCAACAGATATCCTTAATGCCTTAAGGATATCTGTTTTTTTTCATCATACAAAAGAAAAAGCCATCCGTGTTGGTCGTCAAAGGCGAAAACTTAATAAAACGCTTTTCCGTAAAAGGATAAGCTGCATCCAACCGTTTTAGCCATAATGTCGCATGGTCAGCAAAGCTCACATCAGCATGTTTGGCCGTAAAATTCGTAACCACATTCTCATTTTCTTCTGGCAGC
>CAYPFN010000026.1:0-2929 GCA_964410325.1 uncultured Azospirillaceae bacterium
TTTATTATGGATGGAACAGTGCCCCAGATACCCTCTGAGCGACTGAAGCGACGCCTTTAGATTGCATTCTGTAATCTTTCCTGTCTTTATTAAGGGATGGAAGCAGATATTAGCCACGTTCCATCCCTGTATTGTGCTAGTCCCTTGAAGCGAGAAGGAGGCCGACAGTGGAGTGCGTGCCCGAAAACACGACGGACCCACCCACGCACCGGAGGCCCGCATAAGGGCCGTTGTACCAGTAGCCACCCGCTATGTTAGTCCATATTGAACCGTCATTGTTCTTAAGATACTGCCCCCCAGAGAGATTGAAATCTCCGCTGAAAGGTGCGTAGCCAAGAAGCTGTACGGTCTTGTCTTTCCTCAGGCCCTCCTTCCACGTGATGTTGTAGTTATACTCATTAGTATAGTAATCACCGGAGCGGATTGTTATCTCGTCGGAAATAACATGAGCGCCTGCGTAGTTCGTCAACTCTGACGCCATGTCTATGCAATACGCTTTTACCGTGTTTCCATCAACAGTGGATGGGTCAATAAAGGACCCGTCTTCTGTACTGATAGCACGCCAAAGTGTACTGTCGGTACCGACATCAGAGGCTGAGAGCGTCCCATCTGTCTCTGTAAAATCGATTGCCTCTATTATGCCAGAAGAAACCCTGACGCCTGCAATTATTGTACGTACTCCCCCGACTAAATCAGCAATGCCTGTAAACTTCCCATTATGCCTCCAAGAGCGTGGTCCTGTGCCTGTTTTAGTATGCGGATATTCATCATATCCTTCGCTTGAGCTGTTATAGAAGTATTCCGCCGGCTCTCCAAGGTTGCCTAAAGTATCAGCGCCTCTAGATGTGTCGCCATATGGATTGAACCTGTACTTTGTAGCCAGTAAGCAGAGGAAAGCATACTCATCCCACGTTATCATATGCTTCTTCTTTATGAAGTCGGAAAAACTATCAGGGAAAGAGGAAGGAGGAGTGCCTGCATTGACTGCATCAATTGCAGAGATTGAGCCTGTATAGCTTACACTAAAGCCACCACCAGAATGCGCTGGAGACATGCCATAAAGCCCTACTGCGTGGTTAGTGCCACTAGTCCCGTCTGTGTATATCTTCACGCACTTGTACTTGTTGACGTAGAACCTAGTATCAGCCTTCCCGTTCCTCTTAAAGCATGGTAGAACGTCCTTGTACGTCGTCAAAGACGAAAGCACGTTCTCAAGTTCTGATGCCCAATAGTTTTCGTACTGCTGACCCGCTTCAGGATGCACTACGTATAAAGGCTCCATGACGCCAGAGGGATTGAACATCAGGACATTTTCGCCCTCTGTTAAGTCTTCGTACTCATCCTTTAAGACTTTCAGGCGGAGAAAGTCATCCTTAGTGGTGCACCCGATTGTGCCGTCACTCTGTACCTGCAAGCGTGTTACTTCCTTTTCAATTTCAATTATCCTTTTCTCTACATAATCCAAGTCTCTCATGCTATCACCTCCTCTGCTGTCCCTTCTTCAGGATTGATGAACAGCGCCTTGTTCTGCTCCTTCATCAAATTGAAGTTTGCACTAATCGTGCCGTCACTGCTTCCAGAGATGAGCATCTCCATCGAAACCAGTGTCTCATCGTTCTCATCAAGCCACTCTAAGAGATACTTTCCATTGCCCTCATCTGTAAGCCTCTGCTTTCTCTCAAAAGTAGGCCCTGCGCTGTATATCGTCCTTAAACTCTGCGCCATCCTTACACCTCCTCAATGTAAATTTCCGTGCTGATAGTCTCAGCTCGTGCGTATATGCTCACGTCTGCATATGTCACCGTCTTTGTGCCTGCGCTTGTGTCCTCTGTGATAGTCTCTGCGTCAAACTCAAAGACTACAGACTTACCCGGAAGCAATCTAAAACCCCCGCCAGTAGAAACGCCTGCGATCAGTGCAACGCCCTCACCGTCATTGCGGATGATTAAAGCCCTGCGATTGCTTGCGTTCTCACTCCCTACAGCCATCAAGACAGATGCGTCATTCACAACCGCCTTTGTAGTAGGAGTTTCAAAACGTGACACCCTCTTATACGTGATAGTGTCCTTAATCTCCAGTGACTCAATGGCGCTTCTCTGCATCACCGAGTCAATCTTGCCTGCTAAAAAAGAACTCATGCCGATTCCTCCTCCTCTTCTTCAATCTCTGATATATCCAGGAATAAATCTCCACCGTCTGTGTGCAGAGAGTAGCCATACATCTCCCCCTCCACCATGATAGGGGAAACGACTTTCGCCTGTGCTAAGGCCTGAAGGTCTGAAAGTAAGCTCTCTCCCTCTGCCTTAGTATCTGCAAGGACCGCCTCACAATCAGAGACTGCCTCCTCTGCATCAAGTACTGCCTTCTCTGCTCTTGTTAAGTAGGTCTGTATCTCTGTGACGTATCCTGAAGCCGTCTGAGCCTGAGATTCTGCCTCTTCTGCCTGTTCCTCAGCTTCTTCTGCATAGCCTTTAGCTACCTCAACGTAACTATCCAAAGAAGGCTTGACCGTGTTATCAACGTACGTGTCAATCTCTCCTTCCTTAGTCGTCACGTATGCATCCAAAGTAGGCTTACTCGTGGTTTCAATGTAGCTGTCCACGCCCGCTTTAGCATCCGACTCAAAAGCGTCGTAAAGCTGAGACAAGTTCATGTTGCCCGCTTCTTTCTCTGTCTCTGTTTCTTTAATCACCGCAAGATAGTAGTTCTGCCTATCATCCCCCGTAGGAGTCGTGAAAGGCTCTTCTACTACCCCGTAGTCCGTTGGAACAGACCCGCTAATCATCAGGTCGACTACTGCCTGTGCGATTGCTAAGATGTCTTCATCTGTTAAGTTTGCTGTTGCCATTTAGGCCTCCTTACTCTGCGCTCAATAGAGCCTCAATTTCCTTTATCCTCTCGTAAGCCTGCAATCTTCCTGCCCTTACGC